>JAITUU010000053.1 GCA_031286165.1 Bacteroidales bacterium
GTCCAATTACTTGTGAGTGAAGAACCGGGGAAATTGCCGTCTTTTATCAAATTTTCATCGCCCGTGCCCGTGAGTTTGAATTTTGCCGTTACGCTTTTGTTCGCATTCATCGTAAGCGTAGTGCTTGCGCCGGTGCCGCTTGCATCGCCGCTCCAGCCGTCAAATGTCCAGCCGGTTTTTGCCACTGCCGTGAGTGTTACCGTTGCTCCTTGCGCAAAACTTGTGCCGCTTACACTCTGCGTAATACTGCCCCCTGCTGACGGACTGAGGGCGGTGGTGAGGGTGTAGGTAGGAGTATTCTTATATATCACATTCACAAAACTCGGATTCGTTCCATCGCCCCACTGCGACTGCGGCACAAGAGCCGCTACCTGCGTATAGGCTTCTTTTTTGTTGTTGCTTTTATCGAACATGGTAGCCTCATCATCGCCGCGCCATGTGTTGGCATCGTTTTGCCCCCACACCACTATGGCAGTAAAACCCGGATTGCCTTTGGGACGTTCCGTTGCATTTACTTTTATGGCATAATCGAAAATTTCTTTGTATTTGGTTGCTTGCTGAGTGGTGGAAAAGTTTTTTTTACCCACGTCCAATTCGGTAATGTGCACTTCTACACCCAGCGCGGCATATTTACTCATGGCTTCGGTAAAAATTGCCGTGCGGCTCCACGCCCATTGTCCGGGGTCGCAGTCCACGTGCCCCTGCATACCCATACCGTCCAAATATCCTTTTGCTTTGAGCGGTTTCAATATACTTTCTATAATATAATCGCGTTTGGGAGTGTCCCATTCGTTAAAGTCGTTGTAAAACAATTTCATGTTGGGAAAATACTTTTTGCGAGCCTCATCGGCATATTTAAAGGCACTTTCTATAAAACTATTGTCGCCGTAAATTTTTACCCATGGCGAATTTCCATTATTGGAAGGTTCCAAACCACCGGTTACACCGCTCACATCGAAACCGCCATCGCGCGGACAGCCTTTGCCGTTTTTCACATTCACTGCTTCGTTTACCACATCGTAAGCATATACATTGAGATTCGGATAGGTTTCTTTAATCAATTTGAACAAATTGTTGATATAACTTTTCAAGCGTTTTTCCATTTGTGCTTTGGTAGCCCAATTCACTGTTTTTGAATCACCCGGCGTAGAGGGTGTTTTCAAATCAGCGGTAAAAAACCAGTGCGGACTTTGCCCGTGCCACACAAGCACGTGTCCGCGCATGGGGATTTTGTTGTCGGAGCAAAATTGCATAATATTTTTCGCGCTGTTAATAGTTACCTTAATATCATCGTCCGTAGAACCACTTTGGGTGAGGGTGGCATTGGGTTTCATTTCATTTTCGCAGGAAATCGAGTTATACTCCCGAATTGTTTGCGTTTTGATTGTGGCATTTTGAATCACGCCGCTATTCATAATATTCCCCACCCGAAAGTGAGAGGCGTAAATATCTTTCAGCCCTGTTTGTGCTTGCGCTGTGGCAACTATGCCAAGCAGCAGAACGAAAAAAACGCTCAGGCATTGCATAAGCGTGTGCGCGTGCGAGCGACTTTGGTGTACATGTTTTTCCATAGTGTATTGGTGTTTTAATTAGTTGAAAGTTAAAAACTGAGAATTGAGAAACAAAACAATACATATCTATAAATACTGATTATCTTAGTTCTCGTATATAGAATCCCGTAATTTTTAATTTGTAATTGATTCTCGGTGGTGTAAAACAAAAAATCAGGACAAATATAGTGTATATCATTTTGATTTCCAATAAAAAACATAATTTTTTTGTGCGCAATTCATTAAAAAAACCTGCAAGCCTTAGTAGTAGTGGAAAATTGAGAGTGGAGAGTGGAGAATTGAAAATTTTCCACTAAGTAAAAAATCGTATTTTCGGCATTGTTCAAAAGTTCCTTAGAATTTTTCATAAAAAACATGCCCCATATCATTTTATTATATAAGTTTGTTGCCGAAAAAAACACATTTTGCTCACTTAAAAACATTCAGTATGTTGAAACACTTACACCGGAGAGCATTGCGTATGAGTATTCTGCTCATGGCAGTTTTCCTTTTCACTACCTGCACGCAAGAACCGCTCAATAAAGAAGCCGATATTACCGAAATTACCATACCCGATATGCCAGCCGGCATGATAATAGGCTCGCCCACTATTCACCCCAGCCTGAACACCAGCGAAATAGTGATAGAAGTAAAAGGAATCTATCAGCCCGGTATGCTTTCTCCGCAATTTGTACTCACCGCCGGAGCCACTATTTCGCCCGCGAGCGGTACTACTCTCGATTTTTCGGACGAAAAAGAACAGCACTACACCGTAACCGGCGAAGACGGCAAGTGGAAACGTACCTATACTATTGTAGTACGCCCGCAATTTGTGCGCAGCGAGTTTAATTATAATTTCGACCTCTTTGAAAAATACAACGAAAATCACGCAAGTTCCTATAAATTCGATGTATTCTACGAACTCACACCTACCGGAGCCAAAGAATATATTTGGGGTTCGGGAAATCAAGGATTTGCCCTCACGGGCGGTAGCGCGGCAGCCGATAAATACCCCACCTACGCCACCACCGACAGCAAAAGCGGCACAGCGGTGTGTTTGGTTACTCGCTCTACCGGTGCCTTTGGCGCACTTGCAAACATGCCCATTGCCGCGGGAAATATTTTCTTGGGAACTTTTGATGCGAGCAGTGCAATGAAAGACCCTATGAAGGCTACGCGATTTGGTATTCCGCACACCGTGGGCGAACCGCAGGAAGTTACCTTTTGGTACAAATTTTTGGGCGGCAGTTATACCGATAAAGTTACCGGCGAAACAGTGCTCGACTGGCCCTCTATGTATGCCGTATTATTTGAACCCGAAATTGATGCAAACGGCAATATTGTTCTGCTCGATGGCTTGAATGTGCTCACTGCTCCAAACATAATTTCGGCGGCACAAATGAAAAAAGAAGATATAGTACGCTCCGAAACCACCGTAAAAGAAGTGGGCGAAGCGGAATTTACCTTTGCAAGCATACCTTTTATTCCACGCAGAGAATTTGATTATCAAAAACTTATAAACGGCAACTATTACATTACCATAGTATTTTCTTCGAGTTACAAAGGCGATACCTTTGAAGGCTACGTGGGCAATACCTTGATAGTAGATGAAGTACGACTGATTACCAAAACTGCGGAAGAGTAGAACAATGTGTCAATATGCTAATTAAGAGTAAATCAATTACGAATTACGAATTACGAACGGCGAAACCCTCACCAAAGGTAATTACAAAAATTAACCCACTAATAACTAACATCTAAGCACTAATAACTAACATCTCAACGACTAATGTACAACACAGATACAAACATATTCAAAACACATCTTCGAGTAATTACATTACTTATGTCTTGTGCCGTGTGTGTAACAACGTTTGCACAAACGCAAGTTGCAAAAGATTCTGTGCCTACACAAGAATCAAAATCATTCTATGAAAACACAAAAAGCATAGCCGAAACCACCGTAGGAATTATTAAATCGGCGGCAGTGGGAGTGGAATATCGCTTAAAAGCAGGTATAGCCGTAGGCGGAACTTCGCCGCTGCCTGTGCCCGAAGAAATTCGCGGACTTAATTCCTTTAACCCCGGTTTAAATCTTTCCATAGAAGGCGAGGTAGTGAAACTTTTTGACAACACATACGGACTTGCTTTTGGTTTGCGCTTAGAAAGCAAGGGAATGGAAACCGATGCCCGCGTAAAAGGCTATCAAATAACCTTAGACCAAGACGACCAGCAAATTGCCGGCTACTTTTGGGGCAATGTAAAAACCAAGGTAGATAACGCCTACCTTACGCTGCCGGTGCTTGCCGTGTGGAAACCTGCCGACCGCTGGGCTGTGCGCGGAGGTTTGTACGGTTCCTACGCCTTCCGCCGCAATTTTTCAGGATTGGCATACAATGGCTATTTGCGCGAAGGCGACCCCACGGGAACCTACGTAGAAATAGGCGAAAGCAACGGTTTGTACGATTTTTCCGACCAAGTGCGCCATTGGTTTTGGGGCGCACGGGTAGGCGGCGAATGGCAGGCATTTACGCACTTACTCGTAGGTGCCGACCTCACATGGGGCTTGAACTCTATTTTCCCCAAAGACTTCGAGGCTATTGCCTTCAAAATGTTTCCCATTTACGGAACCCTTAGTTTCGGATACCGTTTCTAAATTGAAAACTGAACACTGATAGATACACAGTATTCAAAACTAACAACTAACAACTAACAACTGAAAACTAACCACTAACAACTATAAAGCCATGAAACACAAAATCTACACCCTCATTGTTGCACTCTGTGCAAGTGCTATTTCTGCCCACGCGCAAGATGCTCCTTTTATCGGAAATTATTTCGGTAGTTTAAACCTTGCAGTACTCCTGCCCGAAGCCGATAACGTGCAATTGGACGAACGCTGCATGAACATTTCCGCCGAAGATGCCGATGCCACTACCTTTACCCTCTCCTTCTATCATTTTTCAATCACTCAGGGAAGTAATTTTATAGATTTGGGCACTATTACGGTGGGCGAAATTACCGCCGCCACCGAAAACGGCGTTACCACACTCTCGCTTTCGCACAATGCCGCCGGACCCGATGTGGATACAGTAGGCGATGGAGAACACTTTGTTCCTACGTCTATTCTCATAAACTCTGCAACTGTTGATGCGAGCGGAAATCTATCTGTTTCGGTAAGTGCATTTTTTGTAAATGCCGATAATAGCCTCAGCGCGGCGGCAAACGCCACCTTCACCGGCGCATGGTGCGAAAATTGCCCCCTCCCTTCCGGAATTTCTACCGCAAAACAAGAAAAAGTAGCCGTGTATCCTACCATAACGAGCAATATACTCAACATAATAAGCACCGAAAACGCAGCATACAGCATTCATACCCCAAGCGGCGCGGTGGCGCAGCAAGGCAGTGTAACAGGCGGCACTATTTCGGTGGCAACTTTGCCCGCCGGCGTGTATGTGCTTACGGTGAATGGCAGAAGTGCGAGATTTGTGAAGAAATGAAAGTAATGTGCTAATATGCTAATTACGATACAAAAAAACAATGTCAGTGTAAATGTCAGTGTAAAATAAAACACTTAGACACAGAGACACAGAGATACAAGATACAAGATACGAGATACAGAGAAATGAATATTCCGATATATACAATAAGTACAAAAACGATTGATTTGGTTGCTCGAATAGCCGAAAAAGTAGGTGAAATTCGAGGTTCCGGCGAATATAATCGTAATTTGCGTTTGCGGAAAATCAATCGCCTACGGTCTATTCAGTCTTCTTTGGCTATCGAAAATAATCCTCTCTCTCTCAGTCAAGTTACCGATATTATTGATGGTAAGCGTGTTTTAGGACTTCCCCACGAAATTCAAGAAGTGAAAAATGCCTATCAAGCATACGAATATATGCTTGAATATAACCCTTACAAACCAAAAGATTTTTTAAAAGCACACCAATTTTTGACTTCGCAATTAGTAAAAGACGCAGGGCAATTCCGTTCTCAGGGTGTGGGTGTGTATGATGGAACAAAACTTATTCACGCAGGAGCGAGTTATCAATTTGTGCCACAATTAATTACCAATCTACTCACATGGGCAAAAAAAACAGATATACATCCACTCATCAAAAGTTCTATTGTGCATTTTGAAATTGAATACATTCACCCCTTTATGGACGGCAACGGCAGAATAGGGCGACTGTGGCAAACGCTTATTCTCTCGCAATGGAATGAACTTTTTGCGTGGCTACCGGTAGAAACCGTAGTGTATGAAAACCAACAAGGCTACTACGATGCCTTAGCGGTATCGCAAAAATCGGGCGACTCGCAAGCATTTATTGAATTTATGCTTACTGCTATTTTACAAGCATTGGAAGAATTGCCAAATAAGAAAATTACCGATATATTTACCGATATAAATACCGATATGTTCTCAAAAGCAGAATTGGAATTTTTGGAACACATTGCAAATTATATTGACAAAAACGGCGAAATAAGCAATTACCGCGCACAATTACTGACCAATAAATCGGACATAAGCGTAAAAAAATACTTTGCAAAATTCGTAGAACTCGGATTGCTGCAAACAGAAGGAAATAACAAAGGACGAAAATACAAACTAACAAACAATAATAAATACTAATTACAACAAGGGGGCATGCCCCCTTGTTAAAAAAAACACAAATATGAAAAAAAACAAACTAATTACAATCGCAATGATTTTTATTGCTGCGTTACTTAACTACAATACCTTTGCGCAACAGCAAGTAATTAATGGCGATTTTGAACAATGGGAGATAGTATCAGGAAGCGAACAAGAACCTGTGCAATGGAGTTCGTTTAGAACGTGCGATGGTGCTTTGAAAACTTCAGCAGCAGCAAAAAAAGTTACAAATTCTATTCACAAAAGACCTTATTCACAAGGTTCTCAAAGTGCTGTAATTTGGTCAAATTCTGTATTGGGAGTAGTAGCCAATGGAAATTTAACTACCGGACAAATCCAAGCAAATAGTATAAGTGCTGCAAATGTTACTAATAACAACACAACAAAACGTAGTCTTCTTGCACACAATATGCCATTTACAGGAAAACCCGATTCTTTAACGGTATGGGTAAAATACGTTCCCAAAACGGTATCGAACCAAGCTCGAATTTCAGCAATTATACATGGAGATGCTGATTATCGTGACCCGAATAACAATAACGATGGTATTGAAGATTACGTAGTAGGGAAAGCAGCCTTAGATTATTCAGCAACTTCCACCAAAGATTGGCAACGCCTTAAAATCCCTTTCGATTATAATTTTGCACACAAAGACCCACGCTATATCCTCATTTCTATCACAACAAACAAAACTCCCGGTGGTGGTTCTTCTGGTGATAGTCTATATGTTGATGATATGCTCATGATATACACCCCAACCTTAACACTCAACACGGTATCTTCTACCGAAAAAGTTGCGCTCTATGAATCTTTGCGTACTACCAAAACAGCAAGCATAGCATATACTCTTGAAGGTACTATGAGCCCCTACAATTTGAATAAAGCAAAAAATGAAGTGATTGCCTATCTTTCCGACATAAACGGAAATTTTGCCGATTCTACCGAAATTGGCAGAGTTACTTCCGATATTTCGGGAAATCTTACTATTACCATTCCCAATGGTGTGTCCTTTGGTGTAAATAGTAAAATCCGCCTGTGGTCCACCAACTACCCCATGCAAAGTAAAAACGATATAGAATTTTATGTGCCGATAGCCTTACCAGCCTCCAATATCACTTCAAACTCTGTAACAGCACATTGGACAGACTTAGTTACAACCTACGGCACTGCTCCCGCAGGATTTATCGGCTATCAAATTGCTGTATATGATGTAACCGGCAACGAAGTAAGCATACTTACTGCCGCTCCAAGTGCTACATCTATTACTATTCCCAATCTTAGCGAAGCCACCTACTACTCCTACAAAGTACGGCGCGTTTCACAAGATGCCCCTCTATTCAGCAATGCCATAGAATGTATCACCGCCGGTTCGCAAATCATGACATGGAATCAGGAATTAGAAACCATAAATGTAAACAATACCACTCCTATACCACTCACGGCTACGGTATCGAGTAATTTACCTATTGTATATACTTCGAGCGACGAAAGCGTGGTGCGCGTGGTAAACGGCAATACCTTAGTAGCCGCCGGCGTGGGCACTGCCACCATTACCGCCGCGCAAGCAGGTACTGCTGATATTGCCTCAATTTCGGCGGCAAAACAAATTACCATAATTCCCGCAACACCCGTAGCCATAGAATCTAAGGCAGCAAACGGCAACAACGACACCAATAGTAAAGCAAATTGGAACGCAGCCAACGGCGCAGCAACTTATACCGTGAAACTCTACTCTGCCGCCGGCGAACTGCTCGAAACCGCAGAAGGCATTAGCGGAACGTCTTACGCATTCACCTCCCTCCTTACCGAAGGTACGCCGTATTATTTTACCGTAACTGCAGTGAATGGAGAATTACAATCTGAAACCGTTACGCACAGTTTTACTACTCGTAAAAATCAGGTGATTACGTGTGCTGATGTAGTTGCTGTTATGAAAACTTCTTCCGGAAACGGAAATGTTAATTTCGTTACAATTAACGGTACTGCCAACAAAAGTATTACAATAAATTCTGTTTCTGCATTAGACGGTACCGCAACTGGCTTAACTTCATTTACTCCTACCAAATTAACTTCAAATACCGGAACAACTGCAGTAGCAGCAGGAACTATCAATGTTTCAGCAAATTTTGTAGGAACAGAAACCATATTAATAACCCAATTGGGTAACGATGTATGGATGCCTGCTACTACAACTATTATAGCAACTATACGCCCTACAAATCCAAGTGGAACTGCCTCGACAACCCTTAATACGACCGGCACAAGTTTTACCATTAGCGGTTGGTCGCAAACTACCGGTGTAGATGGGTATGCTATTTACCAATCGAAAAACGACGGAGATTTTGATTTTGTTGCAACCATTACTCCATACAACGCAACACGCACGTATCCATTTAACAACCTTGCCCCCGACACAAAATACGTAACTCGCATATACACTATCAAAAACGACATTGTATCGAATACTTATCTTACCAACACTACCACCACTCCAAAACAATACACCATTACTTACAATGGAGTAAATCCGAGCGAAGTAGCAGGTTTTGCAGAAAAATTCACCGCAGTAACTCCTACCATAGCCCTACAAAATCCTGCCGACCGCGCCGAAGACACTACCTTTGTGGGTTGGTTTACCAATAGCGATTTTGAAAATGCTACTCAAATTACTCAAATAGAACTCGGCACAGCGCAAAATATTGAACTTTATGCGCAATGGAGTAAGCCCCAAAGTTTTGCAATCAATTACCACAATGCAGAGGGAGTAACACACGGCAACCCTACCGAATACCAAGTATATAGCGAAGTTACACTGAGCGACCCTTCACGCGAAGGCTACACCTTTGACGGCTGGTACAGCGAAGAAGAGTGCCAAACAGCCTTCACCGGCATAAACAAACACACCTACGGCACGGTAAATGTGTGGGCAAAATGGAACGAAATTACATACACCGTTACCTACCACAATATAGAACGTGCAGAACACGCAAATGCAGATACCTACACCGTAGTAACCCCTATTACATTGCAAAACCCAACAACTGACCGCACAGGCTATACCTTTGGCGGCTGGTACGCAGAATCAACCTTTGCAAGCAAAATCGAAACCCTCACTATTGGCAATACCGATGTGTGGGCAAAATGGAATCCTATTACCTACACCATTACCTTCGATGTTAATGGCGCGAACTTACCAATCCCTAACAAGAAAACCTTCGATGTTACAACCGAAACCTTTACGTTGTTATCTCCCGGAGAAAGAGACGGTTATACCTTTGGCGGTTGGTACACAACTTCCGGCGATACTTTTGTGAAACACTATTCTACCATAACAAAAGGCAGTGTAACAGAAAATTTAGTCCTTCGCGCTGCATGGAACCCTAAAACCTATCACATTACTTACAAAGACCTGAACGGTACTACACACTCCAATCAATCAACGTATTACACCACTGAGGTAGTAAGTTTGACAAAACCAACTACCGCTCCTGCAGGCTACGAATTTGCAGGTTGGCACAATGGAGTTGAAATAATTACAAAAATCCAAGATGTAATTGATGATATAACTCTCACTGCGAAGTGGAAACCTATTGAATACAGCATTACCTACACCAACCTTGAAGGAACAACGACTACCAATACTACCAAATACACCATTGAAAGCGAAACCTTTGCTGTAACTCCGCCAAGTTCTCGCACAGGCTATCATTTTATAGCGTGGTACCTCAATGGCTTAGGAATTACCCAAATTGAAAAAGGCAGTATCACCGGCGATTTGACTTTGTCGGCAAAATGGGACCCTATTACATACTACATTACCTACAATGCCAATGCAGAAAATATGTCGAATCCTGCTACTCAAACCTACAACATTGAAATGCCAACCTTTAATGTACCTACTCTCTATCGTACCGGCTACGTATTTGACGGCTGGTTTAATTCGGCAAACGAAAAAATTGAACAAATCGCACAAGGTTCTACCGGCGATACTACTCTCACGGCAAAATGGAATCCTATTAAATATACCATTACTTACAATGCCAACGGCGGCACGGTAAATCCTGCAAAAACCGAATACAGCATAGAAACAGTAAATAATCTAACACTACCCACTCCCACACGCGATGCTTATACGTTCGCCGGCTGGTACGATGGCACAACAAAAATCGAAACAATCCAACTTTCAACCGGTAATATAACTCTAACAGCACAATGGGACCCTATTACCTACACCATTACCTACCACGATACTTTTGAAGTTACAAACCCCAACCCCTCCAATTTTACCATAGAAACACCTTCCTTTACACTACAAAACATTTCGCGCGAAGGTTATACGTTTGATGGTTGGAAATACAACGGCATCAAAAACAATCGTATTTTAAAAGGTTCTTGGGGTGATTTACACGTATATGCACTATGGATTATTAACAATTACACTATTACCTATCACTTAGGCAATGGCGTAAATGCAAGTGAAAATAAAGATTCATATACCGTAGAATCTATCTTTGCTCTGCAAAATCCAAGTCGTGCAGGCTACAATTTTGAGGCTTGGTTTACCGATGCCGATTTCACAAACGCTTTTACAGGTCTTACCAACGGAAATGTAGATGTATATGCAAAATGGAATCCTATTGAATACACTATTACGTTCGATACCAAAACCACAGAAGTAGTAAATTCTATCAAATACACGATTGAAAGTAACGATATTGCAGTACCTACGCTCTCTCGCAACGGTTACTCGTTTGACGGATGGTTTAATGCAGCGAATACCAAAGTTGAAAAAATTGCAAAAGCTTCTACCGGCGACACTACTCTAACTGCGAAATGGCAAATAATTGACTACAACGTTACTTACAACAGCAATGTTGTTGCTTTACCCAATCCTCCCGAACAACCTTTCACTGTGGAAACAGAAACCTTTGCTGTTGCAAGCATTTCTCGCGATGGATATGAATTTTTAGGATGGTTTGACGGCAACACCAAAGTTACGGAAATTGCGCAAGGAACATACCGAAATATTGCTTTACTTGCTCAATGGGAAACAATTCCCTACTACATTACCTACCACAACGTGGAAAATGCCGATAATTATCACAACGTACCTTCGTACACCATAGAAAGCGAAGTTACATTGAACGCAGCAACGAAAAACGGCTACGACTTTATGGGTTGGTTTAGCGATGCTGCTTTCACGCACCCTATCGCAAGCATAGCACTTGGCTCTACCGGCAATACCGATGTGTATGCACAATGGAAACTACACACCTACACAATTACCTACGTTAATTCACATGAAGAAGTGAACAATCCGAATCAAACTGAATACGACATTACAAGTCCTACCATTAGTTTACAAAATCTCGAAGACCTTGTAGATGCTGATTTCTTAGGCTGGTTTACTTCTATGGATTTCAACAATCAAATTACCGAAATTCCTGCCGCTTCGTATAGCGATATTACTCTCTACGCCAAATGGAGTGATATTACAGTATTCAGCATTACCTACAACTACACCTACAATACCGCAAACGGAAATCCCAACCAATACACAAAAGGCTATCCTTATACCTTCCTACCGCTCAGCGGACGCATAGGCTACGATTTTACCGCTTGGAAAGATAGCAACGGTGATACTGTTGTTACTCGTATTGAAACAACCACCGTAGGTGAATTACACCTCGATGCACAGTGGACACCAACGCAATACAGTATTTCCTATAAAAACATAGAAAATGCCGATAACTCTGCAAATTCACTATCTTCGTACACCATTGAAGACAAAGTTACGCTGCAAGACATTGAACGTAAGGGTTACAATTTCTTGGGCTGGACAAACGAAAACGGCGAAACAATTACCGAAATTCCGCAAGGAACTATTGGCGATAAAACAATAACTGCTCAATGGGCTGCAATTCCATACAGCATTAGCTACCCAAACACGAACCTGTCGGAAACCGATTATACCATTGAAACAGAAACCTTCTCATTACCTATTCCTACTCGCGTAGGCTACGATTTTACCGGCTGGGTTGATGCCGAAAACAATGCTATTAGCAAAGTAGAAAAAGGTTCAATCGGAAATTTCTCTGTATTTGCACAATGGACACCTACCGTTTATGACGTTGAATACAACAACGTGAAAGAAGAAGAACATTCTAATCCTGCAACCTACACCATAGGAACAGCCTTTGCCTTCCAAGCACCCAATAATCGCGCAGGGTACTCCTTTACAGGCTGGTATAGCGATGCTGCTTTCACGCAATCTATCGAAGAAATCCCAACAGGTTCTACCGGAACCGTTGTGGTATTTGCACAATGGCGAACTATTCCATACAACATTACCTACGCCAACAGCGAACTTGCTGACGGAACCTACACCATTGAAAACGAAATCGTATTACAAGCGGATCCGGCTCGCTCAGGTTATGAATTTACAGGCTGGGTAAACGAAACCGGCGAAACAATTACCAACATTGAAAAAGGTTCTACCGGCAATGTAGTAGTAACTGCGCAATGGATTGCTACGCAATACAGCATTGAATACCGCAATACCGAAGGAGTAAGTCATACGAATCCAAAAAACTATACCATAGAAAGTGAAATTACCTTACAACCGCTCGTTCGCTCCGGTTACTATTTCAATGGTTGGTTTACCGATGCTGCACTCACAAAACCTATCAGCACCATTGCCAAAGGAAGTACCGAAAAAATAGTGCTTTACGCACAATGGACTGCAATCTACATTCCTACCTACGCAGTTACTATCCATAGCCGTGCAGACGATGCCGAAGGCGAAGGCGACTACCAAGAAGGCGATGAAGTAACTATTTTTGCAGGAACTGCACCCGAAGGTTTCAAATTTGCACAATGGACAGTAGAAACAGAAAATGTAGAATTAGACGATGCCACCCAAGCAAGTACTAACTTCACTATGCCTGCCGAAGATGTTACGCTTACCGCCGTGTTTGAACCTATCAGCATCGTTATCAACGAAAGTTTCACCGGTCGCTACAATGGCACGTTGGATATAGATGTGTTTGTACCTGATGAAACTAACGTGTCAATACCATATCAAAGTGTTATTCTTACGCAAAATTTGCAAGACGGCACTTACTCGTTCAGCATATTGAATTTCGTATTCCCTATGGGAGAAGGATTGGAAATTCCTCTCGGTAATTTAGAAGTAAGCGGCATTGCTGCCGAAATTGACGAAGACAACAATGTAATACTTACCAAAGGCGGCGTATCTGCCGGACCTGCAATTGAAATGCTGGGCGGATTAGGAACGCTTATTCACCTCAACGAAGCATCTGTTATCAACGGTGAACTGTATCTCGATTTAAGCGTGGACTTAGATGTGGAAGGTGCCGAAGAATTGGGAACAGTAGCCAACGTATTCTTCAACGGAACGCGCGATGCCAATGCCTTTACCATAACTATCAACAGCCCTGCTGCCAATGCCACAGGACAAGGCGTATATGCACAAGGCGATGCGGTGAGCGTATTTGCAGGAACAGCACCGCAAGGAATGAAATTTGTATCGTGGCGAGTAGATGCCGGAAGCATAAAAACTACCGAACTTACCCAAGAAACTATTTCTTTCACCATGCCGGCAGAAAACGTGAGCCTTACCGCAGTGTTTGAACCAACCAACTCTATTACCGGTCGCTACAACGGACTTATGGAAGTAGAAGTAATTGAGCCTACTCCCGACAATGTTGAAATGCCCGACCAAAACGTTATTGTTTCACAAAATTCCGATGGCACTTACTCTATCAGCATATTGGATTTCGTATTCATGAATGCAATTTCACTCGGCAATTTGGAAGTAAGCGGTATTACTGCACAGGTTGATGACAACAACAAAGTACTATTCTCAAAAAGTGGCGTATCTGCCGGACCTGTAATAGAAGATTTAGGCAATTTGGGAACACTTATTCACTTCAACGAAGCCTATATTCTCAACGGCGAATTGTATCTCAATTTGAGCGTGGACTTAGATGGTGGCGAAGAAATGGGTGTTGTGCCTGTTGCCAATGTAATTTTCAACGGAAAACGTGCAATTACCGAAGAACTAACCTACGCAGTTAGCATTATCAGCCCCGCTGCCGATGCTACTGCAAGCAGAAGTTATGGTGCCGGTGTACCTGTTACCATTTTTGCAGGAACTGCACCTGCCGGTCAGCAATTCTCTCATTGGACTATTGAACCAAGCACAGTAGTGTTGGCAAGTGCCACAAGTGCAACCACCACCTTTACCATGCCTGCCGAAGCAGTTACGCTCACCGCGAATTTTGAAACCATTACCGATTTTACACCGCAAAGCACTCCTACTCTTGTAGTGTATCCAAATCCGGTAATTACTACACTTCACATTGGCGGCGTTAGCGTGGAAAAAGCACTGATTTACAGCGTAACCGGCGTAAAAGTAGCCGAAACCAATGCAAACGAAATCAACGTGGCGCAGTTGGCAAACGGCACATACACCGTTGTAGTGAAAACCAAAGAAGGACGAACACTCAAACAAGCGTTTATAAAACAATAAGTTTTACACCTATTTCTCAAAAAAGGATTGGATTCGCACGGGTTCAATCCTTTTTTTTGCCAAAATTTCTCATATCAAACACAAAAAACACTACCTTTGTTTTGTTCATTTGCAAAAAATGAATTGCTTCATTTCTCGCAACGGCGTAGCCCTCACCGAAAGGTAATGACGAAGGAATAAATGAATTACGACCACCAAAGGCGAAAGCGTCATTGCGAACAAAGTGAAGCAATCTCAGTTACTCCGTTATTCAGTTATTACAATATGTCCATAGCCCAAAACATACAGCACATTCAAACCGGATTGCCGCCTACTGCACACTTGGTAGCAGTTTCCAAAACCTTTCCCGAAAGCCACATTGAGCAGGCATACGCCGCCGGTGTGCGCGATTTTGCCGAAAACAAAGTACAGGAATTAGTGCGCAAATACGAAATCTTGCCCAAAGATATTCGTTGGCATTTTATAGGGCATTTGCAAACAAACAAAATCAAATACATCGCGCCCTTTGTACACCTCATTCATGGTGTTGATTCTTTGAAACTCCTTGTGGCTATCAATAAGGAAGCGGCAAAATATGGTCGCGTAATTCCCTGTTTATTACAATTTCACATAGCGCAGGAAGACACAAAATTCGGACTTACCCTCGCCGAAAGCGAAGAACTCTTGCAAAGCGAAGAATACAAAACCTTGCACCATGTAGAAATTCACGGAGTAATGGGTATGGCATCGTTTACCAACAACGAAGCACAGGTTTCGCGCGAATTTGCCACGCTCGCCGAAATTTTCAATACCCTCAAACAGCGTTTTTTTGCCGATAAACCATACTTTGCAGAACGTTCTATGGGAATGTCGCACGACTACCACATAGCCCTGCAACACGGCGCAACCCTCCTTCGCATCGGCTCCTCTATTTTTGGAACTCGCTAATTAGCGCACCGCACAATTCAAGCAATGTTCGCCATTCATTGAACCCGAAAACACATCACCGGCATGAACAGTTACCGAAGAAATTAGGGGCACAAAAAACACATCGCCGATTTTGTAGGTAAAATACTCCGATGCCTTTGCTATTGCTTGACAGAGAGGTTCTAAGAGCAAGGAAGTTTCTGTATTCAGCAGTATTTTTGCATTGTATTCAAATTGCAATTTCACCTGTTCGTGTTCCCCAAAAGCCGCTGTGCTGCTACTTACGGCAAAAGAATGGTCGAAACCACGGGCAATATCGCCCGGCAGGGAATTTTTATGCAATTCGTGCAAGGCATCTATTGCCGTAAAATTAATAGCAAGCCCGCAATCCTTTATATAGCGCGGCACAAACTGCGCTTCTATGTGTTTTCCTATTTTATGGAGTTGTACATACATTCCTGCCTGTGCTGAAATATGTTCACTAAAATTTGGAAGATAAAAATCATCGTTATTGCGCAGCAGTGCCGAATCGGGCAAACACGCAAACGAGAAATTTTGCGAAACGCTAAGCGGTTGCGAAAGTGCTATAATTTTCATGGTTATAACTATTTATTGAACAAAAATATTCGTTTTTTGCACACCGAACGCAAAAAATACTCGTACTTTGTAACACAATAATAACAATTTCAAAATTACCATGTTACAAACACTTGAAGCACATCACCTATCGGGTATCATTATTGGACTTGTTACTTTTTTCATTATCGGAATTTTCCACCCCATAGTGGTAAAAGCCGAATATTATTGGGGCACTCGCTGTTGGTGGATTTTTCTTGTATTCGGCATTGCCGGAATTGTAACGTCAATTTTCATTGAAAGCCTTATGCTTTCGGCACTCTGCGCCGTTTTTGCCTTCACTTCACTGTGGAGTATCAAAGAAATTTTTGAACAACAAGAGCGGGTGCACAAAGGCTGGTTTCCCAAAAATCCAAAGCGAAAAGAATAACGCAGCCGAATCCCACAAGGAAACTTGCATGTTTCAATGTTCAACTCCCAATTTTCAACTCCATAAGTATATCTGTAAAAATTGCCGTCATATTGGGCAGTGCCTTTTGTGCATTTTCCTGTACTGTGTGAAATGACGTTTCTACTCCTTGCTGCGCAGTACTACTTTCGTTAGTTACCGCAGCCAGCGCACAGCAACGCATTCCTGCGTGCCGCGCCGCAATCACTTCGGGCACCGAAGACATTCCCACCACATCGCCGCCCAGCAAGCGAAACATTCTGTACTCCGCCGGAGTTTCGAGCGAAGGTCCGCAGCACGCCACATACACGCCGCTATGCAACACTATATTCCTTTTTTGTGCACTTTTTTGTGCAAAAAGTATCAATTCTTCGTCATACGCGCGGCTCATATCGGGAAAGCGCACGCCAAATTCTTCCCCATTTTTTCCGCGTAGCGGATTATCGAACTGTAAATTGATGTGGTCGCCAATAAGCACAATATCGCCGGTTTTATACGCAGGATTCAGTCCGCCGGTGGCGTTCGCCAAAAACAAGCATTCCACACCGAGTAATTTCAACACTCGCACCGGAAAAGCAATTTGTTGCATAGAGTAGCCCTCGTAATAATGAAATCGCCCTTGCATAATTGCCACCGGCACTTCACACAACGTTCCGAAAATCAAATTTCCGGCGTGTCCTTCCACCGTAGAAACCGGGAAATGCGGAATTTCGCGATAGGGAATCGTGGCATCTATTTCCACTTGTTCCAGCAGCGAACCCAATCCACTACCCAAAATAAAAGCCACGCGCGGAGTAATAATAGTACGTGATTGCAAAAATTCACAACATTCAGAAAATTCTTTCATAATTCATTGTATTATTAGCATATTAACTCATTGGCATATTAGCATATTAGCACATTAACTTATTAGCATATTGACAAAAATACAATTTTCTGGCACGCAATTTGCAATTACTCTAAGAAAACAAAATACAAACCCTAAAAATAGGAGATTTTAATTATGAAAACACGTATGTTGATTCTTGCACTAACATTCTGCTCAATTCAAATGTTCGCATCAGAAATTATTTTTACCACCAATAGTTCAAAACCATTTCAAATTGTGATTGACAATTTTGTGTACACTTCGGCAAACGGTATGATTGCTCTGAACAATCTCAACGCCGGCACCTACAATGTGCAAATTGCTACCAACCCGAATTTTTGGGGTGAATTTCGCAACGTTTCTTTCCACTCAATTTTTGTAAATCCTCACACTCGTACATTTTACGAAGTAAACACCTTCGGCAGTGGTTCGGTGGCATACGTGGAAGCACTTCACCCCAGCGCAAATATGTTTGTAACCGTGCACTTGCACCGTCCGGCAATTCGCACTATTGTGTATTCTTCTCCTGCACCTCATCGCCCTACTCACGCTGTACATGCAGCACCGGCACCAAAACACGCAGCACCGGCACACGCAAATTCTCATAGTGCACACGCAGCACCTGCAAAACCTGCACCTCATCAAGCAACAGCCGCTCGCCCTGCGCCGCAACACAACGCCCCTGCTGCAAAAGCCGCTACTCCCGCCCCTCAAAAAGCCGTAGCCGCACGCACGGCTCCCGATAATCACAGTGCAAACTACCGCAGCACCGGCAGATAAATCAACATCACCCAATAAGCATCACAAAAAACCCTCTGCATTGCACTCGCAGAGGGTTTTTCGTTTATTTTAAAAAGCATCTTACTGTTTTGCAATTTTTTTTGCCAACTGCCCGCAGGCTCCCTGTATATCTTTGCCTTTGGAATAGCGAACGGTTACTATCAAATTCAATCGTTCCAAAAAGGCTACAAAGGCATTAAACGTTTCCTTATCCGATTTTTCAAACTGCGAATGTTCATGCGCATTATATTCTATAATGTTGATTTTTACCGGAAAGCGTTTAGTAAAATCCGCCATTTCGCGAGCGTGTTCTATGCTGTCGTTCACACCTTTGAGCAGTGTGTATTCTATAGAAATGCGGTTGTGCGTTTTTTCGTAATAGTAGGCAAGTGCATCGCTCAATTTTTGCAAATCATTTGCCTTATTCACCGGCATCAATTTGGTACGCAGTCCGTTATTTGCCGCGTGTAGCGAAATTGCCACATTGCAGGCAAATCCGTCATCGGCAAGTTGGGTTATAAATTTCGCAATGCCGGCAGTAGAAAGCGTAATGCGCGAAGGAGCCATAGCCTGCCCTTTTGCTTCGGTGAGCCGCGCTATGGATTTCATTACGTTGTTGTAATTTTGCAATGGTTCGCCCATACCCATATACACAATATTGGAAACTCCATGTCCGCTGCGTTCTTTGGCAATTTCATTGAGCGCAAAATATTGGTCGGTAATTTCGCCCACACTCAAATTGCGCGTAAATCCCTGTGCACCGGTGGCGCAAAACGTACAAGCAAGCCCACACCCCACTTGCGAAGAAATACAGGCGGTCAGCCTATCTTTTGAAGGAATGAGAACCCCCTCCACAAATACACCATCGTGTAAGCGAAATGCCACTTTTGTAGAACCATCTTCTTTGCTATGCAGTTGTGAATCAACCCGCACCGTTTGAAAATAAAATCGTTGTTTCAACTGTTCGCGAAATGATTTTGAGAGATTGAGCATTTCATCGAAATTGCGCACACCCTTTTGCCACAACCATTGGTAGAGTTGCTCCACGCGAAATTTTTTTTCGCCCATTTCAAGGCATTGTGCCAGAAGTTCTTCGTAGGAAAGAGAAAGTATGTCCATTTTTTATCAGTAGTTTTTTCTTTACAAGCAACAAAAATACTTTTTTTTTAATTTTAAAGACCATTTACTTTTGTGTATTTCCCAAAAGAGTATATTTGTGTCAATTCTAATTTCGCAAAAAGTTGCGTATTAGAATTTTTTAAATATGCGAGAGCGTTTTAGTTATTAATTGGTTTAGGAAATCGCCAATTTTCAAAGAAGGACAAATTGATAACAACAGAACGCTCACGCTCTTTGTATATGCCCTATTAATCGGATTATATACTAACAAGAGCGTGGGACTGTTGTTTTTTGTTCTTCGGGCGTTTGGCGATGCCTCTAAACTTGAAAATATAAACAGTTTCCACGCTTTTGTTTTTTGTTATATAATTGCCGCGTTGGGAACTGCACGGCTCTGTTGAGCAATGAAAACCTATGCAATTAGTTTAGTAAAATGCAAAGAACGCTATCATTATATATCACAACATTTACAATCGTTACACATTGATTTTCAAATCATAGAGGCTATTGACGGCAGTATTCTGACAGATGAAGAAATTGCGCAAAAATTTGATATTTCGGCGGTGAAACGAAATCCTATATGGTTTACCAAAGGCATGATGGCTTGTTCATTGTCACACATTTCAATGTATCACGCATTTTTAGAAAGCAATGCCCCTTTTGCTTTTTTTATAGAAGATGATGTGATACTTCCACTCAATATTGCATTAATTTTAAACAACATAGAACGTGTAATAACAGAAAAAAACCTTGTTCTATTGCATTATGTTCAGTTGCACAATCGCCCACAACTTCAAATTACTCTCTACAATAAACAAACAATTACCGAAAATAGCAATATCTGTTTTTTAATGAACACTATTCCTGCGTCAGGAGCAGCCTATATAATGGGAAGGCAAGCCTGCAAGACTTTATTGGACCATATATATCCCATACAACAAGCGGCGGATAGTTGGGAATTTTTCTTACAATTACGCTGTTTTGACAGTATAAAAGTGTTGTATCCCCGATTGATAGAAACCAAACACTTTAAAAGCAGTATTGATTATTTGAAAAAAGGCAGTTTTAAAGAAAAATTGTCGAATATTCTCAATAGTTTTATTCTTTCAAAAATGATTTTACAGTATTGGAGAAATGTACAATCCAAGAGAAATAGTCAATTTATAATTGTGCAGGAGAAGTCTCCATATGATACATAATTTCTCTTTTCTGTTGCAAATCTCTTAATTACCTCCGGTGAGGGCTTCGCCGTTGAAAATTTTTAATTCTTAATTGTTAAATACCACCTCAAAGAGTTTCGACCAATTTTTACCGGTAATAAAAAACGTGCCTCGTTCTTTATTGAAGGCTATGCCGTTGAGCACATCGGTGGTGGCGGTGCGGTATTGCGGTGCGAGTAAGTTTTTAAAATTATAGCGAGCGAGCACTTTTCCGGTGGCGGCATCAATAGCCACTATAAAATCGGTGGTGTAAATATTGGCATAAATCACACCGTTCACATATTCGAGTTCGTTCAGCCGCTGAATTGCGCCAATGTTATCATATACCGCAATTTTTCGTTCTATGACAAAGGTTTGCGGATTCAAAAAATACAAAAATTCACTACCATCGCTCATAATCAAATGCACGCCATCGTTGGTCAATCCCCAGCCTTCGGTGCTGTATGCAAACGAAGAAATTTGCTGCAAGTTAGCAAGGTCGTACACAAAACCCGTTTGCTCGCGCCATGTAAGTTGAAAAATTTTACCGTTCAAAATTGTAAGTCCTTCACCGAAAAATTGGTCGTTCACTGCACTTTGGGCAAGCACTTTTCCTGTTTTAAAATCAGTTTTTCGCAAGCGCGAATGTCCGTATTCCCCGGCACTTTCGTAGAGAATATTCCCTACAAATTCCATTCCTTGTGTGTAAAAATCGTTATCACGCGGAAATACATTCACAACGCTATACGTAGCAATGGGCGGTTCCACGTTGGAAACTACGGTAATCGGAAATGTTTTTGTTTCGCTCCGATTGCCCGCAAACGCTTTTACGCGCAGTGTTTGTACTCCCATAGCCACATTCGGCAGGGCTACACTATATATGTGTGCAGAATTTCCAAGTAGCGTTTGCGAAAACGAATCGAGTGTAATCACAAGAGAATCTATCTGCGCAGAATTTTGATGCGCTTCCACGCGCACCGTATCGTTCAATGCTCGTTTTGCAGGCGAAAGCAGTGTTATGGAAATGTGTGTTTCTCCGCAATTTGTGGCAAAGAATAAAGCAAAAAGCGGCAGCAGAAAAAGGTTTACAATGCGAGATTGAATACGTAAATTCATGACTTTCAATTTTTTTGCAAAAGTACACAAATCAATCAAGAATACGCGCTCCGGCGCAGAAAAAAGATTGCTGCAAAAAAAATCAAAAAAAGAGTGAAAAAATTTTGTGCGAAAACAAAAATATCTATCTTTGCACCACCAAAAATTGTCCCGTGGTGTAATGGTAACACAAATGGTTTTGGTCCATTCGTTTAAGGTTCGAATCCTTACGGGACAACTTTTTTGAGCGACTTTTCAGTCGCTTTTTTTATGCCCTAACAGAGCATTTTTGTTTTTTTCTCCGCACCGAATCTTTCACATTATCAGAATTTATGATTACCTTTGTGCAAAAAAATAAAAACACGCATGAAATTAAAACACCTACTTTTTTCGCTCACAACTCTTTACTGCTCAGCGTTTTGCGCAAATGCTCAACATACAATAAACGAAAGCATAACGGTCAATATTGAAATTCTTTCCAATCATTATGCGCAATCCATGCAAACGCTGCAATCGTTTATGCAAGGAATTGAGTGTTGTGTGGAAGAGCAGCGGTTTCAAGAACATTCTTCGCGCATACACGTTAATTTGAGTAAAAAAGATTTCGATGCGTTGAACGCCCTCCTTCCTTCGCTTGGCAGCGTGAGCAATCGCTCAGAAAAACGCATAAACAATACAGAAAAAATTACAGAAAAAACACAAGAACTGCAATTTTTACAACAAAAACGCGATAGTTACACCCAAATTTTGGCAAAATTTGACGCAGATTCCGATACGTATTTGAAACTCTGGCGCGAATTGCAACAAATAGAAACCGACATACGCCGCATTGAAACGTCTTTGCAATCTTTGCAAACTTCGCAACAAATATATGCGGTAGAATTGAGTTTGCAAGACGATGTCATTGTACCCTCATCTTCGCGGGTTTCCTTTGTGAATATGCCCGGTTTTGAATATTCTCTTTTGCGCGTGGAAAATCCTTTGAGCGATTTTTCGCAGCCGCTCTACCAAGGTTTCAGCCTTAAATATATTTTAACGCGCGGCAAATCTTTTATCAATTTGGGAATTTTCAAAAATATGGAACAAGCTCAGGGCAACGAACTTACCGATATGTTTATGATTTCCTTCGGGCAAAATTTTTACTCTCGCTATTTGGGGAGAGGCAATCGCAGGTTTTTCAATCCATACACAGGCTACATGATAGGCGGCGTATATGCTTCGGGCGAAAATCGCACAAAAAGTTTTGCCTACATTCTACCCGAATTTGGCGTGGAATTGTACAAATCGCGCTACGTAATGCTCGATTGCAAGGCACAATATCTCATGCCGATAACCAAAGAAAACAAAAATCTGCGCGGACTGATGCTCAGTGCGGCACTCAATTTCGTATTTTAATTTCAGACACTTAGACTTACAAACTTGTAAACTTTTATGATAAATCACTCACAAACACAATTAGAGCATGTAGCCATACACAAAGTGGGCAGCAAGCACGAAGGACAGGGTTTTGAACTTTCGCACGCGGAATTTACCATTCCCGATGAAAGCACACACGACCTGCTGTATTCGTTTTTTCTCAATCCCTTCAAGGCATTAGATATGTATCAATTCAATTTGGCAACGCCTTCCGATGAAAATTCGGTGCTGCACAGCGTTACCCGCATATTTGAAACGCCGCAGACCTTCTTTGAAGAATCGAAAAAATTGGCGGAATTGCTCTACGACACCGCCTGCTACGAAGAAACAAAACCGGGAGAATTGTATGTGGCATTGTTCAGAAATTGCGAATTTAACGAAGAATTGTGCAATGCCATAGGAATTTTTAAATCGGAGCGCAAAGATACCTTTATAAAAGTGTATCAAAATGGCGAAAATTTTGAACTCGACCACGACACCGGCATCAACATAAAAAAAATGGACAAAGCTTGCCTTATTTTCAATACCAATCAAGAAACAGGCTATGCCATAAAACTTGTGGACAACACCAAAGCCACCGAACGCCCGTATTGGACTGAATATTTTTTGAACATCAAACCCGTGCCCGATAATTATTTTGCAACCAATAATTTTCTGCAAATCTGCAAGGAATTTAGCGAAAATGTGCTCACCGAAAAAAATAACGTGGAACGCAGCGAACAAATCGGCTTTATGAATAATTCATATAACTATTTCAAAAACAATGAGTTCTACGATGAAGTCGATTTCAAAAAAACCGTATTGCAAAATCCCGAAATCATAGAAAGTTTCGATGAATTTAAGCATGATTTTGAAGAGGCTTACGAAATTCCGGCACGCACAGAATTTGAAATTTCGCCCGAAGCGGTAAAAAAATCGAAGAAATTTGTGCGCAGCATTATCAAATTAGATAAAAATTTTCACATTTACGTGCACTCCAAACCCGATTACATAGAAAAAGGTTTTGATGATGGACGAAAAATGAATTTTTACAAGGTATTTTTTGAAGAAGAAAGTTAATATGCAATTTTCACGATTTTCAAACACCCAAGTTTCCATTGGAACTGTGCGTATAGGCAGCAAACAACCCATAGCCTTACAGTCGATGACCAATACCGACACGAACGATATTGACGCGAGTGTAGCGCAGTGTATTCGCATTTTCAATGCCGGAGCGCAGTATGTGCGGCTTACGGCGCAAGGCGTGAAAGAGGCAGAAAGTTTGAAACTCATACGCGAACAATTACGTGTTCAGGGCTACTCGCAACCACTCGTTGCCGACATTCACTTCAATCCGCAGGCAGCACTTGTGGCGGCGCAATATGTGGAAAAAGTGCGCATCAATCCGGGAAATTACTGCACTACTTCGCTCAAAAAAACGGACTATTCCGATGAAGAATATGCGCAGGAATTACAAAAAATACAAGAAAATTTGATGCCGCTTTTGAACGTGTGCAAGCAGCACAATACTGCTATTCGCATCGGGGTCAATCACGGTTCGCTTTCGCAACGCATAGTGAGCCGCTATGGTGATACGCCGCTGGGCATGGCTATGAGCATGATGGAATTTGTGCAAATATGCAAACATGCTGATTTTCAAAACGTAGTGTGTTCCATAAAATCGAGCAACACGCGCTTAATGGTGTATGCCACGCGATTACTGGTGCAATTCATGAAAGAACAACACTGCGAATTTCCTATTCATGTGGGTGTAACCGAAGCCGGTGCCGGCGAAGATGGCAGAATAAAATCGGCGGTGGGAATAGGAACTTTATTACTCGATGGCATAGGCGATACTATTCGCGTGTCGCTCACCGAAGCACCCGAAAAGGAAATTCCGGTGTGTCAAGCGATTGTAAATCACACAAATACACTCGCCACAAAACTTGCGCAACGCAGCGATTATGTAAACGATTATGCACAGCGATTTTTGTACGAAAAATATCCTTCGCACAACGTGGACGGCATTGGCGGCGATGCCGCTCCGGTAGTAATTTCCGGCGAAGAAAACTGCGGTGCCGATTGGACTTTGGGTATTGTAAAACTTCATAAGGGCAACAAATATGTTCTCTCTCCAAGCATTTACGAACAAGAAATTGATAAGATAAAAGAATCAACGTTTAACAAAGATTGTGTATTACAACTCGTTTGTTCCGACAATATTTGCAACACAACACGAAAACTCTACGCCCGCATGGCAGAATTACATATGCACAATCCGGTGATTCTTCATGCGCAGTACGCCGAACGCGATTTTCAGAAACTGCAAATACAAGCCGCCATAGACTGCGGTGCGGTGTTTATAGACGGTTTGTGCGATGGCTTGATGATTTCCGCTCCCGAAATTGCACCCCAAAAATTGGTGGAATTATCCTTCTCGATTTTGCAGGCAGCACGAGCGCGATTCTCAAAAACCGAATACATTTCCTGCCCTTCCTGCGGACGCACCTTGTTCGACATAGAACAAGCGTTGGCAGACGTAAAAGCACGCACGGCGCATTTTCAAGGTCTAAAAATAGCCGTAATGGGCTGCGTGGTAAATGGTCCGGGAGAAATGGCAGATGCTGATTTTGGCTACGTGGGTGCCGGGCGCGGGCAAGTGAATTTGTATAAAAAACAAACACTTGTGCACAAAAACATTCCCGAACACGAAGCGGTGGATTTGCTGCTGCACATGATAGAGGAAGGTATTCATGCGACAATGTGATAATACAACAATACATATCTATAAATACCTCAATATCAACCACTAACCATGTCCCACATCAAACTTTCGGAATTACAATCTCAGATTGCACAGTGTTTGAAACAATCACTGCCAAAATCACTGTGGATAATTGCCGAAATCAACGAACTTTCGGTGAATTTCAAAGGACATTGCTATTTGGAATTGATAGAAAAAGACGAAAAAAGCACAAACATTGTTGCAAAACAGCGTGCTACAATTTGGTCGTATTCCTACAATCTCATCAATAGTTATTTTAAAGCCGAAACCGGTATTCCGCTGCAAGCAGGGCTGAAAGTGCTGGTACAGTGTTCGGTGGAATTTCATGCACTCTACGGCATGAGTTTGAATATTAGCAATATAGACCCTATTTACACACTTGGCGAGGAAGAAAAACAGCGGCGCGAAATTATAGAACGCCTGCAACGCGAAGGCGTGATAGATATGAATAAATCGCTGGAATTTCCTGTGCTTTTACAGCGTATTGCGGTCATTTCTTCGGAAACGGCAGCAGGGTATCAGGATTTTATGCACAGTTTGCACACCAATCGCGAGCAATTGGCATTTTCCACCACGCTTTTTGCCGCCGCCATGCAAGGGCAGGACGTAGAACACTCTGTTGTGGCAGCATTAGAACGCATTTTTGAACACGAAGAAAATTTCGATGCAGTGGTAATTATTCGCGGCGGCGGCGCAAAAACCGACCTGCGTTGGTTCGACAATTACAGTATAGCGGCACACATTGCACAATTTCCACTGCCCGTGATTACCGGCATAGGGCACGATAAAGATTCGTCCATTGCCGACCTTGTGGCTCACACCACGCTAAAAACGCCTACGGCTGTTGCAGAATTTTTGATAGACCACCAAAACGAAGTATTGCAAGAATGGAAGGATTTACAACAACGCCTCTCCGCTGCCGGTACTGCCATAGTGGAAACACACACAGTGCGCCTACAAGAATACACAAATACTATACAATTACACGCACAGCACCGCATAGAAAGCGAGAATTTGCGATTGCAATACACACACAATCGCATGCAGAATGCCGCGAAAAATAGTGTGCATACAGAAATTCGCCACATAGAAAATCTCCACAAAAACCTTCAACATGCCACTCTCCAAAATCTGCGTGTACACAAAGGAAATTTAGAACTCTACGAAGCAAAAATTGCCGCAAACTCCATTGATAGCATTCTCGCAAAAGGATTTACCCTCACCACCAATGCCGCCGGAACGCGCCTGCGCTCGAAACACAATATTCAACCCGGCGAAGTTCTGCGCAGCTATTTTGCCGATGGAGTAGTAGAATCAACCGTTATTGATTAATGTTTACTACTCACTATACGCACACGAAAATTTATTTTCTTGCCCTACTTCTTTCTGCGTAAAATTTACCTATTTTTGTTCTTGCAAATACAATCAACATAAGAAATCAGCACGGCAGAAATAATGAAATACAAATCCATCCGCGAAGAGGAACTCAAAAATAAGGTGGGCGAAGATTTTTTCGCAAACTTCGACACTACCGAAATTTTGGGAAATATTGATTTTACCGTATTTCCGAAACAACACGATATGTTCGGGCGCACGCCGCTGCTGTGGGCAGAAGCAAAAACGGGCGATTACGATATTCCCACTATGTTTGTGCAACTTATTCTCACCATTGGCAAGGCGCGGACCTTCGACAAAACCCTACCGCCTGCGTTTTTGGGTGCCTTCGATTTCAAAAAAATAGCCTTTGTGCCCTATATGAGCGTGCAGGACATTTTCTACATGAACGATTTTAATTGGAACGTTACGCCGAGCAACCACGACACGCGCGAATTTCTGCTTATAAAAGAGCGCGTAGAGGCTACGCTGAAACAACATACCTATACGTTTGATTACGAAAAGGACGAAAAAGAACTGCGCCATTTTATAAAAAACAACATTGCCAAAGCAACCGACACGAGCAAAATAAAGATTGACAAAAACAATTTTGTACCCATTTATTTGCGTTGGTTGGAAATTGTGAAACCAATTATAGATGTGCAGTGGGACGACCTAAAAAAGGCAAATATCCTCGACAGCGATTTTTACTTGGCAGACCTTTTTGTAGATGATAAAGACACTGCCACCATTGCAGACGATACTTCCATTCGCGAAAATTTGTTTGTGATTTTTCAACATTCGGGCTACAAAATTGCCAAAGAAAATCTCAAACAAATGTTTGATGCCACTATCACCATTCGTCATAAAGATACCTACCAAGCATTTTGGAAACACTACAAACGCCCACCCATAAAAGAGTTTCAAGATTATATCATTGAACGGCGCGACCGACTTGTGCCGCAGGACATTCGCGAGCGCAAAGGGGCGTTTTTTACCCCACGCAAGTGGGTGGAACTCTCGCAAAAGTACATTGCCGACACGCTTGGCGAAGATTGGCAAGACGAATACTATGTGTGGGACTGCGCCGCCGGCACCGGAAACCTCCTCGCCGGACTAACCAATAAATACAACATTTATGCGAGTACGCTCGACCAAGCAGACGTAAACGTAATGCACGAGCGCATTGCGCACGGGGCAAATCTCCTAAAAAATCACGTCTTTCAGTTTGATTTCCTCAATGACGATTTTTCCAAACTCCCACAAAGTTTACAGGATATTATTAACAACCCCGAAAAACGGAAAAAGTTAGTAATTTATATCAATCCACCGTATGCGGAGGGCGATAATGTTCGGGGTATTGGAAGAAAAAATGTACATATTAGTAAAACTCACGATAAATATCTAAAAGAATTAGGACGAGCAAGTGGCGAATTATTTGCACAATTTTTTGCAAGAATTTATGTTGAAATCCCTAACAGCGTGCTTGCAGAATTTTCAAAGTTGAAAATTCTGCAAGCACCGAACTTCTCGGATTTCCGGCAGTTCTTTCGAGCGAAGCTCGAAAATTTTTTCGTGGTTCCGGCAGATACCTTTGATAATGTCAGCGGAGATTTTCCCATCGGATTTTTTGTGTGGAATTTAACACAAAAAGAGATTTTTACGGAAACAATAACTGATGTGTATGATGCAAAAGGGAATTTTCTTGGAAACAAACTCATTCCAAGTTACGATAACTCAAAATATATCAGTGATTGGCTCGAAAAAAACTCAAAAAACATTTCTACAAACTACATTGCACACCTTGCTTCTGTTGGAAATGATTTTCAAAACCAACGTATGATTTTTATTGATAACGAAGATAAAGAACATTGGAAAAAAGGTGGACGACACACTCGAATTAGCGCAGAAAATCTAATTCATGCAAGCGTGTATTTTGCCGTTCGCAAAATAATTCCGGCTAATTGGCTGAACGACCGCGACCAATTTTTGTTTCCGTCAGAACCACGATTATCACAAGATTCTAAGGATTTACACGATTTTGTTTCCAATCCTGAAAATCAGGATAATCTTGAAAAAATCAAGGTTCAAGACGTGATTGAATTTCAAAACGACTGCTTGGCATACACCCTTTTCAGCAACAATATTTCCACGAAATACGGCGTAAATCATTGGCTACCTTTTACAGAACAAGAGGTAGATGCGCAGGAAAAATTCGAGAGCCGCTTTATGACGGAGTTTTTGGCGGGGAAAGTAACAAGGGGTTGCAACCCCTTGTCAGAGCAAAGTTTATTTGATACGCCCAATACAGCAAGGGGGCATGCCCCCTTGTTATCGCACAAACTTTCATTTTCAGCGGAAGCGCAAACCGTATTCCGTGCCGGTCGCGAGTTGTGGAAATATTACCATGCTGCGGGAAATAACAAGGGGGCATGCCCCCTTGCTACCGGTACCCACAATGTAAATGCGAGTTTGTACGACATTCGCGAATATTTTCAAGGGCGTAACGACAAAGGCAAAATGAACAACAAAAGCACCGATGAAACCTACAACACACTCGTTGGCAATCTGCGAAAAGAACTCAAAACATTGTCAAAAAAAATTGAACCGAAGGTGTATGAGTATGGTTTTTTGAGGGGGTAAATTATCACACCATTATATTCACCACACAACCTTTACAACAAATACAACAATGGAAACAACTACCAATCGTTCAAAAAGCATAAAATAGATTATTAACGTATTTCCTTCCTCACATTTTTTTATTCTCGCGCAAACTAATACCTAACAACTAATAACTAATAACTAAAAAATGTGTACTTTTGCACCAAATTTAATTACGATACATGGACAAAAATGCAATTTTAGGCTCGTTACTCATAGGAGTTTTGGTAATCGGCTATTTTTTTATTTCAAAACCTTCGGAAGAAGATATTATTCGGCAACGCCACATAAGCGATTCTATTCAGCAAGTGGAGTTTAATCGCCAACTGCGACAACAAGCCGAAGAACAGCAACGTGCGGCACAAAACGATAGTTTACAACACATTCTTGCGAATAACGATTCGGCTGCCGTAGCACTATTACGTAAAGATTTTGGCGCGTTTGCCCACGCCGCCACAGGAAAAGAAAGAATTACCTCACTGAGTAATAACCGTATAACACTGCAACTTTCCAACAAAGGCGGTAAACCCTTCCGCGTGTTTTTAAACGATTTTCAAACCTATCACGGCGCACCGCTACAACTACTTTCGGGCGATAGCACACAGTTCGGATTTTTGCTGAGCGAAATCGGAAAATCTACCGATGAACTCTTTTTTGAACCAAGCGAAATTTTTGTAGATGCCGATTCTACGCAAACCATACGTTACCGCCTTGCAGTGCAAGATTCTTCCTACATAGAATTTGAATACACACTCCCCAAAAATTCATATCGAGTTGATGTACAAATCAACACGCCCGGCATGAGCCGTATTGTGCGCGATTCGCGCTATCAACTGTTGTGGAAAACCTACATACTCAATGCCGAAAAATCGCGTGATGCCGAAAATCAGAATACCAACATTGTGTGGAAATATTATCAAGACGATGTAGAACGCACCGATGCCCGCACCAAAGACCCTGTTAAGGAAGACCTCAGCGGACAGGTGCATTGGATTGGTTTCAAACAGCACTTCTTTTCGTCTATCATACTAGCACCCAATAATTTTGAGCGCGGCGGAAATGTAGAGTCTGTAACACTTCCCGAAGGCGATAGCGCACTCAAAGTATTCACGGCAACGGTATTTTTACCAAAAACAGAAAGCAACGAAATTTCGTTTTATTTCGGACCCAACCACTACCCTACTCTCAAAGCACAGGGCGAAGATTTGGAACAAATTCTCGATTTGGGCTGGTTCGGGTTCATCACTCGCTTTGCTATCATTCCTATTTTCAATTGGTTGAGTAGTTTCCTCGCGAACTACGGATTGATTATTTTACTTCTCACCATTATTTTGAAAATGGTACTTTTTCCGCTCACTTTCAAATCCTATCTTTCTACGGCGCGAATGCGAGTGCTCAAACCGCAAGTAGATGAAATCAACGCTCGCTACACCGACAAAGGCGATGCCATGAAACGCCAGCAGGCAACTATGGAACTCTACCGCAAAGCAGGCGTAAATCCTATGGGCGGTTGTTTGCCGCTTCTCATTCAATTCCCTATTTTGATAGCCATGTTCCGATTCTTCCCGGCATCTATTGAATTGCGCCAGCAAAGTTTCTTGTGGGCAGACGACCTTTCTACCTACGATGCCATAGTTTCGTGGACTACCAATATTCCCCTTCTTTCGTCCATTTATGGTAATCACATCAGTTTATTCACCTTGCTCATGGCAGGTTCCATGATTATGGTAAACCAACTGAATACTGCCAACGTTACCACCACACCCGGTATGCCGAATATGAAAGTAATGATGTGGATAATGTCGATAATGATGATTTTCTGGTTCAATAACTACTCTGCCGGATTGAGTTACTACTATTTCCTTGCAAACTGCATTACACTCTTGCAAACTTACATTATTCGCCGCATGGTGGACGACAAAAAAATTCTTGCAAAAATAGAAGCACATAAAAAAACACCGAAAAAGAAATCACGCTTTCAAACTCGTTTAGACGAAATGATGAAACAACAACAGCAATTACAAAAAGGAAGAAAATAGTGATTAGTGCTTAGGTATCAGTGATTAAAAACTCTAATTATCTAATACCTAACAACTAATATCTAATACCTAATTACATGGAATTAAACAAAGACCTTTTCCCCGCAATCACTGCGCACGTGGCACAAGCAAATACCATTTGCATACTCACGCACAGCAATCCCGATGGCGATGCTATGGGTTCTTCGCTGGCGTGGTGCGCCATACTTTCGCAGTTGGGGAAAACCGTGCGCGTAATTATTCCCAACAACTGCCCCGAATATTTGCAATGGTTGCAAGGCTACCGCACCCACACTTTTATTTTCGATAAACACAAAGAAGCGGCAACAGAATTTATTGCGAAAACCGACCTGTTTTTTTGCTTGGATTTCAACACATTTACGCGAGTGGAAGAACTTGGAACACTGGTATTGCAAACCGAAAAACCACTGCTTTTGATAGACCATCACCCAAATCCTACCGATTGTTTCAGCGTAGTGGTGAGCAATATTAAAAGCAGTTCCACCTGCGAATTGGTATATAGAACCATACAAGGCTGCGGCTACGAAACATACATAACCACGCAAATTGCAGAGGCTTTGTATGTAGGCATTGTAACCGATACCGGTAATTTTTCGCACAATTCTTCACGTCCCGAAGTGTATCGCGTAGTTGCCGATTTGCTTTCCTACAACATTCACAAAAACGATATTCACGACCAACTGTTCAACGTATTTTCCTTCGACCGCATGAAACTTTTGGGCACCATGCTCAAAGACCAATTTGTGTACCTGCCGCAATTTCACGCCGCGTATATGTACATAAGCCGCGAAAATCAAAATCGCTACAATTTTCAGGTGGGCGATTCCGAAGGCTTTGTAAATTTGCCGCTCACCATAAAAGATGTGGTTTTTTGCGCACTATTTACCGAATACGATGGTTTGGTAAAACTTTCTTTCCGCTCGAAATTTGATTTTCCGGCAAATGCCTTTGCCCACGAATTTTTCAAAGGCGGCGGACACTTAAACGCCGCCGGCGCAAAAATGTACGGACCGCTCGAAAAAGTAATCCGCATATTCACACAAGGTTTACCCAAATATCGCAAGCGGTTGAATGAAACATATAACCGCCATTTGGAACTATAATTCCTCTCATTGACATTGTTATTCGTCATTACCTTCGGTGGGGGCTTCGCCGTTGCCAAACGGGGTGATACAATCCATAGTACTATGGATTACAAAAAAAAGAAAAGGTTATTTCCCAACAACCTTTTCCCCAAATTAAAAAATATGAAATGAATAAAACTAAATTTCCTTATCCTAAGCAATTTCCGTTTGCATCGAACCACTCGCTGGTGGCAAAGTGAAAACTACCTTCGCGCAGCGCATTTTCATCGCTATCGGCACCGTGAATTGCATTTTCGCCCAGCGAAGTTGCATAGAGTTTGCGAATTGTGCCTTCTTCGGCGTTCGCAGGATTGGTTGCTCCAATCAATTTTCGGAACTCTTCCACCGCGTTTTCTTTTTGGAGCACCGCCGCCACTATTGGTCCCGAAGTCATAAATTCCACCAATTCGCCAAAAAACGGACGTTCTTGATGAATATCGTAAAATTTGCTCGCTTTTGCCGCACTCATGCGGGTAAATTTCATTGCAACTATGCGAAATCCCGCATCGGTAATCATTTTGAGAATGTTGCCGATGTGTCCGTTTTTCACCGCATCGGGTTTAATCATAGTAAAAGTAATATTTCCTGCCATAGTAATTTGTTTTTAAAATGAATACATTAAAATAAAATGCTAATATATACATTTTTTTACAAAATACACGTATTTTAGCGAAAAATATACCACATGAGCATTTACAATCGTGAATTAGTAAAACACGTAAAACAAATTGAAAAATTATTACTTATCATAGTGGTAATTAGCGTGTTAGCAATTCTCAAACTATTATCATTCGTGTTTGTACCCTTAGTGGCAGCAGCGTTGATTTCCTTTATTTTCATGCCGTTTGTGCGCCGAAGCGTAAAACGGAACGTATCGAATTGGATTACCATGCCTTTGGTTCTTCTTATTTTATTCGCATTTTTGGGATTTCTGGTGTTGCTGGTGCAAATCAGTACTCGCGAATTTGTGGGAGTTGATGTACAATTTTGGTACGATTCACTCGAACGGGTAAATAGTATGCTCAGTCCCCTGCTCGATATGCTTGGATTTGAACATTTGAGCCGCAGCAATATTACCAATTACATACAGAATAACGCCGAATTGACCCGAAAAATGTACGCAATTTTAGGCACAATACTCGATTTCACGCAACGCACCCTCATTATGCTTGCCATGACCCTATTCTATGTGGTTCTGTTTCTAAGCGGTTCTATCAATATGCGCAATATTATGCAGGCGGCTATTTTCAAACGCGCCACACCAGCCACGCGCACATTTTTGATTTTAGAAAAAAGTTTGGGGAAATTTCTCACCGTAAAATTCCTCATCAGTTTAACTACGGGTATTGCCGCCTCTGTTTCGTGTGTAGCATTCAATATTAAATTCCCTATATTCTGGGGGGTGCTGGTGTTTGTGCTCAATTTTATTCAACTCTTCGGTTCCATAGTGTCCACCACCGCCGTTTCGCTTTTCGCGCTTTCGCAAATAGATAACACCGGCACCGTGTTTGCATTTATAGGACTTATTATTGCCATTCAAATTGTGTTCGGCTCTATTTTAGAGCCTATTTTCATGGGTAAAGCATTCTCTATCAATACCATAACCATACTTATTATGCTCATGTTTTGGGGTTATATGTGGGGAATTATAGGATTGATACTTTCAGTGCCCATTACGGTGGTGTTCAAAACCGTACTTTCGCAATCGGGGCGATACAAAATCATTAGCGATTTGATGGAATAAGGCACAAAAAAAGCGACCTCGAAAAGTCGCTTTCCATACAAGAGAAAATCAAATTTAATTACTGTCTTCGTTTTTAAGGCATCGCCACACTAAGGCTGCAACTATGCCACCCACCACCGGAGCAAGTATAAATACCCACAACTGCGAAAGAGCAAGAGGATTTTCGGAGAAAAGTGCCTGACTAATAGAACGCGCAGGATTTACCGAAGTATTGGTAAGTGGAATTGCAATTAAGTGGCACAAAGTGAGCGAAAGACCAATAGCCAAACCTGCAAATCCGGGTGTGGCATTTTTGGCGGTAACGCCCAATACTACAAGTACAAACATAAAGGTCAATACTGCTTCAATCACAAAAGCACCGGCTGCCGAAAGATTGTGATAGCCCGCGCCGCCATTGTTGAAATTAAAAAAATCAGAACCGAAACCATTGGCAGCAAAGGTTCCGCGCACGCCGCCAAACTGCGCTACCACAAAGGCAAGAATACACGCCGCTATAATACCGCCAATAATTTGCGACACTATGTAACCGGCTAAATCCTTAGCACTCATTCTACCGGCGCAAAACACAGCTACCGAAATTGCCGGATTCAAATGCGCTCCCGAAATAGAACCAATACCATACGCCATAGCCACTACGGTAAGACCGAAGGCAAACGCTATTCCTAAAAAACCTACTGATGCGCCGGCAAAAATAGCCGTACCGCAACCACCCAAAACAAGCACAAAAGTGCCAATCAATTCTGCAAAATACTTTTTCATCTGTGTAAAATTTAGTGTTAATACAGCAAATGTAAGGAGTTTAGCGATTTGCAACGCCTGTTTTTCTACTTATTTCCACATACAAAAAACTGATATGCGTCAGTTTTTTGCACTCATCACCGCGATTCCTTTTTGCAAAAGAAGATTATTGGGGTAAATAATGCGTTCGCCCTCATCGGAGTGCATGGAAAGATAAAAGGTTTTGATGTCATCGACTATCAATTCCGAAGAAAAATCTTTGTCGATAATTTTTATACGGTCGCCAATTTTGAGCGGCAAAGAAAAATAAATTACAATACCGGCGGTAATATTGCTCAAAATAGACCATTGTGCGAAAAACGCAACACCTATCACGGCAAACACCGAAGAAAGTGCCACAATCAGGTTTTTGGTATCTACCCCCCAAAGCCCAACTAAGAGTATGAAAATCAAAAACATAATCATAGTATAGATTGTTTTCTTAATCATTTTTGTGCGATTGGCATCGTATAAATTACGCTCTGCCACGTTGCTAATTATTTTCCGCGCCACATAGCGCGTGAGCGGATACACAATAAAAATAAAAACAAGCGATATAATAATTTTTACAATTTCTTCTCTACCCATAGCGATAATTATTTGATTTTCAACGAAGTATTGTTTCCATACACTCTTGCAAACTCACGCTTTTTTGTTCGCCGGTGAGCATATTTTTGAGCGTAATGCTATTATTTGCAATTTCGCTTTCGCCCACAAGAGCCACAAAAGGAATGGCGCGGTCGTTGGCATACTGCATTTGTTTTTTCATTTTCACACTTTCGGGGTAGAGTTCGCACGAAATTCCCTGCGCACGCAGAGTGGCAAGGTGCGGTAAAATGGCTCGTTGCTCGCTTTCGCCAAAATTGATAAACAGCACTTGGGTGGTTTGTTTGGCAGTTTCGGGATACACATCTAATTGATTGAGCACATCGAAAATTCTATCGGCACCAAAGGAAATTCCCACGCCCGAAATTCCAGCCATTCCAAATATGCCGGTGAGATTGTCGTAACGTCCGCCACCGCAAATACTACCAATTTGCACATCGTTTGCCTTCACTTCAAAAATTGCTCCGGTGTAGTAATTCAGTCCTCGCGCAAGGGTTAAATCTACCTCAACGGCAGCAGCAATGTGCACACTTTGCAAGAGTGAAAACACATAACGCAATTCCTCAATTCCTTGCACGCCAATAGCGGAAGGAGCAAGAATTTCGGCGAGTTTTGCCAATTTTTCTTCGTTAGAGCCTTGTAATTCTATAATCGGTTGCAGAATTTGTATTTTTTCAGGTGTTATACCTTTTTCCTGCAATTCTTTATTCACATTTTCAATCCCTATTTTTTCGTATTTATCTATGGCTACGGTTATGTCGGTAATTTTTTCGGGTTCGCCAATAATTTCGGCTATTCCCGAAAGAATTTTGCGATTGTTCATTTTTATAGTTACGCCTATGCCGAATTTTTGGAACACCATGTCAATAATTTGAATCAATTCTGTTTCGTTCAAAAGCGAATCGCTCCCCACAATATCGGCATCACACTGAAAAAATTCGCGATAACGACCTTTTTGCGGTCGGTCGGCACGCCACACGGGTTGAATTTGATAGCGTTTGAAGGGAAGTTGAATTTCATTGCGGTGCATTACCACAAATCGCGCAAAAGGCACAGTAAGGTCATAGCGTAAGGCTTTTTCGCAAATTTGCGTAGCAAGTGCCGGAGCCGATTTTTCCGCCAAATCCTGCGCAGTTAAGTCCTGCTGAAATTCACCGGAATTGAGAATTTTAAAAATCAATCTATCGCCTTCTTCGCCGTATTTTCCCATTAAGGTTTGCAGCGTTTCCATTGCCGGAGTTTCTATGGGCAAGTAGCCAAACAGTTTATACACTGAACGAATGGTATCGAAAATATAATTGCGTTTTATCATTTCGGCGGGCGTAAAATCGCGCGTTCCTTTGGGTATTGAAGGTTTCATATTACAATAACTGAATAATTGAATAACTGAGATTTAGTGTAAAATAGATTTTTGAGATTTACTTGTGAGATATAAATACATTACCGGAATAACAAATAGCGTGAGAATGAGAGAAAAAAACTGCCCGCCCACAATTACAATACCCAGCGACACGCGACTTTGCGCAGCGGCTCCGAGCGCAAGTGCAATAGGCAGCGCACCGCCCATAGTAACCAACGAAGTCATTAAAATAGGGCGGAAACGTGCAGCGGCGGCTTCAAACACGGCTACACGGATAGTTTGCCCCATTTTGCGTTTTTGATTGGCAAATTCTACTATCAAAATACCGTTTTTGGTAACAATTCCTATCAAAAGCAACATTCCGATTTGCGAGAAAATATTGATGGTTTGCCCGAAAATCCACAAAGAAAGCAATGCGCCGGCAATAGCCATAGGCACGGTGAGAATAATAATGAAGGGGTCGCGAAAACTCTCGAACTGCGCGGCGAGAATTAAATAAATAAGTAGCAACGCCAGCAAAATGGCAAACATAATATCGGAACTACTCTCGGCAAAATCGCGCGATTGCCCGGCGAGCGAAGTTACAAAGGTGTGGTCGAGCGTTTTTTCGGCTATGCGGCGCATTTCGTCTATACCATCGCCTATGGTATAGCCCGGCGCAGGGTTTGCCGAAATGGTTGCCGATTTATACCTATTAAAGTGATATAATATAGGCGGATTGATATTTTCCTCCATTTTTATAAGATTGCTCAGCGGAATGAGCACTCCACTGCGGCTGCGCACATCGAGTTTGGTAATATCGGTGGGCATCATGCGATTTTCGCTAAATACCTGACCTATAATATAATATTGCTTATTATTTCGTAAAAAATATCCGTAGCGCGTGCCACTGAACGCTAAATTGAGCGTGGTAGAAATATCTTTTTCACTCACACCCAGCGCATTTGCCTTCGTTTTATCTATACTAATGTTGATTTCGGGTTTATTGAATTTCAAATCCACATCGGAAGAACTGAAAACAGGACTATTTTGCACTTCTTCATAGAACTTCGGCATTTGCTCACGCAATTTCTCAAAATCAAGATTTTGCAACACAAATTGCACCGGAAGTCCGCGACTATTGGTACTGATAGTGGGTTCTTGGCTGGCAATAATGCGTGCTTGCGGAAATTGCGCATAGAGTTTGGTAAGATATTGTGCAATTTCACTCTGCGAACGGCTACGTTCGTTCGGCTCTATAAGAAACACATTGATAAATCCGGTATTTGCGCTGGTGCTCAATCCGTAGCGAGCAAGCACCAAACGTGCTTCGGGCACAGAATCGAGGGTTACTTTGGCGGCTTGATTTACCAAATTTGCCGTAGTTGCAAAATCAGTTCCTTCGGGTAAGGTAACGCTCACTCGTATAAAACTGCGGTCTTCGGCAGGAGCAAGTTCGCTCTGCAAATTATTGAACAGCAGAAAAATCATAGCGAAACAGAAGACCATAATAAACACCGAAAGCCATGGACGCACAAAAAAGTAGGCTAACCATCGGCGATACGTATGTTCTATGTATTCAAAATGTTTTTCGGTGCGTTCGTAAAATTTCGATTTTATATCGCGGTGTTTTCCCAAAAGAATATTGAGCACCGGCGTAATAGTGAGTGCCACAAACGAAGAAATAATAACAGCAACGGAAATTACCACACCAAATTCTTGGAACAATTTTCCGGTGAAACCCTCCAAAAACAAAATAGGCACAAACACAATAGCGAGCGTGAGTGAAGTGGCTATAACGGCAAAAAATATTTCGCGTGTGCCTTCTTTTGCCGCAGTGAGTTTATCCATGCCCTCTTCCATTTTTTTGAAAATATTTTCGGTAACTACTATACCATCGTCCACCACCAAACCGGTGGCAAGTACAATACCCAACATTGAAATAATATTGATAGAGTAACCAAGCAAATACATCACAAAAAACGTTCCCACCAGTGAAATAGGAATGTCGATAAGCGGACGCACCGCCACTACCCAATTTCGGAAGAACACAAACACAATGAGCATTACCAAAAATATGGCAATAAACAGTGTATCAATCACATCGGAAATAGACTGACGAATAAATTGTGCACGGTCGCGGGCTATAAATGTTTCCACGCCGGGAGGCAAAATTTCTTGAATGTGCCCCAAGCGTTTATGAAATTCATCGGCAATTTGAATATTATTGGAACCGGGCATGGCAAATACGGCGAGCATCAAACCATCGTAACCATTCATTTTTGCACCGCTTTCTTCATCTTGCGAAGCAATGTATGCCTCCCCAATATCGCGCAAGCGCACAATTTGTTTTTCGTTTTCGGCAATAATCAAGTTATTAAACTCCTCTTCGGTATTAATTCGTCCGGTGGTTTTTATGAGTAATTCCGTGCCTTCGCCGCGTACTTTTCCAGCAGGCATTTCCACATTTTCGCGCGTGAGAGCGTTCAATATATCTACTGCGGTAACTTGGTGCGCCGTCATTTTATTGGGGTCGAACCACAAGCGCATAGCCGGGCGTTGCTGCCCGAATACAGCCACCGAACTCACTCCTTCTATGGTTTGCAAGCGTTCTATCACACTATTTTCCACATATTCGCTCAATTCCACCGGATTCATAGAAGTGCTCTGAAAAGCGAGCATTATGATAGGGTCGCTATCGGCATCGGCTTTGGAAACGGTAGGCGGCGCATTAATATCCTGCGGAAGATTGCGCTGCGCTTGCGACACTTTATCGCGCACATCGTTGGCGGCTTTTTCCAAATCAGCATCAAGGGAAAATTCTACCGTAATGCGGCTCACACCCGGTGCCGACTGCGAAGATATATTGCGAATACCTTCAATTCCATTAATGGAGCGTTCGAGCGGTTCGGTAATTTGCGATTCTATGATTTCAGCACTTGCACCGGTATATGCCGTTTGCACGGTTATTATGGGCGGATCGATAGCCGGATATTGTCGCACACCCAAAAAACTAACACCCACAATACCCATCAAAAGTATTATGATATTTGCCACAATGGCTCCTATGGGGCGTTTTAATGATAAATCGGAAAGTGTCATAATTAATTAGATGTTATAGACGCATAATCAAGCGGGCTGCCTTCGCGCAGAAACAAAATACCCGAAGTAATAATGGTATCGCCTGCTGCCACGCCCTGCGTGATTTCTATTCCGCGCTCGCTGCGAACACCCGTTTGCACCGGAGAAAAATGCGCTTTTCCGCCACGTGCCACTATTACAAATCGCCCGTCAATTTGCATAACCACCGCTTGCGAAGGTATTACTATGGCATCATTTCTGGTATCTAAATTCAAACTCACCTGACAGTACCCACCCGGCACAAAGTTCGGATTGGGTTTATCTACCAGCGCACGCACGCGCAAATTCTGTGTTTGCGCATCTACGCTTTGGTCGGTGGCTATCACGGTAGCAGTGGCTTTGGGCACGGTGGTTGTGGAAAAATCCACTTTTTTTCCGGCTCTCATGGCTATGCTATATCGTTCGGGCACCGAAAAATCTATTTTCAGTGAATTGGGTGTACTTATGGTGCCCAGCAACATAGCCGCCGGCACAAAGGCTCCTTCGCTAATAGTGCGCAATCCTATCACTCCATCGAAGGGCGCAAGTACTTCGGTTTTACGAATTTGTGTTTTCACTATATCAATATCGGCAGCAAGAGCCAAAAGGTCGAGTTCCAATTTTTCGTAATCGTTTTTACTAATGCCATTCACTTTGAAAAGTTCCGTTTGCCGCTCAAATACTTGACGTTGAATTTTATACTGCGCCTGCATTTTTTTGAGCGTAGCCTGCAAATCCTCATCAAAAATTTTCACTAAAAGCGTTCCTTTTTTCACCTGTTTCCCTTCGGGTAAATTCAGTGTTACCACCCTTCCGGCAATTTCACTTTTGAGTTCCACTTGGTCGTAGGGCAAAAACAAACCGGGCACAAAAATATCTTTTTCCACCACCGAAGGCTGCACCACCACCGCATCTACTTGCAGTGCGCCTCGACTGCGCTGAGCCGGCGGTTTATTGCCCGACCGTATAATTGCAAATGCAAGAATTGCAGCACCTGCCACAAGCACCACCGCAAGTGCTATTTGTTTTGATTTTTGGGTCATGGTTTCTCTATTTTACGCACTTGCCCATGCAATTCTTGCCGTGCAAAGCACTATTAGTATCATGAGCAAAAGTATTTATTTTCGATTAACTGACACTATGTTTGGGCAAACTTTTTTCCTCCCCTCATTGCGGTATATTTACAAAACGGATTCTTTCGCGCAAAAGGCTGAGCAATATCATGAAAAAAATGTAGCATTTACAATTTTCCATTTGTAATTAAACTCTATCTTTGCAGTCAATTAATAATTTGTAAAACACAAACAGTATGGCACAAAAAACACTTCTTATGATACTCGATGGCTGGGGTCTTGGTAAAGACGACGCCTCGAACGTAATTTACAGCGTGCACCCCCCCTATTGGGAATCGCTGCTCAAAACCTACCCTTACTCACGCTTGCAAGCATCGGGCGAAAATGTGGGTTTGCCCGATGGGCAAATGGGAAATTCCGAAGTTGGGCACTTAAATATTGGTGCCGGACGAGTAGTATATCAAGATTTGGTAAAAATCAATTTAGCGTGTAGAAACAATACTATTTTGCAAAATCCCGAAGTTATGGCGGCATATTCGTATGCCAAAGAAAACGGAAAATCGGTGCATTTAATGGGTTTGGTGAGCGATGGCGGCGTGCATAGTTCACTCGAACATTTATTTAAACTCTGCGATATTTCAAAAGAATACGGCATAGAAAATACCTACGTTCACTGCTTTATGGACGGCAGGGACACCGACCCTCGCAGCGGCAAAGGATTTATAGAACAACTCCAAAAACACCTGCAAACATCTGCCGGGAAAGTTGCCTCTATTATAGGCAGATACTACGCTATGGACCGCGATAAACGTTGGGAGCGCGTGAAAGATGCCTACGACCTGCTTGTGCACGGCACCGGCGAACAAGCAAGCGATATGGTGGCGGCAGTGCAAAAATCATACGATGCCGGCATTACCGATGAATTTATAAAACCAATAGTAAATACTACCGTTGATGGCACTATCAAAGAAGGCGATGTGGTAATTTTCTTCAACTATCGCAACGACCGCGCAAAAGAACTTACCGTAGTGCTCACGCAGCAAGATATGCCCGAAATTGGCATGAAAACCATTCCAAACTTGTGGTACTGCACCATGACCCCTTACGACCACTCATTCAAAGGATTACACATATTATTCGACAAAGAAAATGTAGATAATACTTTGGGAGAATATCTTTCTGCACAAGGAAAAACACAACTACACATAGCCGAAACCGAAAAATATGCACACGTAACCTTCTTTTTCAACGGCGGACGCGAAGAACCATTTCAAGGCGAAGATAGAATTTTGATAAATTCACCGAAAGTGGCAACCTACGACCTGCAACCCGAAATGAGTGCCTTTGGCGTGAAAGATGCACTGATAGCGGAAATTGCGAAAAACAAATACGATTTTATAGTGGTGAATTACGCCAATGGAGATATGGTGGGGCACACAGGCATTTATCCCGCTATTCAAGCCGCCATTGAAGCAATAGACATTTGCGTGAAGGAAACCGTAGAAAACGCGAAAGCAGCCGGATACGATGTTATTATTATAGCCGACCACGGAAATGCCGACCACGCACTCAATGCCGACCATTCGCCAAACACTGCGCACTCGCTCAATCCTGTGCCTTTTGTGTATATTTCGGCAAACAAAGACGCAAAAGTTTCCAATGGAATTTTGGCAGACGTAGCACCTACTATTCTCAATATCATGGGATTAGACATTCCAAAAGAAATGACCGGCAAGGTATTGGTGCAACAATAAAACAATTTGAATTTTATCATGAAGAACAGGCGAAAACTTTCGAGTTTTCGCCTGTTTTTTTATTGATATTCACAGAAAAAGATGTTTTTTTATTGAAAAACGAAAAATAATAAAGCACACAGAGCGTTTATATCAAAAAAGTTGTATTTTCACAAATTATTTTGAGTTATCATGCTCAGTATGTTTTTAGTATGAAAAAAATCGTTGGTTTTTTCTTTTTTTGGATTGCTCTACAATGCTCAATACAGGCGCAAATTACCACCTCTATTGACACTACTGCCGTTTACAAGCGAGCACGCTCGGTTGCCGGAGAGCGCAATCCCGAAAAATTGGCAAAAAATCTTTCCGACCCTTTCAAAGACGATGCAAGCAAAGTATTGGCAATGTCGTATTGGATTACGCGAAACATAAAATACGAATATTCCGGACTTGGAGCACGTGCGGTGGAAATAAAAACTCCCGAAAAAGTACTCAAAACCCGCAAAGCACTCAGTACCGAATATGCACAACTTTTTGTGGCAATGTGCGCTGCGGTGAATATTAAAGCCGAAGCGGTAGATGGCTACGTAAAAGATTTCGACTTTTTTCCCGGCGACACACTTTTTAAAGCCGAGCACACATGGAATGTTGTAAGAATTAACAACGATTGGCACATAGTAGATTTAACCTACGCCGGTTACACCTTCAATCCTTCGGTATCTTCGTCATCGAAATTCCTCTACTCTCTTTTCCGCATTCCGCAAAGCAGCGACATGAAACCTGTACGCAAATATTCGCCACAATGGATTTGCATATCGCCTACTGCCGCAGTGCGCACGCATTTACCGGTGCTGGCAATGTTTCAACTCTTACAAAATCCGGTAAGTATAGAACAATTTCAGCAGCGCGACACTGCCGTAAAACGCCATGTGCAGCAATATCCGCAAAAATTGAGCGACTGCTCGGCAATAGATTATTTTGTGGAACTGCCGCAAATGGAAAAATACAAAATTTTGGCATCGCAAACCTTGCAGCAAAATCCCTACGCACATCTCAATGCTGCTTTTTACAATTATTATGTGGTAGATTTATTCAAAACCTACCATTATTTAGACGAAAACGGGCACTTATTTGCCTCGCAAAAAGATTTGAAAGACGTGCTTTTATATGCCCGCAAAGCCGACACACTCTTTCAAATAGCCATACAAAACGATGGAAAACGATTGACACTTGCGCAAGAACGTAGCACCGCTTGGCGAAGAGATTTAATGAATTACAACAAAATTCATCAAGCGGAAACACAGGCAATGAGTAAACGCTACGCAAAATCACTGCAAAATGCAAACAAACTCAACTCGCAAATTCCCTCCATGATTGCTGCGATAGATAAAAACATGCAAAAATATTCGGTGGAAGCAATTCAAAAACAACATCGCCCCACCACGCAGCGCAACGAAGATTTATACGCCGGCATGGATTTACTCGAAAAAGCCGATACCTACTACGAACAATCGCAAGAAACCTTGCAACAGTATAATGATGTATTGGGAAACTTACTCGCAGCCAATCCACAAGCGGCACTTGCCAAGCAAAAAGAAGCAAAAGCAATAAACGAACGCAATACCACCGTATTGCGCAATTATATTTCCAACAAAAGCAGCAATATGCCCATGGGCTACGCCAGCAATAAATCTATCAACAAAGAAGTGTTCACCGAAAATATGCGGAAAATAGAAAATTTGAACGCCGCCGGTACCGATACCATTGTAAATGTATTGCTCACCAATTTTCCCGCAATCAATTCTTCACTCAAAAAATACTCTTCACTCACCGGAGCCTATTTGAACGCACTGCTTACCGCAAAATCGAAACTTGCACACGATGGCAACGAAGATGCTCGCTACACCGCCGCAGTAGAAGAATATGCCCGCAATATGAATACCGTGAAAGAAGAATTAACACAAATTCACAAAAGTTTACCCGAAATTACCACCATTCTCAAATCAGAAGAAAAACTTTTTGCAGAAAATACCGAACTCCTCAAACGCGACAATATGCTGGAAACCATTCGCCACAAACGCTACATAGAATATCGCAAAAAATACCGACAAATAGACGTGGAATACATTAAATACTTTATAAAACAAAACAAAGAAAACCAAAAAATAATAAAAAAAGTAATAACTTAAAAAACAAACGAATATGAAAAAATTTTTATCTCTTGTAATTGGTGTTGCCCTTGCAGCATCGGCTTCGGCGCAACTTTCAGACCGTCTTTTTTATCAAGCAGGCGGAACCATTGGCTTAGATTTCTCACAATTAACAGGTAAAGTGGGGCACCGCAATACTCCTGTGGTGCATAAACAAGTGAATTACGCAACCATAGGCTTTGGCGCACGATTAAATGTATTTGAATTTTCCAACACATTTTCTATGGGATTGGCTGCGCAACCACTTGTGAGCATAGGCAGAGCCTACAACAAAAGCACCGGCGGCGGCGTAAATTTTATGTTCCGCACTCCCTTTACTTTTGATGTTAATATAGGCAATGCTGCCACTTCCAAAGCACATTCGCGACATGGTGTGGTGCTTGGTGCCGGTATGCAGTGGATAAAATATCCCTTCTTCGGCGGCGACATACCTATTTTCAAATCAACCGTTTCCGGCGGACAACCCTACTTTATTAATATGAACACCAATTGGTGGGAACCGGTGGCTCACATAGGCATTCGCAGCAATAGCAAGCATTTTTTCAGCAACGAAGTGAATGTGCGCGTGTCATACAAAACCCGCTCATCACTCAATTTGAACGGTGCCACAAACACCTCCGACAATGCCTATATTCACGATTTTCAGCGATTTAGCATTATGCTTTCCTACTTACAATTCTTGAATTTTTAAATACATTTTTTTATAGTTCTATGCAAAAAGGTAGTGTTGAAAACATCGGCACTACTTTTTTTATGCTTTCTGCACAAGTACAATTTTGAAAAAAAACGTTTTTTTCTTGCACAATTCACAAAAAGTATTTTCATTTGCGCCGTTAATTTTTTTAATACAAACTTTAAAAACAAATCAAATGAAAAAAGTATTAGCAACAGTAGCAGCAATTTGCGCACTCGCAACAGTAAGTAACGCCCAATTTTGGGTAGGTGGTAACGTAGGTTTTGAATCTTCAACTGACTCAAAAAAAAACAGTGATTACTCTGTAAAAACCGATGCTGAAAGTCAATTTACCTTCTCGCCAAAAGTTGGTTACGATTTCAACGAAAAAATGTGCGTAGGTCTTGGATTGAGCATTGGCACCTCAGGCGACAAAGATTTTGACGGTACAAAAGATAATAATGTTGTAGGTAAAACAACACAAACAAACTTTGGTATTGCACCATTCTTCCGTTATTATTTTGCAGAATTTGGCGATTTCAAAGTATATGGCGAAGCAGCACTTGGTGTTAATTTCGGTTCAGGAAAAATTGAAAGTACTCCGGTAGGAGGTTCTACGACTATATTAAAAAGCGGTTCTACTGCCATAGGACTTAATGTTCACCCTGCAATACAGTACAATCTTTCCGACAAAATTTCACTTCATGCGGGTATCAACATTTTCAATTTAGGATTCAATATGCAAACCTATACTCCTGATAAAAACGCCAGCGAAAACAAAACTCGTTCAACAGATTTCGAGATTGGCGTTCGCGACAACGTATTCGTAAGCGGTGCTATCAGCGTAGGACTTGCAATTCACTTATAATCAGCACATTTTTCTCATAAAAAGAGGCTGTCCTAAACGTGGGCAGCCTTATTTTTTTTTGTAGATTGCCGCGCTACGCTCGCAATGACGAAGTGATAGAGGGGGGCGCAATAACAATCATAAAACGTCATTGCGAACGTAGTGAAGCAATCTTGTGTCTAATATCTCACGTCTTATTTCTCGCGCATATAAATACGAATGGGTACACCCTCAAAATTATAATTTTTGCGCATTTGATTTTCCAAATAGCGTTTGTACGATTCGGGCACATACTTGGCATTGCTGCAAAAGAAAGCAAACGAAGGAAAGGGTGTGGGAAGTTGGGTTACGTATTTAATTTTTATAAATTTCCCCTTCACTGCCGGTGGGTGGAAACGTTCTACGGCTTCCAACATTACTTCGTTCAGTTTTGAAGTAGGAATCCGCTGCTTGCGATTATTGAACACGTCCACAATTTTTTCGAGTACTTTTTGTAAACGCTGTTTTTCGAGCACCGAAGTAAATATAATAGGTACATCGTTGAAAGGAGCCATTTTTTCGCGCAGACGCGTTTCAAAATCTCGTGCGGTGTTGGTTTCTTTTTCTATCAAATCCCATTTATTGACCACCACCACTACTGCTTTATTGTTTTTTATACACAAATGCAATATGTTCATATCCTGCGATTCTATACCATCGCGAGCATCGAGCATAAGCACGCACACATCGGCGGTTTCGAGCGAACGAATAGTGCGCAGTACCGAATAAAACTCTATATCTTCATTCACTTTTTCTTTTTTACGCAGTCCGGCAGTATCCACAAAATTAATGTCGTAGCCGAATTTTGTAAATCGAGTTTGAATACTATCGCGCGTGGTGCCTGCTATAGGCGTTACAATATTGCGTTCTTCGCCTATGAGTGCATTCATAAACGAAGATTTTCCCACATTTGGTCGCCCCACAAATACCACATTTGGTACTTCCGAAGAAATTTCTTCTTCGGGTTTATTTTCGGGTAGCACTTTCACTATGGCATCGAGCAATTCGCCGGTACCACTGCCGTTGATTCCCGAAATTGCGAAATAATCGCCCAAACCGAGAGAGTAAAATTCCGTAGCATCGTACAAGCGATTTCCTTCATCTACTTTATTCACCACAAGGAAAAACGGTTTTTTCGAGCGGCGGAGCATGGTGGCTATGTGGTCGTCCAAATCGGTAATACCCGACTGCACATCTACCAAAAACAGAATTACATCGGCTTCGTCCATTGCCAGCATTACCTGTTTGCGAATTTCGTTTTCAAAAACATCATCGGAATTGATAGTAAGTCCGCCGGTATCTATTACCGCAAAATCCTTTCCGTTCCACGTACTTTGCCCGTAGTGTCGGTCGCGCGTAACACCGCTTTGGGCATCAACTATGGCAGTTTTTGCTTCTATCAATCTATTAAAAAGGGTCGATTTCCCCACATTTGGTCGCCCTACTATTGCTATTATTCCACTCATTTCTATCTTTTTTGCAAAGAAACGAAAAAAAACGGAAGAATAGTGCGCTATGACGAAATAATGCCTTACGCTATGGCGTGTCGCACAAAAAAAACACTGATACTCAACACTTTTTTATGATTTTCTTTGGATTTTTCAATACAATATTATACATTTACCAAACCATATATACTGCACTTTTTCAATTACAAATTACGAATTACGAAAAGTAAGAACATTCCTCTTACCGTTCCATTTTCAATTCTCAATTTTCAACTAATTAAAACACCACCACTATGAAAAAAATCTACAAACTGCCTCTCCTTGCGTTACTCACCTTTGTTACGCAGTTCGCGCTGTTTGCGCAGAATCCTATCACACAGGCAAAATTTACAGCCGACCCGAATCCTTTTGTGTGGAACAGCAGGCTCTATGTGTATTGTTCTTACGACAATAACAATCCTTCCACAAGCGGCTACGACATTGAATTTTACACGCTGCTTTCCACTACCGACATGGTGAATTGGACCGACCACGGCGAAGTTTTCAGTGTAAGGAGAGATATGGCAGGCACGAATTATGGGCAAGCCTACGCACCGGGTGCCGCCGTAAAAAATGGCAAAGTGTATCTCTATATTCCCAATGGCGGCAGCGGCATAGGGGTGGCAACGGCTACTCGCCCCGAAGGTCCGTTTACCGGCGGAAAAACGATGATAACCGGTAATGCGAGTAATAACACCAACGTTCCTTGGCTTTTCGACCCCTGCGGTTTTGTGGATTCTGACGGTCAGGGCTACGTGTATTTCGGCGGTGGTCCGGCTGACGGCAATCCGGGTCCGGGTCAAAATTTGCGCGTAGCAAAATTAAACTCCGACATGATGAGTTGCGTATTTCCGGCTACCACCATTCAAGGCTCTACGCGCTCGTTTGAGGCAGCGTATATGCACAAACACAACGGGAAATACTATTTTTCCTATTCACAAAATTTTACCAATGGTTCGGCAGACATTGCTTATATGATGGGCGATTCGCCAACGGGTCCGTTTACATTCAAAGGAGTAATAGTGCCAAACGGAGCAAAAATGGGTTATGGCAATAATCACGCAGGCGTGGTGGAATATCAAAATAAGAGTTATGTGTTCTATCACGACCGCCGCTTGCGCTCTGCACGAGGAATTAGCGAAGGAGAATATCGCAGTGTGAGTGTTGATGAATTGAAATACAACTCAGACGGCACAATTATACAATCTTCACTTACTGATGCAGGACCTTCACAAATTGAGTATTTCAACCCTTACGACACGATTTTGGCAACCACTATGAACCGTCAATCGGGTTCCATTCGCACCTCACTTTGTTCCGCGCCCAATCCGGGAACTATTACGAACAAAACTGCCAATAGTCCGGGAACTGCGGGCGATAGAAACGTCATGTTGGTTTCTATAAGCAACAATAGTTGGGTGCGTTTGAAAGGCGTAGATTTTGGCTCAAAAGGTGCCACAAAATTTATTGTGAAAGCAGCAAGCAATACTTCTGCGGGCGGAACGATTGAAATTCGCACCGGAAGTAACACCGGCACGCTGATAGGCACCTGCACCATAAGTTCTACCGGTGGCTGGAGCACGTGGAAAGATTTTGAGTGCACGCTATCCAATCTCACCGGCGTGAAAGATTACGTGTATTTGGTATTCAAAACATCGGGCAGCGGCGAACCTTTTCGCGTGAGTGCCTATAAATTTGTGGAAAGCGGAGCACAAACCTACACCCTCACCACCGCCCTCAGTCCGTCAGCAGGCGGAAGTATTACGCAGAGTGTAAGCGGCACAAGTTTTGCGCAAGGAGCAACGGTAACACTCACGGCAGTGGCAAAAACCGGCTGGGTATTTGACGGCTGGAGCGGCGATGCGAGCGGCATGAGCGCAAGCACCACGCTTACGATGAATGCGAACAAAAGCGTAACGGCAAAATTCAAACTCACGGGCACGGGCGATGAAAATTTGATAAAAGACGGCAATTTCCCCGGTTCTTCACTCACAAGTAATTGGAC
>JAITUU010000050.1 GCA_031286165.1 Bacteroidales bacterium
CCCCTTGTTAAAACAGTACAACAGAAACAACAAGATGCAAATAAAACTATTTTTGATTTCAATAAGCGAGTACGAAACTCGCAACGAAGAGTTGAACAAATTTTTGCGCAGCAAAAAAGCCCTTTTGAAGCGAAATCACACCCTGTGGGAGCATGGGTATTTTGCAAAAAAACTGACGGTGTATAGGTTGAAAAAATAGTTTCAGTTTTCCGATTAGTCAATTAGCCGATTAGTCGATTAGTCAATCATTTCTACCCTCAAAATACTTTTATTGTATTTTATTGCGCAAAACATATTGCCATGAATAAGAAAATTTTTACTTTTGGAAAATTTTAAAAATTTAGAAAAATAAATAAACGTATGAAACCTACACACATTGAACACATTGGTATTGCGGTAGAAAATTTGGACGAACAAATTAAATACTACGAAGACATTCTTGGTTTGAAATGTTACAACATTGAAGAAGTTGCCGACCAAAAAGTGCGTACTGCTTTTTTCAAAGTTGGCGACACCAAAATTGAATTATTGGAGGCTACCAGCCCCGAAAGCGCAGTTGCAAAATTTATTGAGAAAAAAGGACAGGGCGTGCATCACATTGCCTACGCAGTAGATAGCGTGCAACGCGCTCTCGACGCAGCCGCATCACACGGCGTTCAGTTGATAGACAAGGCTCCCCGCAAAGGTGCCGAAGGGTTGAATATTGCATTTTTGCACCCAAAATCAACGTTCGGAGTACTAACCGAAGTGTGCGAACAACCAAAATAAATAACGAAAAAATAAAATACGTATGAGTAATCAAGATAAATTAAACAAATTGATAGAACTCCGCAGCAAAGCACGAGTGGGCGGAGGCGAAAAAAGAATAGAAGCGCAACACGCAAAAGGAAAATACACTGCTCGCGAGCGTGTAGAAATGTTGCTCGATGAAGGTAGTTTTGAAGAATATGATATGTTCAAAGAACACCGCTGTACCAACTTCGGCATGGAAAAACAAACGTTTTTGGGCGATGGCGTGGTAGTGGGTAGCGGAACCATTGACGGACGATTGGTATTTGTGTTTGCGCAAGATTTTACCGTAATAGGCGGTTCGCTTTCGGAAACCATGTCGCAAAAAATTTGCAAAATTATGGATATGGCTATGAAAGCAGGTGCACCGGTAATAGGATTGAACGATAGCGGTGGTGCTCGTATTCAAGAAGGTATTCAAAGTTTGGCGGGCTATTCCGAAATTTTTCAACGCAATATTATGGCATCGGGTGTCATTCCGCAAATTTCGGCAATTATGGGTCCTTGCGCCGGTGGTGCGGTGTATTCTCCTGCATTGACCGACTTTATTTTTATGACCGAGCAAAACAGTTATATGTTCCTTACCGGACCAAAAGTGGTAAAAACCGTAACCGGCGAAGATATTTCGGTGGACGATTTGGGTGGAGCCTATATGCACAATACCAAATCGGGTGTGGCGCAATTCATGTCGGCAGACGAAAAAGAGTGTTTGATGACCATTCGCAAACTGATGAGTTATATTCCGCAAAATAATTTGGAAGAGCCGGTGCGTACTGCAATTACCGACCCTATCGAACGCACCTGCGATGTGCTCAATGATATAATTCCTGAAAATCCGAAAAAAGCCTACGATATGCAAGAAGTAATCAATTGTATAGTAGATAACGGCGACTTTTTGGAAGTTCACAAAGGATTTGCAAAAAATATTATTGTAGGATTTGCCAAAGTAGGCGGAGTGCCGGTGGGTGTAGTTGCCAATCAACCGCAATTTTACGGCGGTGTGCTCGATATAGAGGCTTCACGCAAAGGAGCGCGTTTTGTGCGTTTCTGTGATGCCTTCAATATTCCACTTCTTACGCTTGTGGACGTTCCCGGATTTTTACCCGGAAGTACCCAAGAATACGGCGGCGTAATTACTCACGGAGCAAAATTGCTTTTCGCTTACGGCGAGGCTACTGTGCCCAAAGTTACCGTAACACTGCGTAAATCTTACGGAGGAGCGCATATTGTAATGAGTTGCAAGCAACTTCGCGGCGATGTGAACTATGCGTGGCCCTCTGCCGAAATTGCAGTAATGGGTGCCGATGGTGCGGTGGAAGTATTGTATGCCAAAGAAATTGCCGCGCAAGAAAGCGAAGAGGCAAAAGCAGCAAAATATGCAGAGAAAAAACAAGAATACAACGACTTGTTTGCCAACCCATATCAAGCAGCAAAATACGGCTTTATAGACGATGTAATAGAACCTCGCAATACTCGTTTCAGAGTATATCGCGCCTTACAACGTTTGCAAACCAAGCGAGTAACCAATCCATTGAAAAAACATTGTAACATACCTTTATAATTTATAACTATGGAAATTTTAGCAATTGTTTGGGGAGAAGCCTTCGCTTTCGCGGGATTTTGTATGCTGGTAGTATTTACGGTGCTTACCTTGCTTGTGGGCGTGCTCACGGTGTGGGGAAAAGTGATGGCAAAACAAGGCGCAAAACAACAAGTGGCAGCGGCACCGGTGGCAGCACCCGTGCGTGCGGCAAGTGCCGGAGAACCCAATGAACAGGAAAAAGCGGCTATCGCTGCGGCGTTGTATTTGTTTTTTGGCAACAATCACGACATTGAAAGTTATGCAATCACTATGAAAGACGTGCAATCGCCTTGGAACGACAAATCGTATGGTATTAACAATTTACACAGATAAAAACATGAAAACATTCAAATTCACAATAGACTCAAATAAATATGAGGTAGCGGTGCAAAGCGTAGAAGAAGACGTGGTAAACCTTACGCTCAATGGTAAAAACTACGCAGTAGCCGTAGAACGCGAAAAAACTGCCGCTCCCGTAATAGCACCGGTGGCAACTCCAAAACCTGCTGCCGCAGCACCTGCTGCTGCTCCGCAAGCATCGGCACCTGCCGGCGCAAAAGCAGTAAAATCGCCACTTCCGGGCACTGTGCTTCAAGTGAAAGTGCAAGCCGGACAAAGCGTAAAACGCGGTGATGTGATAGTGGTGTTGGAATCTATGAAAATGGAAAACAACATAATGGCTGAAAAAAACGGTGTTATCAAATCAATCAGCGTAACCGCCGGACAAAGCATTATGCAAGGCGATGCACTCTTTGAATTGGAAGCATAATAAGAATCAGCACTCCAAAATGTGTAAAAAGAGATTGTTCCGTTGTGAATAATCTCTTTTTTTTATTATTTTTGTTGTAATAGGTATCACTTGTTCGGTATCAGAAAAATTCTAACCACTAATCACTAATTTATATGAACATAGCACTCTTTGGTTTCGGAATTTCCGAAGATTATTACTCTGATATAGAAGCAATTATACATACATTGGTGCACGATACGCCCCACACGATTTCCATATATGGTAGTTTTGCCGAAAAATTGCATAAAAAAGGTTTTAAAACCTACGGAATAGCCGAATATACTGAGGTTGCTGCCGAAAGTTTCGATTTTGTGTTCAGTTTGGGCGGCGATGGCACCTTTTTGAAATGTGCGCATTTATTTTACAAAATAGAAGTGCCGCTGGTGGGTATTAATTTCGGAAAACTCGGATTTTTGGCAGACGTAATGCCGGAACAAATACATACGTATTTAGAAAAATTGGAGAAAAAACAATATACAATTTGCACCCGCACCATGCTCGATTACTATTCGGAATTTGACACCACCATTCATGGTATGGCACTCAACGAAATTACCGTGCAAAAAAGTAACAACCTCAAACTCATACGCCTCAAAATTTCACTCAACGGCAGTCCGGTATATTCGTTTTGGGCAGATGGTATTATTATATCCACTCCCACAGGCTCTACGGGTTATGCCCTCAGTTTGGGCGGACCTATTATTACACCCGATAGCAACACGCTGGCAATAGTGCCCATTGCGCCCCACTCGCTCACCATGCGTCCGCTCATAGTGCCCGATAATAGTGTGATAGAAATAGAGGCACATGGTGAATTTACCGACTTTTTTATTTCCGGCGATTATAAATCGCAGCAAGTGAAAATTCTACCCAAATTGATAATCAAAAAGTCGATGTTCAACGTATTCACTGTGCAATTCGATGATACATCCTTCTTTGAAATTTTGCAAAACAAATTGCAGTTAGGACTTGATGTGAGGAAGTAATGTACTAATAAAAATCAATGGAATATTCGTGGAATCCGTGGCATGGGTGCACCAAAATTTCACCCGGCTGTGCACATTGCTATGTGTATAGGCAAGATGCCATGTACGATTCGGAAAAAAGCAGTAGCGAAGTGAGCAAAAATGCTGATTTCAATTTGCCGCTCAAACGCCGGCGTGATAAATCCTACAAAATTCCTTCGGGTGCAGTGCTTTATACTTGTTTTACTTCCGATTTTTTTCTTCCCGCAACCGATGAATGGCGCAGAGAGGCATGGGCTATGATTCGCGAGCGGAGCGATGTGCATTTTGTGATTTTTACCAAACGAATTGATAGATTTCATGTATCATTGCCCGAAGATTGGGGAAGTGCTTACGAAAACGTAACGATTGGCTGCACGGTGGAAAATCAAGAGAGGGCGAATTATCGCCTGCCGATTTTCAATACACTGCCACTTCGACACAAATTGATTATTGTAGCCCCCATGCTCGAAGGCATGAACATAGAAGCCTATTTGAATGAATCAATTGAGGAAGTTTCCGTAGGCGGAGAATCTGGTGCGCAGGCGCGAGCCTTGCATTTCGATTGGGTTCTGGAATTGCGCCGACAGTGCGAGAAATACGCTATTCCCTTTCGCTTTCATCAAACAGGGGCAAAATTTGTGAAAGACGGAAAATACTATTATATCAAGCGGAAATTTCAACATTCGCAAGCACGCAAAGCCGGTGTAGATTTCCGCGTGGAGGCTGAAAACTACGGGCGATAATGCCGTGTTACTACCAGCGTGTAATTCAAAATAGCAAGCGAAGGAATTTTTTGCTGGTCGCCCAGCAAACCGTGTGCCAAATGCGGCGGAATGAGCAATCGCGCACTATCGCCCTGTGTGAGCATTCGCAATGCCTCTTCCACTCCCGATTCCACTCCGCCTTGCCCCACTTTTATGTTTTTTAACCCCAGCGAATCAGACGTGTATAACAGCGTGCCGTTCAAAAGCGAAACCGTGTAGGCTAATTGCACCAAATCGCCATCGCGAATGGTGTCGGCATTGCCGCTACGCGAAATGGCATACCACAGTCCGCTGCCGCTTGCTTGCATATTCCACTCGTTTTTTTGCGCAAAAAGTGCGATGGTATCTTGCAGGCGTTTCACCCAATCTTTATTCACTTCTATACTTTTTTCGCGCAGTTGTTCTTCGCTTAGAGCCGAAATGTGCCGATGTTTATTGTTGCTGCACGCGCCGCAAAGGAGGAGTGAGGCGGCAAAAAAAGCGATATAAAGAGATTTGCTATTCATAAGATGTCAATTTTTACGCAAAAGTACGGAAATTCTCTGTAAAATAGGCATTGTAAATGAGAGTATTATAAAAAAAGTGAGAAAGGAACATAAAATATTGTGGCGAAACACTTGCATGATAAAAAAAAAATGTACTTTTGCAGCGGAGAAATGGCAGAGTGGTTGAACGCGGCGGTCTTGAAAACCGTTTTACGGCAACGTAACGGGGGTTCGAATCCCTCTTTCTCCGCTCAACCCTTGAAAGCCCGCTGAAAAGTGGGCTTTTGTTTTTTTATTCGCGTGCATTTTGTGCAACATTCCACAAAAAATTTCGTTTACCACATTGCAGATAGCAATAGAATTTGCTCAATAATTTACAATTAAAATGTATTTTTGCGCGAATAATTACCAAAATGGACGATTTCTCAAAGATTTTTCAATCAAATAAACGATTATATGTGTGCGTGTTTGCATTGGCGGCGTTGTTTCTTGCTTCCAACATGGTGGCTCTGTACAACGATTCGTGGCTGCTTAGCATAGCATCGCTGGGTTTGTTTTTACTCTTTTTTGCCCTCTTTAATCTCGATGCCTTACTCATTATTATCATGTTTTTTGTACCCATGTCGGTGGAATTAAAAGTGTTTTTGCCCACCACGCCGCTGAACATGAATTTACCCACCGAACCCTTGCTGTTTTTGCTCATGTGTGTATTTTTTGTGAAATTGTTGGTAGAAAAACGTTTCGATAAAAAAGTGCTCACACACCCCGTAACCATTGCTATTTACGTGTATGTGGGGTGGTTGCTGCCGAGTTGCATTACCAGCGAAGATGTGGTGGTTTCTTTCAAAAATTTGCTTATGCGTATGTGGTTTATTGTGGGTTTTTATTTTTTGATGACACAATTAATTGCTGCCGATAAAAAGAATATAAGTCGCTGTGTGATAGCATATTCGCTGGGGATGTTGGTGGCAATTGTTTACACAACGTATAATCACGCGCAGTTGGATTTTTCGCAGCAATCGGCGTATAAGGCTATGTTTCCTATTTTCCGCGACCACACCTCGTATGGTGCGGCGTTGGCTATGTTGCTGCCGGCGGTGTTTGTGTGTATGCGTTTCAGTCGCCCCGATTTCAATGTAAAAGTGCTCTACATAGTGCTTTTGTGCATATTGTTCGGAGCACTCATACTTTCCTATTCGCGAGCGGCGTGGTTGGGCGTTGCCATAGCCATAGCGGTATTGGTGCTGGTAAAGTTGAAAATTTCCTTTCGCACACTGTGCATAGTGCTTGGTTTTCTGGCGGTTATTGTAATTCCTATGCGCAACGAAATGTATTTCGCGTTGCAAAAAAACGACACCGATTCGAGTTTAGATATGATGGACCACATGAAATCGGCATCGAATATTAGCACCGATGAATCGAATTTGGAGCGGATTAATCGCTGGAAGGCGGCACTGCGAATGTTTCAGGAACGCCCTGTTACCGGGTTTGGATTGGGAACCTACGCTTTCAATTATGCACCGTTTCAAATTTCCGAAGACCTCTCGAATGCCAGCACCAATGCCGGAAACAGAGGAAATGCCCACAGTGAATATTTGGGGCTTTTAGCAGAAACGGGTGCGGTGGGAATGTTGGCGTATTTGGCAATTATTATAACCACCATTATGGCGGCGGTGCGCGTGTTCAAGCGTTCAGCATCGGCATTTGCGCGGCAAACTACCTTGTTTTTAATCCTCGCACTTTCAACCTACTATTTACACGGTTTTTTGAATAATTTCTTAGATATGGATAAAATTGCATCACTCTTTTGGAGTTTTATGGCAATTATTGTGGTGTTCGATATTGAAACGAAAAACAATACGGCAAAGTGTTAATGTGCTAATATGCTAATAAATTCTAAATACTAACAACTAATCCCTAATGAATATAGAAACTTGTTTTAGTCCTGCATTATTTCCTGTGTATAAAAACACCGAAGCCGTAGTGGTGGTGGTAGATATTTTACGAGCAACCACGTCTATTTGTTCCGCCTTTGAAAATGGCGTACAATCCATAATTCCCGTAGCGAGCAGTAAGGATTTGCCGGACTACAAAGCGCAGGGCTATTTGGTGGCAGCAGAGCGCAATGGTTTGAAACTCGATGTTGCCGATTTCGGCAATTCTCCCGAAGGATTTCAAACAGAGCAAGTGAAGGGAAAAACCATAGTGTATAGCACCACAAACGGCACCAAAACCATACAAATGGCTGCCGATTGTAAGGCGGTGGTAATTGCATCGTTTTCCAACCTGAGTGCCGTAGCGCGGTATGTAGTACAGCAGCAATCGCCGGTAACGCTCCTATGCGCCGGTTGGAAAGGAAAATACAATATAGAAGATACCGTATTTTGCGGCGCACTCGCCGAAAAACTTGTGCAAACGCAAAAATTTACAAGCGATTGCGATGCCACAAAAACTGCCGTAGAGATGTGGCGCAATCATAAACACGACCTGCGTACACTTATAGAAATCTGCGCTCAAAACACTCGATTGACCACTAATAATTTGCACCACTGCATAGACTTTTGCCTTACGCTCGACACCACGAACAAAGTGCCGGTGTTTGCAGGCAATGAAATTACTGCGGTGGAGGTGTAGGGGCATGAAAATAACCTTTATAACCATAGGAAAAACCCAAGAACAGTATTTGCAAACGGGCATTGCGGAATATGTAAAACGATTGTCGCATTTTTGCAGTTTTTCCTTTGTGGAACTTCCCGATTTGAAGTCGGCGCAGAATTTGACTTTTGAAGAGATTAAAAAACGCGAGGGGCAACTGATTTTTGCAAAAATTCCACAGGGAGCATTGGTGTTTTTGCTTGACGAACGCGGAAAAGAATACACATCGTTGCAATTTTCGGCTCTCATAGAGCGCAAACAAAACGAGGCATGTAAGGAATTGTGCTTTGTAATTGGCGGTGCTTACGGATTTTCCCAAGAGATATATGCCGCCTTTTCGCAACGAATTTCTCTTTCAAAAATGACCTTTTCGCACCAAATGATACGCCTGTTTTTTGTGGAACAACTCTACCGCGCCTACACCATTCAAAAAAATATGCCCTATCATCACGAATAGACTGTGTGATATGTAAAGACTACCAATCCAAAATAATTTACCAATTACTATTTACCATTTACAATTAATAATATATTTGTACATAAAAAGAACTAAAAACATGAACATTGCAATAGTAAAATATAATGCCGGCAACATTCAGTCGGTGCAGTACGCGCTCAATCGCTTGGGGGTGGAACCTATTATTACCAACAATGCGCAGGAATTGCTCAGTGCCGATAAAGTGATATTTCCCGGAGTGGGCGAAGCGAGTTCGGCTATGGCGTATTTGAAAAATCATAATTTAGATACGCTCATTACTTCGCTCAAAAATCCGGTATTGGGCATTTGTTTGGGTATGCAACTCATGTGCCGCCACTCCGAAGAGGGCAATGCCGATTGTTTGAATATTTTCGATGTAGCGGTGAAGCGATTTGCGCCCACGCAAAAAGTTCCGCACATGGGCTGGAATCAAATTACGAAGTGCAACGGTGAGTTATTCAAAGGAATAGAGAATAATAGTTACGTGTATTTTGTGCATAGTTTTTATGCCGAACTCAATGCACACACTACCGCCGAGTGCGATTACATTCTGCCATTCAGTGCGAGTATAGAGAAAGATAATTTTTTTGCCGTGCAATTCCACCCCGAAAAAAGCGGCGATGTGGGGGCAAAAATTTTGGAAAACTTTGTGCGACTATAATCAATTACGAACGGCGAAGCCCTCAACGAAGGTAATTAAAAATTAAAAATTACGAAATTTCAATTATTCTGTTATTCAAAACTAACACCTGATTATGAAACAGTTTGCAATAGGAATTACCATTATGCTGTGTGTGTACGCAGCGGTGCATTTTTACGTGTATCAACGTTTGTGCTTGGCTCTTGCGCCATCGGTGGGAGCAAAGCGCATGATTGCCATAGCCATAGTGCTGCTTGCGTTGGCATTTGTGGGCGGTATGATTTTGGAACGTTCGTATTCTTCCAATGTTTCGGAATTGGTGTATAAAATAGGGGTTTCGTGGTTGCCGTTTTTGCTCTATGGTCTTTTGGCTATTGTGGCAATAGATATTGTGCGATTGTTGAATTATTTTTTTCATTTTCTGCCCTCAATTTCGGTACAAACCACACGCATTATGGCATTTGTGGTGTTTGCCTGTATTTTTGTAATAGTTGCTCTGGGGCATAGAAATGCTATCAATACTCGCATAGTACAGCTTCCGCTGCGCATTCATAAATCGGTGAGCGGCGAAAAAAATGTACGCATAGCCCTCGTTACCGATATTCATTTTGGGGCAATTATCAATCAAGCGTGGGAGGAAAAATTGGTAACACTGCTGCAAGCGCAAAAGCCCGATGTTATACTATTTTGCGGCGATATGGTAGATGGCGATATTGCACCGGTGCTTCGCCATAATATTGGTAGTCATTTGCAAACGCTCACACCGCCGCTGGGTTTGTATGCGGTGTTTGGCAATCATGAATACATTGGCGGTATAGAACACGTGCGAGAATATTTCAAAAAAATCAATCTTCCGGTGCTCACCGATACTGTGCTAACGCTTGCCAATGGTATGCAAATAGTGGGGCGAAACGATAGAAGTAGTCGTATGCAACGTCCGCTCGATAGTGTGATGCTAAACATAGACCATACAAAACCAATAGTGGTGCTCAATCATCAGCCCTACGATTTGAACGAAGCGGTGGCGCAGGGCGTGGATTTACACCTTTCGGGGCACACGCATCATGGGCAGTTGTTTCCTTTCAATTTTATAACTCAAGCCTTGTTTGAACTCAGTTGGGGCTATTTGCAAAAAGGCGATTCACACTTGTATGTGTCTTCGGGTTTTGGCACGTGGGGACCCAATGTGCGCGTGGGCAATCACCCCGAAATTGTGCTGTTCGATATTGAATTTGATAATTAGAAAATTGAGAGCACGGCATGAAGGAATTATACGACTACCTATTGCGATTTTTGCTGAATTGCCCCGATAGGGAAGGCGAAATTTTGCCGCATATAGCGTATAGTGCCAATGAAGAAGAGTTTGAACACTACGCCGTTGTTATTGTGCAATCCGATTTTTTTACAAAAAATTACGGAACAGTGCAGTCCTTGCCTACACTGCCTTTGCAGGAAATCGAGGCTATGCCCTTTTTGTATGGCGAAACGCGCATTGAAATGCGCAATTCCACGTGTATTATTCACGCCGATTTACTTGCTTCGGCGTTTGTGTTGCTCAGCGGTTACGAAATGTGGGTGCAAGCAAATGTGCGCGATGTTCACGGTAGATTTGCCGCAAAAGATGCGATTGCCTATAAGGGTAATTTTTTGCATCGCCCCATTGTAGATGAATACGGTGCTTTCTTGCGAACATGTTTGCGCGAAGCAGGAATTGCAGTGAACGAACCAGAGCAAACATTGACGAAACTGTATCTTACGCACGATATAGACCATGCGTTTCAATATCGCAGCTTGCGTGGATTTTTTGGTGCCTGGTGGCGCACGGTGCGTGGCGAGCGCAACGAAATTTTTGCCGCCTTCCGTTCGTATTGCGGGCGCGTAACCGCCGACCCTTTGTGCACTCTGCCCTTTATTTTTGAAAAAAATAATGATTTGAAACAGCACACATCTGTTCCGGTGGAAAGCGTGGTGTTTTTCAAATCGCCTGTGCAAACGGCGGCTCACGATAAACCGCTCTACCGTTTGCATTCGCGCGATATGCAATTTTTATTTCGTGAGTGTAGAACCGATGGAGCAAAAATTGGGTTACACACAAGTTACCGAGCCGGAGCAGAGCCGGAATTGATAGCGCAGGAAAAAGCGAAATTGGAGCAGGCAACGCGGCAAAAAATAATCTACAATCGCCACCATTTTTTGCGAATAACGCGCATAGAAGATTTACAAACGCTTGCAGATTGCGGTATTTGCGATGATTTTACGCTTGGTTTTGCTGATTGCGCCGGTTTCCGCTTGGGCACCTGTCGCGCGGTGCAGTGGATTAATCCGCTCTCTCGCAGCGTGTCGCCTTTGCGCCTGCATCCGCTCACGGCTATGGAGGAGAGTTTGACCACCGCTCGCTATATGCATCTTTCTGAAAACGAAGCCTTTGATTACCTGTGTATGTTGATAGAAAACGCCCGAAAATACGGCGGAGAAATAAGTCTTTTATGGCACAATACTTCCTTTGCCGAAGGTGGAGAGTGTAATCATAAGATGTTGTATAGCAATGTGTTGAATTATTTAAAGAACAAATAAATCGCTATCATGAAACAAGTGTTGATACTTTGCGATGCCTTTCCGCCCGATTTTGCGCCGCGTATGGGTTATTTGTGTAACTATTTGCCTGCGCTTGGTTGGGAACCTTTTGTGATTACCGAAAAACAGCATCAACATATTTTTCCGGAAATGATTGAACGTCAAAATATTGTGTCGATTGATTTTTATCCGGCGAAACAAACATGTGTAAAAAAATTGCAGTGGTTTTGTACGCTTATTGCCGATTTTTTGTGGAACTACAAAGACCGAAAAATGGAGAAGGCGGCTCGAAAGATTATGAAAACTCGGCACTTTTCGTTGGTGCTGGCGAGTTCGTATCGCACCTTTCCGCTGCGTGCCGCGAGGCAAATCAGTCAAAAAAATCATATTCCTTTGCTGATTGATTTGCGCGATATAGTGGAGCAATATGCAGAAAATGAGTATATTGCACACACATTGCGCTTTTCGTTTTTGAAAAAGATTGCAATACCCATATTTACAAAAAAATTGCTGCGCGAGCGCAATAAGGCTTTGCACGTGGCAGCGGCAGTTACTACCGTTTCGGAATGGCATAAGGAATTTTTATTACAGTTCAATTCTTATACACACTTGATTTACAATGGTTTCGATGCCGATTTGTTTGTGCCGAAGAAAGTTCGCACCGAGCAATTTCGCATAGTATATACCGGACGGATTTTGAGTTTGCACATGCGCAATCCTGAATTGCTTTGTGCTGCGGTGGCGCAGTTACACTCAGAGCACTGCATAGATGCGGCAACGTTTCGCATTCAGTTTTATACAAACGAAGAATCGAAGGAAATACTTTTGCAATTTGTTGAAAAATACCGTATTGCGAGTTTTGTTGATTTTTTTTCCATGCGCCCTCATGCTCAAATTCCTGCAATTTTGAACGAAGCGTCCATTCTGTTGCTTTTGTCAAATTCTTCAAAAGGAACACGTGCACCCAAGGGAATAATGGGTACAAAAACCTTTGAATATCTGGCGGTGGAAAAACCGATTCTGTGTGTGCGCAGCGATGAAGGCTGTTTGCAGGATTTGATAGCGCGGGCAAACGCCGGCATTTCGGCATCTACGGTGGCGGAAGCGGCGCAGTTTATTATGGAACAATACGCCGAATGGCAGAAAAATGGATACACGCATCAAGCCGTGAACCGAGAATTGCTTCAACAATTCTCACGAAAAGGGCAAGCGCTACAGTTTGCAGATATTTTTGAGGAACTGAGTGTGTAATTTGTTACAAATTGTAGGGCGTTTCTTGATACACGTAGTAGTTCAACCAATTAGAAAACAGTAAATTACCATGACTTTTCCACAAGTTTACAGGCGTTTGCGAAGGGTCGTTGTTGGGAAAATAATGTTCGGGCAGGGCAATGTCGATGCCTTTTTTTGTATCGCGCACAAATTCATCGCGCAGTGTAAAGCGGTCGTATTCGGAGTGCCCGCTCACAAATACTTGTTTTTTATCTTTCGAGGCACAAATATATACGCCAGCCTCGTGCGATTCGCTCAATAGTTCTAATTCGGGTTGAGCCACAATGTCTTCGCGGCGCGTGTAGGTATTGCGCGAGTGGGGTGCGTAAAATTCGTCATCGAAACCGGTAAGAAGCGGTTCGTTGGGTTTATTCACACTGTGATTGAAAATACCGAACATTTTGTGCGGTAAATTGTATTTTTGTATGCCATAGTGGTGATACAGAGCCGCTTGCGCTCCCCAGCAAATAAAAAAACAGGAGGTTACGTTTTCTTGTGCCCAGTCCAAAATCTGCGTAAGTTCTTTCCAATAGGTAATTTTCTCGAATTGCAAATGCTCCACCGGTGCGCCGGTAATAATCAAGCCATCGAGTTTTTGGTGTTTGTATTCATCGAAGGAATGATAAAATTCGGTGAGATGTGCCGCTGAGGTATTTTTGGAAATGTGCGTTTTGGTATAAAGCAAAATCAATTCTACCTGCAAAGGTGAATTACTCAGCATACGAATCAGTTGGGTTTCGGTGATTTCCTTATTGGGCATCAGGTTGAGTATGCCTATGCGCAGCGGGCGAATATCTTGCGATACCGCACGGCTTTGGTTCATAATAAATATATTCTCGTTTTTCAGCACTTCCGCCGCAGGCAGGGTGTCGGGTATATTTACAGGCATGGTTTTCTCCGTGTTTTTTTTACAAAAGTACTATTTAATGGTTAATGGTTAATGGTTAATGGTTAATTTTTTTCAAAAAAGAATACCTTTGCAAAAAAACGAAGGAATGAAGAGCGAAAAGGAGTATGTCATACTTGTAGCTGGCGGCAAAGGCTTGCGCATGAAAACCGATGTGCCAAAGCAGTTTATGCTTTTGGCAGGAAAGCCGGTATTGATGCGCAGTGTGGAGGCATTTTTTCGCTATTCTCCTGCCATTGAAATTATTGTGGTGCTGCCGCAGGAGCATATTTTGTATTGGCAGGAATTGTGCAAGGAATACGATTTTTCAATCAATCACAGCGTGGTTTCCGGAGGTGCGGAGCGATTTTTTTCGGTGCAACATGGATTGGCGAGTGTAGAAACACCAGCCTTTGTTGCCATTCACGATGGCGTGCGTCCGCTTGTGTCGGCGGCGTGTATTGCACGCGGATTTGCCTGCGCTCGTGCACAGGGCAGTGCCGTTCCGGTGGTGGATTGCGTGGATTCACTGCGTGTGGTGCAAGGAAATTCTTCAACAATAATAGACCGCAGCACCATAAAACGGGTGCAAACGCCGCAGATTTTCGATGCGGAATTGCTCAAACAAGCATATTCACAATCCTTTTCGCCGCTTTTTACCGATGATGCTTCGGTGTGGGAGAGTGCCGGTCGTGCGGTGGCACTTTTCGAGGGCGAAGAAAGGAATATAAAACTCACAACGCCTACCGATTTTGCGATAGGGGAAGGATTGCTGGCATAGTCTTAACCACGATTTTTATATGATTTCCAAAATTTGTAGGATTCCTTGTTGCCACGAATTACACTGATTTTTACAGATTAGGATACATTTTTTCCGTTGAGCAAAATCATGTACATCTCATATATCTTGTAATAATCGAGGTTCAGACAACTTTTTTTGCTATTTTGTGAAATTTGTCATAAAAAAACTTGCATTTTGTCATAAAATGTGCTATACTTGTAGTTTGAGATAAATGTATAAAAACATGAACAAATTTACAAGGATATGAATATGACAAATTTTTACAAAAAAACAGTTGCGCTCGCAGTTCTCAGTATTATGGTGTGTATGAGCGCGTTTCCGCAAGCAATGACGATTTCCGGAGGTTTTGCGCACGGTGTGGTAATCTGCTCGAAAGGAAAAGTGTATGCGTGGGGCAATAATAAAGATGGTAAGTTGGGAATCGGTACTGCCACAAGTCCGATTTTGAAACCTACGCAAGTAGTGTTACCGGCAGGATTGACCTTTTCGCAAGTAACCGCCGGTTCGGGAGGGCATATTTTGGCTCTTTCGTGTAAGAATACGGTGTATGCGTGGGGCGAAAATGAAAACAAAGAAGTGTCTGGTTCGCTTGGAAAGGTGGTAACTTCGCCGATTGCCGTGCCCAAAGGACAAACTCCCGGCTACAATGACGATGGTACTCCGGGCGGACAATATTTGGGAAATGTAGTGTTTGTTGCTGCGTGCACCAATGGTTCGTTTGCGTTGTTGAAAACCGGCGAAGTAGTGGCGTGGGGGTCGGGAAATTGGTCGGACGGAAGTTATTTAAGTCCTACCTATATATATAAGGAAGACGGCACGCGCTTGACGAATGTAATTCACGTGGCAGGGGGCGATAACAACGCACTCTTTGTGGTGGACAATGGTAATGGTTTGGGAACTTTGTATTCCATAGGAAACTGGAATGGACGAGGTGCTGAAAGTAATGCTCCGGCAGGAGCGGCAGCTTATCGCGCAGCACCGGTATTGCGCGAAGATACGCAACAGCCGCTTACCAATATTAGAATGTCGGCACTTGCAGACGTGGGTGGTTTTGCTCTCGATAATGAAGGCTATGTGTGGGCATGGGGAAATCATAGTTGGGGAACTATGCTTGGTATAGAGGGATACAATAGTGTTAAATATGCCAACAAGGTTTTGTCGGGAGAGTATGGTGACATATCGGGAGAAAAATATTTGACCGATGTGATAGATATAATAGGCGGACAAGGTCACGCCATGTTTGTTACCAAAGAAGGCTATGTGCTTGCTTCGGGAAGTACCATTAAAGGAATTTCCAGCACTGTGGACGGACCGGTTCTTTTGAGTTATTGTAACGGTTCGGGTACTGCAATTACTACCAATAAAGTGAAGGATGCGGTGAAGGTAGGACGCGGCGATACCTATGGTTATATGGTAAACAATAAAGACCAATATTTTGCCATTGGCGATGGTAGCGATGGGCATTTGGGAATTAACAGTATTACCAATTATGCGTGTTTTACCCCTATGGCTATTCCTTGCGACCCTATTGATGTGTGCCCTACGGCGTATATGCCGGCAGAGGCGTATAAATGCCCCGAAAAACCCATAGAATTACATTCCGGTTATATTACTCCCATAGGAAAAGAAAATCGCTATTATTTTTCGTGGTATTACAATGGCACTCGCTTGAATACATCTACCAAACAAGATGCGTGGAATGCCTATCACGGTTTGGCGTATGTGAATAATCCTGCTGCCGACCCCTATAATAAAACCAATCCGCAGGTAACAAAACCGGGCGTGTATAAAGTGGAAATAGAATACGTGGGCGATAATATTCCTTGCTCCGATTGCCCTATGGTAACAGCAAGCATTACCATACGCGACAAAGAAATGCCCATAGACACACTTGTAACTACTACCTGCGCCACTGTCAATCCTTTGGCGAGCGAGCAGGTGTGTTTCAAATTTCGCTCAAAATACGCTATGGAAAGTGTGTTCGATGTATATTCTTCGGAAAACGGCGGTACAAAATTGAACACAATTACTATTCCTGCCTCAGGGCAAAAAACAGGAGAATTTTGTGTGGCAGGCAATATGGTAGGTGTAGAAAAAAGTGCGGTAGATACCATGTTTACCATTTATTTGGAAGATAAAACTTCCGAAAAAGGAGTGTTGATACCTACTGCACCAAGTGGCGGAAAAGCCGAATATTCTCCCCATAATTTTGAATTTCAAATTACTGCCTACGAACCCATATTATTAACGTCTTTTTCGGTGAATGTAACTGCTACGGGAGGAACGCTTACGCCGCAAATTTGGTCGGTAGGCAGTGGTAATGGCGGTGCGGCGGCTGCCGGTACGCTGATTTGGCAAGGGAGTGCGGTAAATGTAACTGCCACCGGCGAACTTGTGCTGCCGGTAGGGCAAATATTGCAAGGCGAAAGCGTGCGCGGAAGGTCGTATTTTATAAAAGTAGCCCGCAGCGGCAATAATGCTGTTTCTCTGTATACCGTGAGCGATGTTACTTCCTATCGCGATAATTTAAGTCCTCATGTGTTGTATGCCAATAGTCGTTATATGAACAGCGGTACCTCAACAAAAGAAGTTTTATACTATAATTTCAAATTTGAAAAACTTTCGTCCTACGATTGTGGTAGAATGAAAATCAAATCGAGATACTATTGCCCACCCTGTACACAACCAACACTTTCCACAGCAAGCACCATCACGCAAGCGGTGTGTGAAGGAAAATCTATTACCAATATAGTTTATACCTACGGCGGTGGTGCTACAGGCATTACCACACCCACTTCTACCGAATTGAAAGGTATGGTGACTACGGTGAACCCTACTGCAAAAACACTTACCATAAGCGGCACACCTACGGCGAGCACTACGTTTACGGTGTCCACCACAGGCACAGTTTCGCCTTGCAATGCCAAAACATCAACAGTTAGTATTACCGTGAATCCGAACCCTACGGCTACGCTGAGCGGCGGCGGTGAAGTGTGCGAAGGCACTACTGCTACGGCAGTAACTGCTACAATCAGTGGCGGTACGGCGGATTATACCTACTCTTATACCGACAATGGCACGGCAAAAACAGGAACAACAAGCACAACTGCTACCGTGCCCCAAACCGTGCCCACCGCAGCCGGTACTTATACCTACACCCTTACTTCGGTAAAAGATAGTAAAAATTGCGAAACGACCTTTTCTCCTGCATTGAGTAAAACTATTGTCATACAGCCAAAACCAACAGCAACAATTAAAGCAAGCAGTGCGGAATACTGTACTTCGGAAGGTGGCGTAACGCTTGAATTGAACAAAACCGCAGGCATAGACTTTTCCGGAGCAACCTACGAATGGTTCAAAGGCGGTAGTTCGCAAGCTGCGGCATCTACGTCAGCAGCAAGCAAACTGAGTGCTACGGCAGGAGTGTGGACATGTAAAATTACCCTCAATGGCTGTGAATATACCACTCCGGCGGTTACAATTAGTGAAAACAAAAATCCGGAATATACGATTACCGGCACCGGTTCATATTGCCCCGAAGCAACATCGAAAACGCCGGTGGAGGTAACATTCAAGCAAGGCACGGCACCCTATAATTTCACTATTAACGGCACGGCACTTACCAATCAATCAAGCCCTTATACCATAGCGAATCCCACAGGAAGTGCAGCGGGAACGCATTACAATCTTTCGGCAATAACCGACAGCAAAGGTTGCGCCTTTGTGGGTACTGCGCCGGCAGATGTGATAGTTACCGACTTACCAACGCCCGACCTCAGTATAGGAACACTGCAAGGATTTTGCGATGGCGATAAAACTACCGTAGATATTTCTTCGGCGGTAACTGCCGGAGCAGGCAGCGTAACGTACAACATAGGCAACGCGGCGTATGGCACCGCAAGCGTGGGCGGTACCATGAGCGGCAGCACGCTGAATGTGGTGCAGGGAACTACGGGAATGTATACCGTAAACGTTACCATTACCGGCACGGTATCGCCATTCTGCGCACAAACCAAGCAAGCGCAGGTTGAGGTATGGGCAAAACCAAGTGCCGCAATTAGTGCCGCGAATATGTGCGAAGGAAATGTTCTGCAACTGGACGTTACGCCAAGCGGCGGCAGCGGAGTATTCACCGGCGGACAAAGTGCCTACGCATGGACGGTACCGGGTGCTACGCTCAATAGCAACACATTGAAAAATCCAAGCATAGAAAGCATCACACCTGCAAATACTTACACCGCCCAAGTGGAAGTGAAAGATAGTAGAGGCTGTAAAACTACGGATTCAAAACAAGTTACCATTTTTGTAAAACCGGTAGTTTCCCTCAGTGCCGATAACAACAAATTTTGCGAAGGCGTGGGTAGTGGAAATATCACTGCTTCTATAACTCCTGCAAGTGCACAAGGCGGTATCGGAGTGTGGGCAAATGCCGCAAAAGTAACGGAAACTACTGCAACATTCAATCCTACTACTGCAACCGCTTCGCCATTTACCGTAACCTACAATTACACCGCTCCCGCAGCAAGCGGCAGTTGCACCGCCGAAGCGAAAACAATTACTATGACCGTGAACGCAAAACCACAATTCAGCATTGCGCCAAGTAAAGCGAGTGCGTGTAAGGTAGATGAATGTAATAGTGAAGAACTGATAACCGTAGCACCCACAACGCCACTCAGCGGAGGAACGTTTACATACAGTAGTAGCGATGTTGCCATAGACCCAAGTACCGGAACTTTCTCTACCAAAAATGTGAGTGCCGGTGAAAAAACTATTACGCTGGAATACACAGACGGAAACAATTGTGTAAATACAAACACTACAACGTTCACAATCAATGATGTACCGGTGGTGGCGTTTAAAAGTACTACTCCTACCGAAGTGTGTTACAGCACCGGAACAGTTGAATTGCAAGTAGATATTACAAAATCTACCACCGGCACCGGCACATTCAGTGGCACCAACAATGCTTCACACGGAGCGTGGACTCTTCCTGCAAGTGGTGAAAATTTCAATTTCAAATATGAATACGAAGATAATACCACACAATGTAAAGCCCAAGCAATGCACAGCATAACAGTGATTCGCGTAGATGCGCCGGCAGAGGCAAAACAGTCGGCAATGGTAACGGCGAGCAATGTGCTTGCGGCATCTTCCACTACCGATATTTCGGTAAATCTTCCCACCGGCGCGGCAGGCGTGGATTGGTTCGATAGTCCGGCAACTGCGCTCAAAGGCAGCGGAGCGACCTTTGCCACAGGGGTAAATAATAGCAATGTAATGACCTACGCGCCCTTCCCAAAAACTTTACAGTATATTACTCGTGCCTATAAAATGGTGGGTGCGAATAAATGTTACAGCCCCGATGGTGCTGCAAGCCTTACCATTACCAAATGCCCGGCGGAGCAACCTACGGCAAAGAATCCTTTCTTTTGCGTGGGCGATGCTGCCACTGTTACCGCTACTGCTACCGGTAGCAATGTGGCGTGGTTCAGTGCTGATGTAAGTGCTTCTACCGATGCCTCTCCTGCAAGTAAAATCAATGACGGTACAGCCCTATCTTCGGGCATGACCACTGCGGCGGCTGCTACCAAAACATTCTACGTGGCAGCATGGGCTGGCGCACCCGATAATTGTTGGAGTATAGCCACGCCGGTAACAATTACCGTAAAAGACAAACCGCAGGTGGCAATTACTGCTGCCGATGCGAACATTTGCGCTGCAAGCGAAAAAGGACAATTTAACCTTACTCCTGCCTTGCCCGGCGGCACGCTGAGCGAAAAAACAGCCGTAGGTGGACTAAACACCACCACCGGCGAATGGATTCCGCAGTTGAAAACCGCACAAAGCAGTATTACCGCACTATACACCGTGAAAGAAACATGGGGAAGTGCCGCTACGGAAGAAGAAGCGACCTGCGAAAATTCTGCCGAAGCCACTATTACTGCGCACTTTACGCCGGTGCCCACCACAAGTAACAAAACATGGGCACTTGGCAATATTGCCGGTATTCCGGCGGGACATTTGGTGGCAACAGTAGTGGCTCCCGGTACAAAAATAAATTGGTACAAAGCCGATAAAACCACAGCACTTACTGCCGATAATGCCACAGGAAGTGCCTATACACCCAATAAATCGGAATTGCAAGCAGCGGTGAATGCTCGCCCTGCGGCGCAGCAAAACGATAACTACACCGAAACCTATTATATTAGTCAAACCGATGCCAACGGCTGCGAAAGTGAAAAAGTGCAAGTAACGCTCACGCTGGTGAGTTGCGAATTTGCCCAAGCGCAGGTGCAGGGTGTAACGCTGTGCGAAGACGGCACTTTGACAAACATGACCGCCGCAGTGCCGGTTACTACGCTCGCCATTGCAGGATTTGACCCTGCCACCATTACATGGAAATGGTACAATGCCGATAGAACGCTGGCAAATAGTAGCAATGGCAACGCTACGGCAAATTCTACCTACAAACCCGCAACTTTGCCCACAGTGGGCGCAACCACCACCTACTATGTGGAATACGAGGCAGAAATTCCAAATTCCGGAGGAAATACCTGTAAAATGGAGCAGGCAGTTACCATAACCGTAAACGCACTGCCGCACGTGGCTTTTGGCGCAAATCCTGCACAAATGTGTGTGGGCGATGCGGCAATTACGCTTGAAGTGAGCACATCTACCACAAACACTGCGGGTGCACACGGCGTATTTAGCGGAGCCACAACTTCGGAAATTTTTAACCCAAGTACCGTAGGAAATTACAGCATGACTTATACCTACACCGATGGAAATGCTTGCGTAAATTCCGCTACCCACGCCATAGAAGTCATAGAAATAGCCGCTCCAATAGTTAGCGGTGATTTTGACCCGAAAGTATTGGTACGCAATACTCTTGGGCAACTGAACGGTACCACCGAACTGCAAGCAAGCGCAAATACCGAAGGGGATAAGGTTCTGTGGTTGGATTATGCCACTTCTGCGGAATTAGATAAAGATACCTACACGTATGCAACGGGCTTGACCAACACCGCCTCTGCCGGAAAGTATCCCTATTGGGTGCAATCGTACAGAACTATTGATAATGGCGCACGAACTTGTTATAGCGAAAAAGTACGCGCAAGTCTTAGTATTTCCGACTGTCCGGCGCAAATGCCCGATGCGAAAAATCCCTTCTTTTGCGTGAATGCAACGAACGCCGTTGTAGCCGCAGCAACGCCTGCCACGGCAACACTCGCATGGTTTACCACCGACCCGGTGGGTGCTATGGGGCAAAATCCTGTGGGATTTACCAAATTGCAAGAAGGCGCGAATTACACATCTTCGCCGCTCACTACTGCCATAGCCGGCATCGAAACAGTGTATGTGGCAAGTTACGATGCCGCGAACGATTGCTGGTCGGCAGGAAAATCTGTTACACTCAGCGTGGTGCCCAATCCTGCGGTGAACATCGAAGTTTCCAATGCGGATTTTTGTGCAGGCAAAGAGAATGTAGAAATTATGCTTACGCCTGCAAATGCACCGGCAAACGGTACGGCAACTCTTACACCGAGCATTACCACCGGCTACAATGCCGCCGGCAAAACGTGGGACGCATCGGGCATTGTGAATGAAACAATATCGTCTGCAAAAAATGTATTTACCTATGTTGTTACCGAAACGCACGGAAACATACTCACCGACAATCAAGCATCGTGCGGAACGATAAAAACTGCCGAAAGTACCGCGCACTTTATGGCAAAACCAACGCCTGAACACAAAAATTGGTTGATAGGCGATATTGCCAATTTGCCGGCACATTACATGACCGCAAGTGTTTCGGGTACAGGCAAAACAATTCGTTGGTATGCCGATGCTGCAAAAACTACTGAAATTACCGTAGCAGTGGGCGCAAACGGACTTACCATGACTCCCGATAAATCGGCACTTGCCGCAAATCCGGCAATTATAGCCGCCATAGCCGCTAACCAAAATTATACCTATACGTATTATATCACTCAAAGCGATGGTTTCGGCTGCGAAAGTGAAGCGGTTGCCGTGAATTTGGAATTAATCAACTGCCCCTTCGTAGCACCATTAACGCAAGGAAGTGAAGTATGTGCATCGGCAGTTACTGCAAGCGGCATAGCACTTTCAGCAACCACCACCGAAACCGCCACCGCATGGCATTGGTATCGCGCAGACGGCACGGCTATTGCCGGCGCAAATACTTCGTCATATTCCGCAGGGCAAACTGCCACTTACTATGTGAGTTACACGGCAGTAGAAACAGTGAGCGGAAAAACCTGCGAAAGCCCGAAAGCCGAAGTGAAACTTACCGTGAACGCAAACCCTGTGATAACGGCAATTAATTCCAAAGCGGTGTATTGTAACACCGAAGGCGATGCGGCACTGCAAGCAACGCTAACGTTTGACAACACTACCCTGAAAAAAGAGGAGTGGAAATTGCAGGAAATAGCAGGCGGAATTAATCAGTACGGTGTATTCACACCGTCATTCAACGGCGAAACTACGGCAACCTACACCATAGAATACACCGTAACCGATAATAATGATTGCAAAACTACCTTTACCAAACCGGTGGACGTGCAATTTACACCGCCGCCCGCAACGGTGAATTACGAAAAAGCACCGAATCCAAGTGCTGTGGTGGAAGTGAAAGCAATTAATTTGGAAGCAAACGCAAGCGTGCAATGGTACGACAATGCGGCACTTTCCGGCAATCCATTGTTCAACAATGCGGGAGTATTGCGCACCGGCGATGACCCCAGTCCTGCACTGCCGTTTGCAAAATCGTATTGGGCTACCCAAAGTGTGCGCGGTTGCGAAAGTAAACCTAACGAAGCCAAAGTGATAATTCACTGTTTGGTGCCTGCACCGCAGGTGCGCAATGTGTTGATTTGCAATTACTATGATTATCCCGAATTGACTGCAATCGCAGGAAATTGGGCTGGTCGTCCCACTGCCGCGCCAGAATATCGCTTTTACACAACTCAAACGGGTAGCACGCCGGTAGAAACAAACAATACAGGAAACTACACACCAACTTCGTACAATAAAAATGCGGAAGGCGATATTACCTTCTACGTGAGTGAATACAATGCCGGTGCAACGCCCGAAGGCTGCGAAAGTCCGCGAGCGCAAATCACCGTTTCGGTGAAAAAAGCACCGGATTCTATGAATATAACACCGGCACAATCTGCAATGTGTGAATACGAAGCAAACACCACGTTTAGTGTGGCAAATACGGTGAGTGGAGCCACCATAGAATGGTATGCCGAACAACCTGCGCAATCGCTCACACCCGGTGCTGCGGTGCTGAGTTCAAATGCGCACTATACTCCTGCAAAATCGCTTATGAGCGCACCGAATACCTATACGCTTTACGCCACTCAGCGCGTGAATTACACCAACGGTACATCTTCGGTGGCGTGTATGAGCAATCCGGTGCACGCAACCTTGCAAATCAACGCGCAACCGCAAGCACCTACACTCATGCCAAACGAAAGTTGCTTCAACGAAACACCGAAAAACTTGCAAGCACAAGGCGAAACGGGTGCTACTATTCAGTGGTATAAAAGCGCAACCGAAACTGCCGCGCAAGGAAATGTGTATGCTCCGCAACATTTGTCTGTTGCCAATGCCGGTACATATACTTTCTATGCTACGCAAACAGTGAATAATTGCACGAGTGAAAAAGCACACGTACAATATACGGTGAAACCACGCCCGGCAAAACCGGTGGTGCAAGGTTTGCAAAAAGTGTGCGACTACGATACCGACCCCGCATTTACCGCAATTCCTGCCACTGCCGATGCGCTTGTGAAATGGTATGCACCCACCGCAAATAATTATGTGAGTGAAGGAATTTCGGTGCAAACCAATAGAAACGTGGGTACAACCTATTTTGCCACGCAAACCATAAACGGCTGCGAAGGCGCGGCGGCGGAATACACCTTTATCATTACGCCCTTTGTGCAACCTCCTGTTACCACTTCGGCTACCATGTGCCAAAATGCTGCGAATATTCCAAGTTTGCGCTCGAATGGCGGATTGAGTACCGACAAATGGTATTACGATGCTGCGCTCATTAATCCTATTACGCCCAATCCGGGCAATGCCTACACTATTCCGGCGAACGAACGCCCCGATCACAGCGTAACTTTCTATGTGCAACGCACCATAGAAGGCTGTGTGAGCACCCCAAGTGCGGTAACACTCACGGTGGTGGAAATTCCAACCTTTACCATTGGCGATAATCAAACATTCTGCGAATATGAAACGATAGAAGTGCAAGCGCAGGATTTTGCACCACTTTTTGAGGCAAATTCAAAAGTGAGTTGGCAACTTACCCAAGTTGATGGACGATACAATAAATCCATAGCCGACACCGACACTCACACATTGACCTTCAATACTAATAATTTCCCCGCTGCGGGCGAATACGCACTTACGGCACTCTACTACACCAAAGGCTGTTACAGCGAAGCGCAATCGCTTTCGCTCACCATGCACAATCGCCCGAATGCGCCTATCGTATCATCGAAAATTATTTGTCAAGGCACAGCAATGGACGCTTTGCAGGCTTTTGGTTCTCCCAATATTGCGTGGAATTTTATAAGCGGAGCGCAAACTTTGCCCGATTGGACAGGCGAAACCTATGATTTCAATCGTTTTAATTTGCCGCAAATAGCCGCAGGGAAGTATGTATTTGAACTCTTCGATACCGATGCCGGCACCGGTTGCAAAAGCGAACGCAGCAACCTTGTGTTTGAAGTGGCTCCGCCTGCAAAAACCAAAATTGTGGGTCGCACGCAGTTGTGCGAAGGCACTTCGCTCGAAGAACCCTACGCTGTGGAAGAATTGCCGCAGGTGCAAAGTAACTACTATTGGAAAACTTCGGGCAGTGTATATAATTTTGCAAAAGACGGCAATTTATACTCGCCAAACCGCTATGTGGATTGGGCAAAAACAGGAATCGACACCGTGTATGTGTATGAACGCACATGGGCAGGTTGCGAAGGCTTCGATACGCTGGTGGTCAATATTGCAAAATATCCGGAAACTTACTACACGTGGACTTTACCCGGCGCAAGTACCACCATAGAATTGACCGATAGTTCGTATCAAGCACCTATTACAAGTGCCTACGATAATTCCATTGCTCCCATAGAACTCACGTACACTATGACGTGGAATTTCGATAAATTCCCTAACTCATCGAAAAATAACGAAGATTGGTTTATGAATCACGAAGAACGCTTTACGCCTGTTACCGTGCACGATTATACCTACGGTTACAAATATCCTACGCTTACCGTAACCAACGAATACGGCTGCGCAAGTACATACAGTACCGAAATTTTTGTGGATATTCGTGCCGGCGTGTATATGGCAAATGCGTTCAGCCCAACGAATGCTGCCGAATCGGTGCGCACTTTCAAACCGGTAGGCTTTAATTTTGAATCCGCAAAATTTTCGGTGTACGACAAATGGGGCAATTTGCTCTACTATTCCGATGAGGTACAAGACGGACAATTTGTAGGCGAATGGGACGGTACCTATAATGGTGAACTGCTGCAAAGCGATGTGTATATTTGGAAATTGGAAGCAAAATTCCTTGACGGTACCACATGGGCTGGGCAAAAAAACAAACTTGGCGGATTTGCCAAATATGGAAACGTTACGCTAATACGCTAAGATACTTAATATGCTAATGAAAAAACCTCAATCAACAAATGTTGATTGAGGTTTTTTTGTTTCTAACAACTACTATTCCACTTTATTGGCAAGAAAGGAACTTGGCAACATGAGTTCTTCGGGTAAAATTTTGTAGAGTATAGGCAGTAAAAAAGTGCCGCCGGGCAACATAAAAATTGCCAACGAAGGCAGGGTTTTCACCATATCTATAATTTGTTCCTTCACTTTGCGGCGTTCGTCTTTGGTGAGGCGTTCGTTTTTTGCCTTCCATAAAAGTTCCAAAAGTTCTTTGCTTTCCAGCACTTCGTTCATTAATTTTACTTTGTTTTTTACAAAAAACGTGTGAATTTGTGAAGTAAAATTTTTACTCAGCGCATCAAAACTATTTTTTACGTTCAAGTACAGAATAGTTTCGTGATGTTGAATCACAAAATTCTGAATGAGCATAATGCTGTGCTGTGTGTCGAAAGTTTTTATAGATAAATGGTTTGCGAGTTTATTTAAAAACTGTTCTTGCCACAGGCTAAAATTTTTATCGCTGATAATGGTGAGCGTGGCATATTCGTAGGTGAGTAATTGCAGGGCGTAGGGCAGAAGGGGTTCTTTGCCAATGTCGGCAAGCGAGCAGCCGTTTTGCAACTGTGCAAGAAGGTTGCTTTCCACAAGCTGCGGAAAATTGCCCGATGCTATGAAATACGTTACCAAAAATCGCTCGGCAGTATTTTCGTGATTGCCAATGTGCGATGCAGCGGTCATAGCCTGTATCATGCGCTGTGTTATGCTATCTTTTTGTTCAAATACATATTCTTTTTGCAGCCAATAGTGAAAAAAATAGAGGTCTAAATGAGTGAAAATATTGAATTGCGAACCCTTCCAAAATCCTTTTTGCAACATGGAAGGATTGTGCACGCGGCAATCTATAATAGATTCAAGTTTTTGATACTGCGCATGGTGTTTGAGCAGTAAATCTTTATTTTTCAAAAAGAGCGAATTGCTGATAGAAAAGAGCACATAAAATCGCTCAATGCGATTGAGTGCATCGTGGAGGAAAAAATGCAGTGCTTTGTGCCGAGCGCGTTGCTTGTGGTGGAGGGCATAAATGAGTATTAAACCTTCCACTATTGCTATTTTGAAATTATCGGCACCGGTCCATGTTTCCATATCGGGAGAGGAGTAGAGCGTGTGCTGCACGCAGGTACCGTAAAAAAGCCCTGAACGGTGAATGTAGGTATGTATAAATTGTTCTATATCTTCGGTTTTTTCAATCGTGGTGTGGAATTGCGCCTCCCACGTATCGCGTGAAAGCAGTAATTCTTGTTCAAAAGCCGAAAGCCATTTTTTTAGAGCGGGGTCCATAGTGAGGTATTAGTGCCTCGCAAAATACAAATTAATTGTAAATTGATAATTATAAAATACAAATTATTTTAGGAAAAGATTCTTCCAGATTGCTTCATTGCTCGCAAAAACGCTTTTTCCTTCGTCATTGCGAATGTAGTGAAGCAATCCATGTAATTTACAAAGTGAGATTTTTTGAGAAATGTACCTAAAACTGCGCACTGAGTGAAAATCCGAATTGAATAGGTCTGCCTTGTTGGGCAAATCCATTGCCTAAACTTTCGCAATAAAAGAGTATGTAGTCGCGATTGAGAGCATTTTTTACCCACGCGCCGTAGTGCAATTTTTTTGTGGTAAAAGTCAGCGAGCTGTTCACAAGGTCGTAGAATTTTTCTTGAATATTGTTTCGTTCGGTAAAATACACATTGGTAAAATAAGCGTATTGCGCCGCCAGCACAATGGTATTGAGCAGGCGTTTGTTTATATTGATAGTGTAATCCACGCCGGCACTGAGCGAATTGCGGGGAATAAAGGGTACGTAATGTCCGCTGTAATCGTTGCCATCGAACACAAAATCTTGGAAACGTGCATTGGTGTATCCGTGCGAAGCGTGCAAAAGCACCGTTTCTATAAGTTTCCAGCGTGCCGAAAATTCTGTGCCGTAATTATTGGTGTGTCCGGCATTTACTATCATGCGGCTGCCGTTGTTGGTGGCGAGTGTGCTCACTATTTGCATATCGCTGTAGCGAATGAAAAATGCGGCGGCATCAATGGAGAGTTTTTTCTCGAAAAATGAACAATGCGTACCCACTTCATAATTCCACAAACTCTCCGGTTTGTAGTAAATAGTACTTTCTTTGATGTGCAGCGTATCGCTTTGCAGCGAACTTTTCATGTCGGCAAATTTGTCTTGAAACACGTTGGCAAACATAGAATAATTATAACCTCCTGATTTTTTGCCCTGTGAGGCGGTGGCATATACTTGTGCATTGTTGGCAATTTGGTAGGAGAGTGAAAATTTGGGCGTAAGATGCACAAAATCTTCGTTTTCTTTGCCGAGCGAAGTGAGCACAATGTGCTGCACCAGCGTATCTATAAATGGCGAAGTTACCGTAGCGGTAAGAAAGGCTTGGGTATGAAAATCAAGCGACACTCGTTCTGCGGCGAGGCGCAAACCGGCGGTGGCGGTCAGACGGTCGAAGAATTTCAATTCCGACTGGTGATACACGGCAAAACCGTAATTGCTCATGGTAAATCGTCCCGGAATAAAGATTCCGTTGCCTAAATTCACAAAAGGCGTGCGGGGAAAATCTTCGCGCACAGCGTCCATAGCAGCATCCATGCGGGCTTGAATGGTGTGCATCATACCGCTTTCTATGGTCATGGGCGCGTGAATATCGTTGCGTTTTACAAATCCGAAGGCACCCACTGTCCATGAATAGGGACCGGAACCTACCGAACGCCACGCAAATTCTTGGGTAATACTATTTTGATGTTGGGTTTGATTTAAGCGAAAGAGCGAATCTATGGTATAATCTTGGTCCATTTGCAAGGTATCTTGCAGGAATTGATAGCCGGTGGCAGAAGTAAAGCGCGTTTTTTCGGTGCTGCGGCTCAGGAGCAATCCGGTGTTTGCAAGGTCGCGGTTGTAAATTCCCTGATGATTGTAGGCAACCACCGTAGGGCGATGTTCTATTTTGTCGTAGTATGCGTATGGGAAGGCATTTTGCAGCACTTGGTCGTAGAGGGCGGTGAGTTGCGCAGCCCATGTTTCCGAAATTTTCCAATCCATTTTTACTCGTGCACCGCGTGTGCGCTGCGAATCGTAGGTTCCTAAAAATTCATTTTCAAAAAAACCATTGTCACCGCTATTGTTGAAGGCAAAATTGAAACCTAAATTTTCGGTTAATTTGGTGTAATTGGAAAGCGTAAATCGGTAGGTATTTCTATTGCCGTAAGAAAGATTGAAGCGCGTACCTTGAAAATCGAGGGGTGAAAGGGTGGAAATACGAATTAAACCACCAATGCTGTTTCTGCCATAAAGCGTGGATTGCGGACCGCGCAAAAGCAAAATAGACTGAATGTCGTAGAAATCGAAATTGAAGGCATGTTTATCTAAATACGGAATATCATCGACATACAAACCAATAGCCGGTTCGTTCATGCGCGAACCCACGCCGCGTACAAATACGCTCGCCGTACCTTTGGAACCATAGTCGGGCATATAAAAATTGGGAACGGCAAAAGAAAAATCGGTAATGTTATTGATGCGCGATTTGATAATTGCCGGCGCAGTTATGAGCGAATACGAGCCATCGTGTATGCCCGATTTCAAATCTTCTACGTAGCCGATTTTGGTAATTTCGGGAATTTCGGTAGTTTCGTGCGCAGTGGTGTCGGTTTGCGCCATGCTGTGTTGTGAAAATGCAATAAGTGCCGTACAGAGTAAAAAACAAGTTCGCTTCATGACTATTTTTTGAAAATTTCGCACAAAGAAAATGAAAAAAAGTGTATTTTTGCGCTATGAACATGAATATTCAACAAATAAAACAGCGTTTTGGCATTATAGGTAATTCTATTCAACTCAATAGGGCAATAGAAACGGCTATGCAAATAGCACCTACGGATTTGTCTGTTTTAATTGTGGGCGAAAGCGGCACGGGGAAAGAAGTGTTCTCGCAAATTATTCATCAAAACAGTGCGCGAAAGCACAAGCAATATATAGCCATCAACTGCGGTGCAATTCCCGATGGAACGATAGATTCCGAACTTTTTGGACACGAAAAAGGTGCATTTACCGGCGCAATAGACAGCCGCAAAGGCTACTTTGAATTGGCAGACGGCGGTACTATTTTTTTAGACGAAGTGGGAGAGTTGCCGCTCAGTACGCAGGTGCGTTTGCTGCGCGTACTCGAAGTGGGTGAATATATTCGCGTGGGTTCATCGAAAATTCAGAAAACCAATGTACGCATAATAGCGGCTACGAATGTGAATTTACAAGTTGCCATAGATGCCGGAAAATTCCGCGAAGATTTGTACTATCGCCTCAATCGCGTGCCAATTTCCATACCGCCGCTGCGCGAGCGCAAAGACGATATTCCACTGCTTTTCCGTAAATTCTCGGCAGATATTTGTGAAAAACACGCCATTCCACCGCTGAAATTGGACGAAGCCGCTACCGAAGAACTCAAAAATTACTATTGGAAGGGCAATGTGCGGCAGTTGAAAAACATAGCCGAACAAATTTCTATTCTCGAAAAAGAACGTTGTGTAACAGCACATACCTTAGCAAATTATTTACCGGCAAACCTGCAAAATCAACTACCGGCAGTTATAGCCAAAGAAAATCAACACGGCACCGGCACCTATGCCGGTGAGCGCGATTCTTTGTTTCAACTACTTTTCGATTTGAAAAAAGACATGAATGAATTGAAAAAATTGGTGTTTGATATTCTCAATTCCAGCGAAAGCGAATTGCAACTTTCCAATGAAAATGCGCAGATGTTGCAGAAAATATATACCACCGATTTTGCGTATTTCGATAAACAGAAACAAAAACAGAACGAAGAAATAACCGAATACGAAAATTTACCCGCCACCACTACTCCCGAAATAGAGGACGTGAACGAAATAGAAGATACGCTTTCGCTTACCAACAACGAAATGGACGTAATAAAACGCGCACTTACCAAATACAACGGCAAGCGAAAATTGGCGGCGCAGGAACTCGGTATTTCGGAACGCACGTTGTATCGCAAAATAAAAGAATACGAACTCTAATGTGCTAATTCTACAATACGCCATTGTGCTAATGGTACAATAAAACAATACAGTAATACGATAATATGCTAATATGTTAATAAGTCAATATGCCAATTCATTCAAATATTAAAAAAAACTCATTTTTTCATTTTCTTATTAGCGCATTAGCACATTGGCACATTAGCATATTGCGTACCTTGTGTCTTGTGTCTTGTATCTTGTATCTAAGTACCGGCTGTTCCATAAAATATTCATTCACCGGCGCGTCTATTTCGCCCGATATTCGCACATTTTCGGTGGCATACGTGCAGAATCAAGCCGCCACGCGCAATGCCGCGTTGAGCGATATTATTACCGAAGGATTGAAAGATAAAATGCGTTCGAGTACCGGATTGACGTTGGTAAACGGCGGCGGCGACTTGCAGTTTGAAGGTGTTATTACCGATTATACCACTACGTTTCAGGGAGTTACGGCGGCGCAGGTGGCAGCGCAGTATCGCTTTACTATCAGTGTTCGCATGAATTTTATCAATACCAAAGACGAAACCAAGAATTTCAATAAAACTTTCACGCAATTCCGCGATTATCCGGTTACAGAAAGTTTTGCCTCGCTCGAAGACGGACTTATTCGTCAAATTACCGATGACATAATAGACGAAATTTTTATGGCTGCTGTGGCGAATTGGTAATACTATTCGCAAAAAAAGAAGATAATTTGCACTATTGATACAATATTTAGGTATATTTGCGCTACGTGTAATTTGAATCAATCGGAATTATGACAACAATAACCATTTCCACCAATAATTTACAATTTGTACAGTTGTTTGAAAATTTGGCGAATGCCTTACGAGTACCTTTTTCCAAAACCGAAACATCTTCGGGGATTTCAAAATCTATGCAACGCGCATTGGAAGATGAGCGCAAAGGGCGAGTAACACGTCTTATAAATCACAAAAATGCCGTTGCTGAAATTTTGGGATAATGTTTGAGATAGACTATACGAACGAGTTTAAAAAAACAACTCAAATTGATGATAAAACGCGGTAAAAGTGCTGCCGTAATGAATACTGCTATCGAACTTTTGGGCAGTACCGGCACCTTACCCGTTGTTCCTTATAAAACGCATAAATTATACGGTAACTTTTCTAATCATTGGGAAGCGCATTTAGAACCCGATTGGTTATTGATTTGGAAAATCGACAAAAATACCGTTGTAATAACTCTCACAAACACCGGCTCGCACTCAGATTTGTTTTGACACGATAATTCGTGTTCATTCGTGTAATAGGAGGCTCATGTAGTATCACAACAGTCGCTTTTTTTGAGTAAAAATTCCTTTTTCTATGTACTAAGTACAAGCAAAATTGCGGTTTTGTGTAAAGTTTTTGCATAAATCATGACAAAAGTCATAAAAATTGTGTATCTTGTGCAGGAAATAATAAAAAGCAGTTTTAATAAAAACCCCACACCCCACACCTCATGCAAAAAGCACTACTGTTCACAATAGCCATATTGTGTTTAATTACTCATGGTGCTTTTTCACAAACGCTTTCGTTTGGTTACGATGCCGATGGCAA
>JAITUU010000055.1 GCA_031286165.1 Bacteroidales bacterium
TCCATACAGGCATTAAAAACAATCGGAAGAGGCTATCGAAACACCGAAAATTTCAGAATTGCAATCTTGTTTTTTCACGGTAATCTCGATATGCTTCCACACGAAAAATGGTAGAACCTATGTTTTTAGTCAAACTATTACTTGTGGGCATATCTGCCAAACTCACGGCGCGTGCGCCTGCTACAATTACAGTGCTGTTATTGAGGCTCACGCTTACCGTGCCGGTTTGCACGATTTTTACCGCAGTGTTTTCTTTTTGCAATTTTGTGAGTGGGTCTAATATCACATTGCAACACGCGCCGTCAATGGAGTATATAGCGGCAGGCAAAATTTGTTCAATTTGAAACACACCGCCGAATTGCGAACGATTGGGTACTTTTATTTCTACAACGTATAACATGGCTTAGCGATTTGAAAGAATTGCATACACCGAAAGGTTCACCGGAGTAGTGCCGGTGTTGGTAAAATTCAGTTCTATGAGCGAAGAATTGGCAGGAATTGAATCTTCCACAAATTTGTAGGCAGCATCTTCTACCACGTAATTACCGTTGAATGTGAATAACACCACATCGGTATTGTCGGGCAAAATTTCCACCCCGCCTACTTTTATGCCGCACTGCACGTATGTTATATCGTTGCCTTGCTGCGGTATAATCACCACACCGTCTATGTGCGAAAAATCATTGCGTAATTGCTCGCTAACACTTTGAATTACTTTTTCTTCGGGATTGCCCGAAGAGGCTGGTAAGGTAACGGTGATTTTTTGGTATGTTTTTTTCATGGCTTATATTTTTTTGTAAAGGAAGGTAAAGGCTAAATCAATGGTATTTACCGCATTGCCGTCTATCATAATGGTGGAGTACGCATTGCGGTTGAAACGGTCGGTGTAGTAGAGTTTTAAAAAAAGGTTGCGTTTTGTTTCTTCGGAAAAGAACCACACGCAGTTTTTCCACGCTATGGTATTGGTGGCGCACAAGGGCAAAACGTCCATTTTTGGCATAAAAATTTCAGTATCGGCTCCATATACGTCCACAAGTATATTCGATTGCAATAACGAAGGTATATACGTAGTGGGGAAAGAGAATAGTTTGCCGTCAGTTTCGCGGCTGTACGTAGGAAAAATAAAAAATCCGAGTGGTGATTTATCGAACTGCACGCCTATTTCTTGTTGTGGCGGTGCAAGTATGGGTTGTAATTTTTGAGGTGCTGGGTTTACTATGGTAGGGTTTTCACTGCGCAGGCGCAAAAGTTTTGTTTCCATAAAGGTAACGCCGCTGTAATTGCGGTCGGCTTCGTTGTCGCTTTCTGCCATTGTTTTTGTATCATATACAAACACTATGTTTACGTCATTATCGCGCACACCGCTTATTTTTACCTGTGAATTATTCACGTCCATACCCACGCGCAATGCTACTTTGCGCCAATCTATATAGTGCCTGCGGTCGAGTGTTTCGGTGCAAAACGGCAACATAATCATGTTGCGGCATATTACGGTGTTATTCACCGCAATAGATATACAATCTGGTACAGAACCGCAAGAGAACATTCCGCCATTTTTATTTTCAAAGAAAATGTAGCGAAGACTTTTTGCTTCGAGCGGTGTGTTGCTTACTATTTCGGTAGAACTTGACGGTATGCTTTGGAAAAACATAATGCGGTAGATTTTTGAGTGTTTGTTTTTGAAAAGTAAGTAGCGCAGCAAGCGAAAAACTTGCTACGCTACTATGTGTGCATTTATGCACGCACGGTCATAACTCCGTGTAATTCAAGACGCGCGGCAACTAAGCCTGCACAACCTGCGCTGAGATACAATTTTGCATCAATCGGGGCTGACGGTACAATCAATTTTGGGCAATCGAGCGCAAAATAGTTGTTCCATTTTGCAGTTGTGCCGGTTACGAAACGTCCATTGCTCATGCGTGGCAAAATCGGTTTGCCGCTCACGTTAATTTCTATTTCGCCGTTGGCTACATTTTTGTTTAACTGTCCCGAAAAATCGGCTTCGGCAACATTTCCACCGGCTGTAATAGTTGCCGTGCGCAAACGAACGCCTGTAAGCAACATATAGTTGCCTTGTTCCAATTTACCTGCGTTTACATTGGTAAGTCCGGTCGATTGTACATCGCTTGCGAGTACCATATCTACGCTGGTGTTCGATTTCAAATCTTTTGTGAAGTATATTACTTCGTCCACAAGGGTTATTTGTCCTGCATTATATGCTGCCGCCATTGCAGATGGCAATAAAGGTAGTGCTTTTGTTTCAAAAATGTTTTTTGTTTCCATAATAGTAATTTTTTTATTTTGTTTTGATTTTTTTGTTTGTTACAGAATATTTGCATATCCTACACCGCTCACCGGTTGTTGTGTCAATGAGGGGTCAATAGATGCCTCGAAAGAAGTAGGTATGCCGGGTACATCTCGCACGGCAGTGTCCCACGCGCCTATACCCGGTAGGGCTGGTAATTGTGGTGATGCACCTACGGTTACATCTTCGTCTTCGGCTGCGCCGAGTGCTACGATAGATTTACCGGCGGCAGCATTTACCAAACCTACACCACCGGCGAGGGCTGCGCCAAAGCCTATATTGGCTATGTGTTGATTTTTGCTCAGCATGATTGCTGCTACACCGGCGGCGGTGGCAATCAATGGCGAAGTGAATTTACTTGTTGCTCCGTCCAAACCTAAAAGGTCGGTGCCGGAAACTACATCTTTTTTCTCCACAAATTTTTTGATTTGCGAGCCAATCACCATACCAACCATAGCCTCGCCCGCAACGAGGGCTACGCTTGTCAATGATGACGCTTTTTTTGAATTTGTGCCGCGCGAAGTGCGGCGGCTTGTTTTGCGTTTTTTCATAGTTAATTATATTAAAGAGATTGCTTTTACTTTTGTTTGAGTGCGGCGTGCGGCACCTTTTTTGCGCGAGTTTCGGCGTTTACGCGAAACTCCTGCAAGTCCGAGTGAAGATAGTGCTGTGGCGGTGGTTGGTTTCTTTTTCGTCATTTTATAAATGCCGATGCCGAGTAAACTTACACCAACAACAATAGCACCACCTATTTTCACCTTTTTTTTCATGTCGTCTGTTAGTGTCATAGTGTTTGTTGTATTAGAATTATTTGTATTAATAGTTGCAGTAGTCGGTGTGGTGGCTACGTGTGTTTGTGCTATGGTTTTGGGTGCTGCTACCACGCTTTCTTTGAGGTATTTATTTGCCACCCACCCTGTTTGCGAATTGTAACTCACTCTGCGCCATACCGTACCCTCGCTGTCGGTTTGGGTTTCTTGCGGCGGCACGGTAATCATAATAGGAGCACTTGTAACCTGCGCGTAATTCGGAATAGTACACAAAACGCTTGCCGTGCTGTTTGCACCGCTGCGCAGGTTGAGTGCTCCCGAAGATAGTGTTACGGTATATGTTGCCATGTTGTTATTTTTTTAGTGCTATTACTGCTATTAGTCCCAATACAGCCACCCCACCGCATATACCAACTGTTAAAAGTGTGTTTTTTCTTTGCGCTTGTTGTTGTTGTAACAACTGCTGCTGCAATGAAACGGTGTTTGTATTGCTTGTGGTGGTCGGTGTGGTGGTTTGTGTATTGGTTTGTAGAGTTGGCGGTGTTATTGTTACCATATTTTTTACGGCTTCCACAGTACCACTACCTACTTTTTTGAAAAAATTGCCTACTTTTTGAAAAAATTCGCCGTTCAAACTTTGGTAGTATTCTTCGCCATTAATGCCCATAACGCGGATGAGTTCCATACCGTTGTGGTAAATGGCGTTATTATCGGCGGTTCCGTTTAAATATTGCAGTTTCATGATTATAGTCCTATTAACGATTGAGGTTGTTTTTTGGGTTTGAGGGCATATACGAGCAATCCGAGTGCGCCGAGTGTGCCAACTGCGATACCTACTTTTGCGCCGATGCTTAATCCTTGTGCTGCCGGTACCGAATTGTTTGCTACATAGTTCACATATTCATTTTCTGCGAGTTCGGGGTGTTCGGCTATAAAAGCCTGCCCTTCGGGAGTAGTCATGTACGAAGGGTCGGCAGTAATTTGATTGATAAAATGCTTCTCGTCTTCGGGCATGGAAGTAAACCATTCTTGATTTGCGTAATCTGCCGACTGTGCTTGTACGGCTGTTGCTCGTGTGTTAGCCTCAATTATATCGTTTGCAGTATCATGTTCTATGGCTGCTTTTTCGCTTTCTTTTTTTGCGGCAGAGCGTTGCGCAAGGGCTGCACCAAAAGTTGCCAAGCCACCTACTAACCCAATAATAGAAATAATTACCGGCGTTGCTGCGGTGGTGGCGGCTGCGGCTACTACTACGCCGAGTGCGCCTAAGCCTTGCACGGCTTGTTCCACTTCTTTTTGTATGGTTACAATGTCGGCATTGGTGCCGTTCGGGTCAAATTCGGCACCTTGTGCAATGAGTTCTTGTTTATCTGCCTCTACATCGGCATCAATTTCGACTTGTTCTTGCGGAGAGAGCGAGGCACTTGCCTGTTCCATTTCGGCTTTTGAGTAGGTTTCGCTACCCTGCCATTTTTTCTTAGCACCTTTGCGAATTGCGGCTTCGAGTTTGGCGCGTTTGCCCATAAGTCGGTCGGCATAGAGTTTGGCAACTTTTTCAAATTTCTCTTTTGCTTTTGCTATTTGTTCGGGGGTGTATCCTGCGTTGGCTGCCTCTTGCGGTTCTATTGCAGGGAAGAGTTTTAAAGCCATTTTAAACATATTCAAGCGCATGGCAATGAGCACACCTGCTTTGGCGGCTAACGAAAGCGGATTGAAACGAATAATTGCTTTTACTACTTTTTTTGCAACATTTGCAACGGTTTTTACTACTTTTTTCACTGCTTTGCCGGTGGCTTTTGCTGCGGCTTTCACTGCTTTGCCGGTTTTTTGCGCCACTTTTTTGGTAGCAGTTGCTACTTTTTTTACCGCTTTTTTTAGTTTTTCTTTCACCTTACCTTTACCGGCAAGTCCCATGCAGTCGCTCAAACCTGCAAGTCCGAGCAAGAATTGTTCGTAGCGGTCTTCGCTGATGTGCGCTCCTTCGAGTAAATTGAGTGCGTGATTGCGCGTTGCGGAATTGTTGTAATTGGCTATAATGTAGCCGAGTGCAGCCACTGCTATTTGCGCATCTTCGGGGGTATCGAAATATTCCGCAGGGGACGAAGATATGGCACTTCGTACCCCCTCGAAATATTCTTTTACACTCGGTTCGCTGGTGGTGTTTTCTACAAGCGGTAAACCTTGCAGGACATAATTGATAGTAGTTTCGTGTTCTGGTGTGCTGCCAAGTCCTTGTAGCATATCGGCTGTGGTGGCACTCACTTGTGTTATTGTTTTTTCTTCGGGTTGTTCGGGGCTAAGTCCTTCGGGCGTGGTGTCGCTTGTGGCGGTAATGGTAGGTTTTACGCGCACTTTACGCATTTTTGCTATGGCACTGCGGCGGTTGTGCAGTTTTTTTGCAAGCAAACCGCTTTGCACAGCGTGTTTGAGGTCGCGAGTTTCGGGAGTAAGTGCGGCGTTGGCATTGAGGTCGCGAATGTGAGAAAAAAATCCTGCTTTTTTCTCGCGTAAGCCACACAAAGCGTGCGTATCTTCGTCTATGCTAATGGCTCCAACGCGCATAAGGCGTTCTTCTTCTGCGGCGGCATTGTTAAGTGCTTCTTCGCGGTTGGCAGTGTCCCAATGCTGAATTACATAGCCAAGCATATCTACCAAATCCGCCGGATTTTGATAGCCTGCTACGGCAATGGGGGTACGTTCGGCTATGGTTTTTGTACGCACAAGATGATTGAGCAACTGTTCTTCATCTTCCACAGAACCGTTACCCTCAAAACCTGCAAAATCAAGTCCTTTGAGAACGGTGTCAATATCGTTGCTTACTCTGTGTGCAGCAATAGCACGGTGTGCCATAGTAGTATAATGTGGCGCAGCACTGCGAAAACCGTCTAAAAATTGTATGTCAATTCCTTGTATCATGCGAAATCTTTGTGTTTTGAGGTTGGTTTTTCGTAAAAGCAGGCATCTACCACCGGGTCGCACACGAGTTCTACGCCATTGTGAGGTACCACCACATACACGTGTTGGTAGTTTTCTTTGCCATTGTAAGCCGCTATGCGAAAAAAATAGGGAATATTCAAATTTTCCAACAGAGAAGCAATAAGAGTGCTAAAACAATCGCAATCGCCTTTTCTGTCATACAAGGTGCGGAGCGGACGGCGCACTTGTTCGGTAGTGGCACTGTCGGGAACGTACTGAATGTAGTTATACACAAAATCGAAAATCGCCTGCAAGGTTTTTTCAACGGTAGATTTTTTCAACTGACGAGCAAGCATGGCAGTATCGGCTTTGCATTTTTTTGCAATTTGCTGCATAAAAATTACGGTATCTTCTACCGAGCCGTTGGGAATACATATTAGGTCGCGGTTTTTTAGTGCCGATTTGAGCGGAATAAATTTTTCGTAATCGGCAAAGGGTTTTATTTTGCGCAAACTTGCTGCTACAAGCCCTAAGCCACTCATACTTGCCCGTGTGTGATTTTGAGCATTTACCTGTTTTTCTTCGCCGAGTGCAATTTTATTGATAGAAAATACAACACTATCATTGTAGGTACAAGTAACGTTGAGCGTAATATCGGTCAAAAGAGTATTGAAATCACCACCGGTAATAATATTATTGATAGCCGAGCCTGCTACTGCAATAAGGGAGGTGAGCGAAAGCACTAAATCTATGCCGGTAATGGTAGTAGTAGCGTATTTTTGTATGGTAGCACTTGCGGTGGTAGGGTTGGTAATACCCATTGACTTGCCTTTATAGAACACTTCTACGGCGTTCACACCTACTTTCATAGTTTGGTCGGTGCGGTTGCCTATTGCTACTGCAAGGGGGATTTTTACTTCGGTAAGCGAAATTTTTATGCTTTTGAGGTTGCCGTTGAGTTTTGGTGAAAACGAAAGTAGTTTTGCAAAATTGGCAAGTTGGGTAATTTTCAGAATACCGAAAATTGCGCCAATACCGAAAAGTCCGAGTAAAATTTTGTGTTCGTTTTGCATTTCGTACTACGTTTGCTATTTTTTTGCAATAGTACGAAAGTCAATTTTTGAAATGTCCCGATAGGGAACGATAGGGAACGATAGGGAACGATAAGGGACGATAAGGGACGATAAGGGACGATAGGTTGGTTATTTATACCCACTCAAAGTTGCCGCCGGAGCAATTCGGTGTATCCATACCATATCATTGAATACGGTGTATAATATAGTTTCACTTTTATAATTTATTCTGCGTACAAATTCTCCATGTTGTAACACAGAGCGCGGTATGGTAATAACGGCAAATGAAAGAGGGTAGAATTGGAGGCGTTCTATTTCTTTTAGTAATCCAACGAGATATTTTTCAGCAGTGCGCGGAGCATGATAGGTGTAAAATATTCTATCGAATACTTTTATTAAATCCGTTCTCGCTTGTTGCGAATATTCAATTTTATACTGCTTCATTTATGGGAAACTTACAATTTGTACCATAATGGTCGTTAAACTTCTTTTCCAACATTGACCACACTTCGCTATGCGAATATGAAGTTTCGCCCAAAGAGGAAGGGGGAAGAAAGGTTACAACTCTTTTGTGTTGCAAATCCTGTACTAATTTCACTCCGGCAGGGCGCGAAACGTCTATTTCTACTACTACTGTACTCATGGTTCTGTAATTTAATGGTATCTTTTCGCAAATATACTACATTTTTTATGCAAAAATTTGCAATTTCCTTTTTCTCTAATTTTTTTCATTTTCCTGTTATTATAAAAGTTCAAACTCATACACCCAAACGTATCATCAATACCCATATTTGTTATACGGAATTTGAAAAACACAAACACCTTTAATAGACTTTGCGTGAAAGTAACTCATATACGTAGGTGTATGGTCAAAAAATAGCGACTTTTTTACCGGTTCTAATCTTCGGCAGGAAAGTTTGCATTGCTTATTTTCGCAGCGGCTTATGTCGTTTGATAAATATTCCATTTTCCTTATTCTTTTAAAAGTCTAAACTCATACACCCAAACGTAGGGGTTGCTTTGCCATGTGCCAGAGCCATAAATACTATCAAACAATTTTGAGAATGCCTTATATAGCAGTATATATGCAGGGTCTATACCCTCACTTACGCACTCGTGAGGTCTTATATCTTTCACCCTCTCGCAACGCACATCGGTAATTTCAACGAGGTGTGTTTCGTCTATTTGGCAAATTTCGCCGCCGAAATACTTCGGTTTACACTCGTTCTCACATTTGCGTATTCGGCAAAATTCCGCATTTCGTTCAAGGCATGGAATAAAATTTCTTATTATCCGCCGTGTCTGTGTTTTTCTACCCTCTATTACCGCTCGTAACAGTTCGGGTGTGAATTTTAGTTTTTTCATAATTTTATATTAAAATATTTTTCTAAAAATTCTTTGCTATCAATCGGAAACATTCCGTAAAACACATATGTAAAATCCTCGTAATTAGAGAAAAACAAGTTATGTACAAATAAATCTTCCACGTTCCGAAATTTCTTTTTGCTGACGATTTCCTTTTTTCGTTCCTTGTTCCACCATATTCGTCCTCTATCAATCCACAGTTTTACGAATTTGGGGTATTTTTTGAATTGCTCGATTTGATTTTTGTTTGAACACATTGGGCAAATCATGCAGCCCAAACGCTTTGTAACATCAAATTTGCCATTTTTATAGTACAAATCGTGGCACTTAATACCGCGTTCACGAATAAAATCCGCCACATCTTTGTCCGTCCATTCCAAAATAGGAAAATACACTTTCACTTTATCTTTTCCGTAACTGCGGCATATTTCAGGCTCTTTGTAACGCTTTTTTCGTGCCTCGCTTTCGCATTTACGAATACCTTGTACGGAATAATTACACACCTTGTATTCTTTCAAAACTTCGCAGCAATAACGCACCCTGCGTGTGGGAAAACCGCGCTCCGAAATGAGTTGTAACATTGTTTTTTTCGGCATTATTATTTCGCAGCCATTTTCTTTGCAAAACGCTATAGTTCCTTGTGGGTCAATCGTTGTGGCTTTGTAAATTGCGCGGTATTTAATTCCTGCCATTTTAGCGATTTCCAAAATCACGCTGCTATCTTTGCCGCCCGAAAAACTAATTTCTATCTCTTCGTCGGTGTGTATTGAGCGCAGTAATTTTATCGCAAAATCTACCTTTTTTTGAAGTTCTTTTGTCATACTTTTTCTTTCAATTTTTTAATTAAAAAACCAATCGGCGAATGAATTTTTCCGTTACTTTCCAAAATCGTTTTCATGATTGAAAATACGCGGTGTCCGATAGGGGCGTAGTCGCATAGTTTCAAGATTGTTCTAACATCTTCTTGATTTGCGTTTAATTTTTTCAACTGCGAAACAAGTAATGAAGTGCTGTACTTTATTGTTCCGTTTTTTTCTAACTCTATCACGCTTAGCGGAATAGCAACCTTAAATCCGAAAAAATCATATTTATTTGGTAGGGATTTTGGTATTTTTTTTATTTTTCTTGTGTTTTTTACGTTTTTTCTTGACTTTTCATATTTTTTATTGTATATTTCTGAAAACTAAAATTTAATGCTATTATTACCACACTATTAACTATATTATTTGTTGTTTTGGGTTGGATTTTATATATTTTGTTCGATTTGTGGATTACTACTCCTACGAAAAATTACAAACCCAACCTTTCAGGCGGTATTGCACCAAAATCAAAACCGATATTTATTTGTTAATCTCAGCAATACCGACTTCTATCTCTCTTGCTTATTTCTCTGTATTCGTTTTCATCGCGTGTGCTATCGTGGTATCCTTTAATGTAGCCTGCTAAAAACACGCCTACGAGTGTTGCTATCACTATAAATATTTCTGCTATTGTTGATATCATTCTTCCGACCCCCCAAATTCTTCGTTTAGTTGTTTTTCCACCCAAAGCAAATATGCCTCTTTGTCGGCTTTTATGCTATCGGTGTCGTAGGTTGTTGTTGCAATCATTGTTTCGGGGTCAAAGTCAAATTTGCGGTGTTTTTTTGCAATTGATATACCCTCCTCAATTCCCATTTTAAGGAGTTTTAGTACTGTTTCTTTTTGTTCTTGTGTCATAGCGTTTATGTTTTAAGTTATTCAATTCCTATGTGTAAATTATTCGTTATTTCGGCGGTGTAGAGCGTTGAAATTTGCTCTTTCAAGCGCGTTGTAAATTGCTCAATCGGTGCATAGTGAATTAATAAGTTGCCCTGCGAGTTCATAGCCACCAATTTCGGCGAAGCGTTGCATGATTGTGATAAAATCCGCGCCACCGTTGCTGCTGGCTGCTCATTTAACGTTTTCCCAAATAAAAACCGTTGGTCGGGAGTGAGCAATAGCGGTAAGTGCGTATTCGATAAGACTACTTCGTTCGCCAGCCAAGCCGTGTCGCTTGCCGGCAATGCTGAAATCTTGGCAAGGCGAGCCGAAAGTGATAATGTCAGGTCTTTTAATTCCGCTTTCGAGAATATGCTCAACTGAGCCGATGTGTTCTGCTGTTTCATAATTGTATGTGTAATTTGCGATTGCGTGTTTGTCAATTTCTGAAAAATAGACATGCGAAAACTTAAAACCCGCCGCGCACAATCCTTTGTGAAAACCGCCGTAGCCGCTGAATAAATCGAGTAAAATCATAAAATATGTGCATTAAATAGTGTGCGTAACTCGGTTGCTAATACACAATAGGGAGAGATTGTGGTTGCAAATACCAAATATACTCTATTGCTATCTACGCGAATATCTAATAAATTGAAGACCTCCTCTTTTTCTAAATATCTCAAAATAGGTATTATTTGCTTAGAATGTTTTGCAATGCTGTTATAACGTTCTTTCATAATTATTGGGTTTTAGTTATTAATTACTGCATAAAAAAAACGGTACATTTCAATATGTCAATGAAATCGGTGGGTGGGGTGCGTTCTATTTCACGCCGTCATTAGCGGATTTTATGGTACAAATGCCGTTGTTTTTTCCGTTTTCACTATATAGGTTCGTTGCGATTTTCCGGTTTCCCAACGCGAGGATTTTTCCAATTCGTACTGTTTGTTTTTGCAAAATGCAAGGAGTGCTTTGTTGAACCGCTTTTTGCTCCAATCTTTTGTATTCACGCCGGCATCGCCTATAAATTCGTTATACACGGTTATTATTGACACTTCTTGGTTTATGCGCGTATTTTCGGGTGTATTTTCAAAATATTGTTCTGCCCATTCTGCAAAGTGGTCGCCCATTTCGCTTTCGTTTATGCGCTCAAAGAATTTTTTCATGGGCGGGTTTATTTTTCCGTTGTGCTCCACCACTGCTAAATAGTAGTGCAGACAATCAAGTAAAAAATTAACGTCTTCGTTTTTCCATTCGTCTGTATATTTGGGATTTTCTATAATATCGTAGCCAAAATCATCGCACACTTTGCGGCTTTCGCGGTAGTTGTTCAGGTCGGTTTTTTCGTGATACCAATCCGAAAAAATGACAAACTGAAAACGCCTCGCCGTAGAACTATCAAAATTCAGCGGCGTAAAATTGGACGTAAAAACCATTTTGGGCGATACGGTATATTCTATGTTTTGTTCATGCTGGTGCATTTTTCGACTACTCATATCGCCGGTAATTTGCGAGTAAAAATGGTTGAATTCAAAGTATTTATTGCAGTCGTCAATCACAATGAGCGAAGTATTTTCGTCTATATTGGAAAACAAAAATTTGTCTTTCACAAGTTCTTTGTCGCGCCCGCCTTTGGTGAGTATATGTTTCAATTTCTATGGGCTTCACAACCAAACACGAATTGAAAAAAAACGAAATACAATGTGTAATTACCAATAAATAAATAACTTACAAGCAAAAATAAGCATTACGAAAAGCAATACCAAATACGAAAAAGCGTAATTTACTGTAATTTTATCGTAATTTTTTTGAGGTATTTTGCCCGCAAAAGTAATGTGAGCGTAATTTTGGCATAATTGAGTGCAAGAAAAGCCAAAGAAGCCCATAAAATAAGGCAATCCTGCCAAGCGACCATAGTTATACAGCCTCCTAAAAAGAGGCTTTTTTTGTGCCTTTTTGTTAGCGAAAAGCCACCACAAGCAAAATAACAAAACCACTAAAAAAATGCCTTTTTTTGCTAAAGGTTGTAATAAAGGTTGTAACGAAGGTTGTAACTTTTTGTGCATAAAATACCCCCTTAAAACACCCCACTTTGCACTTTTTTTTCGGGTTCGAGGCGTTTTTTTGCGTTTTCGCTACCCCTATGTGTACAAAATTACCCCCTGTTCAGACCCCCTGTTTGCAGCGTAATATACTGATATTGTGTAAATTATGAAAAATAGCCGTTTTTTTGATTTCGTGTTTGGTTTTTGGCTATTTGAGGGGCTATTTGAGGAGGTAGAAGCTTCTTTTTTGCACTAATTATGTAGCCATATACTGCTTGCTCATCCGTAGAATTATTCGCCCTGTGTTTTCTTTTTCGGTTGCAGTGTCGGTGTGGAAGTGATTGTTGCCGTTTTTTTGTACAACAACTCGTTTTCTGCCTGCAAACGCCCGATTTCTCGGTTCAATGCCTTTATTTCATTGTCTTTTTCTCGGAGTTGTTCTTTGAGTAGTGCGGTAGTAGTATCTTGTTCTTGTGCTGCAGGTTGTGCGCACATCGGAGAGGTGCCACCTTGTATATCGCTATTTTTAAGCATTTCGCCCTTGCCGGTTAGTAGCCATTCGGGATTTATTTCGAGATTTCTCACGATGCTTTCAAGAATGTCATATTTTGGCATAACACCTTTTTTAATATAACCCCGAACATTAGCCTCATTTGACTGTATTAATGTAGCAAACACAGTGTTTTTACCGTTGCCAAATTTATCTACAAGAAGTTCAATGCGCTCGTGAATAGTCCCGTTTTTTTGCATAAAATCAATTTTTATCGTAAGAAAACTCGAAAATAATTTGCTTAATCGAAATAAATTACGATATTTGCACTGTGTTAAAAAATTAAACACGCCGTAAAGATAACAAAAAATTAAAGCAATGGAAAAATTAATTTACGCCGATAAAAAATTACGGGAGCAAGTACGCAAAGCCTTTGCGTGTACCGATGCCACAATTGGCAATTCACTTCTATTCAAACACAATAGTCAAAATAATATACGCATCCGCACCTACGCCGTGCGTAATGGTGCCTCTTTCTTACGCAAAACAGACTACACTACCGAAGACCTCATTAATTAGATATGAGATGTGAGATTGAAAGTAATTATGTAAAAATAAAACACCTCAAAATATGCAAGATTTCAACGGACAAATATGTGTAACAGGTGCGGAAGCAAAAGCAGCCATTGGCGAACATACCTATTGCTACCTATTGCGCAGCAACAAAATAGCCAATGCCGCAGGGTATGGTTGTAACGGAAAATCTGCTCTCTACCCGGTGGACGATTTTCCGCTCAAATACAAAGCAATGCTCTATGACTACTACCCCGAACTTTCGGACGAACAAAAGCGCAGGGAAATGATTAGTGAACAAAATTACCTCATAAGCAACATTATGCCCGACCCAAAGGCGCGAGCATTTTTTACCACCTACGAAAAACCCAACGGTGCAGAACTCAGCCCCGAAGAAAAAAGCAAATACGAAAATTCGGCAAAAATTCTCAACGCTCTGCGTGTGATGTACGAACGCTCATACTCCATGCACTCTCGCAGCGGCAAAGCGCATAAATTTCGCATAGGCGATTTTTGGCGCGGCGTGGAACGGCACAAAGACATTGTTTCCGCGCAATTTCCCAACTGCCTGCCCTGGCATTGGAAAAACTTACAATCCCTTGCCGGCGAGTATGCCGGCAATAATTACGCTGCCCTGCTCAACGGCAGAATTGGCAACCAAAACCGCACGAAAAAACAGCGTGATTTGCTCACAAAAATAGTACTCAGTATCTACGCCGACCTTGAAAAACCTTTTAAATCGGACGTAACACGCATTTACAACGAATTTGTACTCGGCGTGCGTGAACTGTATATAAAAGCAACCGGCGAGGCGTTCAACCGCGCCGATTTTTACCGCAACGGCGAACCCGAAACCATAAGCGATGCGCTTGTGTTCAATATCATTGAAAATCCACTCAACCGCAAAATTGTTGATACAATCCGTAACGATTTTCACTACAATCAGCAACATCACAATGCCGCCATGCAGCGTATTTCTCCCGAATTTTCGCTCTCGAAAATTTCGGCAGACGACCGCGACCTTGTGCGCCGCTGCTGGGTACCGGGCAAAGACGGCAAGAGCAAAGTGATGGCTACCGTACACGCTTACTACATTTACGATGTGGCAAGCGGAGCCATAATAGGCGCGGCACACAGCCTCAAAAAAGATACCAACCTTGTCATGGAGTGCTATCGCAATTTATGGAACAATCTGCGCACGTGGGGGCTTGGCACTCCGCTTGAAGTGGAAGTGGAAAACCACCTTATGAAAGGTGGCACAATGGAGCAACGCCTGCACAACACCTTTACACACGTAAGCTATTGCGCCCCAATGAACTCGCAGGAAAAACGAGCCGAACATTTCAATAAAGCCAAAAAATACTACGGCGAATATGCTGAATTTAAAGTGGGTATGGCAAAAGGACGGCACCACGCACAGCACGAGGCGTATTTGGGTACTCGCAAAAAAGTATTCGACGAACACAACGATACCTACGAGGAGCAATTACCCGCGTGGGATTACAATTCGGTGGTAGCCGAAGATTTGGCACACATAGAATTGTACAACAAAGGCAAACATACTGCCAAAGACAAAAAAACAAAAGAACTCAAATATGGCGGCATGACCCGAATACAAGTGTTGCAAATGCGCCAAAACAGCAAATGCGGCGCACTCAATTGGCGTTTGATATGCAAAGAATGGGGCGTGGAACGCGAAACAAGCCTTAAACGCGGCGCATCGTTCACGGTGGATTACCGCGAATGGTGGTTGAGCGATGTTTCACTCATTCAGCGTTTCAAAGCGCACAATACCACCGCCACCGCATATTTCATACCCGATGCCGAAGGAAGAGTAAACGAAATATTCGTTTATCAAGACAATACATTTATTGACAGTCCGCGACACATTGGCAGTTTCCAAGAGGCTATTGCAGAACAAACAGATGCGGACTTGCACATAATGCACACACAGTTAGGCTTTAAAAACGCGCAAAAAAGCCTTGCCTCACAAACGGCTGACGAATATTTACTCGGCAAAATCGGCAGCATAAAAACCGAACAGATAGACAGTGCATTTGCGCAAGTAACCACAAGCGAAACAATCCGCTATCTGCCGCCCGAAGACGAACTACTCGAAACACCCGATTTCGTAGAATCGGATTACACACAGTACAGCCCCGAAGAATGGGCAGCACTATCGTTACAAGCAATATAAACGTAAAACACCAAAAATATGATTACAACAGAATTAAAACAGAAAATTGCCGCGGCAATGACCGACCGGCGTGAGAATTTCGGCGGCTCCGACAGTCAATATGCCGTAAGTTTGGGCATCAACGCTTCCATTTACAACCGCATAAAAAACGGCGAAACCGAGCGCGTGCTTGCCGATGCCAAATGGATAAGCCTTGCCCGGAACTTGAATGTGGAACTCGGCGCAGGCGCAGCATGGCAAACGGCAAAAACGCCGGTATATGTAGCCGTAAGCACACAGTTGGAATTTTGCCAAGAAAAAAGCGCACTCGCCGTATTGTGCGATGATGCCGGAATAGGTAAAACCTACGCCGCCGAACAATACGCCCGCAGCCACAAAAACGTGGTGTATGTGGATTGTAGTCAAGTGAAAACAAAACAACAATTAGTACGATTTATAGCCAAAGAATTGGGGCTTGGGTACACCGGTATTTACCGCGATGTGTACGGCGATTTGGTGTTTTATTTGCGTACACTGCTCAAGCCCCTTATTATACTCGATGAGGCAGGCGATTTGAATTACCCTGCGTTTTTGGAACTCAAAGCCCTGCAAAACAAAACCAAAGAAAGTTGCGGTTGGTACATGATGGGTGCCGATGGCTTGCGCGAAAAAATCAATTCGGGCATACGCCACAAAAAAGTAGGCTTTGCCGAAATTTTCGACCGCTACGGTGCCAAATTCCAAAAAATTACGCCCGAAGGCAAAGAGGAGCGGAAGGAATTTTACGCGGCACAAGCGGCGGCAGTTATCAAAGCCAATGCTCCCGAAGGCACCGACCTGCGCAAAATGCTCCTCGCCACCGATAGCCGCCTGCGCCGCGTGTATATAGAAGTTAAAAAGGCTTTAAACGCCGCTTAAATGAATACCTGAATAATTAATTAACAAACCTAACAATGGCTTTCTTCACAAACAATAATATTGTAACTACCAAACACGAAACCTTACCTTTTTCCGGCAAGTGGCACGACAGTTTCGGCTGTCCGCCGGTAAGCGGTTCGTGGATACTCTACGGCTCAAGCGGTAGCGGCAAAACAAGTTTTGCCCTGCAACTTGCCAAATACCTGACAAACTACGAAAGAGTGCTCTATTGGAGCATAGAACAAGGCAATAGCAAAACATTCCAAAAAGCATGGAAACGCGAAAACATGCAGGAATGCGGCAGCAACATAATCGTTGCCGATGGCGACACCGGTTTTGAAATGATTATAAAAACAATGACACAGCGCAAAGGGCGCAATATTCTCATTGTTGATAGTCTCACACCACTGCGTTACTTCAACGAGTTTAAAAACGGCGTACACAGTATCAAATCCTTTGGCGTAGCCGAATACATAAAATTTTGCAAGCGCATGAAAGGTAAACTCATCATTTGGATTAGCCACGAAAAACAAGGATTGCCCGATACCACAGTAGGCGACTACATTATGAAACTTGCCGACCTCAAAATGAGGTGCGAAGGCTACAAAGTAATGACAAACAGCCGCGCCGGTGAATCTATGAAGGATTTTATTGTGTGGGAACGTGGCGCACGAGAATATAAAGGAATTTAACAACTAAAATATGCACTACTTCATTACAACCTACTCCACGCAGCCCAAAAACGCCAAAGCGCGTAAGGCGGTGGAATTTTGCGCAAAATTCCAACACTGCTTAGTGCCGGGAGCGCAAGGCTTCAATACCATTCATGCCGAAATAGAGCACGTATGCAACTATCTGAACGAAACCGACACCAAAAGCCGACCACTTACGGTAAACACACAGAGAGATAGATATATCATTCTCAAATTCGCCGGTGATGTACACAATGATGTCATTCAACTGAGTTTTACCAAAGTACAGAGTTACTACGATACGAAATTTGAAACCGAATAACAACCAATCAAAAGCGAACGGCGCAAGCAGTTCACGCCCTTGACGGCTCGGAAAGACGAGCATTTTTTTAGAAATAATTAACAATTAAAACAATGGTAACAACTACAACAACCCAACACGCTGCCCTTCTGCGCAAATTCCACACGCTTTTGGCTAAAACAGGCGTAGGCACCGAAGGCAAAGAAGTCATACTCGCCGCCTACGGCGTGCACAGTTCCAAAGAACTCAGCACCGCACACCTTGCCGATGCCTGCCAAAAATTGGAACAAACATTTGCGCCAAGCGAAAAACAAAACGAAATGGACACCCTGCGCAAGCGCGTAATTGCCGCCATTGGTGCATGGCTTACGGCTATGAATAAAGAACAGAATGTGGCTATCAACAAAGCCGTAGCCTGCCGCGCCGCTAAACGCGAGAAATTCAACGACATTCCGGCGCAGCAACTCCGCAGCCTCTACGCCGCTTTTTGCAAGGCAAAAAAAGACCTTGCACAAGTGGAGAGCATTAGCGCACAGGAGTTGTTCCAACTTTCAATTAACAATTAACCATTAACAATTAATAATTATGGAAGTAACAATGACCCCCGAAGAACGCGCAGAATTTGAGGCGTTCAAAGCCGAAAAAGAACGAAAAGAGGCTCTGCAACGAGCCAAAGACGACCGCGAGGCGTACAAAAATTTGGTGGAAGACCAAATTGAAACCGTATTTCCGCGCCTGCTGGAAACAAGCGACTACCTGCGCGATGTGAAGCAGAACTGCATGAGATGTTTCGACCAAGCCCTCAAAATGAAAGCCGACCTTTTCAACGTGAAAGACGACCAACGCTCGCACACCTTTACCAACGCCGAAGGCACGCGCCGTATTATTTTGGGCTACTACATTACCGATAACTACCGCGACACGGTGAACGAAGGCATCGCTATCATAAAAGAAGTAATCGCTTCGCTCGCTCGCGACAAAGAGAGCGAAATACTCGTAGAAGCAGTACTCAGACTACTGAGCAAAGACCAAAAAGGCAACCTCAAAGCAAGCCGTGTATTGCAACTGCGCAAAATGGCTGACCAACTCGCCAACGAGCGATTTGCCGAAGGCGTGCGCATTATAGAAGAAGCCTTTCAGCCCGAACAAAGCAAACAATTCATTCGCGCCGAATACAAAAACGAAATCGGCATGTGGGTCAATGTGCCGCTCGGAATGACCGAAGCGTAAAAAGTTGCCTGCAATCGTCCAATGACGGCGTGGAAAGACACGCATTTTTAATTTTCAACTTTCAACTCACTACGTATGCGTGGAATAAACAAAAACAAAATTGAACTAGCGCACAAAGTAAAAGCACTTGTGGATGCGCACTATGAAGAAGGAAGGCAAGACCGCTGCAAATCGGCAGTGTTTCGCAACGTGGTGCGCAAAACATATCCCATGAGCATAGTAACGTTTTTTCGCCTCTTGGCACTTGCCGAAGGCAAACGGAAAACCTACACGCCACCCGAAAAAAATCAATTATCACTATTTTAGTAAGTAGTCAGTATCAAGTATTGAGTATTAACAACTAACCCATAACAACGAATGAAAGAAATTTTAAACGCCATTCTCGAACGGCTCGCCGCCCTGCCCGAACTCAAATATGTGGACGAAAATTGGGGGCAAATGAACATAGCACAAAGTCCCGCAAAATTCCCTATGGCACTTGTAGATGTAGAAAGTGTAGAATTTAGCAACATGGGCAACCACGTACAAGAAGGCGAGGCTCGCATAACCGTTACCATAGCCGCCCTGCGCCTGAGCAATTCGAGCAGCGGCGCACCGGCAGCGCAACGCCGCAGCAATTTTGAGTTCTACGACCTGCTCACCGCCGCCCACTGTGCACTCCACCATTGGCGACCTGCCAACCACGCCGGACTTATGGTGCGCCTTGCGCAGCGGCGCATAGATTCGGCAGACGGCTACAAAATAACCGAACTAACCTACGGCGTGCGCTACCGGCAGCAGGGAGCACAGCAATACACCCAAGCCGTGAACCCTCAGTTGAAAGTTGAAAATTGAAAATTGAAAATTGAGAACTAACAACTAATAACTCTTAATTGATATTTTTTAATTCGTAATTGACTATGACCCCCGAACAATTCCAAATACAACTCAAAAACCTGAGTAAACGAGTGCAAACGTTTTTGAAAGACGATGCGCCACAGTATGCTGCCAATAGTGCCATAGAGCATTTTAAAGACAATTTTATGAAAGAAGGGTTTTTTGGCACACGCTGGAAGAACGTGAAACGCCGCGAAGACCCCAAGAACTTTAAAACCATTACACGCGGAATCAACAAAGGCACAGTGCGAGCCATAAATAATGCCGGAAAGGCAAAAATACTTACCGGCACAAGCAACCTCAAAAACAGCATACACTACCGCACCGAACCGGGTGCGGCAATAGTGTATAGCGATACCGAATATGGCAAAGCACACAATGAGGGGCTGAAAGCAGGGCGCGGCAAAGGGTTTATAATGCCAAAACGCCAATTTATAGGCAACCACCCCACACTCACCAAAGCAATTCGCGAAGAACTCGAAAAGCGCGTAAAACAAGTATTCGGTAGTTAGACACAAGACACAAGACACAAGATACGAGATACAAGACACGAGATACAAGACGTGAGATTTGAAAACTGATAACTAACAACTAATCACTAATAACTAAAAAATATACGGAGTTCATTTTTTATGTAAGCATCGGTACAATCAAAATGGTGCCAAATAGTTTTTTTAAAATTTTTACGTTGCGGCGGTTTGTATATTTTCCGCCGTTTTTTTATAGCACACAAAAAAAGCCCCGAACAGTCAGCGTTCGGGGCTTTTTAATGCCGTTTAATTGCCGTTTAAATTATTGTTACATTTGCGAAATTTTAAAACTGTAAACTATGATTACACCTGAATTAAAAGACAGTGTGTTGAACGCTATTTGTAACTGCGGATTACAATATGAAGTGATGTATCGCATACCAAAAAAAGAGTTCTTTTCCGCTACCGAATTATCTATTGATAATAACGATTTTGTTTCCATAATGAGCCAATTTCAACGAAAAGGCTTTATAGAACACTATGCCAATACTTATTCTGTAATACCAATACTATTAAAAATAGAGGCTACCGATTTTCTACAACGAGGTGGATTTGTTGCTCAAGAAAAGTGCTTACCGACAATATTATAAAACTCGAAAAAGAAATCAATTTACTTGCCAAACAACTTTCTCCAAAATACTTGTAAAAGGCTAATTTTATTGTTTCTCTCGGTTCCGCTATCATTAGTGCTGTAGGATTGATGAAACAACCCTAATTCAATCGCCTTTAAAGGGTCGTTACATTGTTGGTAAACTCTCCATTCTGCCCTATCTCTATATACCTCTTCATTTTCGCACAACACAATTCTTTCAACAAATTGTGTTGCGGCAAATGGCGTATTTGTTTTTTTAGTTTCGTAGTTAAATATAATTTTGTATGTAACCGTTTGTTTGTTTTTTTTCATTGTTGTATTGATTTTTGAATTTTATTGTTGTATACAATCTAATACACCGACCAAATCGCAATCACAGAGCGAAAGACGGTTTTGAAACCAATTCTTTATGGTAAAATCATTTTCAAAATCAAGTTTTGAACCTTCTTTAACCACTTCGTTGAAAAGATTAAACTTCTTTTTACCAAGAATAACCGAAAGAGGTGCGAAACCTTCGTAAAACACTCCGTCATATACACAATCTCTTTTCGGATATTGAGCAGGACAAAGTTCATCAGGTTCTAACATTCCGCTTTTGAGACGTATTTCTATTATACACATTCGGAAAAGAAGGGTGTTAAAGTTTCGATGTTTCGTTGGAAATAATATTGCCATATTTGTACATTTTTGAATTTTATTGTTGTATCTTTGTATTATTAATCAATCTAATTGTTACCGCTATGTCTGACTTGAATTTCTATAAAGAAAAGAAAAAAAACTCTATTTTTTGGGTAGATAATGCACTATACGCGAAAGGAGAACATCTATTTTCTTTTGATAAAAAGAAGATATACAACCTATTTGCCGATTACCCACACAATATGACTGCCGAAGAAATTGCCATTTTTGACAAAGAGGAACCGTATTGGTGCGATTTTTTCAAAGACAGAAAATAGGTGTTTATTTTATTTTATTTTGCCTTTTTCACCTTTTAACTGTCTGTCTTTGTTTGTATTTATATACCCAAGTAGTTCGCGAAAAGAATCATCTTTCTTGAATAATTCCAAATCTATAAGCACTTCTTCAACTTCATATTTTTCTCCCAAAAATGTGTGTGATTTTTTCGCTTTAAATCGCTCTTTCAATGCCGCTTCGGTAAGAGGTTTAAACCCATTGTCTTTGGTGTCTTGTAGTTCTAAGTATTCATAACCATTATCTATTTTTCGTATTATTGCAGCATGTCGCCCTGATGTAAAATAATACTCTTTCCCTTTTTCTGTTTGTTTTATCAAGTTTACTGCATTAGTAAAGTCGTTTCCATTTTTGCTTATGATACATCCCGCTTTTTTGGCAATGTCTTTTATGTTGTAGTGTCTTGAAAATATTAAACAACTATTTCCACCTCTGAAATCCAAAACATCATACCCACATTTGTTTCCAGCGTATGCAAAAGCCAGAGACGAACACGAACCTTTTGTTAAATCTCCACCGCCAATTCGCTCGATTATTTCTGTTTCAGTTGGCTGTTTTGAGTGGTTCTTAACTTCGTTATATTCTATCTTGTCAAATTTTATATTTTCGATAATCTCATCAAATTTTCGTATTTCTACGGGCTTCGCTGCCTCTATTTGCTCCCTCAAAAACTGTTCTACTACTTCACGTCCTTTCTCTCCCGTTCGCACAATGTAACCGGCTTTGTCGGTAAAAATTTCGCCGGTAATACCCGGATTGCCTTCTAATCCTGCCGGTGGGGTAAATTCCGGCACATCGGTATTGTCGGTTACGGCATCGGCGCATTCCTGCATACCGCACTTGCACCGCCAGAGTGAGCCGGGTGTATTGCTAACCCAAAAGGGGTCGTTTTTTGCCCACACGCGGTGGTAGAATCTTCGATGTTCTTCGCGCTGAGTTACGCTGGTGCTTGGCAGCCATTTGAGGTTGGGAAAAAGGCGCAGGTTATCTGCTTGCATATACACACTCCACTGCTTGGCGGTGCGAGCGCGAGCGGTGGCGGTGGCGCACTCGGTGTGCTGCCATGCGTGGAACTGTGCAAGGGTCGCCGCTGCCGTGTCGGGGCTGTGGCGCACTATTTGCGTGGCTTGGTAGGCTTTGTAGGCGGCAAAGCGGTTGGTGTTTGCCTTCAAGTGTTCGCCGCCGCCCTCGTGATACACCATTTCCACTGCTCGGCGCAAACTTGTTGCATAGTGCTTGTAGAGTTCGCTGTGTATGGGTTTTTCGCTTGCGAGTATTTCCTCTATTGTTTTTTTCGCATTATAGGCTGCCGTCAGTCGCCCAAGCCACTCCCCATCGTTTCTTACTCCCATACCTTGCGGTGAGGGTTCGGGGGTGGGGCTTGGGCTTAGTCGAAAAAACTAAGGTCGCCCGGTTCTGCGGCAAAAGCCCCTCTTGCTGCCTCTCCCCACAAGGGAGTGGGGAAGGAATTTTGCAATGCAGCAGTAACACCGGCACCCATCGGAGCCGGTGCTGCAAATTTATCTGCCACCGGCACACCGAATTTTTCCTCAATCCATTTGTTATCCACCTCTTTGTATGGCAGCAATTCTTTCACTATTTCCCACAGTTTGGCAGTATTTTCGCTCGCAGAAAAGCGAAAAATCTCGGTTCCGGCAGGGAGCCAGCCCATGGCGCGAAAGGCAGGCAGCACTACGGAATTGATGTACATTTCCACCATGCGTTTATCGCTTTCTATTAAGCGGTTGAGCATTTCTATGGAGAGTTCCTCTTTTGAGCGGTTGCCGTTTTGTGTGTCCTGCCCTATAATTGCGCCGCTTACTAAAAGCGATGTTTCGTTGTTGCACAAGCGAATGAGGTTGGCATACACATCACCGTTGGTATTCACGCCCTGCAAAAAACTAAATTCTTCGGTGCTGTCTATCACCGCCCATGTAGCCGCGCCCATTTCGCGCATCATTTGTTCGGCACGGTCGAGCATGGCTTTGTCTCGGGTGTTGGTTTTCAAGTAGCGCGGCGGTATGCCGTAAATTTCGCAGAGTTCGCTCCAACACGATTGCGCAAATTTTTTGAACAATATGTGGTTCACCGATTTATTGAGCAGCCCTAAGTGTTCGGCGTTAAATTCTATCAGCGAAGTGCCGTATTCGGCTACGCTGCGGTAGGCAATGCCGGTGGATTGACTTACGTTGGGGTACAATATGCCGAGTTCCGACACCACATGGCGGCGGTCTATAAGCGTTGCTCGATTGATGCCGTTTTGGTCGGTAAAAATTTCCACCAGCGAGCAGCCGTACCATTCGGAATTGAGAATATGCCCAATAATATCGCGCAAGCACGGTATGGTATTGAGCGTGGCAGTGGCGTGGTCGTTTACCTTGCCATCGGCTGTTACCAATTCAAAGCCGGCACTGATTGTTTGCTCATTGCGGTTGTTGAGTTGCGAACTCAGCAGTGCATCGTTTGAAATATCGGTATAAATTTCCTGCAGGAGGTACTGTTTGGGATTTGTGGTGGCAGTAGCCATACGCACGGCGCGTTTCCAATCGGCTATATCGCGGCGCACCTGCGGAATTTGCCGTTGTACTAACTGTGTGCTTATTTGGGGTGTTTGTTTTTTCTTTGTCATATTTTTTAGTTATTAGGTATTAGTGGTTGGTACTCACATCTCTGTACTCAATATGCTTACTCATGATTAAATTTGGGTCGCGAGCCGGAGCGGAAGGGTTTCATGTCTTCCTGCGTGTTGTTTTCGTTTTCGAGTGCCGGGTGTGCCGGCGAAGGCAGCGAAGATATTACCATGTGCGATTTGGCGTATTCGCCCATACCGGCTATTTTTTCGAGGGTGGAAATGCTTTGTTCGTAGCGTTCTTTCACGTGCTGATATACAACATCTACATTGCTCAGTTCGCACACATTCCACGCCGCTACGCGCTTGCACAAGCGCAAAACAAAGGCGTTTCGCTCGGCACCGCGTGCGTTGAAAATAGCGTTTACATCGTAGAGTTTGTAGTGAGCGTATTGTTGTGCCGTAAGATTCAGTGTTTCGCGGCGGTTGTTGCTCGCCTCAAAATAGCCGCGCACTTCTTCCACACCGGCAGCAATGCCGTCAAGGATTATCTCCGTATCGTTTTCGGCTATTTCGTTCATTTGGTACTCATAGAGCACCGATTTTAGTTCGTCAATTTCTAAAAAATCCATACATTTAGTTGTTAGGGGTTAGTTTTCATTATATTTAAAATCTGCGATTTGCTCGTGTACCTATCACATAGCGGGCGTTCGATTGTCGGCTTCGTTGGCTGAGCATCCATATAGCACTTTCGAGTGCATCGGGTGCATCGTCATGCGCACGGCTGCCGCGTTCAAAAAGCAACAACTGTTCTACGAGAACCTGCATACCCGGTGTGTCTTTCTCCTTTTCGTTGAACACCACAAGGTTGCGCTCAAAGAGCGGCTGCATAGCCTCTATGCGGGCAAATTTGTCGGGCTTTTTGCGGCTGTCGCCCAAAATGGGGACGTGATTCCCCAGCGTATTGCCCACCTGCCGAAATTCGTCCAACATCAAATCCTGCATAAAATTTGCTTCCATATAGTAGAGTACCGGCACACGACCCTCTATGTAGTCCATAATGGCGTAGTGCCATGCAATCATGTTGCTCACTGAGGTTTGGTCGGCGTAGGCTTTTAGGAGGTGGAACTGCCCTTCGGGTGTTTTGCCAACAAGCATGGTGGCTTTAAAGTCTGCCGTATTGCTGTTTTTGAACGAAGGGTCGGTGTAGCAAATCAACTGCCGGTACTCTTTGGGCGGTAGCATTTTTCCGTATCGGATATTTTTTTGGCTGAATACCGCGCCTTCGGTCATGGGGTTGTTCATGTACTCTTTTTGGAAATTGCGCTCGCCCATCGTTTCGCGCAGTTCGCGAATCTCGTCTGCAGTGTAGTTTTCTGCCCACGTGGGTTTTCCGTGTTTATCCAAAGCGTTTACAATGGTATGATAGAAGTGCGGTCGTGCCGCTATGTGCGTGAGTACGCTTGTTTTGGCTATTCGGTTGCCAACCAACACGAAGCGACCTCTACCCATTGCCATTGTGCCGAGCAGAGCCGTGAGGCACCATTCGGCTATTTCGTTTACGCGGCGCGGGTTTCGCGCCATTTCGTCATCATCTATATCGTCAATCACGATGTAGTCCGGGCGGTTGCCCTTGTGTTTCAATCCGCGTGGACTTTGCCCACGTCCGAGTGCTATAAAAAAGGTATCGTCTTGCGTAACAAATTCACCCTCTGTCCACGAACCGGCTTTTACCTGCTCCCCGAAATCGCGTATGTAGAGTTCGTTGTAGGCGAGTTGCTCCTGCAAGTCCGAAAGTAATTTTATGGCGGCATCCTGACTTTTCGACACCACTACCACAGTATTAATACTCCGACTTAGCCCCTCTCTATTTGGAGAGGGGACTTGAATTTTGAGCCACAGCGGAATGAATACGCCCAAATGCGTGGATTTTGCGTGTCCTCGCGCCCACTCAAACACGGCGCGAGTGTTGGGGTTTTGTTTCAGGTAGTTTGCCGCTTGTATTTGGAATTTTCCGCAGGCGCAGCGAGCGGTGTCGCAAAAATAGGTTTCCACGAAATACGCATAATCGGCACGCGCTCGCTCGATGCGCTTTTTTTGCTCGGCGGGGCTTTCGTGTTTGGGTACCGAGCGCAGCCGTTGCCGGTACTCGCATTCCTCGTGCCATTTCTGTAATTGTCGGGTGCTTACTTGTATTGTCATATTGAGAATTTTGAGGCAAAATTCTAAATATAGAGGCTGATATAAAAAAATGAATTTCAGTATGAAATAACTAATTTTCTATGCCAATCTATTGTGCCATGTTTGCAGAACAAAACAACAAGCAATGACTACGAAAAAAGAAACGCAACGCAAAAAAGAACTCGCACGGCTCTATTATATGCAAGGCGAAAGTCAAAAATCCATAGCCGAAAAAATAGAAAGCACCGAAGCCACTGTAAGCCGCTGGAGCAAAGCCGAAGGCTGGGAGGCAAAACGCGCGGGAACAAACATTACCCGCCCCGAATTGGTCAATAAACTGCTGGTAACTATCAATACCATGATAGACAGCGTGCATGCAAGCAACGACCCCATGCTTATAGGCGGTTTGGCTGATAAACTGAGCAAATTTGCCGCTGTGATAGAAAAGTTAGACAAAAAAGCAAACGTGGTAGATGCTATTGAAGTATTCATGGCGTTCAACAAATGGCTCGAATACCGCATGAGTTACGACAAAGACGTAACGCCCGAACTCATTAAGGCTATCAATAAATATCAGGATTTATACATTTCGGAAAACATAGTGAAATAGTTTGAACCGGGATTTTCAGGATTAAAGGATTTTCAAGATTGTAATTTTCAACTTTCAACTAATATGAACAAAATACATGAAATAAAACTCTACGGCATTATAGCCGAAAACGAATACAACTGTGCCGAGCGTGTAGTGAGAGAAATAGAATACTACAAAGCCGAAGGGTACGACATAGTACTGAGTGTGCACAGTAAAGGCGGCGATGTAATAGAAGGCAACATGATAGCCGCCGCCGTTGCCCGCGCCGGAGCGGTGATACGTATTGACGGATTGGCGGCGAGTATGGCGGCTTTCATGCTACCCTATGCTTCGCAAGTGCACATGGTGGACAATGGGTTTATTATGCTCCACGCACCGCGTTTCAATGCAGGCGGTACCGCCGAAGAATTGGAAAAAGCCGTAAAACAGGTGCGCAGTATAGAAAACGATTTTGTGAGCAAACTTATGACCAAAACCGGCAAAGACGAAGATACTGTGCGCGGGTGGCTTGTGGGCGAAAATTGGTTTACCGCCGCCCAAGCACTCGAAATGGGTTTGGTGGACACAATCATTCCTGCCATAGCACCGGTAGAACCCGAAGAAGAAGAACCCGATTACGAACGAATTTTTGCCCGATTTGCGGCACATTTAATAACTAAACACACACACGAAATGGACAAACAACAACTCATTGCCCACTACGGGCTAAGCGGCGTAACCGCCGAAAGCAGCGATGCCGAAGTGCTCGAAGCCATTGATGCGCAACTCCAAAGCGAGCGCACAGCACGCGAGGAAGCACAAACTGCACTCGCCGAAGAACAAACGGCTCGCCAAGCAGCCGAAACTGCTATTGCCACCGAACGCGAACAGGCAATAAGCGCCGAAGTAGAGGCGGCTATTACCGCCAAAAAAATTACCGCCGACAAAAAGGACACCTTCCTTAGCATCGGTAAAAGTGCCGGTATTGAGGCTCTCAAAACCGCTATCGGAGCCATTCACACCGTAACGCCAAACCGCTTTTCGGCTATGATAGGCAAAGAACATGGCACAGAACCCGGCAGCGCGTGGGAAAAACGCATGGCGGAAATCAATACCAAGAACAATAGCAAGTAGTCAGTATTGAGTACAGAGTATTAACAATTAATAACTATCCATTATGGCAGAAAAAACCGAAAAAACCGAAGCAACAATCATAGCGATTGACCCGGAAGTAAAACAACTTTTAATAGAAATTCGCGATGCGCTCAAAGCACAACAAGAAGTACCGGCAGCACCCAAAGCCGCACCACTCAAAGTGTATGCACCGAAACCGAAAAAGAAACAGTAAGATAGAGTACTAACAACTAACAACTAACAACTAATAACTAAAACAATGAGTGTACAAATAACCACTGCCTACGATGGCGAAGTATTAGAGCAACTGCTCGTAAGAGCCACTACCAACAATGAGTTTGTAGCAGGCGGACACATTCGCATAGAGCCGAATGTGAATAAAAAATTCTCAATTCCACGTTTGCGTGCCGGAAAAATGCTGCAAAAACGTAAGGAAATGCCCACGAGTGAAAACAGTAAAGGCGATTTTAGCATAAACGAAGTGTATTTGGAGCCAAAAGATGTAATGGTATATACCGAGTTCAACCCGCGCTCTTTTGAGAAATTTTGGCGAAAATACCAGCCCACCGGCAATTTGGTATTTACCGAACTGCCCGCCGAAGTGCAAAATGCCATGCTTGCAGAAATGGCAAAAATGGTAGACTTTGAAATGGGGGTAGAGTTTCTTACCGGCACCTACGGCACCACCGAAGGCAATTATTTCGATGGTATTCTTACTCGCATTTGCGCCTCGCCCGATGTGGTATCGCTCGCCAATGCCGAAGAAATTACCGCCGACAATGTATTTGCAGTACTTCATTCGGTAAAATCGCAAATCCCAAATACGCTGCGCGGCAATCCGAACCTCAAAATTTTCATGAGCCGCACCGATGCCGACATTTACGATGAAGCCCTCACCGCTCGTGAGTTCAAAGGGGCAAACTACACCGAAAGCAACCCCGAACGCTACAAAGGTATTCAAATAGTGCCGCTCGCTGCCATGCCTAAAAACGTGGTGGTGGCAGCCGTGGCAAGTACCGATTTAGGCAGCAACTTCTGGGCTGGCGTGAGTTTTGAAGACGATGCCGAAACAATCAAAATAGACCGCGTGAGCAATGCCGGAGAAAAATACTTCTTCAAAATGCTCATGAAAGCCGACACCAACATTGTGTGGGGCGAGGACATTGTTCTCTATGACGGTAGATAAATTAAACATGGAGAATTGAAAATACAATTCCAAAATCTAAGAATAAGAGGCGATTTGACACCACAAACAAGAGGTTTAAACCCCTTGTTTAACCAACGCTTAAAAACCATATAAACCGGAATTAAACACAATTTTCAATTCTCCATTTTCCATTTTAAATTTTAAACTTTAAACTTTTAATTATGCTAAACGATATACTTTTTGAAAAACAAAACGGCGGAATGGGGCGCACAGCCCCCAATGCCGACCCGGTGAGCGGACTACTCATGGCTCTCGGCACCGGTATTGCAGCCACGCTTGCGCAATTTGAGCGCATAGGCGAAGGCGGCGCACAGGTGGCAGTAATCAAACTCAAATACTTTGAGCAATTGGCAAATCAATTCGGCATAGCCGAAAGCCTGCCCAAAGACCTGCCCGAAGGCGCAGAACTGAGCGAAGTGCAAAAACAGCACAACGCCATAGTGCAGCACGTGCGCGAGTTCTTCCGCATGTCGCCCGCAGGCACGCTCTACCTTGCAATCAAAGCAGGCGGCGAAATTTCGGGCGAACACATCAAAGCCCTGCAATATTTCGCCGGTGGCGAAATCCGTCAAGTGGGCGTGTTCTCGGCTGCCATAGCCGTAGCCGACTACCAAAGTGCTGCCGATGAACTCTCCGGCGAACACCAAGCACTGAGCGTAATAGCCACACCTGCCAAAGGCGCAAGCACCCTTGCCGACTACTACGATGAAGATTTGAGCCAAGTGGCAAAAAACCGCGCCAATGTGAGTATTCTCATTAGCCGCGACCTCGACCCCGCGCTCGACGAAAAACTCGGCGCATGGGCGCAATATGGCTGCATAGGCACCGTGCTTGGAGCCGTAAGTGCAGCCGCCGTGCACGAAAGCATTGCATGGGTGGCAAAATTTCCGCTCTCGCTCAAAATACCCGGATTCATTACCGGCGAAGCGGTGAAAACCGTAAGCACCGCCACGCTCAATTTGATTAACGACCTGCGTTACCTCTTTGTGCGCACCCACACCGGCGATGCAGGCAATTACCTGAACGACAGCCACACGTTGGACGAAGCAACTTCCGATTATGCCTTCATAGAAAACACGCGCACTATGGATAAAGCAATTCGTGGTATTCGTAGTAATCTTTTGCCCTACCTGAATGCACCACTCTATGTGAACCCTGAAAGCGGAAAACTCAGTTTCGGCACGGTGGCGAATTTGGAACTCATAGCAAGTAAAGCACTCGAAGACATGGAAAAAGCAGGCGAACTAAGCGGCTACCGTGCCGTAATAGACCCCGAACAAAACGTGCTTGCCACAAGCGAAGTAGAGGTGCAAATTAAAAACGTGCCGGTGGGTGTCATGCGCACTGTGCGGGTGAAAATTGGATACACCACGAAAGTATAAGCCTAACAACTAATAACTAACAACTAATACCTAATTAACATGAACGGAATACCATTAATTAACGGATTTGCCTACGATTGGGGCGAAATAGCATTTACCCTTGCCGGTATGCCTATTACAGGAATTATCGCAATAGATTACGCCGACAAACAAGAGGTAACCAACAACTACGGAGCCGGTCGCTACCCCATAAGCCGGAGTAAAGGGCGCATAACCTGCACCGCAAAAGTTACGCTCGACATGGAAGAAGTGCGGGCAATTACACGCAAATTGCCAAACGGACGATTGCAAGACTGCCTGCCCTTCAATGTTTTGGTGGCGTATATCAAAGAGGACGACCCTACCAAAGTACACTGCGATGTGATTCACAACTGCTCGTTTACACAAAATTCTCGCGCTTGGAAAGAGGGCGACACGCGCAAAACGGTAGATTTAGACCTCGTGCCAAGCCATATTACATGGGGGTAAATTCAAGTAACAAATAATAATTACACATTAATAATTACGAATATGAGTAAAATAGATAGTGAAAAATTGGCGGAATTGCGCAAGGCGCACCGCGTAGTAACGGCAATAGAAGTAGAAGATAACGGCGAAACACTGTGTTGCTACCTCAAACGCCCAAGCGTAGAAACACAAACGATTGTGAATAAATTGGCAAAAACGGACGATATGAAAGCACTTTCGGTTATGATTAGTAACTGCTGGCTCGAAGGCGATAGTGTGATTAAGGACGACCCTATACTGCTCGCTGCCGTTGGCAACCAATTTGGGCAAGCAAACCAACCTGCCGCGAAAGTAATAAAAAACTAATTGGGGCATTTCTGATTGACAGCGAAGACGAAAACGAGGCGGACGAACTGTTGAAAGGCGATGCCCTCATTAGGGCAAACTTTGGCGTGAACCCTGCCGAACTCGAATATGAGCAATGGGCAAAACTATTTGCAGAGGCAGTGTGGATTGAAGGGTGGCGGCTCAAAAACCAAGCGGAAATGCTCAGTATGTTGTTCGGTGGAAGAAAAGGTTAATTAAGGTATTTATTGAGCGGATAAGGGTAATTTCCATTTCCTTTTTTTCCTCTGAGCGCATTAGCAATGGCAGCAACAATCCACCCCAACACAACAAAAGGCGCAACGATTAGTAACACATAACCTATCGCTGTTAATATAGTTCCGAATATGGTAAAAAGCGTTGTCATGACGGTTACAATCAAAATGGTTTCTCTCCTTTAATAATAACACGATACCAATACCTACAAGAGGTTATAATAAAGTTTAGTAAACCAAATGCTAATAACACTCCTAATATGATAAACACGGTTTTCATGACTTAATTTCTAAATGTATGGATGTCCGGAAGGTGGATTTTTACCATTAAAAATTCCCCACCAAAACCTCCATATAGCATACACAAGCCAAAGGCAAAATGCAATAACACAAATGGCAATAAATTTAGCGAATATGGTAAAAAGCGTTGTCATGACGGTTAAAATTGTAATGCTCTCGCAATATACAACAATTAAACTCAAAAAGCAAATAAAATGGCAGATAATTCAATAAATTTCACGTTTACCATAGGCGGTAATGCCATTCCTGTTTGTGTGGATTTGGGTAATGCAGTAGAGGTGGTAACTCAAAAGGCTACTGATGCTATGAGTATATTTGATAAAATAGGAAAAAACGCATTTCATTTTACCGCCGTTACTGATGCTGTTTCTAAATTGAGTACAAGTATTCAATCAGCCATTCAACCCGGCATAAGTTTCGACCACTCGCTGCGTGAACTTTCGGCTATTGCACAGGTAACAGGTAGCGACCTCGAAGAAATAGGCAACAAAGCCCGCAACCTTGCAAAAACTTTCGGAGGCGATGCCACTGATTATGTAGAATCGTTTAAAGATGTGATAGGCAGTTTGGGCGACACCTTTTCCGACAGTACTGCGCTTGATATGATGGGCGAGAACATAGCCACACTCAGTAAACTCATGGGCGGCGATGCCAAAGCCGCAGCCAATGCCTTAACAACGGCAATGCTGCAATACGGCGTAGATTTGAGCAACCCCATAGCAGCATCGGCAGAGGCAGCACGTATGATGAATGTAATGCAAGCCGCCGCCAATGTGGGTGGTTCCGAAGTTGCCGACACCGCAGAGGCTCTGCGTCAATCGGGACTGCTTGCCAAGCAAAGCGGCGTGGGTTTTGAAGAACTCAACGCCTCGCTCGAAGCCCTCGCAAAGGGTAAAATAGTAGCAGGCGAGGCAGGAACGGCTATGCGTAACATTCTGCTTTCTATGAGTACACTCGGCAGTTCTTCAAAAGAAGTAACCGAAGGGCTGAAAAAATACGGAGTGGACGTAGCGTTGGTAGCCGACCCTACGGCAAAATTTACCGACCGCCTGCGCGAACTGCAAAAAATACAGAATGACCCCGGATTGATGGAGAGCGTGTTTATGAAAGCAAACATTGCCGCCGGACAAACCATACTCAACAACATTGATACCATAGACGAATGGACGGTGGCTGTTACCGGCACCAACGCCGCCGTAGAAGGTGCGGCTATTGTAATGGAGAGTTTTCAGGAACGGCAGGAACGCATACAGGCGAAATTCAACGATTTGAAAATTTCGTTTTTCGAGGCTACCGGCGATTTGGGATTGTGGGCTTCCACCATTGCACAATCGCTGGTGCCAATGGCGCAAATGCTGCCGCTCTTTTCAGGCGTAGGCAGCGGACTGTTGCATGTAGCCAAGTATGGCAAAGATGCCTACACTGCGTTGGGAATGTACAACGGCTATTTGAGTATAGGAAAAGTGGAAAATTTGGGCTTTGGTAAAAACGTGTTACAAGCGGCAACGGCACTTGTACGCTTTGCCACCGTAGGCGTAGTAAACGGATTAAAAGGTATAGGCGCATGGATTCTTTCGTTAGTAACAGGCGGTGCGGCATCGGTAAAATTTGCAACAATTTCTTCCGGTGCTTTCGGAACCTTTGCCGCCACCGCACGCACGGCTTGCACTGCTGTTTCAACGGCAATTTCCTCTATTCCTATTATCGGGTGGATTGCCCTTGCCATAACCGCCATTGGCACGCTCGGCGTGTATTTATACACCAAATGCGATGGTTTTCGCGCCTTTGTGCAGGGAACATGGGAGGCTATCAAAGCAATATTCAGCAGCGAAAGCATGAGCGATGCCTTTCAGCGCGGCTACGCTGAAAGTATGAAAAAATCGGCAGAGGCGCGTAAAAAATTGGAGGAAGACGAAAAGGCAAAAGACGGCACTGCCGATATAGATAAAATGATTGCCGACCTGCAAACCGAAATGGACGCGGAGAAGAAAAAGCAAGGCGGCGGCGGAACTACGATTAACAATACGCTCGAAAGTACTGCCACTACTGCCGCAGGCGATAAAAAAATTCGCAATGTGAACATAACCATTCACAAATTGGTGGAGAATTTTACCGTGAGCACTACCACTCTCAATCAAAGTTTAGATAAAATAGAGGAAATAATAACCAATACGGTTATCAACGCATTGAACGATGTAAATTTAGAATAAGTATGAAGGTAAATTGGCATATAACAACAGCAGGAGCAGAAAAATTGGTAAAAACCAAACTCTACCGATTAACGCCGGTGGACGTTTCGCACGAGCAGGAACAAGGGCAGGAAGTATGGAATACTATAAAAGTGCCGCTTGTGGGAAGACTTGCAACGGCTGCCGATTCTCTTTCAGGGAAGAATTTTAAGGACTTTTTCGCTTGCAATGTGATTTGTCCGCTGGTATTGAATGGTGGCGGAAAAGAAATAACTATTGCAGAGGCAATAGTAACCGTAACGAAGACGAAAACGATAAATACTACGGTAGTAGTAGGCGGTAAAGGTACGGTAAAAGAATTTATTGCCGACCAAGATATGAAATTAATTATAGCCATTTTCATAACCGCCACCGATGCCGAAGGCAATATCATAGACGAATATCCGGCAGAGGCTATTGCAGAATTGACTACAATTTTAGATGCCGTAAGTATAGATGCGTGGAGTCCGTTTTTGGAACTATTCGACATTAATGGAGGCAAAATGAAGTTGATTGTGGAGAATTACACAATAGCGCAAATGACTGACACCAACCGGCAATCAGTTACCATAAACGCTATAAGTGATTATGATTACGAACTGTATGCAATGGAAGAATAATACTATTTTGAATATAATGTAGGAGGTAAACCGGGAAATGAATTATCAAAATAAATGTAAAAATCGGCAGCCGATGCAGGAACAAATTGAATGGTAAAATCGGGATTGTTATCAACGAACTGCCATTCACCGCAAGAGGTAGGAAATGTAGAAACTTTTTTTACATACAAGTTGGCGGCTGATTTTACAACTTCGCACACTTTGAAATCGGCAGCAATAGAAACAACTTGAACCCTGCCGTAGAGAGGAATACCTTTGAGGGTGCAATTTTCGCGAATAGGTTCTTTTCCCAAATAAGAATTATTGCCCACTGTGTGTTGAGCAAAGGCTCCGGTGGCAAACAACATACAAATAATAGGCAAACAGAATTTAAAACGCATAATAGTACGATTTATACATAAAACAAAAAGAAACATGGTACAACTGACAGCAAAGATAACAATAAAATCGCAAAAAACATGGGTAATTCACCGAATTACTTCGTGCGAAATAGTGCGCGATATTGAAAACCTTACTGCAAAATGCACAATTACCATGCCAAAAAGGGTAACATGGGCGGGCGAAATCTCCATACCCATAAAACGCGGCGACCGCGTACTCGTGCAACTTGGCTACGACTACGATTATGAGATGGCATTTACCGGTTATATTTCCAAAATAACGGCAAAAACGCCCATTACCATAGAGTGCGAAGACGAAATGTGGCGGCTCAAACAAACAACGGCAAAGAAAAAAACCTATACCCATGCCGACCTGAAAAACATACTTGCCGAGCAGTGTCCAAAGGGTATGAATATAGAGGTATTCGGCAAACAAGTGATAGATAAATATGTGGCAAATTTCGACACCGTAGCCCAACTGCTCGGCGGTTTGCAGGAAAACGGATTTACGTTTTTTTTCAAACACGGCACGCTCTACGGCGGTATGATGTTCGATTACAACGAGCCGTTGAGCGGTAAAAAACAGGTATTTCACTGCGGCGAACGCGGCAATATTATTGACGATAAAGATTTAGCATGGGCAGAATCGGACAGCATATTGGCACGTATAAAAGCCACCGCCATTAACGGCAAGGGCAAAAAAGACCGAATACAAATAGAAATTGGCGATAAAGAGGGCAATTTAGGCAGTTTTACCCGGCTGAATGTAAGCAAAGAACAACTTGAAAAAGAGGCAAAACAACGCTTGGCGGAAATAAAGAAAACAGGGTTGAGCGGCTCGTTTACCACCTTTGGCGCACGGCTCGTGTGGTTGCTCGACCTTGTAAAAATAAAAACCATAGAACACCCCGAAGGTGCTGTGTATAAGGTGCGTAAAAACACTATCACCTTTGGCGAAAACGGCTACCGCCAAAATATAACAATAGGAGGAAAAGCAAAATGACGGCACTTTCAAAAGCAATAAAAGAGGCAGCGCATCGCGGCGAGCAAATATACCTGCAAACCTGCACGGTTGATAGCGTAAATGAAAGCGAACGCACCATAGAATGTACACCCTTAGACGAAGGAGCACAACTCACAGGCGTACAACTGCAAGCCGTAACAGACGAAAGAGGCGGTTTGTGTATGTTTCCCAAAGTGGGCAGTTACGTGGTTGTTGGTTTTTTCGACCGCCACAATGCTGCGGTGCTGCTTAGTACTGAAATCGAAAAAATAACAATCAATGTAAACGACACAGTGTGCATCAAAAATGAGGCGTACAGCCTTGCGCAGGCGTTCAGAGACCTTTTAACGGCGATTGGAAAACTGACTGTAACTACCGGCGTGGGTCCTTCGGGCGTGCCGATAAACGTAACGGAATTTCAACAAATACAGCAAAAACTTGATAAACTATTAGAATAATGGCATTAGTAAAAACAAGCTTGAAAACGGCAATCATGGCGGCTTTCAAAGCACAGCAAAACAAAACGGACAATCCCGAAGGGGCGTTGAACGACTTGGCTGACAAACTTGCAACGGCAATAGATACCTACATAAAAAGCGGAACGGTAAACGTAACGGTGGCAACCACCGGCTCGGCTACGGCGCAGGCAGGGACAGGAACAGGAAATATTGTCTGAACCGTGATTTACAGGATTAAATGATTGACAAGATGAATGGAATTTTGATAGATAACGAAACAAGCGACCTGCTCGTGCAAGTAACACGCAATGCGCAGGGAAAAATTACACGCGGCGTGCTGGTGGGCGACTGCCGCGCAGACGTAGCCGAACGCATACTGCAAGCCTATCCGGGAGAGTTTAAAGAACATCCTACGCTCGGCTGCGATATAAAACAGCAAATCAACGGCACAGCCTCTCCCTTTTGGCGCGGACACACCATGAGCCAACTGCGCAGCGAAGGAATAGAGGTGGAAAATTTGACAATCAACGAAAATGGAGTACAACTGAGTATCAAGTCGTGAGATATGAGACATGAGATTTGAGATTTGAGACGTGAGAACTGAAAACTAACAATTAACCATTTACAATTAATAATTAACAATTATGGAAAACAACCTCCCACGCGGCTTGCGAAACAACAACCCCTTGAATATGCGCATAGGCGAAAGTGCATTTACCGGCGAAATCAAACCGGGCACAGATAGAAGTTTTCGCCAATTTCAAACTATGGCGTATGGCTACCGCGCCGCCTTTCGGCAAATGGAACTCTACTTGGGGCGCGGGCTGAATACGATTGAAAAAATCATAACAACATGGAGTCCGCCCGAAGAAAACCACACGCAGGCGTATATTGCTATGGTGTGCGCCCACACCGGCATTGCATCCACAAAAGTACTCACGCTCCACAGCGGCGAAGATTTTATACGAATAGTAGCCGCCATGAGTTACGTGGAAAACGGGCAACAACCGGTAATGGCAGACGTGCTTGCGGGATTTGCGTTACAAACGGCAATAACAAGATAGACACAAGACACGAGATATGAGATTTGAGACGTGAGATTTCAGACTAACAACTAAGCACTAATAACTAACAACTAACAACGAATATGGACACATCAATTATTATAACAGTAATCGGCTTGCTGAGCGCGGTGGTAGGGAGCACATGGATTGCTTCGGTGGTGCTGCGGCGCAAGTATGAGCAGGAAATAGAACTGCTGAAAGCCGACCACCACCGCAAAGAAAGCGACACCAACGGCGTGGAAATAGCCAACGCCAAAGAAGTACTCAAAACTCAAATGGAATACATAATAACCCCTTTACAAAATGAAATCAAAGCACTTAGAAAAGATGTACGAAGCCTGCGCAGGGCTGTGGAAAAAATCAGCGATTGCCCTCACAGTAGCGATTGCCCTGTGCGCCGTGAGTTGCAAAACAACGAAACTAACGACTGAAACCGCTACCACACTCAGCCACCATGCCGCCGATGTGCGATGGACTACCGACACGGTGTTTGCCGCCGAAAAAGACTTCGTGTTTGTGTACATAAACGGCGACACGGTGTATAGAGACCGCCTGCGCGACCGCTTTGTGTATAAAACCAAACGCGATACCACCGCCCGAACCGACAGCGTGTATGTAGAAAAAAAAGTATTTGTGGAACAAGAAAAACAACTCTCCCGGTGGCAACAACTCAAACTCGACTGCTTTTGGTGGATAGTGGCGCTCAATATTGCACTACTCGTTTTTATCGGCATTTACGCAGTGATTAAACGACTTTTAAATAGACACAAGATTTGAGACGTGAGACATGAGATTTCAGACTAACAACTAATAACTAATAACTAACAACTAATAGGTATGAAATATTCCGTTCTTGACCGACAAAGTATGTTTGACATTGCCCTGCAAACGGCAGGCAGTGCGGAAGCAGCCTTTGCCCTTGCGCGCGAAAACGACCTTTCGCTTACGGAAGATTTGGAGGTGGGTGCGGTATTGACAATGGGGCAATCAATATTGACAATGGGGCAATCAGTATTAACAATGGGGCATGCCCCATTGCTAAACAAAAACGTTACCGATTTTTTCGCCAACAAACACCTGCGCCCGGCAACGGCAATTTCCAACACCGAAACCCACATTGTGGGACGAATATTTGATTACACGTTTGAAGAACAATTTGAGTAACAAGACACAAGACACAAGACACAAGACTTTTCAACTTTCAATTTTCAATTAAAATGGCACGCACAATTTCAGAGATAAAAAAAGAGATAACGGACGATTTCGTGAGTAATCCGGCAGTGGTAGAAGCCTACGGTTTGGAGCAGGGAAAATCCTTTGAGGAGCAATTTTCAAAAGCGAGTTTGGAGAGCATCCTATTCTACCTGCACGCGGCGAAAATTTGGCTTTTGGAGACACTGTTCGACACCCACCGCGAGGAGATAAACACCATTCTGCAAAGCAAACGTCCGCACACGGTGGGGTGGTATCGTGGGGCGGCACTTGAATTTCAATTCGGGCGCGAACTGCGGGCGGACGTGGCGGAATACGATAATTCGGAATTGAGCGAAGACGAAATTGCAGCCGAGCGCATCGTAAGCAAATGCGCGGTGGAAAAAGCCGAATTTGCCGAAAAGCCGACCCTGACCATCAAAGTAGCCAAAGCCGCCACGCACTTAACCGATGCCGAAAAAACGGCATTTGAAAAATACATGAGCGAAAAAGCCGATGCAGGCGTGCGCTTGAATATTATCAGCGGCGCACCCGACCGCTTGTGGCTCAGTATCATTATTCGGCACGATGGGCTTGTGTTGAACGGCAGCGGCGAACGGCTTTACGGAGGGAGCGAAAAACCTGTTGAAAAGGCGGTTAAAAATCATTTAAACAAGCTTGTGTTCAACGGCACGTTTTTCCCCTCGCTCTTGGAGCAGGAACTCATGCGCCTGCCGGGTGTGAAAATCGCCACCGTGCAAGCCTCGCAAGCCTGCCCCGCCGGTGGCACCCTCACGCAGTTTGTGGACAAATATCAACCCCTCACCGGCGCGTTGGATATTGACACGGAAAACGATTTGCGCGTGGAATACGAGTTGATATAATTGTCTGAACCGGGATTTTCAAGATTAAAGGATTTTCAGAATTAACCATTAACCATTAACCATTAATGAAACTATTTGAGATACAATGGGACAAATTGAACGTGTTGTTACTGCCCACGTTCTTGCGGAAAATGCGATACTTCGCGTTTCTAAAAGCCTGCACGCAGCCGATTTGGACGGTCTATCGGTGGTTTGCGGAGTGCCGGGAGCAAACGCTCTTTTTGCTGAAATTCGACACAAGCAAAGGTAACGTAGAACGTGCGCTGCGCACAAAATTTGAATCGGACAGAATTTATATTACCAATACCGATACCGTAACAGATAACACAATCTACCTTGCAAGTGCCGAACTCGAAGAAATCGTGTATTTAGATGCGTGGCTTGGAACATTGGAGGAACTTACACCCATTGAACGTACCTATTTTGACGATACGCTGTATTTGGATTTTTTTATAGCCCCCAAAGCAACTTTGGCGGACTTTACCGTACACGTTCCGGCAGGAACCGATGCCGTGTACCACACCGAAATCGTGCAATTTACCGAACAGTTTACCCTGCCCGGATTTCGATTCCAATTACAAATATTTTAGACACAAGACACATAGACACTAATAATTAAAAAAATGAATAGAATTGAATTACAAGACAATGGATTTCCGATGACGGCAAAAACACTGCGATTTTTGCAAGAGGCGTATCAAAAACCGATTGAATTTTTGGCACGCGAGGCAGCGGTACGCGCAGGCGGCAACTGTATTTTGTACGGAGTAGAACAAACATCAAGCGGCGGCGCGTGGACGGACGGCGCAATAGTTTACAACAACGAAATTCTGCCCTTTGTGGGAGGTAGTGGTAACTACTTTTCCGTGAAAAACACACCGGAGCAGGCAGTGTATAAAAATGGGTTGAGCGTAGATGCCTACTTCACACGCTACGCGCAAACCGACACAAGCGGCACCGCTATTTCGACACTAAAACGGCTCAACGAACCCGCGCCCACTGCACCCGCAAACACCGCGTGGGCTTCGCCAACATGGCAAACGGACTATGCAGACATGGCTACCTACCCCCTGAAATGCCGTATATATGGTGGAAAAGGGCAAATAGTGGGAACGTATGAACGAACATTTCCTTTGCCATCACAAATTACTACCGATAGTTATACAACGATACTCACACTTCCATCTTCAATGAAACCCAAAAAAGAACAATGGATTACGGCGCAAATAAGTAGCGTTAGTGCATTTAACTCTCCCAATAATATATTTGGAGCGGGTTTGTTGCAAATTACCACCGGTGGGTTATTGCGAGTGCAATACAATAAAGAAACACGCGGAATGGGATTAATTGACTGTGGCGTGATTGCCGCCACCTTCGATTTACTGTAATTTTCAACTTTCAATTTTCAACTTTCAATTCAAAAAACATGGATTTACAAAATTTAGCAAATCGCGCCGTACAAGTGCGCGAAGAAACACAGCAGGGGCAAAACACGGCAAAGCGCGTGGGTTCGCTGTTCTACGATATTATTACCTTCTTTTCGGGTTTGCTGCAAGGAAAGCAGGACAAAACAGACGAAACTCTGCAAACCACCGACAAAAGTGTACCGGGTGCAATCAACGAAGTGTATAATGGTATTTCGCTCCTGCAAGGCAACGTGAGCGATGCGTTGGGGGAATTGGAGGGCGAAGTCATGCGGGCAATTACCATAGAAACCCAAAACCGCACGGAGGCACTACTCGCCGAAACAAATAATCGCACCGCCGCCATTGCCGCGCTTGATAATCAAAAGCAGGACAAAAGCGATGCGAACCTGCAAACCGGCGCGAAAACCGTAGTAGCCGCCATAAACGAGGTGCTTGCAAATGCGAACGCAATAGGACACAGGGTGCTTACGTGCAATCAAGGCATGGCGTGGAACGGAATACCCAATGACGGCGGAAATTCTGCATACAACAACTATTACAATGTAGCAGACGGCACAATAGACGTGTACAAAGACTGGCCGGGCTTCAAACTAAACGGCGCAACGGTGAATATGCAAACCGATGTACGTGTGGGCGATATTGCTATGGACGGTGCCGGAACCAATTTCAGCTCAATGGTAGGCGTATTTATTCAAGGTTCCCCACAACCGCGTGTAAAACTACTGCCAAACGCCATGAACCGATATTATAGATTAATCAGAAACGCCACAAACCCTTACGTAAAAATCGGGAAAATGCAAACCTCGTTTGTGGGAAGACCGTCCGTAACAAGTTCGGTAGTTATATCAATGCCGGTGGGCGATGCCGCAGCCTCAAATTCCAATCCTATCACGCACAGTGCTATATTCACATGGAACGGCAACAAAATATATCAATCGAACCCCATAGAGGGCTACACCTTTCGCTGTGATAGCGGGGGGTGTTTGTATGTAACCATTCCGCGCAATACCTACATATATGCCACCACATGGCACGAATCGTATTTTAATTTAGACAAAACGGTAGTAACCGCTGCCGAATGGGAAACACTCTCGCCGGTGGTGCTGCCATTATTTGCAGGCGAGGCTTACGACCTCAATACAGAGGCAAAAGATATTATCGGCGCAATTAATGAGATATATTCTATTGCCGGACAAAGTAGCGGCGGTGTTGCTATTATAGAAAGTTTCCCTTTGGCACTATGCGAAGGAGCGCAAAATATCAATCCGGGTTTTGTGGGATTTTTAACCGTTCCTACGGTCGATACGCTTATTTCCAAAGCGCAAACCTGCGTGCAAACAAATCACACGGCAGGTAATTTTAAAGTGGCTATTTACAATGAGAATAAACAGTTGGTGGGCAGTACACAATGGGGGTATTTGGCACGCTCCAAAGCGTGTTTTGTGGAAGCCGATTTTACCGCACCACTGACACTTACCGCCGGAGAGTACTATTACGTAGTATTGCACATTGACCACTACAATAGCCGCTATTTGGCAGCAAAGCAACTCAAATGTAACGTGGCAGGTTCCGCGAACGTATTGCAAACCATAATAGCAGGTAGCGCACAAACAGAACAAAACGATTTGAGCGGGTTTATTACCCAATCCTTTCCCTGCACTGTGCAACAAATTGATGTGCCGTATGTGAAAATTTTTTAAGAAAAAGGGAGAGTGAAGATTCTCCCTTTTTTGTTGAAAAAATTGCTGAAAAAGTTGCTTAATACGAAAAAACGTATTATATTTGTAGTGTATTAAAAAATAAACATTATGGACAAATTAAAATTAACAGACAAAGAAATTGAACTAATAGAGGCTATTAGGAATTTCCAAAAAACAAAACACAATTACTCTTTTGATTTAGAGTTTTACGTTCGAGAATTATTTGAAAGTATTTTAACCGAAAAAGAAGATTAACCAATAAAACCCCGCTCGAAAAAGTGGGCGGGGTTTTATTTAAAATTATAATTATGGAAATAACAGTAACACAACAACAAAAGGCAATGAAATACCAAATGAAAGATATTGCATTAGATATTACATGGTCGAAGATAGCGAAACGGTACTTTGGAAAGTCCGCCTCGTGGATGTATCATAAGTTGAACGGAATGGACGGCAATGGAAAGCCAACCGATTTTAGTCCGGAAGAAAGAGAACAACTAAAAAATGCATTGTTTGATTTTTCGGAAAGAGTGCGAACGGTTGCTTATGCTATTTAGGCTCAACACATAGTGTTTCTTTTTTAATACACCCGAACCCTGCAATGAGCCTTTGCAGGGTTTTTTATTGTACGTTGGAACGCAGTTTAATCGGTATTGAAATGGGGATTATCAATCTCGAACCTTTTATAGGCACAGGAACAACGGCGGTAGTAGCGCGAGAGTTGTGGTTTTAAAATCGAACTCAATCCCGATTATATAGAGATAGCAGAAAAGAGGCTGCGGTAATAGAAAAAGCGCATAAAATTTGATGGTTTTATGCGCTTTTTATACTAAGTTAGTGGAGGTGGCGAAAAAGTGAAAAAATTCGTGTTTGGTTTAAATTTTTTTCGTGTTTGGTTTTGTGGATTATATTTCAGCGTGCGCAGAGAGCGAAACATAAGCGATTTCCCACTACCGCCGCTGCTTTCGTTGCTTTTGCCCACCGGCGATTTTTCGTGCGTTTCCATAGCCCACACCGCCCATGATTTTGAAGAAAATTTATAGCGGTGCATACAGTAGCCGAGTGTGAAACATTTTGAGAAAAAATTGAGCATTTGCTCGCAGGCTTCTTCGTTGGTAAGTCGTGCGCCGGTAAGGTTATATTGATTGGCTTTGAAGTAGGCGGCATCGTCTTCGGGTGTGCCGGTGGCACGGTCTTCCATTTCTTTGCGCCAATGTATGCGACTACCGTTTATAAGATAGCGAGCATAGTGGCTTTTGAGCGATTGCACCGCCGCGAAGTCATCGAAATTGGCAGTGCCTTCGTCCCAATCTTTCCACCATATAGCAGGTGCGGTGCGTGTGAATGAAAGCGGACATACATTTTTTTGATGTATAAAAAACGGTATTTTGCTGTATGGCACGGTTTGTACACCCTCTTTGGTAACGAGTACGGCGGTGTTGGCAAAAAACATATATTGGCTGTTGTAAGTACTATCGGTTGTGTTGAGTTCTACTCACGGCAGAAAACCGAATATCAACTGTTCTTTGTTGCCCAATTTTACATAGAGTTCGCACACGGTTTGGTTGTGCGAAGAAAGATAATCGAACGCAAATTGGGTGATTTCGCCCACGCTCACTTTTTTTACTATGTTTCTTTGTATGCGAGCATACACGTTTTTGTCTTTTTCTTCGCCTATTATGCAAAAATCATTGATAGTGAGAAAATTCACAAGCCACAGAGGGCGTATGTGATATTTTCCTTTGCCTTTTTCATTTTCGGAAAAATCATAAAATTGATACGGCATTGCGCCGTTGAATAGTTTGTTCACAGGGTTGTATTCCTCTGTGGCAGCAAATTTTTCTGGCAGAGTTACAGTGCGGCAATCGGTCATTTTTTTTGCCACACTGCGGCGGTTTTCTTCGCTCTCGGCAAAGTAATATACCACTTCTGCACATTTGCGCAGTATGCTTTTTTCGTTGGCAGTGAGCGACTGCACCACACCGGCACAATGCACAGCACAGTGTCCGTATTGCTCCACTATGGCGGCAATTTCGGGCGAAGAACAAATGACCACTTCGGGTAGTTTGCAATCTTCATTTTTGCTGTATAGTTCTTGTAATTCCTGCAATCCGTGCCATTCGCACGCTTTGGGTGCAGGTTGGGATTTTTTTATGGAAGGTACTATCGGGCGTGTGCCTTTGTTCACGGCAATATCAATACCTGCTTTTTTTGCAAGTCCGAAAAAGGTAGTCAAATCACTATCATTGCGTGGATTTTTGAGGCAAGCGGAGTATTGCGTGTTGGTATCTTTTTCGTTGTATTTCGAGCAAAAACGGCTCAATCGGTGGTAGTAGTCGCGCCCGCTTTCGCCAAATCGGGACACGAGCGTAAAGCCCAACGCGAGCCAATCTTCATAGTCAAAGGCAATGTCGGCATAACTTTGCTCTATACGTTCCAGCACTTTGTGAAAATCAGCCTCTTCTTGGTCGGCAGGTTTTAGCGGTGTTGCCACAGGTGCGGCAGGTTCTCCGTAGCGGAGCCAAAACTCCACATCAAATAGTTTTGTTTCGCGTTCTTCGGGCAGTACTGCTTGTGGGTCGTGGCACAAAAAGCAGGCGCGGCTTGTATCTTTACCGCTCTGGTCGGTTTGCAATCCATACTCCGTGCGCAGGTAGTTACTCACGGCGGTAAAATATTCGGTTTGATATTTGGAACAATCTACCGGAATGTTTTTGCCTTTCTCGGCTACGTAATCGGCTGCAATTACCCATTTCAATCCATCGCCGCTTGGTGAGCGAAAAAGAAGTTTTGTGGCAAAATACTCGTCGCCCAGCAATAATTGCTTAGTAGCCTCCACATCGGGCAGGTGGTCGAAATCGAGTACCATAATTCCGCTGTGGGTTATCAAATTTCCGGCACCACGCTTGGTGAATGTGCCGGAAAAGGCTGCATAATCGAAATTCGCCGCTTTGTATTTTTTAGCCTCTTTGAGGTTGGCTATGCTGCGAAGGTGCTTTGTAACGTGGTAGTATTCACTGCCTGTAATGAGTTCATATACATCACGCAGTGAGTAGGGCGTGGCAAATGGGGTTGTGTTTTGTATCGGTTTTGAAAAAACCGAAAATAGTGGATTTTTTTGTGTTTTTTGTGTCATAATATTTGGTTATTTAATATATAATATATATCTTTGTCAAAAATATTTGGTTCTAAGCCTCATTGATAGTTTGTGTGTCAGTGAGGCTTTTTTCGTTTTAGTATTATTCCGGAAAGCCTATTTTTTCGCACACAAGTTTCATTTGTGTGGCGGTAAAAATTTTGTCGCCGCGCTTGAACCCTATTTTTTGCAATTCGGCACAGAGGTTGGGTATGCTTTCTATGCGCCGCCACAGGGTTTTACGGCTTATTTTTAGTTTGTTACAGAGTTCGCTTACTCCTATCAGCGTGCCTTTTTCTTCATTCGTTTGTGCGTTCATGTGTTTTGATTTAGTTTGGTGGTGTTATTCTTCTACATCGAAAGTCTGTGCACAAAAGGGGCATACATATCTATCGGCATGAGGCAGGTGAAACAGTAATGAGGCGTGGCTGCACCCGTGCCGTTTTTTTACAAGTTCCTGTATTTCTTCATCGGTGGCGGTAACATCGGGTAAACTCGCAATGTGTGCTTTGTATTGGTCGAAATAACTTTTGCCGCGCCACGAATTGCCGCACTGTGGGCAGTAACCTACTTTTTGCACTTCGGAAATTACAGGAATAAATACAACGCCCTGCAAAAAGCCGCGTTTGTACGCCTCTTTTTCGTCTTCTGTGGCAAGGAGTGCTTGCTCTTTGCGTATTTTTTCTTGGTAGTCCATGTGGTTAGTTGTTAGGAGTTAGGGGTTAAAGTAGATATTTATTCACGTCATATGCTGTAGTCCAAATACCTTCAACAGATTTTTCCATTGTTCCCACAGAAAGAAGTATTTCTTTTTTTATTTTCTTTTCGGTTTCGGTTTCTTTTCTCGAAAACACTTATACAACATTATTTTTATTTCCCATAATCCCATTCATTCGTGTCTTCATATTTGTCGTTTTTTAGTTATTATTTCAGTTGTGTACATAAAAAAACCGGTACAGTTCATATTGAATTGTACCGGTTGTGAGGGAGGGTAAAAAAATTTTTTAGATTGTTTTCAAGTCAAAATACATTGCTCGTGTTTCTTCGTCTTTATCGGTTTCGGTCATAAACTTAAAACCATTTTTTTCGTAAAAATCGGTTACTTCGGCATAAGCATCTACGGTTATGAAACGGCAACCGGCTGTTTGCAGTGTTTCGGCGTACAGTTTTTTAACATAGAATACAATAATTCTGCCGAAACCTACCTGCGCCGATTTCTTATTGACAGCCAATCGTCCTATTTTTACGGCAGGGTGGCTTTTCTTACGTTTATTGTTTGCCACACTTCTACTCAATCTGTTCCATTCCGTTTTACTTACATCAATACGGGCTATACGGTCGTTTGATAATGAAAAATAGGCAATCGTTTCAGTGTTTGTTTGTAACACATAGGTTACGGCAAACAAATCATTCAAATATTTCTTTGCATCATTTTTCAAAAATTTATTCAAATCGTCTTTTCCGCAATCGAAAGAATGAATAGGAGTATCTTGTGTCAATCGAGCAATGTCCCATTCCAATTGTTCTACTTTTCCTAAACTCATAATACAGGGAATGTTGCTCGTGATTTAATTAATTCATACGCAGCATCCATTTCTCTGCGTTCTTTTGCCGATATTTTTTTTGGATTTGCAATTTCTCTTTCAAATCTTCGAGCCTCTTCACCATACAGTGTCGGTGTTTCTTTTATAGGTCGTGCCATAGTCTTATCCTTTTACGTTTTTTTTGCAAATATAACGCAAAATTTGAAAAATTGTTTCTTTTCGGTACAATTCAATGTGTCAATGAACTCGGTGGGTTGGGTGGTGTGTTGCTTCACACACAATAGATAAAAAAAGCATCGTTCAGTTTGTTATTCCGGCGAAGAAAGAAACTCACTCAACGATGTTTTTGTGTTATACATTTTTTGCAATTCACAATTGATTTTCTTCGCCTGCCAAACGTTCTCTGAATGTTTGGTTTTGTAAATGTATAATTTTTTCGGAGTAAAATCCAAAAAATTAATACAGTTTTTCCAAAAAAATTCAACACATATTTCTAATACACTAAATATTAATTACTTAAATTTATGGATATGAAAAAAACAATAGGACAACTAATTCAAGAAAAAGTAGAAGCCGAAAAAATGGAAGTAACGGCTTTTGCAAAGGCTATCGAAAAAGAACGTAGCAATGCGTATGATATTTTTAAAAGAGATAGTATAGATACAAAACTGTTGAAAAAAATTGGACAAGTTTTGAATCATGATTTTTTTCAAGATTTATTAGAACCTGAAACAAAAAAACGATTAATGGCAAAGAGGGGGATAACTCGTAAAGTATTGGTTGAATTGGAACTTACAGACGAGGAAATTAATATGTTAAAAATAGAAAAAAAAATAATAGATGAACGACAATAAACATGACAATTATAGACTGCTTTGGATACTCATGGCGTGCAGTGCTGCATTTTGGGTATTTGGTTTGATTGCAACACAATTCGGGTGTGTTTATACAGATATACAAACAGGCATAATTCTTACATTTATTGGTATTTTGGCAACTTTTGTTGTTGTAAGTAATTATGCACAAGTACAAGATGTTGAAGAAAAGCATAATAAAGAAAAAGAACAATTACGCAAAGAAAATGCTGAATTAAGAAATGAAATTGATAAAAAAATAGAGGAACAAAATAAGAAAAATACTGCCCAAACCCTTTTTACAATAGGAATGTTATTATTAAACGAAGGGAAAGTGGAAAATGCTATTGGTTGTTGCGTTGCTTCGGTATTGTGCTATTGTGAAATACATAAAATTGAAGAATGTTTTCTTGATAAAGAGGTTTTTAGCACCTTCACAAAAAAAGAAGATATAAAAGTGCGTAAATACTTAAAAAACAAGTGGATTGATGAATTAACGAAATACATTGTTAATACAAAAATACGGGAAATAATAGAAGAAATTAAAAAAATCAATGAATTATGAAAATAAATGCAAGCCTAATTGATAAGAAAAACGGAGAAGTCATACAAAATGAAATCAATGTAACTGTGTGTAATTCGTTCGTACCAAGTAACGTGTTTTTTATTGATAAAAAACATAAAGACGAGACAAAAATACAGAATATAATCAGTGCTGAAATGAAAGTACCGGCAGGGTGGATTCTGAGTTTAACTTTGATACAAATCATACAAGACGGTAGATTGGAAACATACATTATAGATTACACAATAAGTGATGAATATGAAATACAAGGAGATGAAGTTTTTGTTGATTGGTGTGGCAAACCATGCGTTTTAACTGAAAAATTAGATAACGAATAATTCTCTTTTCCACCGAGTTCCTTGACATACTGAATTGTACTGAGAGAAAAAATTCACAAAAAAAGTGAATTTTTAGAATAAAATAGTATCTTTGTAAAAACGAAGGTATGAAAATAGTGTTTAAAAAAGAGTACTTGGCGGAATTATACAATACAGGAAAAACAACGAATAAAAAATATCGTTTCCAGCCCGAAGTAATTGCCGGGTATTTAAAATGCGTAAAAGCAATTCAAACTGTTGTGCGAATAGAAGATTTATATGTAATCAATTCATTGCATTACGAAAAATTGAGGGGAGATAAACAAGGCTTATCTTCCGTAAGAGTTAATAAACAATATCGACTTGAATTTAGAGAAGTAACTAATCCGAACAATATTACAGAAGTTGAATTTTGCTCACTAATAGAATTATCGAACCATTATAAATAATAGAAACATGACTACACATACTCCGTTTCGTCCGGTACACCCAAGCGAGATGCTGAAAGACGAGTTAGAATATAGAGGCATCAGTCAAAGAAAATTTGCCGATACGTTGGGAATGTCGTACACAGTACTCAATGAAATTTTGAATTGCAAACGCCCTATCTCTACCAATTTTGCTTTGGCAGTAGAAAGTTCGCTTGGTATTCCTGCATACATATTGAACAATATGCAAGCAGAGTATAATTTACAAACAGCACGAAAAGACCGAACCTTTGCCTATCAATTACGAAAAATACATAAGTTGGCAGTGGCTGCTTGTTTTTATCCTACTGAATTGTACTGAGAGAAAAAATCTATAAAAACACTTATTTTTCTTCTTTTTTGTTATGTTTTTGCGTTCAAGATAGTATAACCACACTATTGGAAACGTTTTTTACGTTTCACGAAAGCAGTAGGCGACAAGAGGTGTAGTGCCGTGTCATACAAAGCCGACTGCTTTTTTATGAGGAGGAGAGAAAACAGATGATTATTGTATCAATGATTTCAGAAGTCCTAAGTCTGTTTCAAGGAGTTTTATGTTGTTAAATTGGGTAAAATCTTTTGTGTTGTTGGTCAAAATAGCATCGCATTTCTTTTTTTGACTCAAAATGTAGTGAACGCTATCTTCAATATCTTCACTGCTTTCATTAAATCCCTTTTTTATATCAGCCAAAGTAAGGTCTAAAACAGTGAATTTACCCGACAAATAATTGAGTTCATTAATGGTCTTTTCTTTGCTGTATGCCTTTCTATTCCGTGCTTTGTTTCCCGATTGCAAACGGCTTATTGTTTGCACTATTGCCAACGAAGATGTGAAAAGACTGTGTTTTTGGCGTTTTGCAAAAACGTGTTTGAGAGCCGCCACATCGGCAGTTTGCCCTGTGCAATAATTAATGAGTACGTTGGTATCAACGTAGATTTTTACGTATCTCATTAGAATACCAATTTATTGAAACGTTTGCGTTCGGCAGCGGTAATCATATCAAGATTTGCCGCTACGTAATTATGTTCCGCAACCGCGTGTAATTTTGCTCGTGAATACCCTGATTTACTTAAAATAAGTTTCAGCAATTCGTCTTTTTGTTGTTTTACTACATCTATTTTTTTTGTTGCCATAGTCGTAATTGTTTATTTGTTTATGCAAATATACAACGAAAACGAAAATTACAATATTTTTCTCTGTACAATTCACTATGAACTATACCGGTTTTTTTGTGCCGAAATCCTCACCAATAAGAAATGTGTGTGGTTTGGGTAATGAATAGGTAATGTTTGAAAAAAATTGAAAGTCAGTGTTTTATATATCTTATTTTCTTTTTTCTTACTTATTACTTATTTTTTTAGAAAAAAATAGAGAGAATAAAAATAGATATAAGAGAGGTACGAAAATCCTGATAAATTCCTGATAATGGGGTACATAGGAGGTATGAAATATATGAAAACAAAAAAAGAATGAAAATATAACTATATGCCATTCAGCGCATTATATGTTTTTGCGATGTGTTTTTACGTGCCGAGTGCATCGTCGGTTCGAGTCCGGCTCCCGCAACTTACTTAGAAAACACTGCGTTTGCGGTGTTTTTTTTCGTTTATACCATTTTTGTCATCGCCCACTTTTTTTTTACAACCGTTGTGCCAATTGTTTCACCATGTTGTTTTTCCAAGCAGTAAAGGTGCCTTGCGCTATTTGCGTGCGGGCTTCGCTTACGAGTGCTATGTAAAACGCCAGATTGTGAATACTCGCAATTTGCGCTCCAAGCATTTCGCCGGCTTGAAACAAGTGGCGCACGTAGGCTTTACTGTAATCGGTATCTACAAAGCAGTGGGCATCGGCATCGAGGGGCGAAAAATCGTGTTCCCACTTTTTATTTTTTATGTTGATAATGCCCTGCCACGTAAAAAGCATACCGTTTCGCCCGTTTCGCGTGGGCATCACGCAGTCGAACATATCGGTGCCCAGCGCAATGGCTTCTAAAATATTTACCGGTGTGCCCACTCCCATTAAGTAACGAGGTTTTTCTTCGGGTAAAATTCCGTTCACTATTTCGAGCATGGCGTACATATCCTCCACCGGTTCACCCACGCTCAATCCGCCTATGGCATTACCTTCGGCATGTTGCGAAGCGATAAATTCCGCCGACTGTGCGCGTAAATCTTTATACACCGACCCTTGCACTATGGGAAAAAACGTTTGCTCGTAGTCATATACCGGCGCAGTTTGTTTAAAATGCTCCACACCGCGTTTGAGCCACCTATGCGTGAGTTCCATAGATTTTTTTGCGTAATCGTAATCGCAAGGATAGGGCGTACATTCGTCGAGTGCCATGCAAATATCGGCACCTATAATACGCTGCGTTTCCACCACATTTTCGGGGGTAAACAGGTGGCGCGAACCGTCTATATGCGATTTAAACACTGCTCCTTCTTCGTTCAATTTTCTATTGTGCGCCAGCGAAAATACCTGATAGCCGCCGCTGTCGGTTAAAATTGGTTTATTCCACGAATTGAATTTGTGCAATCCGCCTGCTTTGTGCAACGTTTCAAGTCCGGGACGAAGATACAAATGATAGGTATTTCCCAGAATTATTTGTGCTTTAATGTCGTTTTTCAATTCACGAGCATGCACACCTTTCACCGAACCCACCGTGCCCACAGGCATAAATATTGGGGTTTGAATCTTTCCATGTGCCGTAGTTATGGTTCCGGTGCGAGCCGAAGATTGTGTATCGCGTGCGTGAATTTCAAAAAACATTTTGTTCGTAATTAGTTGTTAGTGATTCGTTGTTAGAAAAAAATTGGAACCCAAAAATTAGTGAATTGTCATATTAGCACATTGTCTAATTTTCAATCAACTCTCCTATTCCCTGACGGATAATTTCAAAATCGCCCTGCGAGCAGTCCACCACCGTAGAGGCTGTATTGTTCCCGTAACCGCCGTCCACCACCGCATCTACAAGGTCGGCAAAGGTTTCGAGCAGCAGTTCGGGGTCGGTTATATATTCTTCTATGGCATGGTCGCTATCGGTGTGCACCGAAGTAGTGAGTATGGGATTGCCCAATTCCTTCACTATGGCGCGGCAAATATTATTGTTGGGAATACGGATTCCCACCGTTTTTTTCTTACTTTCAAATAGTTTCGGCACATTGTTGCTGGCATTGAGTATAAAGGTAAACGCGCCGGGCAAATTCCTTCGCATCAATTTATAGGTGGCATTATCCACCGATTTGGTAAAATCCGACAAATGGCTTAAATCGTAACAAATAAAGGAGAAATTCGCCTTTTCGAGTTTAATTCCTTTAATGCGGGCAACGCGCTCCACCGCTTTTTTATTGAAAATATCGCAGCCTATGCCATACACCGTGTCGGTGGGATAAATAATCACGCCGCCGGCGCGGAGAATTTCCACCACTTGCTGCACCTGTCGCTCGTTGGGATTTTCGTTATATAATTTAATGTGTAAACAACTCATACTTTGTATTTTTCGCCTGCAAACATACGAATTAATTGAGAGTTGAAAATTGAAAATTAAAAATTAATTCATATTTTTTAGCCATAACTCGTATTCAATGTGCAAAATTGTGTAATTTTGCGCGACTAAAATTAACATAAACCTTTAAAAGTAATAACAAAATGAAAATCTTTAAATTTGCAACCCTTTGTGCCGCAGTAGTAAGTATGTCATTATTCGCAAGTTGCGATAAAAAAAATGACGATGATAGTACGAAAAAACAACCGGAAACAGAAACCCCAACAGGACCGGAAAACCCGGAAACTCCAATAGGACCAGATTTCGTAGGTAGTTATACCGGTACCACAAGTTATGGTTCTACCTCAGAAGCACATTCTTCGTATCTCACCAAAACCGCAGACGGCACCTATTCATTGAACGTTGCCGCATTTTCCGTAAAACCAATGGCAATGGCACCAACTATTGCAATGCCGGATTTCACTATAACCGGTATTACTATTGATGATGAAGGAACATTAACAGGAGGAGTTTTTCCAACCGTAACCGTAACTGTAACAACTAATGCAGGAAATGTTACAGAAGTTGAAGCAGTGGCATCTTTAAAAACCGGTGCTGACGCAGCAATTTCAAACGGCAAATTAGAATATACCATACATATTGCCTATACTATGCCTTTGGACTATACATTCTCAGGCACAAAATTATAATAGGAAACCATACCACAAAAGCGAGTAATTACCCAATTACTCGCTTTTTTTATGCCTATGCGCACAGTTTTGTTTTTCAGTTTGCAAAAAAAAATGTATTTTTGCGTTTTCAAAATAACTATGGCAATGAACAAAACGCTCCCTTTTTCAAAAACACAAATAGAGAACATTATAACGAACTACCCCACCCCTTTTCATATTTACGATGAGGCGGCAATGCTGGCAAATGCACAAAAATTCAAGGCTGCTTTTGCGTGGAACGCAGGATTTAAAGAATTTTATGCCGTAAAAGCAAATCCCAATCCGGTACTTATAAAACTGCTTGCCAACTGCGATTTCGGCTGCGATTGCAGTTCCTACCCCGAACTCGTGCTTGCCGAAAAAGCAGGTGTTACGGGTGAAAACATTATGTTTACTTCCAACAACACGGCTGCCTACGAATTTCAAAAAGCCCGTGAATTGGGCGCAATTATCAATTTAGACGATATTAGCCACATAGAATTTTTAGAACAAAGTGCCGGCTTACCCGATTTGATTTCTTTTCGCTACAACCCCGGCGCACTCAAAGAAGGCAATGCCATAATAGGACACCCCGAAGAAGCAAAATACGGATTGACCGAAGCGCAACTCTTTGAAGGCTACAAATTACTGCAACAAAAAGGCGTGCGCCGATTTGGAATTCACACTATGGTGGCATCGAACGAACTGAACGGCGATTATTTTGTGGAAACTGCCGATATTATGTTCAATTTGATTATAAAATTACACAAAGAATTGGGCATTCGCTTTGAATTTGTGAATTTGGGCGGCGGTATTGGTATTCCCTATCGCCCGGAGCAACAGCCGGTGGATATAGCCGCCGTGAGTGCCGGAATTAAACAAAAATACGAAGACCTGATAGAAAAAAACGGACTTGCGCCGCTTAAATTATATTTTGAATCGGGTCGCTACATAGCCGGACCATACGGTTATTTGGTTACGCGCGTGCAACATTTCAAACACACCTATCGCCACTATGCCGGCTTAGACGCAAGTATGCACAACCTTATGCGCCCCGCGCTGTATGGAGCCTATCACCACCTGAGCGTGGTGGGCAAAGAACACGAAGCACACAATACCATATACGATGTAACCGGTTCGCTCTGCGAAAACAACGATAAATTTGCCATTCAACGCCCACTGCCAAAACTCGAAATCGGCGACATAGTAGTAATTCACGACAGCGGTGCTCACGGTCATTCTATGGGTTTTAATTACAATGCCAAACTGCGTTCGGCAGAACTCCTGCTGCGACCAAACGGCGATGTAGTACAAATTCGCCGCCCCGAAACCATAGACGATTATTTTGCTACGCTTGATTTTACGCAACTTTCTAAATTCTAATAACTAATAATTAATTAACTAACAACTAATAAATATGTTTCCAACCGTAAATCCTACTCAAACTCAAGCGTGGAAAGCCTTAGAAGCCTATTACGCAACATTTCAAAACACGCAGTTGAAAGACCTTTTTGCAGGCGATGCACAGCGTTTTTCAAAATTTTCACTTCGTTTTGAAGATATTCTCATAGATTTTTCAAAAAATCGCATAGACGAAAAAGTACTTGCACTTTTGCAACAATTAGCCACCGAATGTGGACTTTCGGAAGCAATTAAAGCAGAATTTTCGGGCGAAAAAATCAATAAAACCGAAGCCCGTTCGGTACTCCACATTGCCCTGCGCAATCGTAGCAATACGCCTATTTTGAGCGATGGGAAAGACGTAATGCTGGGCATTAACGCCGTGCTTGCGCAAATGAAAGATTTTTCGGAGCAATTAATTTCCGGCTCTTGGAAAGGTTACACCGGCAAAGCAATTACCGACATAGTAAACATTGGCATTGGCGGTTCCGATTTAGGTCCGCTTATGGTAACAGAAGCGTTACGCCCGTATAAAAAACCGAACATCAACGCACACTTTGTATCGAATGTCGATGGCACGCACATAGCCGAAACTTTGAAACGAGTAAATCCTGAAACAACCTTATTTATTGTAGCCTCGAAAACATTTACCACCCAAGAAACCATGACCAACGCCGAAAGTGCAAAATCGTGGTTTTTGGCAGCAGCGAAAAACGAGGAATTTGTAAAAAATCACTTCGTAGCACTCAGTACCAACGCCAAAGCAGTTGCCGATTTTGGAATTGACACCAAAAATATGTTTGAATTTTGGGATTGGGTAGGCGGTCGCTATTCGTTGTGGTCGGCAATCGGGCTTTCTATTGCTTGCACACTCGGTTTCGAGAATTTTGTAGAACTTTTGGAGGGTGCACACGCTATGGACAATCACTTCAAATCAACATCGTTCGATAAAAATATTCCTGTAATTCTCGCGCTCATTGGCTTGTGGTACAACAATTTCTACGGTGCCGAAACCGAAGCAATTCTTCCCTATGACCAATACTTACACCGTTTTTCGGCGTATTTCCAACAAGGAAACATGGAAAGTAACGGAAAATATGTGGACCGTAACGGTAAAAAAGTGAGTTACCAAACCGGACCAATTCTGTGGGGAGAACCGGGAACAAACGGACAACACGCTTTCTATCAATTAATTCACCAAGGCACAAAACTAATTCCTTGCGATTTTATGGCTCCGGCAATTTCGCACAATCCAATTTCCGACCATCACCCAAAACTTTTGGCGAACTTTTTTGCACAAACCGAAGCATTGATGATGGGAAAAACCGCCGCGCAAGTGCAAGCAGAATTGCAAAAAGCAGGAAAATCACAAGCGGAAATAGACGAACTGTTACCATTTATGGTATTTGAAGGAAATATTCCTACCAATTCTATTTTATTCAAAAAACTCACTCCACGCACGTTGGGCGCACTCATAGCCATGTATGAACACAAAATTTTTGTGCAAGGTGTGATTTGGAACATTTTCAGTTTCGACCAATGGGGAGTGCAGTTGGGTAAACAGTTGGCAAACGTAATTCTACCCGAATTGCAAAACGACCAAGCCGTTACAAGCCACGATGTTTCTACCAATGGTTTGATAAACGAATACAAAGCAATGCGCAAATAAAACACGCAGTGTTTTTTAGTTTTACAAAAAATGGCATTTTCGTAAGAATTTGCCATTTTTTTATAATTAAATCCTCTGTTTACGAATAATTTACAATTTGTAATTTACAATTTGTAATTAAAGTGTATTTTTGTGGTCAAATTTTTAGTTGCATGAACACAACACGCCTACGCATACTTTTTGCACTTTGTTTTGTCACACCGTTTTTTTTCACGTTTACCAACTGTGCTCGCGAATCGCGACCTACCGGCGGCTTGAAAGATACCACAGCACCGGTGGTGCTGCGCACTCGTCCGCACAATGGCGCAACCAACCAACAAAATTTAAACCGTATTCGCATAGATTTCAATGAATTTATTGTTCTAAAAAATCCTAGCGAAACCTGCATAATTTCGCCGCCGCTGGCAAAAACACCCAAAATGACCACGCGCCGCCGCACTCTCACTATCAATTTAAAAGGTATTGCGCTACGCGATAGCACCACCTACACCCTTACCTTTACCAACAGTATAGCCGATGTGAACGAAGGAAATATTCTCAATCAATTTATCTACGCATTTTCCACCGGCACTGCCATAGATACCCTGCAAATTGCGGGAAAAGTGATAGATGCCGAAAGCGGTACCGCTTCGCAAACAGCGTTTGTGCTTTTGCATCGCAATACGGCGAGCGATAGCGCGATTTTTGCGAAAAAACCCGATTATGTAACCCAAGTGCGCAACGATGGTTCGTTTACGCTCTCCAACATTGCCGCCGGCGAATACAGAATATATGCGGTGGACAACGATAATCGCGATTTTATGTTCAACGCGCCGAACGAAAAAATTGCCTTCCACGAAGAAATTATAAGCCCTCGCGCCGAGCGATATACCGACACCACGTGGTTTCGCCGCGCCGGTGATACCATAGCCGGAAAAGTAGCAGAACGCGACTCATTTTCACTCAAAGAAAAAACCCGATTTTTACCAAACAACATACAACTCAGCGTATTTACCAACCAAGCGCAAACAATAGATATAATTTCACAAAAACGCTTGACCCGATTTGCATGGGGCGCGAAATTTTCCACCGCCGTAACGCCGAGCGATTTTTCTCTCACAATTCCTCAATTTTCGCCACAAAGTTATGTAATAGAGCAAGTTGCACCCGATAGCGTACTCTTGTGGTTGCGCGACACAGCACTCATATCCGCCGGCAATGCAAAAATACTCTTTCAACGCAAGCAACGAGTTCTCGACACCACCCTGCACACCGATACCTTTCAGTTGAGCGCAATTTCCACCATTCCCGCACGCCTGCAAGCCGTTTCTATACCCGAAAATCCTATCCTTTTCAGCGGCGACAGTTTACACATAGCAATTTCGCGTCCCATAGCCGTGCTCAACGCCGAAAACCTACAACTCTACTCCTTGCGCGATAGTTTTGCCTTGTGGTCGAGCAAAGGAACACTATTGCAAAAAAATCCCGACGGCAGTTTCTCCGGCGAAGTTATACAACGAATGCCGCAGCCCTTCAAACCAAAATTATTTTACCAAACACAAAAAATCCTTTCGCAACGATTGGGTACCAACCGCTGCGCACTCTATTTTGCAAAAGTGTTCAATCCTGCCGATATTCGCCTCTCGCTCAAAGCCTATCCCGATTTACAAAATTGGTACATCAGCGAATACGATGCCGAAACAAATGCGCTCTTAATATGGTTTACCAACCCCGATGTACGCCTTCTCAAAAATCCGATTCTTGAAGTTTCCTTTCCCGAAGGCGGAGTGCAGGGAAGTCTTCGCAGTGAAACCGTTTCGTTCAGCACCGTTTTAACTGCAAAAGACCGCTTCAAATCGCTGAAAAATGGAAAATTGCACATAGCACTTTCGCAGGCGCAGGAAAAATCGTTTTTCGTGGACAATGCCATAGAAATAGTGTGCAATAATCCCATAACCGCCGTGCACGACAGCCTTATCCGCATGGTGGATTTGAAAGACAGCCTCCATACATCTATTATCACTCGCTGCGAAGTAAGCAAATTGGAAGCGCGCAAAGTACTGATTTTTCACACGGCACAACCGGGAAAAAGTTATCTTATAACTCTCGAAAAAAATGCCTTGACCGATGTGTTTGGCAATACGTCCCGCACCGCAGAACTCAGCATTTCCGCGCAGGGAGAAACTACGGCACTCTATCACACAAAAGAAAATTTTACGCTTGCACGCAGCGGCGACACCCTACGCAATTTTGCCATACAAGCAGCATGGAAGGAAGGGCAAAAATACGCTCTGGTGCTTTCTTCACAAGCAATATTCGATATTTACGGCGATACTGTGGATTCCACCCAACTACTTGCAAGCAGTCCGCTACTCGAAAACTACGGTTCGCTTGCCGTGCATTTGGCAAATGCCGAAAATATGGTGCTGGAATTGCTGCCTGCAAAAACAAAAGATATAAGCAACGTGAAATATGTAGCCTACGAAAGAAACGAAAATACCATAGTGTTTTCAAAAATAGAACCGGGTTCATACAATTTACGAGCCTTTATTGACGTAAACAATAACAGACGATGGGATACCGGAAATTTTCAACAACGCCGAAAAGCCGAAAAACGCATACGCTTTGATGGCGCGATTGAAATAAAAGCCGGACGACAAAGCGATATACAATGGGAAAATTAAAACGAATATGGATAGTATTATTGATTTTCGTGTGTGCCACCGCTCATGCGCAGGACAATAATATCTTTATTCGTTCCGAAAATAATCCCGAACTCAAAGTTACTATCAACGGGTATTTCGGCATCAGCCTTCTTACGCAGTACAATTCCTTCATTCGCTACGCCTTTATTCAAATCAAATCCACCGGTGAGCAAAAAATCACCTATTTATCGCGCGAGCAATTTTTGGAACAAGTACAGGGGAAAATGGTATCGAAGGCAAATCCCGACAAAGTGAATTTTTTGGATTTATACAAAATTGACCCCGAATCATTTGAAAATTTATGGAAATTGCGATACAGCGAATTTCCCTACGATGGCGATGAACGCAGTCGAGAAAAAGGTTGGGCAGGGCTTGATTTTGCGCCTACTCCCGCGCAGTGGAGTTTTCTTTCGCGCAATTACGGTTTTTCGAGTTTCGACCAACTGCTCTACGGCGAAAATATGTGGAAATTGGTGAAAGACAGTCAAGCGCAAGCATGGCAGGCGCAGTACAAAAGTTTGAAATAGTGTCGATGACAGTTCTAATAGAAAAGAATACCGGTATCGTAATTAAAACGTCTGCTCTTTGAGCAAATGTCCTTCGTTATCGTAGAATTTCCACGTGCCAGAAGGTTCGCCGGCGGTAAATTGTGCCTCGTAACTTTTTGTAGCGTTTTCATTCCAATAGGTTGCTTTTCCATCGAGTACACCATCTTTAAAGTTTTCTTCGAGCATTTTGTCGCCGCTCATGTACCAAAACGTGTGCAGTCCATCGCGCTCGCCGACAGGGTTGTAGTTAGTTTCCTCCTCTTTTTCGCCATGCGCATACATTCTCACTATTTTGGCAGGAAATGCCGCAGTATCATTATTTCGGTAATATTCTATCACAGCAGGATTGCCTTCGGGATGATACATGCTAATGCGTTTTTCCAAATTTTCGCTGCAAGCAGCAAAAAGACATAAACAACTGATAATTACAAGATTTCGCATACTAAAAAAGAGTTAAAAATTAAAATTCGCACAAAATTAGTATTATTTTTCAAAAATTACTTGACAAGTATCAAAACTTTTGTACATTTGCAGTCCTTTTTAGAGGGCAAATTAAATATAATACAAATGTACGCAATAGTAGAAATAGCAGGACAGCAATTTAAAGTTGCAAAAGACGATACAATTTTTGTAAATCGTCTCAAAAATAATGAAGGCGAATCAATTCAATTTGATTCAGTACTTTTAATTGATGCCGAAGGCAAAGTATCGGTAGGAACACCAAACGTTGCGGGAGCAAGTGTTTCGGCGAAAGTTTTAACTCACCTCAAAGGCGATAAAGTTATTATTTTCAAAAAGAAACGCCGCAAAGGCTATCGTGTAAAAAACGGATTTCGTCCGTCATTGACACAAATTCAAATAGAAACAATTAAAGCATAATTTTTAAAACATATATACCATGGCACACAAGAAAGGAGTCGGTAGTTCAAAAAACGGTAGAGATTCGGAAAGTAAACGCTTGGGCGTGAAACTTTTTGGTGGTCAAGAGGCGAAAGCCGGAAATATTTTAGTTCGTCAAAGAGGAACTGTGCACATGCCGGGCGAAAACGTAGGCATAGGCAAAGACCACACATTGTTTGCGCTTGTAAGCGGAACAGTAGCATTCAAAAAGAAAGTAAACAATAAATCGTATGTATCGGTAATTCCGGCAGAAGCATAAATTACTGCGATTTTCACACTGATTACTCCTGATTATTTTGTATAGTCAGGAGTTTTTTTGTGTTCATATCTGAGATTCCTGCCTTCGCAGGAATGACGAAATGCTCACCGTAAATAATAACGAAATGCCTTGTTTATTTCAAATCAAATTCACCACATCGCGCACGCTACTGTACATTTCCGGTAAGCGTTTTTGAATTTCTTCGCGCGAAAGCCATGCTATTGCTTCGATTCCTTCTTCGGTTTGCGGCGTAAGATTTTGTTCTTTGGGCGCAGTCATGCGGTACCAATAGGTTTGTTTGAGCAGCATTTTCCCCTTCAGCAAATAGCAATGCCACGTGTCGCACAAAAATTCTTCGAGAGCAAGTTCATACACGCCCGTTTCTTCCTGCACCTCGCGTAGGGCGGTTTGTTCTATTGTTTCGCCTTTTTCGGCTTTTCCTTTGGGTAAATCCCAAAAACCGTTGCGGAAAATAAACAAATACTCGCCATATTGATTTTTCACCACACCGCCGGCAGCCGCTACGCGCTTAAATTCCGCGGCAAACCACGAAAAAATATTGGTAAACGAAGGATTGTACAAACGAATTTGAAACTCACGAAACGTGGGCAATTCGCGCAAAACTGCCTTCACGTCGCTTTTATGCACACATTCGTAGAGCGTTTCCGAAATTTGTGTATTTTTGCAATCACTTACTACTATATAATTTGAATTAAAATAAATTTTACGTTCCATGTCTGAATCTATTGAACAATTAGTTGCCGATAATTTATTGCAAATAAAAGCAATTAAACTCGAACCAACAAATCCATTTACGTGGGCAAGCGGTTGGAAATCGCCCATCTATTGCGACAATCGCAAAATTCTCTCCTATCCTGCCATTCGCAAAGTGGTGAGTCGTGCCTTTGTGGAAAAAATCCGCTCACTCTATCCCGATGTGGAAATTATAGCCGGAGTGGCTACCGGGGCAATTGCCATAGGAATGTTGGTAGCCGAAGAAATGGGTTTACCCTTTATTTACGTGCGTCCCGAAGCAAAAAAACACGGACTTGCCAATAGTATAGAAGGTGTGTATGCAGCCGGGCAGCGTATTGTGGTAATTGAAGATTTGATTTCCACCGGCGGCAGCAGCATTAAGGCAATAGAGGCACTACGTGCCGCAGAGTGCAATGTACTTGGTATGGTTGCTATTTTCACCTACGGTTTCGATGTGGCTACACACAATTTTGCTGCCATTAATTGTACCATTCACACATTGAGTAATTACAACGCGCTTATAAGCAGAGCGGTAGAAAAACAATATATTACTCAAAACGATGTGGCACAACTGCAAGAATGGCGCAAAAATCCTGCGGAATGGGGAGTGTAATAATTAATTATGTAATGATTAATGGTTAATTGAAAAAATAAAACAATGTCTATTTCAGTTCACAATCTCACAAAGTACTACGGCGAACAAAAAGCGGTAAACGATATTTCCTTCGAGGTGCAAAGCGGCGAAATCGTTGCCTTCATAGGTCCGAACGGAGCAGGAAAATCAACCACCATGAAAATCATTACCGGCTACATTGCCGATTTTGAAGGCACGGTGCAGGTAAACGGACTTGATGTGCGCACACAGGCTTTGGACGTAAAAAAAATAATCGGCTACCTACCCGAACACAATCCGCTGTATTTGGAAATGTATGTGCGTGAATATTTGGAATTTATGCTCCGCGCCTATGAAATTCCACCGCCATTTACACTCACAATAGATGCAGTGATAGAACAAACCGGCTTGCAACAAGAACAGCACAAAAAAATCGGTGCGCTCTCAAAAGGCTACCGCCAGCGCGTGGGTTTGGCAGCAGTGCTCATTCACAATCCCAAAGTGCTGATATTAGACGAACCCACCACCGGACTTGACCCCAACCAAATTATAGAAATTCGCAACCTGATAGCCGAAGTAGGTAAAGAACGTACTATTCTGCTTTCTACCCACATTATGCAGGAAGTAGAAGCAATTTGCAACCGCGTGATTATAATCAACAACGGCTCCATAGTGGCAAACGACCACGCCGCCGGTATCAAACAAAGCGCAGCAAAACCGCCGCTACTGGTAGAGTTTTTAGAAGCAACATCACTTGCCGATTTACAAACAATCAGCGGCGCAGGCGTAGTAATGCACATTTCCGATAATCGGTGGCTTATACAAGCTGCCGGAAATGACGATATACGAAAACATATTTTCAACTTTGCCGTACAACATTCACTCACCGTACTTTCTATGCACGAACAAGAAAAAACGCTGGAAGAAGTATTTCAACAACTCACAAAATAAGATACAAGACACAAGATTTTTAGACACAAGACATACAATATGAGTATTGAGATATTTGTAGATATTCATTGTTCTCAGTTCTCAACTAAATAAATAATACCTATATATCATGTACACAATCATAGAAATTTTAAAACTCACCATTCCGGGTGTCATTGTGTTTTTTACAGCATTTTACCTCATAAAAATGTTTTTGAAAAACGAAAGCGAAAAACGCAAAGACGACCTGCGAGCGCAGAATCAAAAAATTACCACGCCCATAAAAGTACAAGCGTATGAACGCTTGGTGCTTTTTTTGGAACGTATCAACCCCGAATCGCTTTTGCTGCGCACACAAACACCGCACATGCAGGCTGGGCAACTGCACAGCGACCTTTTAGCAACTATTCGCGCGGAATTTGAACACAATCTTTCGCAACAAATTTACGTGTCGCCGGCATGCTGGCTTGCCGTGAAACGCGCCAAAGAAACCCTCATAACCATTATCAACGAAGAAGCCGCCGGCATAGCCGCTACCGCTCCTGCGCACACACTCAGTGCCGCAATTTTAAGCCGTATGATAACACAAAAAAATCCTATACCCATAGCCATTGATGCCCTCAAAATTGAGGCACAGGGGTTTATATAATCTCTTCTCCTCTATGTTCTGTTTCTTCGCACACAAAACAAAAAAATGACATTCCATACAAATTTTTCCATAAATTCCTTGTACATAAAAAATCAATTTCCTATATTCGCATAACAAACCCCACACCCCACACCTCATGCAAAAAGCACTACTGTTCACAATAGCCATATTGTGTTTAATTACTCATGGTGCTTTTTCACAAACGCTTTCGTTTGGTTACGATGCCGATGGCAA
>JAITUU010000029.1 GCA_031286165.1 Bacteroidales bacterium
CGAACAATCCTACACGACCTTGTTGTTTGTATGTACTCATTATCTTCGTATTCTAATTTGATACAAAGATACAATTTATTATGCTGATTTACAAGTTTTTAATTTTTAGAGGTGCCCTACAAAAGTATATATTTTATTTTCCATTCATTTTATCGAGATTATTTTTGACTTTCTTTGATATTCAGCACATTAATTTTCCTTAGAGAAGCATACAATGGAATTTTTCGTGTATTGACAATGCTTTCTTTCTTATAATTTCTACACGCATACCCAAAAATTCCAAATTAAAATGCAATATTTGCAGTCGAAAAACGTTCATACTTGAACTTTTACAGTAAAACGAACTCTTCTTATGAAAAAACTTCTCTTTTTTTGTTGTGCTATTGCGCTTTTTTCGTGTTCCACGAATACATCTCAATCTCAGAAAGTTACGCAACCATCTATGAATACCGTAGGTTTTGCCATTGACAGAGGTATTAATATTAGTCATTGGCTTTCGCAGGAATATACCAAAAATCAGCGGGAAACATTTTTCACCAAAGACGATGTGCGATTGCTCGATAGTTTAGGTTTCGACCACATTCGCCTGCCCATAGACGAAGAAAATTTATGGGACGAAGAAGGGAAACCTCTTGCCGAAGGATTTGATTATGTAAGAAAAGCAATTCAATGGTGCTTGGAATACAATATGCGCGTGATAGTGGATTTACACATTATTCGCAGTTATTACTTCAACGCCGGCAATGAAGGCGGTGAAAATCAACTTTTTACAAGCCCCAAAGAACAGCAAAAATTCTACAAACTGTGGGCTACGCTTTCCGATTCACTCCACAACTTCCCCGAAAGTATGGTGGCGTATGAACTTTTGAACGAAGCAGCGGCTCCCAATCCGCAAGATTGGAATACATTGGTGGCAGGCGGTGTAAAAACCATTCGCAAAAAAGAACCCGAACGGGTAATTGTAATAGGTTCCAATATGTGGCAAATTACCAAAACCTTCCCCGATTTGAAAGTTCCAAGAAATGACAAAAACATTATTTTGAGTTTCCACAATTACGACCCCCTTCTGTTTACGCACTATCGTGCAAATTGGACAGAATTTGCCGCTTTCGACGACAGTGTGGCATACCCCACCATTATTACCCAAGAAGTATTCGACCGCAATGTAGAGCGTTTTCCCGAAGGTCGCGCACGTGAATTTTTCAAAGAAGCACTACAAACATACAGCACCGAAAAATTTGAAGAAATATTTCAACCGGCTATTATAAAAGCACGCGAACTGGGTTTGCAACTCTATTGTGGAGAATTTGGCGCACTACCCACCACTCGCCGCGAATATCGCCTGCACTATTATAAAGACATACTCGAAGCCTTTAACAACAATAAAATTACCTACGCCGCGTGGGATTACAAAGGAAATTTCGGTATTCGCGAATGGAACGCCGAAACACAACAAAACGGCGCACTCGACAGCGAATTGGCTGCTCTTTTAACAGGAAAAAAATAAGCAAACTTATATAGCCTTCTCAGCGGCAGGAATATACAAATACACCACACTTTCGGCATCATTGGTAGTGAGCGAAGACACACTCACTGTTTTGTGCGAAGAATTTTCGCTGCACGAAGTAATGGTAACACAAAGAAAAAGAACAGTGATAATGGCAAGAATGCCGATAAGAACTTCGCTTGTGCGGTAGAGGTCTAAACTTGCTTTCATAATGGTACAATTTTAATCTATGTTTGCTCTGAATTATGGAGCAATAATAGATTTTTTTGAAAACAATCACCCTCATAGTCTGTATGAGATGTTTTTGTTTGGGCTATGATATTCCGCAGAATTAATCAAGTATTTCACGCACATTTTGAACTATCCACTGCACTTGTTCTTCGCTCAATTCGGGGTGTATGGGCAGCGAAAGTACCGTTTCGCACAATTCTTCCGAAACGCTGCAATTCTCCGCAGGAAATTGAGAATATGCGCGTTGCGCGTGCAAGGGCTGCGGATAATACACACGAGTAGGTATGCCACGCTGCGCCAAATGAGTTTGTAATTCATTCCGCCTGCCATTTTTTACTTGTATGGTATATTGATGAAACACGTGCGCCGATTGCGAATTTCGTGCAGGAATTACAATATGCGGATTGCCGAAAAACGCACTATCGTACTGATTGGCAATAGTTTGACGCGCTAAGGTATATTCAGGTAAATATCGAAGTTTTACATTAAGCACGGCGGCTTGCAAGGTATCCAAGCGAGAATTTACGCCCACAAATTCGTGCCGGTAGAGCGTGCATGAACCGTGATTGGCTATCATGCGCATTGTTTGTGCAAGCGTATCATCATTCGTAAAAATTGCACCACCATCGCCAAAAGCACCCAAATTTTTCGATGGAAAAAACGAAGTACAACCCACTGCACCCATACAACCCGACTGTGTTTTTTCACCGTTTGCAAACGTATATTCCGCAGCTATCGACTGACAAGCATCTTCTACTACATATATATTGTGCGCCTGCGCCACTTTTAAAATTGCTTCCATATCGGCATTTTGCCCAAATAAATGTACGGGAATAATTGCTCGTGTGCGCGGTGTAATTGCTCGCTCGATACTTTCTATGGAAATGCTACATGTATCGCGGCGCACATCTACAAACACCGGCGTGAGGTGAAGTAATGCTACAACTTCGGCAGTGGAAACAAATGTAAATGAAGGAAGTATAACTTCATCTCCCGGCTGCAAACCAAGAGCCATAAGTGCTATTTGCAACGCATCGGTGCCATTTCCTACCGGAATTACGTTCCGAACGCCCAAAAACTTTTCTAAATTATGCTGAAAATCAGAAATTTGACTTCCTTTAACAAAAGCATTACTTTCTATTACTTCCTGCATGGCAGCAGAAAGTTCCTGTTGTATTTTTCGGTGTTGGCTTGCAAGGTCAAGCATTAGAATTGAGTGCATAAATACAGTTTCACATGAGCACATTGGAATTATTTCCCCAATACCGCCTGCGCCATTTTCAGCCCCAATTCGTAGCACTGTTGGTATTTTTCGGCTTTGAGGGCTTGTTTTTCTTCCACGCTGCCCACTATGTGCCAATGCAATTTTTCTGCCCACGGCACAAGTGTTTTTACACTCACTCCTGCCCATGTGCACGAACCAAAGGCTGCAAAAATACGATGTTTCACACCGCGCATCTCTATTTTGTGGAGCAGCGCAGCCACACCGGGAAAAAGTTCGTTCATATAGGTTGGCGAACCAATTACCAAGCCGGAATATTTAAACACATCGGCAAGCACAAACGAAAGGTCGGTTTTAGAAACATCGTGCAGCAGCACCTTCGACACGCCGCCGGCTACAATTCCTTCGGCTATCACTTCCGCCATTTGCTCGGTATGCCCGTACATAGAGCCGTAGGCAACTACTACTCCCTTTTCCAATGCTTCGTAGCGGCTGTATTTGTCGTACAATTCCACCACTTTTGCGCGGTGTTCTGTCCACACCGGACCGTGCGTGGAACAAATCGTATCAATTTCGAGCGATGAGAGTTTTTTGAGTGCATTTTGCACCGGCACACCGTATTTTCCCACAATATTGGCATAGTAGCGGCGCATTTCACCCCAATATTTGTCGAGATTAATGGAAGTATCCACTACGCCGCCGTCCAACGTGCCGAAGCACCCGAAGGCATCGCCCGAAAAGAGAATTTTCTCTTGTTTGAGATATGTTACCATCGTTTCGGGCCAATGCACCATAGGTGCAAGATAAAATTGCAGTGTTTTTTCTCCCAATATCAGTTCGGCAGCATCGGTTACTTCAAGTAAATTATCAACTACGCCGTAGTAGCCTTTCAGCATATCGAAGGTTTTGGCATTGCCTATTATTTGAATATTGGGATACTGCTGCGTAATCAATCGAATAGAGCCGGAATGGTCGGGTTCCATGTGGTTGATAATCAAGTAATCCACCTTACGTCCTTGCGTTGCGGCTTCTATTTTTTGCAAAAAAATATCGAAATAGCCTTCCTCTACGGTGTCTATAAGCGCGATTTTTTCATCGACTATGAGGTAGGAATTGTATGAAACACCGTATGGCAGCGGCATTTGGTTTTCAAAAAGCGATTTGCGGCGGTCGTTCACACCCACATAATGCACCGAAGGAGATATTTTTTGTGTTTTCATGAAGTATAATTTTGATTTTATGCACACAAAGGTAGTAATTTTTTCCTGCGCACAATACATTGCGCTATGATAGCGCATAAAAAACTCCGAACAAATGCGTGAGCACTCATTCGGAGCAAACAATTTTTCGGCAGGAATTATTCTTGCACTTCAAAACTATCTTTATCTACTCCGCACACCGGACAAGTCCAATCGGCAGGAATATCTTCAAAGGCTGTGCCGGGCGCAACGCCGCTATCGGGGTCGCCCACTGCAGGGTCATACACATAACCGCATACTGTACAAACATACTTTTTCATAGTGGTAATTTTTTAGTTAATTATTAGGGTTTATTTATACGGTAAATATGCGCTTTATTTTTTAAGAAATCATGTTTTTGAATCTGTTTTTGCGCATATTTTTACATAAAAAAAAGCAGACTTCACGTTCGCAAAATCCACTTTTTTAAACAATCAACTCGTTATTTCAGAGCAAATTACAATATTTCAATTCAAGTATTTATCGAATAAGGAATTGGAATTTGTCGATATTTTTGAGTGCCACACCCGTACCGCGAGCAACTGCGTGCAGAGGGTCTTCGGCTATATGGAACTTGATTTTGTGTTTGTTTTCAAATCGTTTTGCCAAACCACGCAACAATGCGCCGCCGCCTGCCAAATAAATTCCCTTATTGTAAATATCTTTGTACAATTCCGGTGGAGTTTGCTCCAAAGCCGAAAGTATGGCACTTTCTATGCGCGTGATAGATTTATCCAAACAATAGGCAATTTCGGTATATGACACCGGAATTTCCACCGGCAATGCCGACATTTGGTGTGGACCGCGTACAATATAATCTGCCGGCGGTTCGTCCAAACCATCGGTAGCAGCCCCCACATTGATTTTAATATCTTCGGCTGTGCGTTCACCAATTTTTATATTATGCTGATAGCGCATATATTCCTGAATATCGGCAGTGAAATTATCACCTGCCACTTTAATAGATTTATCGCACACAATACCGCCGAGTGCAATCACCGCAATTTCAGTAGTTCCACCGCCTATATCTACTATCATATTACCGTCGGGAGCCTCCACGTCAAGTCCTATTCCAATAGCAGCCGCCATAGGTTCGTGTATCATATACACTTCGCGTCCGCCGGCATTTTCGGCAGAGTCGCGCACCGCACGAAGTTCCACCTCGGTACAACCAGAAGGAATACACACCACCACTTTGAGCGAAGAATTGAACATAGAACTTTTTTTGTCTATCATTTTTATCATGCCGCGAATCATAATTTCGGCAGCGTTAAAGTCGGCAATCACACCATCGCGCATGGGGCGAGTAACTATAATATTGCGGTGCGTTTTTCCCTGCATTTGGCGTGCCTTGTGCCCTATGGCAACCGGTTTCCCCGTGTGCGCATCTACCGCCACTATACTTGGTTCGTCCACCACAATTTTATCATTCTGTATAATGATAGTGTTTGCCGTTCCAAGGTCTATGGCTATTTCTTGTGTTAAAAATGAAAATAATCCCATTGTATGTTAGTTTAAAAGTCTGTATGTCTATCTGTTTGAATATTCAATTATATCTTTAAGTCTATCTATCTAAACATCTACTATTTTAGTGTTTAAAGTGTCTTCGTCCGGTAAATACCATTGCAATGCCGAATTGGTCGCAGGCTTTGATAACGTCTTCATCGCGAATGCTGCCGCCGGGTTGCACTATGTATTTAATGTTGTATTCGTTTGCCACCTCCACGCTGTCGCTGAATGGGAAGAAGGCATCGGAAATAAGTACCGATTGTTCTATTACCGCAGCTTCTTTCAAATTGAAACGCGGAATGGTGAGCCAGCGCAAACTGTCCAAACGGTTGGGCTGCCCCATACCTGCGCCGGTGAGCCAATAGGAACCGTCAGCCGTTTGCGAAACAAGCGCAATGGCGTTACTTTTCAAATGTTTGCCTGCTTGCGTGCCAAATTTCGCTAAATCTATTTGCGTTGGGGTAAATTGTTTTTGCGTTACCGGTTTGTACTCGGTGTCAAGCCCTTCGTCTTCGTCTTGCACCAGCAAACCGCCATTGATGGAGCGATAGAGTTTTTCACCGGTAATTTCGGGTTTGATAGGAGTTACCAACACGCGCAAATTTTTCTTTTTCGCCAAAATTTCGAGGGCTTCCGCCGAATATGCCGGTGCTATGATAATTTCTACAAACTTATCGCTCAGCCATTTTGCCACATCAGCCTCAACCGTTGCTGTAAAACAAAGAATCCCACCAAATGCGCTGATAGGGTCGCCTGCCCATGCAAGTTCCAATGCTTTCATTGCCGTATTGGAAACTGCTAATCCACAAGGATTTAAGTGTTTCACCACCGACACTGCCACTTTGTCTTTAATATTCGACACAGCATGATAGGCATCGCTGGCGGCTTTCCAAGCGGCATCGGCATCGAGCATATTGTTGTACGAAAGTTCTTTGCCTTGCAATACTTGCGAATTGGCGAGCGTTGCAGCGTTGTTTGTATTATTGAATTGATAGAAGGTTGCTTTTTGATGCGGATTTTCGCCGTAGCGAAGCACCGAACCGTTGCTTACACTGATTTTTTCGGCGGCAGTTTTACTTTCACCTTGATTAAAGTAATTGAATATTGCAGAATCGTAGTGAGAAGATGTATTAAATGCCTCACGAGCAAATAATTTACGGTCATCAATTGAAGTAGTACCTTTCTTGCTTTCGAGCAATGAATCTAAGGTTGCATATTGCTGTTTCGATGCTACAATTACTACATCTTTAAAATTTTTCGCAGCAGCACGAATAAGTGAAATTCCACCAATGTCGATTTTTTCTATCACATCTTGTTCGGCAGCACCCGAAGCAACAGTTGCTTCAAACGGATACAAATCCACAATCACCAAATCTATTTCAGGTATTTCATATTCAGCGAGTTGTGCCTTATCACCTGCATTATCTCTTCGGGCTAAAATACCGCCAAAAACTTTTGGGTGGAGGGTTTTTACTCGTCCACCCAGAATAGAAGGGTAACTTGTAAGATTTTCTACCGGAAGCACTGCACAACCCAACGTTTCCAAAAAGTCCTGAGTTCCACCTGTGGAATAAAACGTAACACCTAAGTCTTTCAGTTTCAGAACAATACTATCAAGTCCGTCTTTGTAATACACTGAAATCAACGCTGATTTAATTTGTTTTTCTGTATTCATTTCGTTATTTTTTTGCGTTGCAAATATATAATTTTTATGAGTTTATGTATGGTGCAAGAGGTAAAATTATTTTAATTTTTTGCACTGATTTTTTTTGCCGATTTCTTTCTTCGGTGCAACAATCAACAAAAATATATAATTCGCTGAAAATCAATTACTTATATTTACTAAAAGAACATGGTTTTCCCTACGAACACATTGCTGCCTTCGACGACTTCTTGCTTTTTGTTGATTTTATTCAATTGAGCAAGTTTTTGCACTTTTACAGCATAGAGTTGTGCTATGGAATGGAGGGTTTCTCCGGCAGCAACCGTGTGTGAAACGTATGGTTTTTCGGCTTTCGCGCGTTTTGCTTCTATATATACCACATCGCCGGGGTTCAAAGAATCACCTTGCTGTAAATCATTGAAAGAGAATAATTTCCACACAGGCATTGAAAGTTTTTGTGCAAGCGAAAATAGTGTTTCTCCGTCTTGCAAAATTACATATTCCACGTTATTGTTTTCATACACACTGCGTCCGTTAATAGCGCGTATGGCTTTGTTGAGCGCAAGGTTAGGCGGCGCAAGCGTAGGATTTGGAGCCGTGCCTTTTACTTTTTCCACTTCGTCTGCTTTTGCCACAGGTGCATTCATTGTATCGTATTTATGCAATTCGTGGTCTTCTATAATTTTTATAAGCATTTGCGCATACTGCGGATTGGTAGCGTAGCCCGCTTTTTTCAAGCCGTGCGCCCAATTTTTATAATCGGTTTTTTCGTATGAAAAAAGCGTAGCATAACGCGGTCCGTTTTTAATAAATTCCGAATGGTCTTTGAAGGATTCCGTAGCAGTGGGATACACGCGGAAACACTCGTTTTTCTCGTCATCATCGTGAACTACGCGCTTTCCCTGCCACGAACCGTAGCATTTTATGCCAAAATGATTGTTGCTTTTGCGCGTAAGTTCGCTATTACCATCACCCGATTCCAAACACGCCTGAGCAAGTGTAATACTCGCCGGAATACCCGTGCGGTGCATTTCGGAAACGGCAATCGAAGCAAATTGTTCAATGTATTCAATGCGCGACACACGCTGCCCAAAAGCCGCACACGCACACGCAATCAACAATACTACACTAACAAAACGCTTCATATATCGGTACACTTCTTACAATATGGTGCAAAAATACTGATTTTTCTCATAGCATTTTTTGACGAATCTCAAAAAACTATTCACAAGTTATTAAACTCTCATTTGCCAAAAATAGTATATTTGCTTACTAATTTTAAAAACTCAAACACTATGACAACAGAAGAAAAAGTATTGGAAGCCATGCGCAAAGCAGGCGAAGCCTTGAATGCCGGCAAAATAGCCGAACTCACAGGCATCGACAAAAAAGAAGTGGAAAAAGCCATGAATAAACTCAAAGCAAGCGGCGCAATAGTGTCGCCAAAACGCTGCTATTGGAGTCCGGCAAAGTAATTACAATTCACTTCAAGTAAAAACGCTCAAATTACACATTGTGTGTAATTTGAGCGTTTTTATTTCAACTAATTTCTACGTTAATATTGTTCGCTTTGATTGGGGAAATCGCACGCTTTTACGTCGGCAATGTATGAAGACACTGCGCCGGTAATTTCATCGAATAAATTATGATAGCGGCGCAAAAATCGTGGCGAAAAATTTTTATTTATTCCCAACATATCGTGCAACACAAGCACTTGACCATCCACGCCACCGCCGGCACCAATACCTATTACCGGAATTTTCAAATTTCGGGCAACTTTAATACCCAGCGCGGCAGGAATTTTTTCGAGCACTATGCCAAAGCACCCGGCTTCTTCCAGCGCAATGGCATCTTCCACAAGTTTTTCCGCTTCAAGTTTTTCTTGCGCGCGCACTGCGTAAGTACCAAATTTATTGATAGATTGCGGCGTTAAACCCAAGTGCCCCATTACCGGAATACCAGCACTTAAAATTCGCGTAACCGATTCTATGATTTCTTGTCCTCCTTCTATTTTTACCGCACTGCACCCGGTTTCTTTCATAATACGAATAGCGGAATTAAGTGCCTCGCGCGAATTACCCTGATAAGAACCAAAAGGCAAATCGCACACCACCAAACTGCGTTTTACGGCTCGCTGCACCGATGCGGCGTGATAAATCATTTGGTCTAAGGTGATGGGTAGTGTGGTAACGTGCCCTGCCATGACATTCGATGCCGAATCGCCCACCAAAATAACATCAATACCGGCTTTATCTAAAATTGAGGCAAAGGAATAATCATACGCTGTGAGCATAGAAATTTTTTCACCACGCTGTTTCATTTCTACAAGTGTGCGCGTAGTTACCACTCGCGACCCAATATTTCCTTCTACTGACGACATAAAGAGAATGTTTACTATGTTTTTAATGGAACAAAACTACGAAGTTTTTTTTTAATAACTAAAAATTCTCATACCTTTGCGAAAAAAACAGTGTAATTATGCAACAAGTAACTATTTACAATACCGCAACGCGCAAAAAAGAAGAGTTTACACCAATAAATGCGCCGCATGTGGGAATGTACGTGTGTGGACCTACGGTGTATGGCGAGGCGCATTTAGGGCACGCTCGTCCGGCTATTACTTTCGATATTTTGTTTCGTTACCTGCAACATATAGGCTACAAAGTGCGCTACGTGCGCAATATTACCGATGTGGGGCACTTGGAAAATGATGCCGACAGCGGCGAAGATAAGATTGCAAAAAAAGCACGATTGGAAGAATTAGAACCTATGGAAGTAGTTCAGCATTACACGATTAACTATCACTACTGTATGCGACACTTGAACGTGCTTCCGCCGAGTATAGAACCTCGCGCTTCGGCGCACATTATAGAGCAACAGGATTATGTGCAGCGCATTTTGAATAGCGGCTTTGCCTACGAATCGCAAGGTTCGGTGTATTTCGATGTAGAAAAATACAACAAGAAACACCCCTACGGCATTCTTTCGGGGCGAAATATAGACGATATGCAATCGAACACGCGCAATTTAGACGGACAAGACGAAAAACACGGTTCGCTCGATTTCGCGCTGTGGAAAAAAGCAAAACCCGAACACATTATGCAGTGGAAATCGCCATGGAGTAAAGGATTTCCGGGTTGGCACTTAGAGTGCTCGGCTATGGGCGAAAAATATTTGGGCAAAGAGTTCGACATTCACGGTGGCGGTATGGATTTACTCTTTCCGCACCATGAGTGCGAAATTGCACAATCTACGGCGGCAAACGGAAAATCGGCGGTGCGCTATTGGATTCATAACAATATGATTACTATCAACGGGCAAAAAATGGGCAAATCGCTCGGTAATTTTATTACGCTGGCAGAACTATTTGCGGGCACGCACCCCTTGCTCGAACAAGCCTATTCGCCCATGACCATTCGTTTTTTTATTCTGCAAGCGCACTATCGCAGCACGCTTGATTTCTCGAACGAAGCACTGCAAGCCGCGCAAAAAGGCATGGAAAAACTCCTGCAATCCATAGACGTAATTGAAAAACTACCCACAGCAGCCACAAGCACTATCAACGTGGCAGAATTGGAGCAAAAATGCTATGCCGCGCTCAATGACGATTTGAACACACCCATTCTTATATCACACCTATTCGTTGCCCTGCGCGAAATTCAATCTATTGCCAACGGCAGCGGCAGCATTACCGCCGAAGATAAAGAAAAACTTACAGAATTATACAAAACATTCATATTCGATATTCTGGGTTTACAACCGGCATTAAATCAATCAAGCGATGCGCACGCCGAAATTCTGAAAGGAACAATAGATATGTTGCTCGAAATGCGCTTGCAAGCAAAGCAACAGAAAGATTTTGCAAAATCCGATGAAATTCGCAACAAATTAACCGCACTTGGCGTAACGGTGAAAGATACCAAAGACGGTTTTGAGTGGAGTTTGTAGCGGCATGATTTTACACACTTCGCCACAATCGCCGCATTCGCTCCCATTTTCTGTCGCGCATTTCTTCTATATGTTCAATGTCGTGCGCCTGCAAGTGTTTAAACCGACCTTGACTTCGTAAATACTTTTCCACAGAAGTAAATGTTTTGGGATTTCTATTGAGAGTAAATTCATCACATTCATATTCGGCTAAATACCACAATCCACAATCCACCACTTCTTTGGCAATATTGACGGTGGTATTGCTCGCCACACCCCAACCGGTAGGACAAGGTGCGTACACGTGTATATACGAAGTTCCCTCCACCTGCGAGGCTTTCTGTATTTTATTGATAAAATCCTGCAAATAGCCCACACTCGCTGTGGCGGCGTAGTCTATGCCGTGTGCGGCAACTATTTCAAACATATTTTTTTTGTGCGTAACGCTTCCGCGAATATTTTCTCCGGCAGGTGTAGTAGTAGTTTTTGCACCAAAGGGTGTCAATCCGCTTTTTTGAATACCGGTATTCATATAGGCTTCATTGTCGTAGCATATATATATCACCTTATCGCGGCGGTCTATGGCTCCCGAAAGTGCTTGAATACCAATATCGGCAGTACCGCCATCGCCGGCAATTCCCACTACATGAAAATTATTGAGTTTGAGTGCTTTTGCTCCGGCGGCTATGCCCGAAAGCATAGATGCAGTGCCGGGAAAAGTGGAAATAATGGCATTACCTGTAAAACAGAGTTGCGGATAAATAAATCCCACTGCCGACATACAACCTGCAGGAATAGCGGTAAACGTGCGTTCGCCCAGCACTTTTAAAATATGACGCACCGCCAAACTGCCGCCGCAACCGGCACAGGCTTTGTGTCCGTAGAAAAACTCGCGGTCGGTAATACTGCGGGCAGTTATTTTAGTGGTATTCATTGCGTTAGTCATTTGTTGCAACATTTAGGTTTAAAAACTCTACTATATTTTGCTCTGTATCATTAGTTTTCGATATTTTTTTGAGCGTAGAAAACAGTTCTCGAATAGATTCTTTGGAAATATCTCTACCGCCAAGTCCGGCAATAAAATTGTGCGTAGGAATATGCGTATTGCCCCTACTCAAAGCCGAATTGACGTTGGTAAACACCGTGCCCTCAAAACCGAAAGAAATATCGCGGTCTATAACACCAATTGCTCGCGCGTGGCGCGTAATTTTCACAATTTCTTCTTCGGGGAAGGGGCGCATAAAGCGGATTTTGAGCACGCCTACCCTCCACCCTTCTTTACGCAATTCGTCTGCCACCACGCGGCATGTGCCGGTAGTACTGCCCAAACTTATTACAATCAATTCCGCATCTTCGCAGCGATAGGCATCCACAAGTCCACCGTAGGAACGCCCAAACGTTTGCGCGAAGCGAGAATCAATATTGCGAATTACCTGTTTTGCGTGCAATATTGCATGGTGTTGTTGATATTTGAACTCTGTATTGTCGGACGGTTGCGAACTGAATGCCAGATTTTTAGGATTATCCAAATCCATTTTGTAGGGAGTTTCAAACGGCGGCAAAAAAGCATCGACTTCTTCTTGTAAAGGAAGTTCCACCAATTCGTAGGTATGCGTAAGCGTAAAACCATCTAAATTGAGCATTACAGGCGTAAGTACGTCCAAATTCTCGGCAAGAGCGAAGGATTGAATCACCATATCGAGGCTTTCCTGCGCATCTTCTACATACACTTGAATCCAACCCGAATCCAACTGCGAAAGCGAATCGCGGTGGTCGCCATAGATACTCCAAGGAAGGGCAAGCGAACGGTTGGCGTTCATCATCACAATAGGAAATCGCCCGCCCGAAGCATAGTGCAAGCACTCAGCCATGTAGAGCAATCCCTGCGACGAAGTAGCGGTAAACGTGCGAGCACCCACCGCACTCGCGCCTATGCAGGCAGAAAGCGCAGAATGTTCCGACTCCACGTGCAAAAATTCCGATTGCAAACTACCGTCTTCCACCATTTCCGAAAGTCGCTCTACGGCAACGGTTTGCGGTGTAATAGGGTAGGCGGCTATCACATGCGGACGGCTTAACCGCACGCCTTCGGCTACGGCATCATTGCCCGATATAAATGCGTTTCTCTTCATACTTATCTTTTTTCGGGTATCATAGTAATTGCTTTTGCTGCACACACTTCGGCGCAAATACCGCAGCCTTTGCAGTAATCGAAATCGAAATCTACCGCGCCGGTGATTTTGAAAACCGTAGCTTCGGGGCAGTACATATAGCATTGATAGCACAAAGTACATCGCTCCGCTACCAACACCGGACGTTCGCTGCGCCAACCGGCATTGGTAGAAGTAAGAAAACCCGCACGAAACGCAGGTCCTACGGGGTAATCGCTAATATGTTTCGGAGAATTGAAGTGCTGTACGGTTGGTCTGTTGCTCATACTTATATTTACATTGTGTATGAAACAAAAATAGGTTGCGCTACTGAGTGCTACAATACCGCATTGAGGGTATTTGCGCGGGCAGTATGTTCCGGAATTTATGTTAAAAGAGCGGCAATCACCGCAGGTATTATCTGTTTATTTTTCTCCAAAATAGCACCGTTCATGTAATTTTCCAACGCCAAAATCAAGGCTTCAACACTCACAATATCCGAAATTCCCGATAATGCCGCCAGCATAGCCGTATTGGTAATAGGGCGACCAAGAATTTCCAACGCAATGCGCGAGGCATCTACGGTAAAAAGTTGTGAAGAATTGTAGGCGGCATATAATTCTTTATTGCCGGTGTTGAGAATTACGCGCCCGTGTGGACTGAGGTCATTGAAAAACGCGGGATTGAACAAAGTTTCGTCTAACACCACCACGTAGTCGCAAGTGTGCACTTCGCTGCGGTCGTAAATTTTCGTATCGTCTATTTTTACAAAGGCGAGCACCGGTGCGCCACGCCGTTCCGGTCCGAAGGAAGGAAAGGCAAGTGCTTGTTTTCCGCCATACATAGCAACTGCTTCGCCGAGTAATTTTGCTGCGGTAAAGGCTCCTTGTCCGCCTCTGCCGTGAAATCGAACTGTTATCATTGCTTCCAACTTTTTTGTACTTTCTCGCGCAACGTTTGCAATCTATCCAACGCCGCTTGCAAGGTTTCTTCGTTTTTGGCAAAATGGAACCGAATTAAATGGTGCACATTGCCGCGAAAGAAACTCGAACCGGGCACTGCCGCCACGCCTACTTCGCGAGCGAGCCATTCGCAAAATGCCACGTCATCGCTTACGCCAAACTCCGACACATCTACCATTACATAATAGGCACCTTGCGGAGTGGTGTATTTCAACCCCAACTCATCTAATCCTTTCAGAAAAAAATCGCGCTTGCGGGTGTAGTGTTCCTGCAACTCTCGGTAATATTCTTCGCCAAAGTTGAGTGCGGTAACGGCAGCCTCTTGCAGGGGCGCGGCGGCACCTACGGTGAGGAAATCGTGCACCTTGCGTATGCCCTCCGTGATATGCGGCGGCGCAATCACATAACCCAATCGCCAGCCGGTGATGGAGTAGGTTTTGGAAAGCGAACTGCACGAAATGGTGCGGTCTGCCACGCTGGGAAGCGAAGCAAAATAAACGTGCGTATGTGGTTCATACACAATGTGTTCATATACCTCATCGGCAATCACAAACACATCGTATTTAATGGCAAGGTCGGCAATGAGTTGCAACTCTTCGCGCGTAAACACTTTTCCCGTAGGATTGGACGGATTGCAGAGAATCAACGCTTTGGGGTGTTGGCGAAACGCCGCCTCCAACTCTTCCGCCACAAAACCAAAATCGGGCGGATTGAGGTGTACATAAATCGGTTCTGCGCCCGAAAGAATGGCATCGGCACCGTAATTTTCGTAAAACGGCGAAAACACAATGACTTTGTCGCCCGGATTGGTAACGGTAAGCATGGTGGCAATCATAGCCTCCGTGCTGCCGCACGTAACCACAATCTGCGTGTCGGGATTAATCTCGATGCCCATCAAGCGCGACTGCTTGCGTGCCAACGCTTGGCGTAAATTGGCAGCCCCCCACGTTACGGCGTATTGGTGAATACTCCCCTCGGCAACGGTTTTCAAGGCATCTTTCAGTGCCGCAGGCGGGTCAAAATCAGGAAATCCCTGCGAGAGATTGACTGCACCATATTGATTGGCAATCCGCGTCATTCGGCGAATGACCGAATCGGTAAAATGTTCTATTCGTTTGCTTAATGTTGGCATAATCTCTAAATAGTATATGTAAATGACGTTTTTCTATTATCTATCAGTCGTTTCGCCTTGTGGGTGGCGCGTGGCAGGGTATCGTAATCGTGCACCACCACTTTTTTGGGCTTCACGCCCACGCGAGTTTTGATTTGCGAAGATACAATATCTGCCAGAACTTCCTTCGATTCTATGTTGTTAATTGCTTGCTCCACCTCCACAATAAATTTGGTGCTGAAATTTTCGGTAATCGCCGTGATTTGATATTCGCCCGAAAGTTGCGGAATATTGCGCACCACATACTCTATGTCGCTCGGAAACACGTTCACGCCCGAAACGATGAGCATATCGTCCAAGCGTCCGTCAATGTAGATGCGCGTGTGGGTACGTCCGCAAGCACAAGGGCGGCGGTCAATGTGTCCTATGTCGCCCGTGCGAAAACGAATCATCGGTCGTGCCGATTTTTTGAGCGTGGTAAACACCAATTCACCCTGCTCGCCATCGGGCACCGGTTCTTTCGTTTCGGGGTTGATAAGCTCTACCAATATATTGTCTTCTGCCAAATGCAGTCCATTGTGCTCATCGCAGGCTCCGGCACAAGCACCGAAAATATCGGAAAGTCCGAAAAAGTCATACACCGTTGCGTCCCACAATTTTTCAATGGCATCGCGTGTGGCAGGAATGGAGCCGCCCGATTCGCCGGCTACAATTATTTTGTTGATAGCCAAATCTTTTGCCGGGTCTATTCCCTGTTTTTTGGCGGTATCGCCCAAATACCATGCGTATGAAGGCGTAGTCCAAATCACGGTAGGCTGAAACTCTTTCAGAATAAACAGCAATCTATCCGAAGGAATAGAACCTGCCCAAATACAGAGCGCACCGAGATTTTGCGCCCCAATTACGTCCGGTCCGCCCACAAAAAGGCTGAAATTGAGCGCGTGCACATAGCGGTCAGTGGGGCGCATACCCATAGCCCAAAAAAGGCGGCTCTCTACGCTTTGAAAATCATCGAAATCCTGCTTGGTAAAGGGACTGAGCGTAGGCACGCCTGTAGAGCCGCTCGATGCCGACACAAAAACCACCTCCTCTTCGCTCACGGCAAGCATATTGCCGAGCAACGGCTTTTTCTGTTGTTGTTCGCGCTCCACTTGTTTGTTGATAAACGGAAATTTGCGCAAATCGCTCAACTCCTTGAAATCTTCGGGCGAAACGCCTGCTTGGTCGAAGGCTTCTTTGTAATAGACCGAATGGTGGTAGGCAAAGGTCAAATGCTCTTTGAGCAATCGGGTTTGCAGTTTGTCCAACTCCGGGCGCGGAAGGGTTTCCAACGCTTCGTCCCAAAATTTTTTGTACTCTTTTTTTTCTGTTGTCATTGTGTTCTCTTTTTATAAATCGTCATTTATTTTTTCTCTGCTTTTTTTGCCGAAAAATCGCCCAAACTTTGCAGAATTTGCACCAAAATAATGAGTAATACTACGGTGATAATCATTACATCGGTTTGATAGCGGTAGTATCCGTAGCGGATAGCCAAATCGCCCACACCGCCGCCGCCCACAATACCCGCCATTGCCGAATATCCCACCAAACTAATGGCGGTAATGGTCAATCCGCGCAGTAAACCGCCTAAGGCTTCGGGAAAAAGCACGTCTTTTATGATTTGGAAATGAGTTGCTCCCATAGCCGTAGCCGCTTCTATCACTCCTTTATCTACTTCGTGCAAGGCACTTTCTACCAAGCGAGCATAGAATGCCACAGCCACTATGCCCAGCGGCACCGATGCCGCCACAGGTCCTATGGAAGTACCCACCACCAATCGCGTGAAAGGGAGCAAAAGCACCAGCAAAATCACAAAAGGTGTGGAACGAATGATATTCACCAAAAATCCTCCCAAAAGATTCAATAAGCGATTTTGCCAAAAAAGTCCTCTGCCGGTAATAAATAATAGCGTGCCAAGCGGAATGCCTATTACAATGGCTAACGCGAGCGAAATTCCGCACATTAAAAATGTTTCGTTGAAGGCAACAATCAAGTTGTCTATCAGTTCTGTGTAATTGGTATTAGCCATGTAGCACCTCCACTTTGTATGTTTTTTCTTTCAAATAATTGAGCACTTGTTCTGCTTCGGCGTGTTCGCCCACTATTTGCACCACCAGCACTCCAAAGGGTTTTCCGCCAATGTATTCTATCTTTCCGTGCAGTATATTCAGGTCTATATTAAATTTTTGCACTGTTTCCGAAATAATTGCATGTTCGGCATGGTCGCCGTTATACACAATTTTCACTAAGGGATTTTTGCAATTTTCTACAATGCGCGTGGGCAAATCGAGATTCAGTGTGCGATTGACAAGCGATTGGGTAAACGGATGTAGCGGTGAAGCAAACACCGAAAACACATCGCCCAATTCGAGCAATTCTCCTCCGCTCATTACCGCTACGCGATTGGCTATTTTTTTCACCACCTCCATTTCGTGGGTTATGAGCACTATGGTAATTCCCAACCGGCGATTGATTTCTTGCAAAAGAGCGAGAATAGAATCGGTAGTTTCGAGGTCGAGAGCCGAAGTTGCTTCGTCGCACAGCAGGATTTGCGGATTGTTCACTATGCCGCGAGCAATTCCCACCCGCTGTTTTTGTCCGCCACTCAGTGTGGAAGGATACACCGAAGCCTTATCGGTAAGTCCTACCAATTCCAATGCTTCATACACACGAGTAGAGATTTCGGCACTGCTTTTTCCTGCCACTTTCATGGCAAATGCCACGTTTTCAAACACTGTTTTGGTATGAATCAAGTTAAACTGCTGAAAAATCATACCAATAGAAATGCGCAACGTGCGCAGCGCATCGCCTTGCAAATGAGTAACATCGTGCCCATCTATGAGCACTCGTCCGCTTGTGGGGCGTTGCAGTAAATTTATAGTACGGAGCAGGGTACTTTTCCCTGCTCCGCTGGTTCCCACTATACCAAATATTTCACCTTTCTCTATACGGAATGATACATTTTTTACCGCATCTACCGCGCTTTTTTTGTGCTGAAACCGAACACTAATGGTATCAAATTCTATCATTGCAGTAAAATATTCGGATTAAAAAAATACTTATACTATTTGTTTTGAATACCCCATTTTTCTACATACCACTGCGGACGTTGAAAACTTGCGTAGTCGTATTGCGGATTTTCCACCACATTGCGAAATTGCTCCGATTGTATGATTTCTTTCACATCGGCAACCCATTGTTTGTCTAAATCGGCAGTACGCACGGCTACAATGTTTTCCGTTTCGGGCACAAGGTGCTCGTTGGCTATGGCGGTAGAGAGTTTAATGCCGGCAGAAATGGCGTAGTTTCCGCTGATAACTGCCAGAGCCGTACCGTCCAGCGCACGCGGAAGTTGCGCTGCATCTATCGGTTGAATTTTGAGTTTAAACGGATTTTGTGCAATATCCTTTTCGGTTGCTTGCGTAGGCTCCACGCCTTCTTTGAGCGTTATCAACCCCAGATTTTGCAGAAAAATCAACGCTCGCGCCAAGTTAGTCGGGTCGTTGGGCAGGGCAAGTGCGGTTCCGGTCTTCTCCGCAGCCAATTCCGTTTTCAGTTCGCTTATATTCGTTGCTTTCAGCGTGTGCGAATATAATCCGAGCGAAGCCGTAGGGATAGAAATCACCGGAGAGAGGTCGAAACCTTTGTCGGCAGCGAATTTTTTCAAATAGCGCGTGTGCTGAAAGATGTTGGCATCAATTTCATTGTTGGCAAGCGCAATGTTTGGCGTAACCCAATCGGTCAGTTCCACTATTTTTATGGTGTAGCCTTTTGCCTCCAATTCGGGCTGAATAGCGGTTTTGAATAAATCGGAATACGGACCAGGTGCAAAGCCGAAGGTCAAGGTTTGTTTTTCTTCTGCTTTTTTACTTGTTTGCGAGCACGAAAACATTCCGAATGTCAAAAGTGCTACGACTACTGAGAATAAACTAATTTTTTTCATATTGTTTAAATATTACATGATTTGTTACTATTTGTTTTTTGTATTTAGAAATAGAATGTGGTTGCAAGAATACCTCTCACGCCCGATGTTTCTTTGGCGTCTTTCACCTTGCCTTTATCAGCATAATCAACTGTGCCGTAGGCTGCTACGTTGTAATCAACTTCTGCTTGAAAAGCCCATTGTTTATACACATATTTGAGCGAAGGCGAAATGCGGTACAAGTGGTCAATATTCTGCCAGCGACCGAAGAAATTGCTGCCGCCTGCCAAAATATTGTTGCTAAACCCTAAATTCTTTTGATAGCCGCCGAATAATCCTACTACCCATGTTTTTCCGTAGGTGGCATGAATCCAATACGAACTTGTGGTAGAAGCCGAGTATTCTTTTGCGCCGGTAGCGGGGTCTATTTCGGTAACTGCATAACCGCCTTGTTGGAATAGTTCGCTCAAATTTTGTCCGTAAATTGCACTTGCTATTACATTGAATAGGTCTTTTTTATAGGTAGCATAGGCTCCAAGTGCATAGGAAGGGAGGGTTACATCGGTAGAGAATTTCTCGCCGGCAGCATTGCTTGTGTAGGTTGCAGGGCGCACTACCTTATATTCCGAAAGTGCTCCGGCTGAAAACGAAGGAGTTTTGTAATGCACTTGCAAGTGAAAATCGGGAATAGGATTGGAGCGAATGTCGGCACTTTGACTTGGGTCTAAGGTTGTTTTGTGCTCGGTTTGAAACACGCCGGCAGCCACTACGCTAAGTTTTTCCGTTGGTTTGTAGGTTACACGAATTTGGTCGCCGCGCCCAAACGGACGGTAGGGGATACCGGTGTGCAATCCGGCAACCGCAGGGAACGGTGTTTCTGCAAGTGGATTCCACGTTTTCCCTATCAACACATCGGCTTTTTGCCAACTCAATTTTGCCCACGCATGGCGCAAACGCACATTTACCGTATTGCCGCCCGAAAAATCAAATTCAAAGAAAGCACTTGATTTTGCCCCCAAAAAATCGGGACCGGTGAAGAGTGAATTGAAACGAGTTGCTTGCGTTGATAGATTTTGACGCACTACTTTGTTGAGGTCGTGTCCATTGGCATCGAGCAGCGGTGCTTCGGGAAAAAATCCGAACAGGTCATCTACCGCACCCACAATTTCGCGATTGTCGATGTAGTATTCGGCACGAACAAATCCGCCGAATTTTGCTGAAATATTGTTGCCAAGTTTTACCGCAGGCACAAGGTCTTGGGCAGTAGCCGGAGCCTGTTCTTGGGTGGAAGGTTGTGTTGGCGGCGTGGGCGTTTGCGCCTGTACCGCCGCGCTGCTTAGTGCAGCACATACAAGAAATATAGAAATTTTCTTCATACTATTACATTTTTAAAAAGTGATTAAATACCTATAAACTCTCTTTCGATGAACGCTATGCACAAGAAGAGTTTACAATACAGTGTGTGCAATCCGGAACAATTTTTCCGGCAAAACTATTTCTCAGCGGGCGAAGCCGCACATTTGAAAATGGGGGTAAATATTCTGTTTCATACTTGTGTTTTTTTTATGTGTTTTTGTATGGAACAAATATAGGTGCACCACATTGCTGTAAAATACCACAATAAGGGTAGATTTGAAAAGTCCACAAAAAAACCCTCATAGTAGCAACTATAAGGGTTTTCTGTGTTTATTTTTTCAATCGTTAGTTCTCATCATCATAGCAATCGCCGCCCGAAGATGCTCCTAAAATGCTTCCAATCACACGAATTTCTGTTCGGCGGGCTTTGCAAGCGTTGCACGTTTCAGCACTACCACCCGGAGAGTAGTCATATTCCCAACGGCATCATAAAAAAAAGATTTATGAAAAAACAGCATGAGCAATTAAACACAATAAGGCTATTGTGAAAAGTAGTGCTTTTTGCATGATACTTGGGTTTTACTTGGTTTGCTGAATATGCGAGTATAGAAAAAAATAATACGAATAAATGAAAAACCTGCGATTTTTTACTTATGGCGTTTTTCGAGCACTGCAATCACATCGTTGAGCGAATATCCTTTGTGTACCAAAAGCACCAAATAGTGATACATAAGGTCGGCGGCTTCGCCCAAAAACAGTTCTTCGTTGTTGTCTTTTGCCTCTATTACCAACTCCACAGCCTCTTCACCCACTTTTTGCGCAATTTTATTCACGCCTTTGCTGAATAGGCGGTTGGTATAAGAACCCTCCACAGGATTGAGTTTTCGAGCGAGAATTACGTTTTCCAACTGTTGCAAAAAATCGCTTGCTGTGCTATTTTTTTCTTCAAAACACGTATCGCTACCGGTGTGGCAGGTTGGTCCTTCGGGGCGGACTTTTATGAGTAGGGTATCGTGGTCGCAATCTTCGGCTATACTCACCACGTGCAAAAAATTTCCCGATGTTTCGCCTTTTGTCCACAGAGTTTGGCGCGTGCGGCTATAAAACGTTACTTTCTTCGTTGCTTTGGTTTTTTCAAATGCTTCTTCGTTCATAAAACCAAGCATAAGCACTTTTTGCGTGTGCGCATCTTGTACGATTGCGGGAAGTAATCCGTCTTGCGATTTCGAGAAATGTAAGGTCATAATTGTAAATTTTGCATTATTTGAGGGCGCAAATATAGTACTTTTTTTTCAGTAATCACTGAATAATAGCGAACTATCGCCATAACTCAAAAAACGATACTCGTGCGCAAGTGCGTGGTTGTAAATTTCCTTCCACCGTTCGCCCACAAACGCTGAAATAAGCAGTAAGAGCGTGCTTTGCGGTTGGTGAAAATTGGTAAACAGCGCATTTATTACGCGAAATGTGTAGGTGGGCACTATCATAATTTGAGTAAAAAATCGTAATTCATTCACTTTATGCGCCGTGCAATATTCCAGCAATGCGGTCATAGATTCCTGCAAAGAAACATTCTGCGGCAGCGAATACGCCTCCCACTGTGTAAGTTCTTCGATACTCGTTTCGGGATTTTGACAGAGTTTCACACCCAACCAATACACACTTTCCATAGTGCGTACCGAAGTTGTGCCCACCGCCACTCGTGCGCCGGCATGTGCGGCAATGGTTTCCACCAGCGAACGCTGCACTATGCAGTATTCGTGGTGCATGGTGTGGTTAGTGTAGAGTTCTGCTTTCACCGGTTTAAACGTGCCCGCGCCCACATGCAAGGTTACTTCGGCAGTGCGAATATGTTTTTTGCGAAGTTTTTCAAATACCGCCGGAGTAAAATGCAGCCCGGCAGTGGGTGCCGCCACCGAACCTTCGTGTTTGGCGTATGTGGTTTGATATTGCTGAGCATCGCTTTCTTCGGAATTTCTATGTAAGTAAGGCGGAATAGGAATTTTTCCTATCGTTTCCAGCACTTCGCTAAATGAAATAGGTGCACTCCACGAAAAACGAATGTGAAAACCGGTATCATTGACTGCAAGTTTTTTTGCAGAAAATTGCACAAATTTTCCCTGTATTTCACAGTCGAGACACAGAATTTCGTCCTTCCACTTTTTAGCATTGCCCACTATACACTGCCATTCGCAAGTATTCTGCGCAGCAAAATTTTCCTCATAATTTGTAGGTGCAAGCGGTTCTAAGCAAAAAATTTCAATCTGTGCACCGGTACTTTTGTGCATCACTATGCGTGCATGAATCACGCGGGTATTATTGAAAATCATGAGTGCGCCTTCGGGCACAAATTCGGCACAATCACAAAACTGCGCATCGGTAATTTTGCCCGCTTTATACACCAGCAATTTCGACATATCGCGCTGCGCGAGTGGATAGTGCGCAATTTTTTCATCGGGCAACGAGTAATTATACTGCGAAATTTGGTGCTCTTCGTTTGTAGGCATAGATTTTATAAAAATTTTCAATCATTCAAAAAGCAAGCTACGCACCCACTGCCCTCAACACAGCTTTCGCAAAATCATCGAGTTTGGGGTCGCGGGCACCCATAGTGAGTATGGCGCAATTATTGCTTGCTTGTGTGCGAATTTCCTGCAAACTTTCTTCTTTGGTGCCGCTGAAAATTGCTTGTTTCCCTTGTTTTGCAATGGCATCGCTCACAATTCGCGGCGAAATATTCATATCCACCGTACCACCGGCATAATACACATTGCCTATCAAAAACACATCGTTCGGGCGCAGTGCCTGCGCTACTTCGTGGCTCAATTCTTCGTGCATAAATCGCAAAGGACCAAATCCATGCGGTTGGAAATAGGCTATCAATCGCTCGGCGCAAGGCTGACAGGCGCGAATGGCAGCAGCAACTTCGGCGGGATTGTGCGCAAAATCGTCTATCACGGTAATAGTTCGTTCCGAATTTGTACCTACTAATTGCGTGCGGCGGTAAATTCCTCGAAACGTTGCCAAACTTGCAATCGCTTGTTGTAAATCCACACCTACGGCGCGTGCTACGGCTATTGCCGCAAGTGCATTTTCCATATTATGCCGCCCTATGAGGGGCAGTGTACACGGAAACCCATTCACGGAAAACGAAATTTCAAATCCTCGTTGCACAAAATTTTCACCGAAAATTCCCACATTGTTCAACGTAGTGCCAAAATCAAATTCTGTATTGTGCGAAAGTTCGCGCGTGCGGTCGTAATCGTTATTTACAATAAATTGCGATTTTGTATGTTGCTTGAATATGGTGAATAATTGTATTAATTCATCAAATTCTTTGTGGTCGCGGTCTATATTGAGCAATACGCTTATTTCGGGTTTGTAGTTCACTATCGAACCGTCTGATTCGTCTGCCTCTATTACGAGCCACTCGCCGCTGCCGCACCACGCATTGCCGGGCAAAGATTTTTCTTGCAAACTCGAAAGTCCCGCGCCGGTAATAAGCGAAGGTGCACGTCCGCAGGTTTCAAGTATATGGAAAATCATGGCGGTGGTGGTGCTTTTACCGCTTGTACCGCCTACGGCTATGGTTTTTATGCTATCGGAAATTGCTGCCAGCAGTTCCGAACGTTTCACTATGGGAATGTTCAGCGCGAGTGCTTTTTGGTATTCCACATTACTTTCTTCTATGGCGGTGGAAACAATTACTGCCTGCGTTTTCTCGCTGATTCCGCTGCCATCTTGAAAAAAACATTCTATTCCCTGCGCTTCAAATTGCGTTTGCAGCAACATTTTTTCCGTAGGCGAGAATAATCGGTCGGAACCCGACACACACTTGCCTACACCTTGCAAATACTGCGCTATGGCACTCATGCCCGTTCCGGCTATGCCCACAAAAAAGAAGGTATTAAAATCGGTTAGTTGCATTTTTTTCGTAATTTATCATTGACTTACTTCACTTCACTACCCGGCAGCACTTCGCTCAGTGGCGTAATTACCGCCAAACGTCCATCGGCATTTTCGGCACTCAAAATCATGCCTTCGCTGGTAATTCCTTTCAGCGTGCGCGGTGCTAAATTGGCTATAAAACACACTTGCTTACCCAGCAAATCTTCGGGTTTGTAGTGTGCCGCTATACCCGAAACTATGGTGCGACCGCCCAAACCATCATCTATTGTAAATTCGAGAAGTTTATCGGCTTTGGGTACTTTTTGGCAAGATTTTACCGTTCCCACACGAATATCGAGTTTTGTAAAATCATCGAACGTTATGGTTTCGCGTACTGCCGGAGCCTTATAATTATTGAGTTCGTTGGCTTTTTTGGTATCTAAAAGTTTTTGTACTTGCGCAGCCACCACATCGTCTTCTATTTTTTCAAAAAGCAGTTCGGGTTGTTGCAGTGGGTGTTCGTTCGGCAAAATAGCAATAGAACCCAAATCGCTCCAATTAAAGGAAGGCATAGTGAGGGTTTTGCGCAATTTTGCGGAAGTAAAGGGCAAGAAAGGTTCAAATGCAATTGCCAAATTTGCAGTGATTTGCAAACTAAAATTCATAATAGCGGCAACACGCGCCATGTCGGTTTTCGCCAATTTCCAAGGTTCGGTGTCTGCCAAATATTTATTGCCAATACGTGCCAAATTCATTGCTTCTTTCAGCGCATCGCGAAAACGGTAGTTTTCCAACAATTTTTCCATTTCGCCTTTCACGTTCACAAATTCTTGCAAAGTTTCGCGGTCGTAGTCGGTCAATTCGCCGGCAGCAGGCACTTTCCCTGCAAAATATTTATGCGTAAGCACCAAAGCGCGGTTCACAAAATTGCCGAAAATGGCAACCAATTCATTATTATTGCGCGCCTGAAAATCCTTCCACGTAAAATCATTATCTTTGGTTTCGGGCGCGTTGGCGGTTAAAACGTAGCGCAACACATCTTGTTTTCCCGGAAAATCCTGTAAATATTCGTGTAACCACACCGCCCAATTTTTCGATGTTGAAATTTTATCGCCTTCCAAATTCAAAAACTCGTTTGCCGGCACATTTTCGGGCAAAATATAAGAGCCATCGGCTTTGAGCATAGCAGGAAACATAATGCAGTGGAACACAATGTTATCTTTTCCAATAAAATGTACCAATCGCGTTTCAGGGTCTTTCCACCACGTTTCCCACGTGTCGGGCAGTAATTCTATGGTATTGGAAATGTAGCCAATAGGCGCATCGAACCACACGTAAAGCACTTTTCCTTCGGCTCCCGGCACCGGCACGGCTACGCCCCAATCCAAATCGCGGGTTACGGCGCGAGGTTGCAGCCCTAAATCAATCCAACTTTTGCACTGTCCATACACATTTGGTTTCCACTCTTTGTGGTCGTTCAAAATCCATTCTCGGAGCCACGCCTCGTGTTTATCGAGCGGCAAATACCAATGTTTGGTTTCTTTGAGCACCGGCGTAGAACCGGTGAGTGCCGATTTGGGATTAATCAAATCAAGCGGCGAAATAGACGTTCCGCAGGCTTCGCATTGGTCGCCGTAAGCGTGTTCGTTTTTACAATGCGGGCAAGTGCCGGTAATATAGCGGTCTGCCAAAAATTGCTGTGCCTCTTGGTCGTAATATTGCTCCGAAGTTTTTTCAATAAATTCACCTTTTTCATAGAGTTTTTTAAAATATTCCGATGCGGTTTTTCGATGCGTTTCACTCGTGGTGCGCGAATAAATATCGAAGGTAATGCCAAAATCTTCAAATGATTTTTTGATAATCGCATGGTATCTATCCACCACATCTTGCGGCGTAATTCCTTCGTTTTTCGCTTTTATGGTAATAGGTACACCGTGTTCGTCCGAGCCTCCTATCATTATCACCTCTTCGCCTTTCAAGCGCAAATAGCGAGCATAAATATCGGCAGGCACATACACGCCGGCTAAATGCCCTATGTGCACCGGTCCGTTGGCATACGGCAGGGCGGTAGTTATAGTTGTTCGTTTAAAATGTTTCATGTGCATAGTTTTTTTTAAGAGAACAAAAATACACTTTAATTACAAATTGTAAAATGTTTCATTCAACGAAGTTAATTGTAAATTGTAAATTGTTTTTAAAAGTCCCAAAGTCTATACGCAAGCAAGCAGGAAAATTCCTATCTTTGCTCAAAAGAAAACACATGACCACACTTCCGGCATTTTTGCAACAAGGCAACAGGGTTGCCATTGTTTCACCTTCGGGACCTATCGACAATTCGTATATTGAGCGAGCGGTTGAAATTCTTGAACGTTGGGGATTGCAGGTGTGGATTGCTCCGCACGTGTGCGCTCACTGCGGTGTGTTTGCCGGCACCGATACAGAACGCGCCGCCGATATGCAAGCAGCATTCAACAATCCCGAAATTCGCGCAATATTCTGTTCGCGAGGCGGTTACGGTGCAATTCGCATAGTGGAAACATTGGATTACACGCAGTTTTTGCAAAATCCAAAATGGCTTATAGGATTTAGCGACATTACCGTATTTCATTCCAAACTCAATACACTTGGCGTGGCAAGCATTCACGGTGCCATGCCCAAAAATTTTGAAAAAATTACCGAGAAATCCTTACAATCGCTGCACAATGTACTTTTCGGCAAAGAAAATACCATTACGTGGCAGGCAAACGAACGTAACAAGCGAGGCACTGCACAAGGGCGATTGGTGGGAGGAAATTTGTCGATATTGTATAGTATTCGCGGACTTTCGCTGGAATACAACTACCGCAATGCCATATTGTTTATTGAGGATTTGAACGAATATGTATATCACATAGATAGAATGTTGCAAAACCTGAAACTTTCGGGTATTCTTGCGCACCTTTCGGGTTTGATTGTAGGCGGTATGACCGACATGAAACAAGGCGCAGATACCTTTGGCATTACCATAGAAGAACTGATTTTAGATATATGCAAAGACTATTCCTTCCCCATAGCCTTCAATTTTCCATCGGGACACGGTGCCCAAAATAAAGCCTTTGTGGTGGGCGAAGAATATTTTTTAACCGTTGGGGGAAACGAGTGCAAAGTAGAAATAGTAGATTCCAAACCGAAAGAAAGCAATGTATTGTTGTAAAATCGTTACCTTTGCAGAAAAGAAATTTTCACTTATTCGATTATGAAATTACAAGTTGGCGATACGGTACGATATTTAAACGATGTGGGCGGCGGTGTGGTGCGGCGCATTTTGAGCAATTCTATGGTAGAAATTGCCGATGAATCGGGATTTGAAATTCCGGTGCAGGAACACGAATTGGTATTGATAGAACGAGCACACAATGCTGAAAAACAAGAAATTACGGAAGAAAAACCGGAGATTTCAAAACAACAAATAGCACAAGCGGTGGAAATAGAAAACAACGACACGCCACAGTTTTTTATGGCATTCACCCGAACTGTGCGCAAGGCGAATATGTTCGATTTATACCTCATCAACGATTGCAATTACAGTGTGGCGTATTCCTTGCTTTTTGCCCATGGCAGCGTGTGGAATGTGTGCGAAACGGGCATCATAGAAAGCAACACGAAACTGTTTGTGCAGCAACTTTCGCTCGAAGACCTTTCACAGATTGAAAAACTGAGTTTTCAGGCATTGCTGTTCAAGCAAAAAGAGTTTGAATTACAACCGCCTTTTGTGGCAACTATGGCGTTTTCGCCGGTGAAATTCCACAAACCGGGAGTGTTTACGGTGAATGATTTTTTTGAAGAAGATGCTTACGTAATAAAACTGCACACAAAACAGGAAGTACCCAAAATTGCAACGAGCGAAGTGCAGGATTTACAAAAAAAACTCCGTGCCGATTTACAGGAAAATACTGCGTTTACGGTAAAAAAACAGGAGAAAAACCACACAAAAGAGGTGGATTTGCACCTGCACGAACTTATAGAAAACGAACAAGGACTGTTGCCCGAAGATATGATTGCTATTCAAATGCGAAGTTTTGAAAAAGAACTTGCGGCGGCTATTGCGCAGGGTTACGAAAAAATTGTATTCATTCACGGTGTGGGCAACGGCACGCTTAAAACGCGCATTCGCACCACGCTGGAACGTGATTATCCAAAACTATTTTTTCAAGATGCTTCGTTTCAAAAATACAAATTCGGTGCTACGCTGGTGTATTTGAAGAGATAACTAATTGATTAACTGACTAATCGAACTTTCCACGCTCCACTTTCAGTTCTCAACTTATTCCACCGTTACCGATTTTGCCAAGTTTCGTGGTTGGTCCACATTGCAAGCGCGCAACACTGCCACGTGATACGAAAGCAGTTGCAGCGGCACCACCGTAGTAAGCGGTGCTATAAACGAATCACATTCGGGCACTTCAAACACGTGGTCGGCAAGTTGCGCTATCACCGTGTCGCCTTTACTCACCACCGCTATTACTTTTCCTTTGCGGGCTTTCACTTCCTGAATATTACTCACCACTTTGTCGTACGATTTATCTTTGGTGGCAATAATAATTACCGGCATATTTTCGTCTATAAGTGCAATTGGTCCGTGTTTCATTTCGGCAGCGGGGTAGCCTTCGGCATGAATGTAGGAAATTTCCTTCATTTTGAGCGCACCTTCCAAAGCCACCGGAAATAAAATTCCTCTACCGAGGTAAATGCTGTTTGGCGCATCTTTATACAATCGCGCCACGTGCAAGTATTTTTCATTGTCGAGCAAAATTTCTTCTATAAGTGCAGGCACATTGTAGAGTTCGGTAATCAATTCTTCATAACGCTCGGTGGCGAGTTCTTTACGGCGTTTGCCCAAAAAGAGAGCCATCATGGTAAGCACGGTAACTTGTGCGGTAAATGCTTTGGTAGATGCCACACCAATTTCGGGTCCGGCATGGGTATAAACTCCGGCATCGGTTTCGCGGGTAATACTGGAACCCACCACATTGCAAACTCCTATTACCGTAGCACCGGCATTTTTTGCCAAGCGCACGGCTGCAAGTGTATCGGCAGTTTCGCCGCTTTGACTGATGGCAATCACCACATCGTTCGCACGAATAATAGGATTGCGATAACGAAATTCCGAAGCATATTCTACCTCAACAGGTATGCGGGCAAGTTCTTCAATAGCGTATTCACCCACCAAACCTGCGTGCCACGAAGTTCCGCAGGCTACTACTATTATGCGGTCGGCTTTGTCCAACTTATCCATTACGTTGTACAATCCACCCAAATAAATTTCCGGAGGATTTTTCGATGCTCGCCCACGAAAAGTGTCGGTTATGGATTTTGGTTGTTCAAAAATTTCTTTCTGCATAAAATGGTCAAAACCTGCTTTTTCTATACATTCTATATCCAAATCCAATTCTTGAATAATGGGTGTAAGCGTGTCGTTGAAAAGCGTTTTAAGCGAAAGTTCATGTTTTGAAATTACCGCTATTTCTTTATCATTCAAGTAAATTATGCGATTGGTATATTCCACTATGGGTGTGGCGTCCGAAGCAAGGAAATATTCGCCATTGCCCACACCTATTACAAGCGGACTGCCATTGCGAGCGGCTATAATTTTATCGGGTTCATCGGCGCAGAGCACCAAAAGTCCGTAGGCTCCTTCCACTTGACTGAGGGCTATGCGCACGGCTTTTTCGGCAGACACGTGTTCTTTTTCATACACATATTCTATCAAATTGGCGAGAATTTCGGTATCGGTTTCGCTGGCGCATTTATAAGCACCTCGTTCGGCTAATTGCCGGCACAGAGAACTGTAATTTTCTATAATTCCATTGTGAATAATGGTAAATTTTCCGTGCATGGAGGTGTGCGGGTGAGCATTCACATCATTCGGCTCACCATGAGTAGCCCAGCGGGTATGCCCTATTCCTATGCTCCCCGAAGTATTTTTTGTACACGAAAATTGCTCCAAATCGGCAACTTTTCCCTGTTTTTTGTATTGTACTATACCGTTTTGCACCAGCGCAATTCCTGCGGAATCGTAGCCGCGATATTCCAATCGTTTCAAACCGTTTATAATAATGGGAAATGCTTCTTTATTTCCTATATATCCTACTATTCCACACATGTTATCGAGAATAACGTATTTCTACTCGTGTTCGTTCGTTTGCCGCATCTATTGCAAACGCATTGCCGTATCTATTATTGCTCGGCATAATAATTTCATACGAATATTCGCTTGCTTTGGCAGTTCCGCGCCGCAGCACGCTCATAAAGGGCGTAATGTTGAAATTATATATTCCATCGCTGCCCACTGTGGGCACAAAATCGAAAACATAACTTTTATCGGCATTGGAAATGCGCAAATACGGCGTTTTTGTAGGGCTATCAAGGGTATTTGCAGCATTCAAAAGCGTAATAGGCACAAACACATTCACTGCATTGAACACCACTGCACTATCTTTCCAACGGTCAAAATCATTGAAATTCAGTTGCGATTTCACTGCCATAAATCCTGCCGCATAACTTGGCGAAGTTGCCACGCCTATGCTCGATTTCACATTGGAAGTAAATACGTGGTCGAATACCGAAAGTGCCTGCACATACAATTTTCTATCGGCATCGGTAACGCTGGTAGAAGCATCATCGTAGGCAATGGCAGAAGGTTCTAAATACGCAATTCCTTTATTGGTATGAATTTCTATGCGCGTAGAATAATTAATAATAGCCGCCCCTTGCGATGCTTGTATGTACAATCCTTTAAATATTGCATTGAGGGCGGAATCTTGAAGTCGTTCGGCGGCTTTGTCTGTTACCTGCTTGTAAAAACTTTGAATTTGAACAAATAATTGCAGTGCTCGCGTTGCCGGAAATTCAAATTGAAAATCCTTCGCACTATCGAGCATATTTTCCACCGAATAGGTTTTTGTACCAAGCAACGTTGCACTCGTAATAAGTGCCGTAGGGCGAATACCTTTATCGAAATAATCGGCTACAATTTCCCGTGTCAAAACACTTGTCAATTCGCTGATTTTAAATTCTTGCAGAGCGGCTGTATCGCCCGAAAACTGTTTATTGGGACGCAATCGCAGAATAATTTTTTCGAGAACAATATCCGGAGCGGTTAAATTTACGGCAAAACCTTTGAAATAATATCGACACAAAAACGATGCCTTTGACGTAGAAAATCCCGGAACTTGCACATTGCCGAGCATATACACCAAATTGGTAGAGCGTAGTGCACTGTCTAAGCGCGTGGTAGTGGAAAATGTAGTGGAACTATCTATAAAGGCTCGCACCAAATCGGATTTATTTAAGTAATCGTGCCCAAAATCCATTTCGTCTTTATTGCAGGCAGAAAACAACAGCGCACAAAAAGCAAAAACTGAACACAAGATATATGGTCGCTTCATAATTTAGTTATTAGTGATTAGTGATTAGGTGTTAGTACTCATTACTCTGTACTCACATCTTGTGTCTAAAAATGTTGTTTTATTGTAATAAACTATCGTAAAATTCGGAATAGGCATTGGTATAATTTTCGGTGCCTTGATAGGGTAAAATAGGTTTTCCCAATTTTTTGGCGTAGGCAAGCAATTCTTCATTTACCTGTTCTTCGCCGCACACTATACCATCGGCTTGTTCTATCACCAATTTATTGATAGCAATCCAATCGGCTTTGGTGGCAACAGTGGCAATATCGCTTTCCGAAATACCATCGAAATGCACTTTTTCGCCGAAATTTTTAGAAAATGGCGTAGAAAACTCATTATTGTAGAGCGAATACACCACTTTTGCGTGTGCAAAAAGAGGGTCTTCGTAAAACGTTTTTTTCAAATAAATGGGCACCAACGCACTAAACCAACCTATGCAATGCACAATATCGGGCGACCAACGCAGTTTTTTCACTGTTTCCAACACGCCGCGAGCAAAAAATATCATACGGTCTTCGTTGTCGTCAAATTCCACGCCGTCATCATCGGCAAAAAGTGCCTTGCGCTGAAAAAAATCATCGTTATCTATAAAATACACCTGCAAACGCGCCGCTTGAATAGAAGCAACTTTAATAATAAGCGGGTGGTCGGTATCGTTGATAATCAAATTCATACCCGAAAGGCGAATCACTTCGTGTAATTGATTGCGGCGTTCATTCACCAAACCGTAGCGCGGCATAAAACAACGAATTTCCTTACCGCCTTCTTGAATATATTGAGGTAAATATCTACTCACAAGCGACATTTCTGTGTCGGGTAAGTACTTTGCTATTTCTTGCGAAACGTATAAAACTTTTGCTTTTTCCATTGAGAAACACTGTGTTTTTTCTTCCGTACAAAGAATTTTCGGTGCAAAGATACAAAAATTTTCTACATTTGGCAAAAAAATATGTTTCTATGCACAAAGACCTTAATTTAGTACACGATTTAGCACTTATTTTTATTTCTGCCGGTATTATTACGCTTATTTTCCGCGCTTTAAAACAACCATTGGTACTGGGCTACATTGTAGCCGGATTTATTATTGGTCCGTATTTCAAACTTCTTCCCGAAAGTTTTTCTATTCTCGATGAAAGCACGGTAATGGTGTGGAGTGAAATCGGAGTTATTTTTCTTTTATTCGCGCTGGGTTTGGAATTTAGTTTCAAAAAACTCCTCAAAGTGGGTGGTTCGGCGGTTATTACGGCTGTTACCGAAGTACTTTCCATGCTGTGCATAGGCTTTGTGGTGGGTCATTTGCTGGGTTGGAGTAATTTAGAAAGTGTGTTTTTGGGCGGCATGCTTGCCATGTCGAGTACCACTATTATTATCAAAGCGTTCAATGATTTGGGCTTGCGCAATCAAAAATTTACCACCATAGTATTCGGTACGCTGGTAGTGGAAGATATTGTGGCTATTCTCATGATGGTAATGCTTTCTACCATAGCCGTAAGTCAGTCGGTTTCGGGCGGAGAATTGATTGAGGGTTTGCTCAAACTTGGTTTTTTTCTGGTGTTGTGTTTTTTGGTGGGAATTTTTGTGTTGCCCACGTTTTTAAAAAAATTCCGCACATGGATGAACGAAGAAACACTTTTGATAATTTCCATAGGGCTGTGTTTCAGTTTGGTAGTTTTGGCTACTCATTTCGGATTTTCAGCGGCATTGGGTGCATTTATTATGGGTTCTATTTTGGCAGAAACCATAGAGGGCGAGCATGTGGAACATCTCACAAAAAATATTAAAGACCTCTTTGGCGCGGTGTTTTTCGTGTCGGTGGGTATGATGGTAAATCCCGCGAGTTTGGTGGAATATTGGTTTCCCATTGTGGTGCTCACGGTTGTTACCATTCTGGGGAAAGCAACGTTCTCTTCGCTGGGTGTGTTGCTTTCGGGGCAATCGCTGCGTGTGTCGTTGCAGTCGGGTTTCAGCTTGGCGCAAATCGGCGAATTTGCCTTCATTATAGCATCGCTGGGGCTTTCGCTGGGCATTATGAGCAATTTTATTTATCCCATTATTATTGCCGTTTCGGTTATTACCACTTTCACCACGCCGTATTTTATTCGTTTTGCCAATCCGTTTTACGAATGGCTCAATCCGCGCATACCACTCCGCATACGCACATTTTTAGATAATTACGCCCTGAGTGGAGAAATTGCCAAAAACGAAAGCGAATGGAAGCGATTTATGAAAAAATATTTTTCCAACATTCTTATTTACAGCACTTTATCTATTGCAATCATTCTCTGTTTTACCTACATAGTTGCTCCCTTTGTAAGCACAGAATTGCAAAAACTGCAATTTTCCGCACTGTGGATAGACGGCATCAATTCGGCAATTACCATAGTGGCACTACTGCCCTTTCTTATGGGAATTATTATGATAAGCCGCAGCAATAAGCAACTCTCGGAATCGCTCGCTGCCGTAAGTCCGGCAAATAGCCGCCGCTTGGCACTGCTTTCGCTTTTGCGATTATTTTTGGCTATGTTTTTCATTACACTGGTAGTGTTCATTCACTTTCGCCACACGCACAGTGTGTTCCCGGTGGTGTTCATACTGCTCACCACAGCACTTTTTGTGGTATTTGCACGCAAAAATTTTACCGTACATTGGCGTATTGAAGACCGATTTTTAGAAAATTTGAACCAAAAAGAAGAATATGAACGGCAAAAATCGCCGTTGCGCAGTTCTATTTCCAAACAAATGGCACACAGCGATGTGCATTTGGCGGAACTTACCGTGTCGCCCGATTCGCCTTTTGTGGGAAAATCGCTGCAAGAACTCGATTTGCGCAAAAATTACAATGTGAATATTGCAAAAATTATTCGCGGACACAAAATGATTTATTTTCCCGGAGCGAACGATTACCTCTATCCTTCCGACCAATTGGTGGCAATAGGCACCGATAAGCACATCAGCGAATTTTCCAAAGTTATGGAAATGGAAGTAATAGAAACGCCGCAAACCAAAGAACAAGACATTGAACTGAAATCGTTTGTGGTTACACCGCAGTCTTCGGTATATGGCAAAACGCTGGCACAAAGCAATGTACGCGCCGCAGGCTGCCTTATTATAGAAGTCGATAGAAGTGGAGAGTCTTTCATCAATCCCGACCTTCACTTTGTGTTCAACGAAGGCGATTTGGTGTGGATAGCCGGCACAAAAGAGCGGATTGAGAGCTTTGTGTAATCAAAGTCCTTGTTTCAAAAACACCGTGCGCACGGTATAAATCATAATTTTGAGGTCAATTACGAGCGACATATTATTGATGTAAATCAAATCGTATTTCAGGCGTTCCACCATTTCGTTCACATTCGAGGCGTAGCCGTATTTTACCTGCCCCCACGAAGTAATGCCGGGTCGCACGCGCAGCAAGCGGGTGTATTGCGGGGCTTGTTGTTTGATTTGTTCTATATAGTGGCGGCGTTCGGGGCGCGGACCCACCAGCGACATATCGCCTATGAGTACGTTGTAGAACTGCGGAATTTCGTCTAAACGGGTTTTACGCATTTTTGCACCAAATTTGGTAACGCGGCTATCGTTTTCCGAAGCAAGTTGATAACCTTTTTTCTCGGAGCCTTTGTGCATAGAACGGAATTTATACATTCTGAATGGCTTTCCATTGCGCCCTATGCGAATTTGACGGTAAAAAATTTTACCCGGCGAAGACCTTCGCACACCAATAGCAGCGTAGGCATAGAGTGGCGATGCCACTATCATAAACACCAGCGACACCACTATATCTATCAGCCGTTTTGCTTTTTCTTGCCACGCAGGCATAGTGCGCTGCGAAATCAGCAGCAGCGGTTCATCGTAGAGCGACATAATAGTTACCCTACCCGAAATAATATCGTAATTATCAGGAATGGCATGAATATTTGCCGAAAAACCTTCTACTTGATACAAAATATTCGACAATTCTTCGTGTTCTTTGCTTTCTATGGCTATCACCACTTCGTCTATGTTGTAGTGTTTCATTATTTGTTTTATGTCCTTCAATTTGCCCAAATGCGGCATATACTGCGCCATTGCGTAGTGTTCTTGCTCAAACACATGCACAAATCCCACAAATTTATTGCCCGATGAATATCTGCGGTTCTGCAAATTTTTATATAGTTCTTCGGCTTTGGCATTGCTACCCACCAGCAGGGTATTAAACGTAATTTCGCGCGAACGGATTTTTGCATTGGTTTTTGTGATAAGTATATAGCGCGGAATGTAGGTTATTATAAAATGAATTCCTATGAGTATAGAAATAGATTTATAGTAGGTAAAGTAGGAAGAAACATCGTCGTCGAGCAATACAATAAAGAAAATAATAAGCGCACCTATCACAGTAATATACAGCGTATTGAAACATTCCGCCAATCGCGATTTGCGTACAATATTTTGGTAGGTTCCGCTAATGTAATACAAAAAAAGCCACATAAAAGGCACAAAAATTACACCCCACACATAACTCATTTCAAACGAGGCTTCGGCAAAACTAATGGCGTAACTATTGATATACTGCTTACGCACAAAGAAAAAAACCGTCCACGCAAGTATGGCAGTGAGAAAATCAATGCCAACATACATTGTGGTATATCGCTGTTTGTTCATATTCATAGTTCTATTTCAACACGCAAAAATACAATACAATTACGAATTACAAATTGTGAATTACAAATTATTTTAGAAAGACAGTGCATAAATTTCTTCATGCAATTAAAAAATCGTATATTTGTTCACATTATTTGGTACAATGGAAGTAGTAAGCCAATTTTTATTCAGCCGCACAAGTCTGCTCACACAGGAAGAAATGCTCGAAATTTCTGCCGTAAAGCGTGGCATTTCGGTGGGCATACTCAAAGAAAGCGACCCCAACGAACGCGGAGTTGCCCTCACGCCGCAAGCAGTAGAAATACTTGTACAAAGCGGCAATAAAGTATTGTATGAACAGTATGCTGCTGAGGAAATTCGATTTTCCAACGAAGATTATGCCGCCGCCGGAGCCAAAATGTGCGCTTCGAGCAAAGAAGTATTTGAAGCCGATGTGTTGGTAAAAATAGGACAACTTACCGAAGAAGAAATTGATAATTTACGTGAAAATCACATTATTATATCATCGTTTTTGATTAATAAACACGCCAAGCAGCAGTTGAGCAAATTGCAGCAAAAGAAAATTATAGCCATTGCCTACGAATACATTCACGATAGCGACAATCGCTACCCCTTTGTGCACTCCATGAACGAAATTGCAGGGGCAATGTCGGTGCTGGTGGCAGCCGAATATTTGAGTAATGCGGAATATTCCAAAAGTGCACTTTTGGGCGGTATTACGGGCGTTAGCCCGGCAGAAGTAGTGATTTTGGGAGCAAACACCGCCGGCGAATGTGCCGCACGCGCAGCACTTGGTTTGGGATCGCAGGTCAAAATTTTCGATACCTCCATAGCACGGCTCACCACCATACAGCACACACTTGGGCAGCGCGTATTTACCTCCAATTTTCACCCTTCGGTACTCCGCAAAGCCTTTCAATCTGCCGATGCCGTAATAGGTGCCATGCACCAAAATTGCATAGAAACGCCCGTAATCATTCGCGAAGAATTGGTACAAAGTATGAAAAAAGGTTCGGTGCTCATAGACCTCACCATGGGGCAAGGCGGTTGTTTTGAAAGCTCGCGCACAACAACTCATGCCCAACCGGCGTTTACACAACACGGCGTTATTCATTACTGCGTGCCCAATATCAATGCACGAGCGGCTCGCACGCTCAGCATAGCACTCAGCAATGGCGTAGTGCCTATTATTTTGAGTATCAACGAAATGGGTGGAATACACAATTATTTAAAACACGATTATAAAATCCGACAAGGAGTGTATGTGTTCAATGGCATTGTGAGCAATAGTTTTATAGCATCGAAACTCAATATTCCCTTCAAACACATTGATTTACTCACTGCCATGCTATAAATTGTGTAATAAATAATTAAAAATATGAAAAAAATCCTCGTTTTATTCAGTATTGTGTGCAGTGGTTTCGCATTTTCGTGCAAAGAAAACGCCACAGTATTCACCCTTGCCCAAGAAAAAGATTTGGGATTGCAAGTAAAAACCGAAATTGAGTCCACTCCGGCGGAATACCCCATACTACCGCGCGTGGGTAATGAAAAAGCCTATCAATACGTAGAAAATATTATGTATTCGATTTTGGAATCGAAGGACGTCAATCACAAAAAAGATTTTGATTGGGAACTTACCATTATCAATAAAAACGTATTGAACGCCTTTGCTTCGCCGGGAGGAAAACTCTTTTTCTACACCGGATTTTTGAAATATGCCGAATCGGAAGCAGAATTGGCAGGCGTAATGGCTCACGAAATAGCCCACTCCGACCGCCGCCACAGCACCAACACCATGACCAAAAGTTTAGGAATTTCGGTGCTGATACAAATTGCGCTGGGCAAAGACCCCGGCACACTCGGTTCGCTGGTGGGCGCACTCGCGCAAAATGGTATGGATTTGCGATTTTCGCGCAAACACGAATACGAAGCCGATGAATATTCCGTGCGCTACCTCAACTCCATTCGCGGCACAAAAACCTACGACCCCACTGCCATTATGGATTTTTTCGACCACATGAAACGCGACAGCCTTAGCACGCCAAACGGCAATTTTGAATTTCTGCGCACCCACCCCTACGACGACAATCGCAAAGAAAACGTAAACAAAGTGTGGCAAAAACTCGGCAGCCCCGCAGGACAAAAATATACCGCCGAATATACCGCTTTCAAACAATTACTCCCGTAACACACCTATGACTACCGCAATACGAATAGAAAACCTGAGCAAACAATATCGACTTGGCACCATAGGTACCGGCACACTGAGCCACGACCTCAACCGCTGGTGGACCATGAACGTGCGCCGAAAAGAAGACCCTTTTTTAACCGTAGGCGAAGTAAACGACCGCGCACAAAAAGCCACAAGCCAATACGTATGGGCACTCAAAGACATCAATTTAGAAATAGAGCAGGGCGATATTGTAGGTATTATTGGTAAAAACGGTTCCGGAAAATCCACCTTGCTCAAAATTCTTTCGCGCGTAACCAAACCCACCACCGGCAATATTTCCTACAAAGGGCGCATAGCCTCGCTCTTGGAAGTAGGCACCGGCTTTCACCCCGAAATGACAGGGCGGGAAAACATTTACATGAACGGTGCAATTATGGGCATGACCAAACGAGAAATCACCCAAAAGTTAGACGAAATTGTAGCCTTTGCCGGTGTAGAACGCTATATAGACACTCCCGTAAAACGCTATTCGAGCGGCATGACCGTGCGCCTCGGATTTGCCATAGCCGCCCACTTAGAACCCGAAATTCTGGTGGTAGATGAAGTACTCGCCGTGGGCGATGCCGAATTTCAGAAAAAAGCAATCGGCAAAATGCAAGACGTTTCCCGCGGCGAAGGTCGCACAGTGCTTTTTGTGAGCCATAACATGGGCGCAGTGCAGAATTTGTGCAAAACAGGCGTATTGCTCAACAATGGCAGAGTGGATTTCAGAGGAACTATTGAAAACACAATAGATTATTATTTAGAAACAACTACTGCCGACAAAATAACACACCGGAAGATAGATAATTCAATGCGCGTAAAAGGTCAAACGCTGACGGTGCAATTTGTGTCGGTGCAATACGCAAAACAAGAAAATTATTTTGCAAGCGATGAACCAATAGAATTTTTATTTGAAATTACGGCACACAGCGATGTAGAACAGTGCAGAATCAATACAACGGTACTCACAATAAGCGATGTAGCCATTGGCAGCGTTTCCAACAGAGATTTTTTTTCCATACAAAAAGGCGAAACAAAACAAGTAAAATTTACGCTCGTTAATCACAATTTGGCTTTGGGCGAATATCAAGTTTCTTTTTCTTTGGGCACCGGTAATCTTTTAACAGGGCAAACCGATTTCGATATTATTCCAAAAATACTTTCTTTTTCCATTACGCAATTCACCAATGAAGAAAATCTTGCATTTACGCAGTGGCACCGAAACTGGGGTAATATTTCTTTTCAATCAAAAACAGAAATGATACAATAAATGCTATGATAGAAAAAATCAAAAAACTGCGCCTTTCAAAATTATTCCGAAATTGCTATTTCTTGTTTGCATACGATACTCGAAAAGAATTAAATGAACTACGAGAAAAAATAGGAGAAAAACACGAAGAAATACAGATATTGAAAAACAAAGTATTGATTCTCAATATATTCAACTACTACCATGAATTTCCGGAGTTGAAAAAAAATCTTGAAACAGAATTATCCTTTCTCCTCAATAATTCTGAAGATATTATTTTCCCATATAAGCAAATAAAAAAAATGGATTCCGTGCAATCGGGTTACGATAGTGCAAAAGAAATGCCCTACGTTGTACACCACGAAAAACGCTTGTATTTTCCTAAAACATATTCCTGCGAAAGAGCAGTTTGGCTATATAGAAACTTTATTGAAAAAGAGAACCTTTTAGGCGGAAACTATACCGAAAAAGCACCTCATCAGTACGAAACGGAAGATTTTTGTGTACAAAACGGCGATGTGGTGCTCGACATAGGAGCCGCAGAAGGACTTTTTGCACTCAATGCAGTAGATAAAGCGAAGAAAATATATGTGATAGAATCTGATATTTTCTGGATTGAAGCATTGGAAGCAACATTTGAACCCTACAAAAATAGCGTAGAAATTATCAACACATTAATTTCAAACAGCAATACGGAACATAGCATTACCCTATCGTCTATTTTGGAAAAAGAACAAAAATCTCCGATTTTCGTAAAAATGGACATTGAAGGCTATGAACCCGATGTAATTAAAGAAAGCAAAACAATACTGCCAAAATGCGTGGATATTCGTTTGGCGTGCTGCACCTATCACAAACAAAACGATGGCGAAGAATTACAACAAATATTCACTTCGCTCGGTTTCGACACTGAATTTTCGGAAGGATATATGTTATTTCACCTCGATGAACTCAATCCTCCCTATTTCCGGAAGGGAATTATTCGAGCGAGAAATCGCATAATAAAAACATGAAACTGCGCATTTTGCGTAACGCATTTTGCGCAAAATACTATACTTTGCATTTTCTTTTACAATGAAAAAGAATATGCAATTGCAAAAATTTTGCATTATATTTACTAACGCAAACATCATTACGGTAATGCCGATTACGATAATTAAAATTCAAAATCTATGAAAAAAGTAGGTATTATAACCATGCACAAAGTATTTAATCATGGTTCGGCACTACAGGCGTATGCCACACAATGTGTATTGAAAAAACTAGGAGTGGAAGCGGAAATCATAGATTATATCTTTCCGAATAAATTTCATAAGGAAAAGAAGTCAATCAAAGACGTATTGCATACATTTTTGTCTGAAATAATTTCCGGATTTCCCCAAAAGAAACAACAAAAACACTTCAATATCTTTTATAAAAAACACTTCAAATTATCAAAACAAACCTACAATAGTCCAGCAGAAATTCATAGGAATCCTCCGAAGTACGATATATATATGGTGGGAAGTGATCAAACGTGGTGTCTTTTGCACAACCGTGGCGACAAAACCTTTTTTCTTTCTTTTGCACCCAAAGGAGCAAAAAAAATTTCCTACGCTTCGAGTTTTGGTCCGTATTCTTTGTGTGATTTACAACAAATCAAAAATGAATTGCATGATTTTACTGCACTTTCAGTACGCGAACGTAGCGGACAAAATGTAATTAAAGAATTGTTGCAAAAAGATGCACAAATTTGTTTAGACCCCACTTTGTTATTAAATAACAAAGAATGGAGCAAACTTGCTTCGCAGTCGCAATTACAAATAAAAAAACCATTTGTATTGGTTTACATACTAACGTATGCGTATAATCCCTATCCGTTTGTTACACAATTTATAGAAAATGCTTATAAACAAACAGGCTTACACTTGGTGCTACTTCACTACTCTCCATCTCAACCGTTGAGCATTAAAGATGTTACCAGCCTGAATAACGGTGTAAGTCCCTGCGATTTTTTGTATCTATTTCAAAATGCCTCATTAGTAATTACCACTTCGTTTCATGGTACTGCATTTGCTCTGAATTTTGAACGTCCTTTTTACTCTATTATTAACGACAAATCAACCTCTGATGATAGAATGTTGAGTTTATTACAAGAAGTTGGGGCAGAAGATAGAGCCATACTATGTAATTCGGAAATTTCTGATATTTCTTTAACTATGGACTATACTTCTATTTCAAAGAAATTAGAAGAAAAAAGAAAAAAATCAATTACATATCTAAGTTGTAATATTATATAGCATGAAAAAGCAAATAATCCTTACTATGTCTATCATAGTTCCTATTTACAATCTAAAAAATATTTGAAATAAAACAAAATAAAAAAGTCTGTGTGGTTTTCGATATTTTGATAGAACATTTTTCTTATGGGAATACAAACAATGTGTTTTGGAAAAACACATCATTACTCTTCAATAAATGGAAACGTGTATTGCCCATCGTAAGGAGTGTTGAAATGTCCGACAAATTTATAGATTATGTAAATGAATCTACGGAAAGATATATTAAATTACACAACACAATATATGAAATTACAAACTCCAAAACATATCGTTTGGGTAATACCTTGTTACAACCACTGCGTGCAATGAGAAAATTATTGAAGAAATAACATATTCACATAAAAATTTCACATATATTTGCATTATCGAAATGCACATTACGGTAATGCGCGTTTCGATAAAAAAACATTACGGATATGAAATTTTACAATCGAGAACAAGAATTACAAAGTTTGGAGCGAATCCGGCGTTTGTCGCTTTCCGAAGGACAGATGACTGTATTGGTAGGACGAAGACGTATAGGAAAAACTCAACTATTACTCAAAAGTACCGAAAGACAACCTACATTGTATTTTTTTGTTACTCGCAAGGCTGAAAATATGCTTTGTAACGATTTTGTGGAAGAAATACAAACAAAACTTGGCGTTCCCATAGGGAGTTATCATTCATTCGCCAAACTTTTTGAACATATTTTACTTTTAGCAAAAGAGCGTCCGTTTAATGTAATTATTGACGAATTTCAAGAATTTAGCCGCATCAACTCTTCTATTTTCAGTGAAATGCAAAAAGTATGGGATTTGCACAAATCCACCAGTAAGATTAATCTACTTATCAGTGGTTCTATTTATTCGCTGATGCACAAAATTTTTGAAGACAAAAAAGAACCTTTATTTAGTCGTGCGGGGCAAATTATTCATGTAAAATCATTCAACGTATCGGTACTACGCGAAATTCTTGCCGATTATGCACCCACACACAGCAACGAAGATTTATTGGCACTATATAGTTTTACCGGCGGCGTGGCGTGGTACGTGGAATTGATGATGAAACACGGCGCGTTTTCCTGCGACAGCATGATACGGCTGATGTGTGAAGAAAATATGCCGTTTTTAAGTGAAGGAAAAAATGTACTCATTGAAGAATTTGGAAAAGATTACACCATCTACTTTTCTATTTTAGAGTGTATTGCACGCGGGCTTTCTACACGGGGAGAAATCGAAAATCACTTGGGAAATATTGAAATCGGTGGATATTTATCGCGTTTGGAACAAGATTTTTCTCTCATTCGCCAGCAACGTCCTATTTTTGCAAAACCGTCATCGAAGCAAGTGTATTACCAAATTGACGACAATTTTCTAACATTCTGGTTCCGATTTATATATAAATACCAAAATGTAATAGCATCGGGAAGTTTTACCGTACTCGAAGAAATTATTCGCCGCGATTATACCACATTTTCGGGCATTATGCTCGAACGATATTTTAAAGCGCACTACAAAGAACAAGGGAAATATACCGATTTAGGGCAATTTTGGGATAGAAAAGGAGAACATGAAATAGATTTGATTGCCGTGAACGAATTAGAAAAAACAGCAGAATTTATTGAAATCAAGCGCAACTCAAATCGTGTTTCGCTGCAAAAACTACAAGAAAAAACAGCATATTTTCTGCAAAATACCGGAGAATGTAAAGATTATACCATTACCTACAAAGGTCTTTCGCTGGAAGACATGTAAACTCATGAAAATAGCGTCAATCATAGTAACATATAACGGTATGCGCCACGATTGGATTCAAAAATGTTTGGATTCACTGATTGCATCGTCTATAAAAACCGAAATTATTGTTATTGATAATGGTTCTGCTGATGAAACAGTAGATTTTATTCAAAAAAACTATCCGCAAGTAGATGTAATAGAAGCAAAAGAAAATCTTGGTTTTGCAAAAGCAAATAATAGAGGCATACGCAAGGCATACGACAGCGGCGCAGATTACTTTTTTCTTCTCAATCAAGATGCGCGGGTAGAAACCAATACGATTGAAAAATTAATAGAAGTGTTTGAACAAAAACCACATGCGGGAATTGTATCGCCTATTCATTTGAATGGAGATAAAACAAAATTAGATTATGGGTTTTCGTGTTGCGTGGCACCGAGAATCACCCCCCATTTTATCTCCGATGTATATTGCAACTGCTTACAAAACGTGTATGAAACAAAATTGGTATATGCGGCAGCATGGTTACTCAATCGTAATTGTATTGAAACCGTAGGCGGCTTTGACACATTAGTATTTTATCATTATGGCGAAGATGACAACTATTGCCATCGGGTTTTATATCATCAATTCAAACTATACATTGCTACCACTGCCTCAATCTGTCATGATACAATAACGTTCAAAAAAGAATATACAGAAGAGGATAAGCAACTACGAGAATATATTCGCAAATGCGTTTACTATGCCGACATTCAGAAAGATGATGCTGTCATTTTTGAATTTAAAAAATCATCAATAAAATCCATACTAAAAAACTTAGTTCATTTACGCTTGAACACTCTTCTAACACAGCGAATAGAAGATAAAAAATTCATTAAAAAACAAACACAAAGTCGCGCAATTAACAAAACGAAGGGATTGCATTGGTTGTGAAACCGGAACAATGCTAAGAAACACCAATATAATTCAAAACAATATAAAAAATTTTCCATTGTAACGGAAATTTTTATATGAAATTTTCCATTATGATGGAATTTTTATAAAAATATCAGTCAATTAAAAAAATACTACTATATTTGCATAGTATATTGGACGTTATTTTCTCGCAAAATGTTTAAACGATTAATTTTAGAACCTCTGCAAAACGATTTTTTTAAGAAAAAAGTTATCGTGTTGGTTGGACCGCGACAAGTTGGCAAAACAACGTTGCTCCAACAGGTTATTGCCGATTTTGAACCAAACGCTGCACTTTTTCTTAATTGCGATGAACCGGAGACATTGAATTTGCTCGAAAATGTGAGTTCTACGGAACTGAAAAATCTTATTGGAAACCGAAAACTTATTCTCATTGACGAGGCACAGCGGGTAAAAAACATTGGTATTACACTCAAATTAATGGTTGATACTATTTCTGATATTCAAATAGTTGCAACAGGTTCTTCGGCGTTCGATTTGCGAAATAGTTTAAACGAATCGCTTACCGGACGAAAATTTGAATATCGCCTCTACCCGTTTTCCACGCAGGAACTTATTGCAAACACTTCGCTTTTGGAAGAAAAACGCCTGCTCGAACAAAGAATGATTTACGGAATGTATCCCGATGTGGTAAATAATCCGGCAGAAGCGCAACGTATTTTAATAGAACTCAACAATAGTTATTTGTACAAAGATATATTTATGTACAAAGAAATTCGGCAGCCAGACGCGCTGTCGAAATTGCTTATTGCGCTATCTCTGCAACTTGGCAACGAAGTATCGTACAACGAATTAGGGAAAACAGTGGGATTAAAAAGTGAAACCGTTGAACGCTATTTGGATTTGTTGGAAAAAGTTTTTGTCATTTTCCGCTTACCATCATTCAGCCGAAATATGCGGCAAGAATTGAAGAAAAGTCAGAAAATATATTTTTACGATAATGGCATTCGTAATGCGTTGATTCAAAACTTCAAATCACTTGAATTGCGCACCGATACCGGCGCATTGTGGGAAAATTTTATGATTTCGGAACGCAAAAAATATAGAGAATACAATCAAATACACGCCAATAACTATTTTTGGCGCACACACGCACAGCAAGAAATTGATTATATTGAAGAAAAGGACGGAATGCTGTATGCCTACGAATGTAAGTGGAACGAGAAACGAAGTACCAAACTACCCAATTCGTTTGCAGCGAACTATCCTGACCACCAATTTTTAGTGGTTAATCGCACGAATTACTTAGAATTTATATCGTAAAATCCTCACCATGAACATAAACTACTCCATAATTATTCCCCACAAAAACATTCCCGATTTGCTGCAACGGTGCTTAAATTCAATTCCGCGCCGCGAAGATGTGCAAATAATAGTGGTGGACGATAATAGCGATGCCCAAAAAGTAGATTTTGAAAATTTTCCCGGACTGAATGACCCATTTGTAGAAGTTATTTTTGGCAAAAACGAAAACGGCAGAAAAGGAGCCGGCTATGCAAGGAATTTAGGTTTGGAGCGAGCAACAGGAAAATGGATTGTATTTGCCGATGCTGATGATTGTTTTACCGACTGCTTTAATGAAACGTTAGATGTATATAAAGATGACGAAGAAAGCGATGCAGTGTTTTTTCTTGTAACAAGCACCGATTTAGAACGTGGAAGACATATTGACATAAACAATGATTTGCATGAAATAAAAAAACACAACAATTGGAATAAATTTCAATTCAAACTATGGCACCCTTATGGGAAATTTATAAAGCATAGTATTATAACAAACTATGCTATTTCATTTCCGGAGATTCAATGTTCTGAAGATGTGTTATTTAGCATAAAAACGAATTTTGCAAGTCACAAAAAAAAAATAGATAACACTACCATTTATTGTATCACGGAAAGAGAAAATTCTTTAGTTACTACCGTAACGGTTAAGTCTTTGTCTGTCAATTTCAAAGTTCGATGTACGACTATTGACTTCTCAAAAAAAATAGGGATAAATGATGCTGATTTAAAAAATGGACTATACAATGCGTGGTTACGAATTTTTAGAAAAAACAAACTTGCTGCCATCAAATTATTACCGCAAGCAATAAAAAGATGCGATTTGCAATCTTTTGTATTTGCAATGACACACAATTATCCGAAACTAAAAAGATACTGGTTGTGGGAAAAATTACAAAAAATAGCAAATTCACAAAAATAAATGAAAAAAGTATCCATTATTACTCCTATGTATAATTCCGAAAAATATCTTTCAGAAACAATAGAAAGTGTATTGAAACAAACCTATACAAATTGGGAAATGATACTTATTGACGATGGGTCTTCCGATAATTCTATACAAATTGCAGAAAATTATAGAACACAAGACGAAAGAATTGTTGTTTACAAGAGAATGCGAGAACCAAAAGGTGTGAGTACTTGTCGTAATATAGGAATTGAAAATGCAAAAGGAGAATATTTACTTTTTCTTGATTCTGACGATTTATTAACAGAAACGTGCATAGAAAATAGAGTACAGTATATGATTGCAAATCCGAATTTGGATTTTGCTATTTTTCAAATGCTCCGGTTCAATGAGAACGGCATTATCCCAAATTCCCAAGCAACACATATAAGGGAAAATTATCTCTATGCTTTTTTATCATCTGATTTCGCTTGGACAGTTACTACTCCTATATGGAATATAGATTTTTTAAGAAAAAACAACTTTACATTCAACGAACAATACATCCGATTAGAAGACCCAGAACTTATGACGAAGGTATTATTAATGAGTAATGTAAGGTTTGATGTACTAACATCTGATACATATATTGACTGTTATTATAGAAATCCTATAAACAAAAAAGTAAATTTAAAAAATGCTTTAACTTCTCATCTGTATTTTCTACAAGATTTCTCCTCTCTTACCAATAATAGAATTGATATAGAAAAATGTAGAAAATGTTTGCAAAATCATTATAATGCTTCTTTTGTATGTTTAAATTATTCTACTTTTTCACAAAGAAAACAATGTTTTCACATTGCTCACAAAATAAACAAAATAGCAAAACAAAATAACATTATACCAAAAACAACATATATCTTCAAATATATTGAATTGAATACAATAATAAAATACAACATACTGTATCCGTTAAAAAAAATATACCGCTTTGTAAAATATACATTATTACACTCTCCCACCAAATACTACTAATAGTATTGATTGAAGTAATCTATTCACAACAAACCATGAAAATATCTATTATAATTCCCATATACAATGTTTCAGAACATATTATTCGCTGCATTAATTCTGTTATAAATCAAACATATCAACATTTTGAATGTATTTTAATTGACGATTGTTCGCCCGATAATAGCATTGAATTAGCAACGCAACGATTGGAAACATACAATGGTAGTATTGATTTTAAAATCATTCATCACACACAAAACAAAGGACTTTCCGGAGCACGAAATACCGGCACACTTGCTTCTACTGGCGAATATGTATATTATTTAGATAGTGATGATGAAATTACACCCGATTGCATGGAAACGCTGATAACGTTAGTTACAAGATATCCGAAAGTAGAAATGGTACAAGGAAATACGCAAACCATACCTGCGTCAGCAGAACAAGACTATTGGCTAAATTTGTCGCATAAAAATTTTCCTGAATATGTGAATGATAATGATTGGATAAAACGGCACCTGTATGACATAACTGTAAAAACCATTCCTCCAAATGCCTGCAACAAACTTATTAAACGTGATTTTATTTTTGCGCACAATTTGTTTTTCAAAGAAGGAATTGTTCATGAAGATGAATTATGGATGTTTTGGGTTGTAAAAAAATTACGAACCATTGCATTTACCACAAAATACACATACATTGCATATGGCAGAACCGGCTCTATAATGCGTTCCGGAAATAATTATAAAAGCATTCAATCCGAACTGATTATTTTACAAGAAGTATTCACTAATATTGATGTCGATTACAGTAAAGAATTGTATAAAAAAGGCATAACCCGATTATTTATTAATCTCACAAGAATAAATATGGACGATGAAAGAGAAAAGGTTCTTTATGCAAAATACCAGTCGTTCATTCGCACCATAATTAGAAAAATTTCTCGTAACAACAAACAATTTTTAGTGCCATTACACTATCTTCTGCTACCACAATACTGCTTAAAAGGAAAGATATTTAAGATAATTGTATAACCCCTCCCTCATGCCCCAAACCCCACTCATATCGGTCATTATGCCTTGCTACAATGCGGAACAGTTTTTGCGTGAAGCAGTAGAATCTATTTTGAATCAAACCTACACAAATTTTGAATTATTAGCAATCAACGATGGTTCTGCCGACAATACACTCCAAATTTTAAAAGAATATGCCGCCGCCGATAGCAGAGTAATCGTGATTGATAACAAAGAAAATTTGAAATTGATACGCACACTCAATAAAGGAATAGAATTGGCACAAGGTGAGTACATTGCCCGCATGGATGCCGATGATATTTCACTTCCTCATAGATTCGAGATTGAATTACATTATCTACTGCAAAATCCCAATGTTGATATAGTTTCCTGCGGATTTGAATACATGAGTGAAGAAGGAGCATTGATAGAAAAACATACAAACATTAATTGTTCCACCAAAGGTTCTTTATTTGCATCGTTTTTTTACACGCCCATTTGCCATCCGGCATTGCTGGGAAAAACTTCTGTATTCAAAAACAATTCGTTTTCCTCCGAAAAAATTGCCGTACACACCGAAGATTCGGAACTTTGGGGACGTTTGTTGTTGCAAAGCTATCAAATTAATACTATTGACACCATTCTGTATCGGTTTCGCATCAATCCGCAAAGTGTGTCGCACACTTATACTTCGGTGCAAAATCATAATTATGTGCAATGCTGTAAAAAACGTTACGAAGAATATTTTTCTCAACCATTTGATAGTGAATTAATTCAATTTTTGGTCAATCGCATTGATTCTAACATACCGAAACAAACGCTTATAAAAGGTTTTTCGTTTTTCAAACAATTCAAATCACAATTTATTGCAAAAGAGAATATTACAAACAAAACTATTCTCAAAGAAATCGAAAATATTTATTTCATTCATTTCTTCGATGTGTTGTGGCAAACGTTTAGAAAAACTCCGCATAAACTATTTGCATTACAAAAACTACTTTCTATTGTACCACAATGCGTTACAAATAAAGCCGTGCGAACATATATTATGGCAAAATTATAATCACCCTACCTCCGCACATTTTTCATAAACCACAATTTAAAAACAGGGTCGTTAAAATACACTTTACCATCGGTAATATCTATTATTTCGCGGTCTTCCAACGATTTTTTTATACGCTGCACGTTGGTAGATGTTCCTATATTGTACGTATTCAATACCTCTTTTCGAGTAAAATTTGTGTGAATATTGTCGCAAATTGCAAAGAGAAAATTCATTTGAAACCGTGTCAATTCAGCAACATATTGATAATATAAATTGGAATTTTGCTGCAATAAATCAATTTTCGCAGCCTCCACATACTCGCTCTGTACTTCATTTTCGGTGCGTATCCATGTGAGCCACGCCAACTGCTGCACATAGTACGAGTGATTTTCCACATACGTGCAAATTTCACGAGACAAGTGTTCCGAAATTAGTTTTCCGGAAACTGCAAAACGCTGCACAATGAAGGAAATCCAATCTTCGGTTTTTATTTTTTGTAAATATATAATGTCGCCAAATTTGTAAAACGGCATACTTTGTTTTGAAAACATTGTGCTCAGTACGTGTTTTTTGCTCCCAAAAAGACAGTAACTCACCTTATTCTGTAATTGCCACACCGAGCGGAGTTTCTTTTGAAACGACACCTGTTCCGGAAATTCGGCTATTTGCTGAAATTCATCAAAACACACTACGATTGTAATATCTTTTTCTTCGGCTATTTTTTGTGGAAGTTTCAAAATTTCCTCATTTATTTTCTTATCCGAAAAATCCAGAGAAATCGAAAAGTCGGTTTGCGGGTCTATTCCAACACTAATTTTGGGAACAAGTGCCGACAAAAACCTCTTTGCATTATCCATCCATTCTTCCCATTTATTGGCGGTTTGTTTTATGAGTTCTACGGCAAAAAGCCTATAAAAATCTTCTTCGCATTTACACGCAAATACATCAATACACACTATTTTTAGTGTATCGCTATGTGCTATTTTGCGTACTTTTTGTATCAGCGAAGTTTTTCCCCAGCGACGCGGCGAAATTAAAATAGTATTGATACCATGTTCAAAATTAAGGTTCAAACGTTTTGCTTCTTCTTCGCGGTCGGTAAACATTTCGCTACTCGTAGAGCCGCCAAAAACAAAAGGACTGTGTTTTTCTTTATCTCTCATTGCAGTGTTTTTTTACAAATATACATATTTATTTTTATAAAACAACTTTGTTTCAAACAACTTTGTTTCAAATTTTCCACACAATAAAACCCACAATTTCAAAGTTTACAACTATGGAATTGCTCGCAATTCATATTTTTATTATATTTGCGTAATTTTTTGGAACACGTGAAACTTTTTTTTAGCAAAATACTCATTCTCAGTTTTTTGAGTCTTTGGATACCTTCCATTGTGTGCGCTCAGAATGATTTAAAAATTTTCGGACAAATTTCCGTTGATGACGAAAGTGTGGTGGGCACCACCATTCGCGTGGTGGAACGCTATGCCACCATTCAAAAAATAGAGTTAGACGAATACGGCAGTTACGAACTCTACCTGCCTTACGGGCAGAATTACATGATTATTTTCGACAAACCGGGCTATACCAAAATCCAGATTGCGGCGCAACTCAAACTCCCCAAAGAAGCAAAACAAGGCGGCTACCGACCTATGGAACTCTCGTTTCACATGTTTAAACCGCAACCCGAACACGGCGATTTGTTCAAAGGCGTGTTTCACACCATTCAGCACTCGCAAAAAATGAAGGGATTTTTCTACGATGTGGACGTGGATTACATGGTGCAGCAGCGCATAGTGAATGATAGAATTTTCAAACAAAAATTGAGCGATGCCCGTCAAGGTACAGAAGTGCAAAACGATTCTATTCTCTCCGAAAAAAAATATTTGGCACTTATCAATCAAGGAACGGAATTTTACAATCAGCGGCAATTTTACGCTGCGCGAAAATTTTTCATAGAGGCAGCCAAAATCAAGCCGGAACGCCAATATGCCACCTATAAATTGGAAGACATTAAAACCGAATTGGAACATTTTGAGGTAAAAGCCGAACTGCTCGGCATAGATATAGATTCACTCATAGCGCAGGAATTACGTTCTATAAAACCAAAAACTGCCGAAGATATGTACTATCCATCGTTTGTGCCGCTTACCGACAAAGAAGTTGATGAGATTTTTAAACGCGATTTGCGCAAGCAAATTATAGCATCGAGTGCCAATGCCGCCGAAGCAAACCGCACGCTTGCGCTTATGAACGATTTGTTCAACGAAAATTACCGCACCATAGCCGCCCACGATATGCCGCAAAAACGCCAACCTGCGCCGCAAGCACCGCGCCAAACGCCCGATTTTGCGAAACCTGCGCAAAAAAGCATACAGGAAAAACCGGTGCAAATAGCACAAATAAACGAAGCTGCACCAGCCACCACCACTCCCGACCCGGTAGAAAAAATGCAACAACTCACCCAACAGCCCGCTGCCGAAAAACCGAAACCGGACAATAACATTAAATACCCGAAAGTAGTAAATTTTTCAACCTTTCAAGATTCTTTGCGCCTGCGCTATCCAAGCAATCGCACCATAGAAGTAGAAAAAGATGCCTACAAAACCACCACGCGCGTATTTTTGAACAACGGCTCGCTTATAGAAGTATATCGCATGGTGGAGCACAAATGGGGCGCAACCTATTACTTTATAGAAGAATACCCCAGCGGCACACAAAGCATAGGCTACACCGCCTTTATGAACAAAACCAAATTGCACGAGGAGAAATAAAACTCCTTACATTAAACAAAAACACTACCCGAATCACTATTTTCACAAAAAAAAACGTATGAATACTATTTCAATCAACCATATTTGGAAAATTGTTGGATTGGGCATATCCTTTGCACTAATAACCGTATCTATGAAAGCACAAGAGAACATTTTTTTTCAAGAATTCAACACGCCGCGCGAAACCTTTCCCTTCGATAAAATTAAGACAGACGACTATTTGCCTGCCATGCGCGAGGGAATCCGCAAGCACGAAGCCGAAATAAAGGCAATCACCGAAAACAAAGCGAAACCCACGTTTGAGAACACCATTGTTGCGCTCGAACGCTCCGGTGCCGCCCTCTCGCGCGTGCAACAGGTGTTTTACAACCTGCTTAATGCCGAAACAAGCGATGCTATGGACGCCATTGCCAACGAAATTGCACCCGAAGAGAGCGAACACGCCAACAACATTTTTCTGAACGAAAAATTATTTAAACGGGTAGAAACCGTTTATAAACAAAAAGATAAACTGACACTGACCCCCGAAGAGCAAACCTTGCTGCGCAAAACTTACGAGGCGTTCGTCAGTCGCGGTGCCGGACTTTCGGCTGCCGACAAAGAAAAATACCGCGAACTGTCCAAAAACCTGAGCCTTGCCGAGTTGCAATTCGGGCAAAACGTACTCAAAGCCACCAATCACTACCACCTGACCATAAGCGATGAGGCGCAACTTGCCGGACTGCCGCAAAATATCAAAGAGGCTGCCGCACTCAAAGCCAAAGAAAAAAACACCGAAGGATGGGTTTTCGACCTCTCCGCACCGAGTTATATTCCGTTTATGAAATATGCCGAAAACCGCGACCTGCGCCGCACGCTCTACTTGGCATACAACACCAAAGCCACTGCCGGAGAGTGGGACAACCGCCCCGTGCTGGTGAACATAGCCAATACCCGTATGCACATAGCCAATCTGATGACCTACGAAGACTATGCCGCGTATGTGCTTCGTAAACGAATGGCGGAAAACAAAGAAAACGTATATGACCTGCTCTACAAACTGCTCGATGCCTACAAACCCATTGCCGTAGAGGAGATTGCCGAAGTGCAGGATTACGCCAACCGCAAAGGTGCCGATTTTCAAATCATGCCGTGGGATTGGTCTTTCTACTCCGAAAAACTGCGGGACGAAAAATACAGTATCAATGACGAACTGATTCGTCCCTATTTTGCCTTAGAAAATGTAAAAAAAGGCGTATTGGGACTTGCCGCGCAACTCTACGGACTGCAATTCAAGCGCAATACCAATATTCCGCTCTATCACCCTGACGTGGAGGCGTATGAAGTGTTCGACAAAAACGGCGAGTATCTATCCGTATTCTATATGGACTTTTTTCCGCGCGAAGGCAAACGCAACGGCGCGTGGATGACCGAATTTAAAGGACAATGGATAGACGACAAAGGTATAAATCACCGTCCGCACATCTCCATTGTGATGAACTTTACCCGACCGACCGAAACACTGCCTTCGCTACTCACCTTCGACGAAGTTACTACCTTTTTGCACGAATTTGGGCACGCGCTGCACGGTATGCTTGCCAACGGACACTACGAAAGCCTCACCGGAACAAACGTCTATCGCGACTTTGTAGAACTCCCTTCGCAGATGATGGAAAATTTTGCGTTGGAACAAGAATATTTAGACCAATTTGCCGCCAACTATCAAACCGGCGAAAAAATTCCTGCCGACCTAATCCGAAAAATCAAAACCGCCGCCAACTTCAACGTGGGCTATCAAACACTTCGTCAGTTAAGTTTCGGACTGCTCGACATGGGCTGGCACACGCTGAACAAAGAATTTACCGGCGATGTAAAAGCCTTTGAACAACAGGCGTGGGGCAAAGCACAAACCCTGCCGGTGGTAGAAGAAGCGTTGATGAGTACGCAGTTCAGCCACATATTTTCGGGAGGCTACGCCGCCGGCTATTACAGTTACAAGTGGGCAGAAGTGCTCGATGCCGATGCCTATTCCATGTTCAGCAAAAACGGTATTTTCGACCCCGCAACGGCAAACTCCTTCCGCACCGAAATTCTCTCCAAAGGCGGCTCCGAACATCCCATGATTTTATACAAACGCTTTCGCGGACAAGAACCAACCATAGAACCGCTACTCCGCCGAACAGGGGTGGTGAAATAGTTGAGGATTGAGAGTTGAGAGTTTTCAATTCTCTGCCATCAATTAAAAAGATAATTTCTAATTATTAAACAGTGAACTACACCCAAACCATAGAATGGCTCTTTGCGCGAGCAGCCTGCTACCAAAAAGTGGGTGCGGCGGCATATAAACCCGATTTAAGCAATACGCTCGCCTTGCTCCACACGCTTGGAAATCCGCACACAAAACTGCGCTGCGTGCACATAGCCGGCACCAACGGCAAAGGTTCCACTTCGCATCTCACGGCTTCTATTTTGCAGGAATCCGGCTACACAGTGGGGCTTTACACCTCGCCGCATTTGCTCGATTTTCGCGAACGCATACAAATCAACGGCGAACAAGTGAGTAAACAATTCATTACGGCGTTTATCAAACGCATAACACCGCAGATAGAAAGCCTGCAACCTTCGTTTTTTGAAATCACGGTGGCTATGGCGTTCGATTATTTTGCACGCAAAAAAGTGGATTATGCCGTAGTGGAAGTGGGTTTGGGTGGGCGGCTCGATTCTACCAACGTAATTACACCGCTTGTGAGCGTGATTACCAACATTGGCAAAGACCACTGCAATTTGCTGGGGCATACGCTCGAAGCCATTGCCGGAGAAAAAGCAGGGATTATAAAAGAAAATGTGCCCTGCATAGTGGGCGAACAGCACGATGAAACCGAACAAGTATTTGAAGATATTGCCCGCGAAAAACACGCACCACTTACATTTGCAAGCATAAATTACAGTATAAAGTCTGCGCACGGCGACCGTTGGCACGATACATTTTCCATTATTCGGCGCGGCGAAGTGCTTTATAAAAATCTTTACAGCGAATTGCAAGGCGCGTATCAACGGAAAAATATTTGCACCGTAGCCGCAGTGTGCGATGAACTTATTCGGCAGGGAGTGCGCATTAGTTCGCAGAGTTTCGCCGCAGGACTTGCGCGTGTAGTAGAAAACACCGGACTTTTGGGGCGGTGGCACATTGTGCAGCAAAATCCACTTGTGGTGTGCGACACTGCGCACAATGCCGATGGAATAGCAATCGCCATGCAGCAACTTTCCAATCTGCACAATGCCGACCTGCACATAGTGTGGGCTATGGTGAACGATAAAGATGTAGCGGCAATCACGCCTCTTTTGCCCACAAATGCGCGGTATTACATTACCCAAGCAAACATAGAACGTGCACTGTCGGCAAACGAACTTTTTGCGCATTTTAGTAAAAAAAATGCCCTGAAATACGAAAGCATTGCCGAAGCATATCGCGCTGCCTTGCAAAACGTTAGCCCACAAGGAGTGGTGTATGTAGGAGGCAGTACCTTCACCGTAGCGGAATTTTTATGTAATTTTTTCGCAAAATAATTTGCATGAAATAAAAAAATGGCTACCTTTGCACCGCATTAGAGAAATGCACCCAACTTCGGGCGAATAGCTCAGCTGGTTCAGAGCATCTGGTTTACACCCAGAGGGTCGGGGGTTCGAATCCCTCTTCGCCCACCGAAAAAAATCCTGTTAGTTTTTCTGACAGGATTTTTTGTTTTGTAGATATAGCAACACAAAAGTAAAGAGGCTGCCCACTTTTAGGACAACCCCTCTTTTTAAGTGTTATCGTATCAGCGTTACATCGCCCTTTATGGAAAGTGTTTTGCGTTTCTGCGTTTTAGGGTCTATGTCTTGGCAGGTTGCCTTGCAGTGATACACATACACGTCTTGTTTCGCCGGTTCGCCTTTGTAGCTTCCGTTCCAATATTCGTTCGGGTCGTTGGTGCTCCACACTTCGGCACCCCAGCGGCTGAATACGCGCAATTCAAATCCTTCGGGCACTACGCCATTGGTATAGAGTGCGCCGAATTTGTTGTTATCCATTTTTGCCGGCGTGAAAAAATTCGGCAGCGTGGCTATACAGTTCGGGTTTGGTTCTACTTCGAGCGGTTTACTGAATGTGGTTCTGCAACCCCAAATAGTATCCACCGCGTGCAGTTGCACAGTATAGTGTCCCGGTTCGTGATATATGCTTGTAGCATTGTAATTTTTTTCGGAAAACACGCCATCGCCGGCAAAATCCCAATAGTATTGCACATTAGTTGTATTGCCCACCAAGTGCGATTCATTGATAAATTCCACCGGAATATCGGTGTAAATAGAATCGGTGAGGCGATACGCCGGTTCGTTTTGGAAATACATCATACTGCTGCCATCGTAGCGGAAATACGCCGGAGGATTTTGATGAATAAATACACCGAGGGCGGTAGTGTTGGCGCAACTTTTGGTAAAACTGCCATAATCCACCGTATTGATAGCCTCTACTATCAGTTGGTCGGTGGTAATGATTCCACCATCGTTGCGCAGCCACTCTATGGTAGCGGTGCGGCTGTATGCACCGTCTATTATCAGTTGGTCTTCATCGCTTTGCAATGCCCACGAGAATGTAGCATTTGGCACATTGTCGCTCAACACATTGTATTTTTCTATATCGCCGTAGCACACATTCACTTTTCCACTAATGCTCACATCGGGTACATCGGTTACATACACATCTTTGGTTTGCACTATTGGCGGGTCGAGTACTTGATTGTCGGGAATTATTTCACAAATAATCATATACGCAGCAGGCGCGGTATAGTACTGTACGGTAAATGTTTCCGCAGTAGAAGAACCTTGAATACTAAAACCCGAATTTTGCGGCAAAATAGACCACTTGAACTCGGCACGCGGTGTGAGCGGAATGAGCGAAGTATTGAGGCTGTATGTTATTACATCGTCTTTACAGGGTTGCTCGCCCAAAATTCCCGGAGCCGACACCGGATTGACATATACCGCCACGTTATCTACAAACATCGTATTGTAGTCTTTTGCATCGTTGTAGGTATCGAATATAACGGTATTGGGTACTTGGTCGTTTTTGGTGCGGCGGTGAATAAAGGCATTATTCATAATGTAGGTATCGGCACCGCCCACATTTTGTACGGTAATTACCAGCGTAGCCATATCGCCCACACCCAAAGCACCCACTTCCCAATCGCCGCTCGCAGCAGTGTAGGTTCCTTGACTTGCGCTGTAACTGCGATACGACATTTGCGCAGGCAGCATATCGCGCACTACTATATTACCCATAGTAAAAAGCGATTTATTTTCCACCGTGAGCATATACGTAAAGGTATCGCCGGCATTGATTTGAGCGGCAGAAGCGGTTTTTGAAAGCACCAAATCTTCGCAATCGCGACCGGTGATAGCCACCAAAAAGTCGAATTGACAGCCGTAAGGTGAAATTGGGCGGAACACCCAATATTGCGGCGTGGTGGTGGTAGGTGCGGTAACAGAAATCGTTGCCACATTGTTTGTTGCCGTCCACGTGCCGCTTTGAATAGGTAAGCCTATAACATTTCCACTTGCATCGGCATTGTAAAATTGGTAGCGTCCGTTGGCGGGAATTTCCACCGCAAACGAATAGCTTTGCCCAAAACACCAATTATCTATAATATCATCGTAGTGATAATGCTCAAAATCCACCGTAATTACATTCGATTGCAAATACATATTACTGCACGAAGGTTGGGTAATAGTGCCATTGCCAAGTCCGTCTATGGTAGCCTGCGAACCGGCTACCACTATGCGCCATTGGGTAATTCCTCTGAATACATTTGCGCCGTGGTCGAGCAGAATGTTGATGGTATTGCCCTGCGTAGAGAAATTTTTCCACGTAGTGCCGTTGTCGCGGCTATATTGGAACTGATAAATCGGATTCGGGAAAATATCGGTAACAGTTCCGGTACTCAGGCTTGTTTTTGCTTCCAAAGGCACTGTTACCATATCTTTACACACGCCTATATCTATATCGTTACCAAATTCTATGACACTTGGGTCGGTGAGTTCTATGTCAATTTTCGGAACACAGATTGTTACCGAAATATCGTCTATCAAAATATCGTTACCACTGCCGCTTTCGCCGTTATTCACAAGTTGCACGTAGTAACTTTCGCCCGGGTCCACATCGAACATAAACGAAAGATTTGCCCATGCCTGCATGGCAGTTGTTTGTGTACGCACAAGTACTTCGCCCGAAGAAATTGAATAGAGTGTTTTCGATTTATCTTGATTCAATATATCGAGGCGCACATCTACCGGCGTTTGTCCTTTTATGGTGGCATTGTTAATAAATGCCGAAAACAGTACTTTTACATCGGAACAACCGCCTGCTATGTCAATTTTTTGTTCATATATCACTTCGCCTACGTTGCCGCCGCCCACGTTTACAAAGAGCATTCCGCCATTACCGTTGCCGGTGTGGTCGCTTCCGTTCCAATAATCCAAATTTCCGCAATCGCCGCTTGCAGGATTATTCACTATGGCATAGTAGCCGTCTTCTATACGTCTGCCGCCATTTTGAGGGCACCACCCATACACACCGCCTTGTTCCCACGCAAAGGTGTGATTTTTTACGCGAGGAGGATTATGCGGGTCGGCAGCCCAATACGAACCTGCGGGATAGTTCAAAGGATGAACATCGGTAGTAGTGCTTTGATTGGTTCCGTAATAGTAGGTTCCACTCTGAAAACGCCCGAAATTTTCACTGAACAAACTGAATGTGCTCCCTCCGGTGCAGTCGTAAATAAATCGCACCAACGAAGAATCGGAGTAGAACAAATTACAATTACCGGCATCGGCACCTTTTATGCGATATTTTGCGCCAAATTCGGGATTGAGTGTAAATATCACTTTGTTGTCGCTCGTAAAAGCAGGAGTAATAGTGGTATCGCGCCACTGCGAACCCACTGCCAAACTTTTGTATTGCAGCGTGTAGGTTGTAATTGCGCTCATACCCGGAACGGTGAATACCAGCGTACTTCCGGCGCGAGTATTGTGTTCGTAAGCATTCAGTTGTACGGCATAACCGCTCAAAGTCATGCCCGGCAGTGCTTGCGGTGGTTGAAAACTCACGGTTATAGTATTCGATGTTACTTGCGTTGCCAATCCATCGTCTATCACAGCATAGTAAGTATCGCCGGCATCGGGAGCATTGTCGGTAAATGTTCCCGAACTTGCACCACTCACGGCTGCGCCATTTTTATACCACTGAATAGTGGTGTAGGCACTCGGCGTACAACTTGTGAATGATATAGGTGTACAGCGCGGTATTTGACTTCCGCCTGTGGCGGTAATGAGCGCAAAAGGAATGTTTCTGTCGGGTTTTCGCCCTTGAATTACAGTGCCCCACGAATTGCGCAAATCTAAATAGATGGTTATTTCGGCGTCATCACCCGAATAGCGATAGGCAGGAGTTCCATCGCCGCCCATTTCCATTCGTAATTCCGGCACATCGTAATCCACTATGGCATTCACCGGACTCCCATCGAGCAAGAGCGCGAAATGCGCATCTTTTTGCACACTGAGTGTAATACGAAAATAGGCTTGACAAGCGTCCATAGCGCAAAACGTTCGTATTTGCGCTCGATTGTACCATTGGTCGGTGGTCAATCGTCCATTGTCGCAAAATCCTGAAAAAAATATTGTTTCGGTATTCGATTTTGTGCCGCCGTTTACTATCACGTTGTAGTCGGTACCATTTGCCGGAGGCGTTACGGTAAAGGTATTGGTAGGCGAAGATGTTCCGCCCTTAAACACATCGTTCTCAGTCCATTCAAAGGTATAATTTCCGGCAGGACACACATCGGCAGTGAGCAGCACCGACTGACCGGCATTTATAACAGTTCTATCGGCAGTAAGGGTTACTTCCATATACGTTGGGTCGAAATACGGCAGTGAACCGCTCAATTCATACGGAAAACCAGTGCGTGTGTTCAAATAACAGGTAAAATGCGTTCCGCTTGGTCCGCCGTCATACACCATATTGTTGTTGTTCCACGTAGTAACTCCGGGCACGCCATTGAGCGAAAGTGTAGAAGACGTTAATTGCGTAGCACCTTCTGAAATTGAAAACTGACTATAATATGAGTTGCCCGTAATGGTTACATCTATTTGATAGATTGAAAAACACTCATCGAGAGCCGTAGAAATTATTTGCGCCTCACCACTTGCGGTAAATCTACTATCTCGCGCCGAAACAAAAAGCACTCGTTTTTCTTCACTTTGCAGCGAAGTACCGTTGGAAAGCTGCACTTCGCAGTAATATACCGCGCCATTGTGCGGCGGAATTTCACTCAATATATTGCTGCTTTGCCCTGTTATTACCTGCCCATCGCGATACCACACCGTACTCAAAATACTGCTTCCGTCAAGAATTACCGGCACGGCAGTAAACGTTACCAAAGAACCGTCCGACACTAAATTCTGCGGTGCTTGCGTGAGCGAAAGAGTGTTATTGGTAGGCGGATATGAAGAAAGCGAATAGGGAATTGTGCGCGTATCTAAATACATTCGCTCCGTGCTCGCCGTATTACTGTTATTATAACTAAATCCGCCGTTATACGATTGACAATTCATGGCTATGCTCACCGAAATTTCGTTGCATTTCAACTGCACACCATTGTAATACAGCATAATATCGCCGCAATAGTACGTACCCGGAATATTCAAATCTATTTGCAAAATAGACGGAAAGCCATTATACGGCGTAGAACTTGCCGTTATGCCGCAACCCGAAGAAACCGTAATTTGCGCCTGCGCATGAAACCCTAAAATCAATAAAAAAGAAATTACAACGAAAGAACGTACAAATCTTCGTATCTTTGGTACCATTATATGTGTCATATAAGTAAATAAATGTATAATAATCTGAAACTAAATTGCGTAACTGCCCCATAAGGACAATTAAACTCGCAAATATACCACGTTATAATATGATAAAACTCATATATTTGCAAAAAATTTTGTAAACTTCAAATAATTTTACGAATGTTCGTAATTTCACGGCGAACAATGTAATTACATCACAATACTTAAAATTCACGGAAACTATGAAAAAATTAACTCGTTCTACCAACAAAAAACTTCTCGGCATAGCCGGCGGCATAGCCGAATACTTAGGCATAGACCCCACCGTAGTGCGCGTAATATGGGCGTGTTCCATACTTATCGGCGGCTTCGGACTTTTGGCGTATATTATCTGTATTTTTGTAATCCCTGAAAAATGACCTTCCCCAGCTCCAAAAAAGAACTCGAACAACTCGGTTGGGATTACGTAGATGTAATTCTGGTGAGTGGTGATGCCTTTATAGACCACCCTTCGTTTGGTGTGGCTATTATAGCACGAGTACTCGAAGGCTGCGGACTGCGTGTGGCTATTCTGCCGCAACCGAATTGGAGGGACGATTTACGCGATTTCAAAAAACTTGGCATTCCCCGTCTCTTTTTCGGCGTTTCTGCCGGCAGCATGGATAGCATGGTGAATCACTACACCGCCACAAAACGCCTGCGCAGCAACGATGCCTACACACCCGGCGGACTTGCCGGGCAACGCCCCGACTACGCTGCCACCGTATATAGTACTATTTTAAAAGATTTATTCCCCACCGTTCCCGTTATTTTAGGCGGCGTGGAGGCTTCGCTCCGCCGATTTTCGCACTACGATTATTGGAGCAATTCTGTGAAACCTTCTATTCTCATAGACAGCAAAGCCGATGTAGTGGTGTATGGCATGGGTGAACGAGCAATGACCGAAATTGCAACTATTCTGAAAAACGGCGGCTCTATTCACGATGTGTATGCGCTACCGCAAATAGCATACATTTCTAAAAAAGCACCCAAAAAAGCACTTCTTTTGCCTTCGCACGAAGATTGCGTGCAAAGCAAAAAATCCTACGCACGAGCATTTGTGCTTATGGAAACCGAAACCAACAATCCACACACGCGCACTATGGCGCAAGCACACGAAAATTCCTTTGTGGTGGCGAATCCACCATACCCGCAACCCACCACCGAAGAACTCGATGCCGTGTATGCCCTGCCCTACACGCGCCTGCCCCACAGTCGCTATGCAAAAAAACCGCCCATTCCGGCATTTGAAATGATACAAAATTCCGTAACCATTCATCGCGGATGCTTTGGCGCATGCAGTTTTTGCAGTATTGCAGCCCATCAAGGCAAATTTATAGCCAGCCGTAGCGCGGAATCTATTGTGCAAGAATTACAACTGCTCGCACAAATGCCCTATTTCAAAGGACACGTGAGCGATTTGGGCGGACCTTCGGCAAATATGTACGCCATGAGCGGTAAAAACAAAGATTTATGCGCACAGTGCACTCGGTCTTCTTGTCTTTTTCCACATAAATGCAAAAACCTGAACGACAGCCACAAAGCACTTCTTGATTTATACAAAAAAGCACTCGCCGTGCCGGGCATACAGCGCATAACCATAGGTAGCGGCGTGCGTTTGGATTTACTGCAAGGCAGCCCCGAAGAACAGCAATATACCGAACAACTGCTGCGACACCACGTGTCGGGGCGGCTCAAAGTTGCTCCGGAACACAGCCAAGAACACGTGCTCACCCTCATGCGCAAACCACCTTTTGCTTCGTTTGAAACATTTAAAACAAAATTCGACACCTATAACAAACAATTCGGGCTGAAACAGCAACTCATTCCCTATTTTATTTCAGCACACCCCGGCTGCACTGCCGCCGATATGCAACACTTGCAAAAACACTTACATTCGCTCCGCCTGCAACCCGAACAAGTACAGGATTTTACCCCCACACCCATGACTTTGGCTACCACCATGTACTATACCAAAATGAATCCTTACACCGGAAAATCGCTCTATGTTGCTCAAAATAAGAACGATAAAGACCACCAAAAGTCCTTCTTCTTTCATTAAGAAAATAGTTTCTGTTATATTTGATAGTGCATAATTTCATATCGTATTATGTTTTTTATCATATTAAATTTTTTGTTTACAAACAAAGAGTACTATATATTTGCACTATAACACACACACAAAACCCAACCCCGCTTTTTGAAATATGAGAGACACATATAGAAAGAAGCAACACTATTTTTAGGGAGGAAAGTCTGATTTGTTTCACAACAAATTGGACTTTCTTTTTAAGGATAATGTAATTGAATGAAACGTTTCATAAATATATGTACCTAAAAACAATAGCAATATGGAAGCACTCATAGATTTTAACACTCATTGGGCAACAGAGCACCCCACGATTGCACTCGCAATCAGTATTCTTTTGATTTGGGAATTGGTGTGGAAAGGTTTTGCGCTCTGGCGAGCCGCCAAAAACAGCCACCGAATTATGTTCGTTATCATTCTTCTTTTCAATACCTTCGGCATTCTCCCCATTGTGTATCTTATGTGCAACAGAAGAAAAAAATCTACCGACAAATAAACACACTCTCACAACACTAAAAAACACTGTGAACTCTTTTCGACCTTCGGAAAGAGTTTTTTTGTAGTCAAAAATATGTACTTTTGCAGCGTAAATTTCAACCCATGTACAGCATTTTACAAAAAGCCCTGCACGCACAAGAACTCTCGCTCGAAGAAGGGGTGTTTTTATATGAACACGCACCGTTGGCGGAATTGATGTTTGCGGCAAACGAAGTGCGCAAAATTCATCGCCCCACGGGTGTGGTTACGTGGATAATCGACCGCAATGTGAATATTGGTAATGTATGCGTGTCGCGCTGTAAGTTTTGCAACTTTCACTGCTTGCCCGGCAGCGAAAAATCCTATCTTACTTCTTTTGAAGAATATGACGAAAAAATCGCTGTTTTGGAAGCACTCGGCGGCAATCAACTTCTCATTCAGGGCGGCATGAATCCCCGTTTGGGTTTAAATTTTTACGTTCACTTGTTTTCGGAACTCAAACGCCGCCACCCGAATATTTTGCTCCACGCACTTGGTCCGCCCGAAATTGCCTATATAGCGCAGCGCGAAAAAACAGCACCCATAGACGTGCTAAAAACACTCCATGCCGCAGGATTGGATAGTTTACCCGGTGCCGGTGCCGAAATTTTGGTGGACAGAGTGCGCCGCATAGTTTCGCCGGGCAAATGCTCTGCCCAAACGTGGCTTTCCATAATGCACGATGCACACACGCTGGGTTTATGCACTTCGGCAACCATGATGTACGGACACATAGAAACTACCACTGAACGCATACAACACCTCATTGCCATTCGCGACCTGCAAAACCGCCGACCTGCGCACTCCGAAGGATTCACGGCATTTATTCCGTGGGTATTTTACAGCAAAGGCACAGCACTTGCGGCAGAGTTTCCGCGCAATTACGCCATTCGCAGTGCCGAATATGTGCGCATGATAGCCATAAGTAGAATTATGCTCCCCAATATTGCAAATATTCAAGCATCGTGGCTCACGGTGGGTTTACCCACTGCGCAACTGTGCTTGCACGCCGGCGCACACGATTTGGGTTCTATTATGATAGAAGAAAATGTGGTTTCGCAAGCCGGCGCAGGATTTTCTACCAATGCCGAAGAACTAAAACATGCAATAATCCAAGCGGGATTTACACCAAAGTTGCGCAATCAACAATATGAAATAATTGATTTTTAACGCACATGAAATCGAAAAACGACATACTGCTGCAACACTATATAGAGGCACACATAGACAATGAACCGGAACTTTTGCGTGAATTGCAACGCCAAGCGCACATTACACTACTCAATCCCCGTATGCTTTCGGGGCACGTACAAGGGCGTATTCTCAAAATGTTCATGCTCATGATTAACCCTCGCCACGTACTCGAAATCGGCACCTACACCGGCTATTCGGCACTGTGCATAGCCGAAGGGCTGAGCGAAACCGCCACGCTCGATACTATTGAAATTAATGACGAACTACAACCAAAAATTCAATCCTTTTTCAATCGTTCGGAACATGGCGCAAAAATTACCCTGCACATAGGCGATGCACTGCACATTATTCCGCAATTTTCCTATAATTTCGATGCAGTATTTATAGACGGCAATAAGCGGCATTATATAGAATACTACGAACTTTGTATGCAAAAACTCAACGCCGGTGGCTATATTTTCGCCGACAATACCTTGTGGGACGGTCATGTGATAGATACCGAAATTGCCGCCAACGACTATCAAACACAAGGGATTTTAGCATTCAACAAGCACGTAAAAAACGATTCACGCGTGCAAACCGTTATTCTCCCCATTCGCGATGGCATTACTATTTTGAAAAAAATATAAACACTGTCATTCCCACCATTGGCATATTGACACATTAGCATATTTTTAATGCGCCTCTAACCAATTAGTACCCACGCCAATATCGGCAGTGAGCGGAACCGATAGTTGAACTGCTTGTTCCATTCCTTCGGCTATAATTTTTTTCATCACATCGACTTCCGATTTCGGCACCGAAAAATTCAACTCATCGTGTACCTGCATTATAAGTTTTGCCTGCACCTTGTGTTCCTTCATTGCTTTGTGAATGCGAATCATAGCCAATTTCATAATATCGGCAGCCGTACCCTGAATGGGTGCGTTTATGGCATTTCGCTCGGCAAATCCGCGCACGGTGGCATTTTGCGAATAAATATCGGGCAAATATCGCCGTCTGCCGAAAAGCGTTTCCACATAACCCTGCGCACGCGCTTTTTCTATTTGCGTGTTCATAAATTCCTTAATTTTAGGATAACTCGCAAAATAGCCATCTATTAAAAACTGTGCTTCTTTGCGCGAAATATCCAATCCCTGCGCCAGCCCAAAAGCACTCGAACCGTAACTAATAGCAAAATTCGCCGTTTTTGCCTGACGGCGTTGTTCGGGAGTTACCGCCGAAAGGTCGCAGGAAAATATTTTTGCGGCGGTAGCCGTGTGAATATCTTCGCCATTCACAAAAGCAGAAATAAAGTGTTCATCGCCGCTCATAGCAGCAATCACGCGCAATTCTATTTGCGAATAATCGGCAGAAATAAACACCGAATCGTTATCAAACGGAATAAACGCCTTACGAATTTCGCGCCCGTTGGCAGTGCGCACCGGTATATTTTGCAAATTCGGATTGGTAGAACTCAGCCGCCCGGTAGCCACCACCGTTTGATTGAACGATGCGTGGATTCGCCCTGTTTTCGGGTCAATCAACTGCGGCAAGGCATCTACGTATGTAGAAAGCAGTTTTTTCAATTCTCGAAATTCCAAAATCGCATCTACTATGGGATGCGTATGTTTTAGTTTTGTCAATATTTCCTCACCGGTAGCGTACTGTTGCGTTTTGGTTTTCTTCGCTTTATCTACCAACTGCAATTTATCGAACAAAATGTCGCCCAACTGCTTTGGCGATGCTATATTAAAGGTTTCTCCGGCAAGTTCATATATTTTTTGCTCAATTTCTGCCACTTGTGCTTTCAGTTGCACCGAATATTCTTCAAGTGCTTGCGTATTGATTCTCACGCCATTGCGCTCCATAGCTTCAAGCACTTCTATCAGTGGAAGTTCTATGGTTTCGAGCAATTCCAACTGATTTTTTTCTTGCAAACCCTCTTTCACAATAGGGTAGAGTTGATAGGTAATATCGGCATCTTCACCGGAATATTCGGTGGCTTCATTCGGCGGCACGCTGCGGAAGGATTTTTGCAAGGCTCCTTTTTTTCCTATCAATCGCTCTATGGGCATCATTTCGTAGTGCAAATAACTTTCTGCCAGCGATTCGAGTTTATGTCTTCCTTCCGGTTGAAGCACGTAATGTGCTATCATAGTGTCGAATAACGGATATGAAATTTCTATACCGTAATTTCTAAGTACTGCGCAATCGTATTTCGCATTATGCGCAATTTTTATGGATTTCGACAAAAATACCGGCGCAAATTTTTGCACGAGCGCACGTGTTTCGTCTTGATTTGCCGGGAAAGGCACATAAAACGCCTTAGATTTTTCCCACGAAAATGAAATTCCGCACAATTCCGCTTGCAGCGCATTGATAGACGTAGTTTCAGTATCAAAACAAAATGTCGATTGTTCCAATAAATCGTCTATTAATTTCTGCGTTTGTGCTTGATTATCAACTAATACATAGTAGTGATGTGTAGTTTCTATGGTATTGAACGAAGAAACATACTGTGTTTCAGTATTTTGTTCCGGTTCGGCAAACAAATCAAGTTGCGCCGCAGGACTTACCGCTCGTTTCGGTCGCTCCAAAGGCATACCCGCCGCAGAACTATTAATATTATTCAGCATATTGCGAAATTCCAATTCAGCAAACTTTTCCTGCAAATAATTCGCATTAACGTCTTGTTTTTCAAAATTATACGAATTGAAATCAATAGGCACATCTACTTTAATAGTTGCAAGCACTTTACTCAATAGAACATCGTCTTTATACTGCACCAAATTTTCTTTTTGTTTTCCTTTCAGTTCGCTAATGTGGGCATACATTCCTTCAATGCTACCATACTGCGCTATGAGTGCTTTTGCGGTTTTTTCTCCTATGCCCGGAGCACCGGGTATATTGTCGGACGCATCGCCCCACAATCCAAGAACATCAATTACTTGCAGCGGATTACCTACACTAAATTTTTCATTAACATCAGCAATTCCCAGAATTTCAATACCATTACCAAAACTTCGCGGACGATAAATGTAAATATGCTCTTCCACCAACTGAAAATAATCCTTATCGGGCGTAACCATATACACATCGAAATCCTGCTTTGCTGCCTGCTTTGCCAGCGTTCCTATCACATCGTCAGCCTCGTAGCCCTCTATTTGAATTACGGGAATATTCATACCCTTCAAAATTTCCATCACATGAGGAATAGACGCCTTCAAATCTTCGGGCGTTTCTTGGCGATGTGCCTTATATTCCTCATAAAGTTTATTGCGAAATGTGCCGCCTTTGGGGTCGAACGCCACGCCTATATGCGTAGGTTTTTGATTACGAATAATTTCGTTAATAGCATTGGTAAATCCAAAAATTCCCGAAGTGTTCACCCCTTTGGAATTGATGCGTGGATTTTTTATGAATGCGTAGTACGAACGGTACAACATGGCGTGCCCGTCTATCAAAAAAAGTTTTTTTTCTCTCACAGTGCTCAATGTATGATTTTGGTAAAAATACGATTTTTCACCCTTACTTTTTCACCCTATTCGGATTTTTTTCAATAAAATTTTTCCACGAATTACCGCCTTTCGCAGCGCAGGCAAAGGGATTTTGCGATTCGTAGTGATGACACAAAGCCACCGCCACTGCATCGGTAGCGTCCAAAAAATCGGGCATTTCGTCTATCTTCAAAAGTTTGGAAATCATAGTTGCCACCTGCTCTTTCGATGCCGCACCCGAACCGGTAATCGACATTTTTACTTTTCGCGGTGCGTATTCGCTTATGGGCATTTCGTGGTTCAGCCCCACCGCCATAGCCACGCCCTGCGCACGCCCAAGTTTAAGCATCGACTGCACATTTTTTCCAAAAAACGGTGCTTCCAAAGCCATTTCATCGGGGCAAAATTCTTTGATAATGCTATCGAGGCGCGTGTAAATTTTTTGTAATTTCAAATAATGGTCTTCAAATTTCGAGAGATTGACCACGCCCAAGGTGAGCAATTCCACCGATTTACCCGAAATTTTGAGCAAACCGTAGCCCAAAATAGTGGTTCCAGGGTCAATTCCTAAAATTATTTTTTCCATTACAAGTTTTTGAGCAAATACGCTTTAAACGCGGTGTAATTCCCTGCTATATTGTCATATTTTTCGGGTTTTTCCTCTATTCCTTGCAAACTTGCAGGCAATTCGGGGTCTATGCCTATGTTTTCTCTGATTGCATCGGGAAATTTTGCCGGATGAGCAGTTTCAAGCGACACAATTAATTCATTTTCAAACGATTGCAAGGTTGAAATATAATCTTCCACACACTTCCAACCCACAGCACCGTGTGGTTCCAGCATTACGTTATACTTGTTCCACGCAGTTTTTATGGTTTCTTTGGTTTCTTCATCGCTCACGCTGATTGCAAAAAAATCACGATTCATTGCCGCAAAATCAGGCTGTTTCAAAAGATTTCCTTTTTCGTCCATATTGCCGCCGTAGAGTTCCACCAAACGCGCCAAATTGCTGGGGTGCCCCACATTCATGGCACTCGAAAGGCAGTCTATCGAAGGTTCTATTTTAGAATATTTCTGCGTTTTCAGCATACGTTCAAATTCATTGTTGGCATTGCTGGCTATCAAAATTTTCCCTACCGGCAAACCCATTTCGCGAGCAATTACGCAACCCATCATGTCGCCAAAATTGCCCGAAGGAATACAAAACGTTATGTTCTCCGGAAATTTTGCCAAGCGCGAATACGCATAGAAATAATACACCGCTTGGGGAATAAGCCGCCCTATGTTGATAGAATTTGCGCTGGTAAGTTGCAAATACGCAAGGTCTTTATCGGAAAATGCCTCTTTCACCATTGCTTGCGCGTCATCGAATTTTCCATCTATGGCAAGTACGTGAATATTTTTCTGCAAGGTGGTCATTTGCTTGCGCTGACGCGGTGTAACCTCATCTTTTGGAAATAAAATTGCCACGCGAATAGTGGGTAAATCGTAAAACGCATGAGCAACGGCACTGCCCGTATCGCCCGAAGTAGCGGTTAAAATCAATTTATGCTCGCCTTTTTGATTCAAAAAATACTGCATCAACCGCCCCATTGCTCTGCCGGCAAAATCTTTGAACGAAGCCGTAGGTCCTTGGTCTAAACGCATAATGTATTTTTTGCCATACACCTGTTCGAGCGGAATATCGAAATTATAGGCATCTTCGCAGAGTACTTTCAAAGTTTCGGCAGGAATATCGCCGGCGAAAAATTTACTAAATACTGCGTATGCTATTTCCGCGTAGGTTTTTGTGCTGAACTCTCGAATTTCTTCTTCGGCAAACGTGGGAATGTGTTCGGGCATATACAAACCTTTGTCGGGAGCCAAACCTTGCAACAAGGCTTCGCCAAAATTCACGGGTGCCGCGCTGTGATTGGTAGAATAAAATTGAACTGATTGAGCCATTTTTGTACGTTTTTTTGTTTTGCACAAAAATACAATTTAATTGTTAATTAGTAATTGTTAATTATTACTTATTCGTTCTCAATTCTCAATTTTTCAACTCTCAGTTTTAGTGCACTCCTCTACTCACCGAAAAGCGCGTTACATTTATGAGCCTAAGAGTTATGTTCGATTCATTTGCCCACATTTCGAGGGTGTAGCCCGATTGATTGGGTTCGGATTCCGGAAGACTCACAATAAATAGTGCAAGAGTTACCACACCGGCAGGATTACTCAGAGAAGCACTCGTGGCGCAAGAAAACACATTGTTTTGCATTCTTGCAAGAATAGGCGCAGCCGTGCCGGCACCGGAAGTTACGCGGGTATATTCAAAAGTCAATCGCCAAATTTGCAATTGCCCTTCCACAGGATTGGGCAAAAACGTACTCACAGGAGTACTCAATGTTATGGGATTTTGCACACTATCATATACTTGCGCGGTATTTACCACAAACGCAGCATCGTTCCATTGGTTGGCTATATCGTTTTGCGGCCACGGCATTCGTTTATCAAATACTAATCCACTACCGTATGTTATATATCCCTTTGAACCTACCGGTATCTCTCCGCCACTTTGGTTTCCTCCCCATGTAATGGTAGGTTGTGTGTATGCCTGCCCGTTTGTTGTTTGCACTGCGGGAGTAGTACTTGCGGTAATTGTTACCGTACCTTCATTAGGCACATAGTGCGCCGGATTGGTGCTGCCGGGGCAAAAATATTCCATAGTAACCCACTGCGAGCCATTGTAGTATTGCATTACTTTTTGTGCGCTATTATAAATCATCATGCCCTCCACCGGCGTGGTTACATTGGCAGCAGGTGCCGCATTGCGCGGAAGCAGTACTGCCGAAGTATCACTCACCACGTCCAATGCCGCCTGCGGAGTTTTGGTATTTATGCCTATTTGCGCCTGCGCTGCCATACTCACGCACACACAGAGCATTGCTGCGCAAACCTTCAACATCCCATATTTGTTTTCTTCTCGGTGCATTATAACTATATTTCTACGTTTTTATACATAGGTAAAAATAGCATATATTTCCGTATCAATCACAAAAGTACACTATGAAAAACTCGCCGTAGCAATATGAATTTAGTCATACATTCCGAATAACTGAGAACTATTATCTCGACAAATACAGTTTTTTCGTTTGCACAATACCATTGTGTTTCAGTTCTGCCACATAAATAGAGGGCGAAAGATTGAGGTTATCAATTTCAATTTGATTGAATCCCTCCTCGGCAGTGCCGCTGAGTGCGGCTATGCGGTTGCCGTGCAGGTCGTACACAGCAAATGAATATACCGAAACGGTATCGGAATAAAAATCGGCAACAATGCTGTGATAGCCTATGGTGTAAATTTGATAGGCAAACTGGCAATTCGTGGCTATCACCTCAAATTCCTGCGAAACACCATCGTTATCGGTTTGCGAAAGGCGGTAATAAGTGGTTTGTTCATCGTTTATGGCATCTTGATAAACATAGTTTTGAATTTGCGAAGACGTTCCGGCACCATCTATTTGGGCAATCGTGGCAAAACTTACGCCATCGAAACTGCGTTCGAGCGTAAAATAATCGTTACGGGTTTCGGTGGCAGTTTGCCAGCGCAGTGTATTCACGGTGGGAGCACAGTCCACAGTCCATAGTGTGAGTTCTATAGGCAGCAGAGAAGGTTTTTCAAGTCCGCCGAGTTCTGTCCAATCCGCTTGCGCCTGCGCGTTCACACTCAGTATAAGGAGTGCGAGTGCGGTATATATATATGTTATTATTGATTTCATGACTTTTGCATTTTTACTATTTTTTACCACATAATTTTTTCGGTAGCGCGTTCTTTACCGGCGTGCACGGTAATTACATACACACCTTTTCCCAATTTCGGCTGCCAGCGATACGAATGAGCATGTATATCGCCCACTTGGAAAATTACTCGCCCAAACATATCACACACCTGCACATCGTCTATATCGGTAAGCAACGAAGTAATACAGAAGGTATTTTCTTCGCGAGTAATACGAATACTATTTTGCGCCGCAATTTGTTCTTCCACTGTTCCAAAGTCATAATTATCCTCGTTGCTGAACACTACATACAATCTACCTTCCAAATTCTCTTGTTTTGCTTTTTGAAACAAAAAATTGCTTTCCTGTTTCAAATCATAGCGTTTTTGCTCTTTAACATCGTGCAAATACACGTAGCGATAGGCATAAAAACTACCCAAATCGCTTGTGGAAAGTTCAAAGTTTCCGATTTGGGTAGTTTTTATGCCCAAAGGAATTACTTTCAAGGTTTCGTTTTTTTGCACGGCGTTAATTTCTATTGCCCTATGCGATGCTATACTATAAATTTCGGGTGTGGCATCGTTATACGAAAAAAGTTTATACACATCTTCATTACTACTATACGTATCTCGTGCAGAATCACATGCGGCAATAATAGCCGTAGTTTGCACTCCCGCCATATTGAGACGAAGTTTCAGTATATCAGTATGTATGGTTTTTAGCCCCATGGCGGTAGACATGGCGGTAGACATGGCGGTAGTAAAATTCAAGGCAAGAGAATCATCACTCGCTGCCGTAGTTTCCACAAAAAATGCCTGCATAGGAGGAATATAGCCGCCTATGCTAACATCGCTGCCGGTGCTCATATTATCGAAACCGCTCCACTGCGGCGATGCCGACTGCCCACTCACTATGTGGGTGTAAAAAGTCGTACCGTCCCACACGCGGTAGTAGGGTTGTATGACTCCGCTATTGGCACTATAAAAGGCATCGAAATCCAAATGCGACATAAAAGGATTGCCCACAATGCGCGTACTGCCCGAACCACCCACTTTGAGTGAAAAACTGCCGGTACTACCATTGTAACCCAAACTCGCCTGCTCGAAAATAAAGCGATAGCGGCTATCGCGCAGCACAATAGGATTTACTTTGAAGGTATCCACTGTTACAGATGCTTTGTAATTGGTAGTTGCCGGAAAACTTCGCTGACTTTTGTAATACGGTGTCCACACGGCTTCTTGAGTGGTGCTTCCGGGCGTAGTGAGCACGTAGGCTACACTGTCGGTAGTAGTGTAGTCGGCATTCCATTGACTAATATTTGCTTTTTGCATACTGCCTCTGTATAAGGTAAACGGAGCATATTTTGCAGAAAGCACACTATCGGTAATCCACTCGCCGGTACTTTTATAATGATAGGCGTATGGTGCTTCCACGTATGATTTGGCTATGGTGCTATCGTAAGGCACGCCAAGTCCGTCCATCAATTTTCTATCGCCGTAGGCGGTAGAGGCAGTGTAAATTCTGGGGAAGAAAAAGGTAGAATCGCCTTGCCCGCGAGATTGCGAATTGGCAAACACAGTGCCACCGCCGCCGGTAAGTACTATATTGGAAATAAATCCCTGCCCGGCATGGAGGGGTTCCTGCAAAGCGGCAAAGAGTTTTGAAAAACTTCCGAACACTGCCCCCGTTTCACCATCGGGATTGGCAAGCGTACCGGTAGCACTATAGCCCAAGTCGAAATAACTCATGTACGATTCTATTTCGGAAAGTGCCGAGGTATTGTCCCAATTCATGTCGGGGTGATAATCGGCAGAATACATATATTTGAGTGGTGCAGAAAGTGCCGTCCATTTATTGGTAGAAGAATTTCCAAATCGTGGCGGTTTATACTCCACGTAGGCAGCGTGGTAGGTTAGGTTTTGAATAGCACCCACGCTTGCACCCGATTCAAATACTATATCGTTACACGCATCGTTGGGTTGCAATATGGGAAAATTCGCTATGGTAACGGTGGTGGTATCGTAGGTTACAATACCGCTATCGTTGGAAACTGCACTCAAATTTTGCATAACTCCGCTCGGAATTACCACATCGGTACACCACGTAGGGTAAGAAGCACTAATACCATCGGGGCTCCAATTATTCGGGTCCTTCCATAGGGTAGATGAAGAACCATTCCACGTGGCGATACCCGGACACACCAACACCTGCGCGGTGGCAAGAATAGGGTCTTCGGTTTCATCGCCCAAATACGGTGGAATATTCACTTGCGGACGATTCAAAATACCTTTTTTGCGCAGTTGATAGGAGTGCGTACCACCATTTTTTTCCAAAAATTCAAAAATAATTTTTCCGCCGTCCACAGGGTTATCGGTGCGCACCACATCTATGCGAAGGGTTTGAACCATAGACGCACTTCCATACTGTAAATTTCCGGAAGTAGAAATATCATCTATTTGTGTGTCGTAATCATTTCCATCTACTATATAGTAATGCGAGGCTACATAATCATTCATATACCACGTGCTATTCACGCCATAGAGAGTACTTGCATCGGGCACGGTGGGGTATTTTATTACATCGCCGCTATTGATAGTAATTGCACTGCCTTTGTACGTACCGGTGGGAGGATATTTTATATTGGAAGGCTGCAACGATGAGTAGGTATAAATAAAATCGTTTGCCAAAAACTGCGGCACATCGAACACCAAACGCACCGGATAGCCGGCACACGATGTTACTGCGGTGTGGGTAATACGGGTAAGTACTATATCTATCGTAGCAGTATCGCTCATGTTGGTTATGGTATCGGTAGCCTTATATTTTAATTCAAAATTGGCAATACCTCCTTTGCCATACGCCGGATACGAAGGGTCGCCCACAAAACTCAAATCTCCGGTTGCCTGAATACTGAGTACTCCAACCTCTTTTTGATTATTATCAATTATTACCACTTTTTGACCCGGATAATATACTCCCACCGAAGGGTCTATACCAAGTCCGCTCACTATTGAGAACGAATATACGCGCAAATCGGAAACATCGGGTTCTGCTTCATCGCTTATATTGCTATCATCGTTTGCCAGCACATTGTAAGGTTTCATATACAGCGAGTCGCGCAAATAATCTATTCGGTCATCGTTGGCAAGCATGGCGGGCGGCGGTGTATCGTTATAGTCGGGCGATTTACAAGGGCAGGAGGTGTTCACCGAAACATTGCGCCAGCCGTATCCCGGAGGTGAATACGCAATACTATCTTTCAACGTATAGTGATAACTCGCGGTAATATCGGTTGCTTTGAGGGTATATGGCACGCTGCCTTGGTCTATGGGAGTATTGTTTCCTTCTTCGTACCACGTAAAGGTGTAGTGATGCGCTTTGTTTCCATAATCCAAATCAAGTACGGCATTAAGCGTATCGTTATCACTGCTGAATACCGCTCTGGGAATTACTTGTTTGAAACTGAAATTATCTAAGGCTAAATCATTATTTTGACTACCCATACTTGCAACATAGGCAACATACAAAAGCACCGAAGAAGAAGTGCTACATGGCACCACATAGTCGAAATAGTAGGTGTGCCACACACCGCCGGTGGAGTCTATGCGGCGTTCTACTTGCGTATCGTAAAATTCATTTGTGCCGTAGGATATGGTACTATTCGATTCTTGCAAATAAAAACCCACGCCGGGAGGAACGTCTTTTTGGAGTTGGGTAAGCCGCGCCACGTCCACACTCATTCTATAAATACTGCCCGGCACTACTCGCACAGAATCAAAATATAACACAAGTTGGTTACTGCCGTTCGTTTTGGTAATCATAAAATAGTTGCTAGGCGCAGTGGTATTTGTTTCGTATCGGTCGTATATGGTGTACCACGTTGCCGGCGTTAATGAGGGCAATCCGTACATACCCGCAGTAGAGGTAGCAAGCACATAGCCTCCCATATCGGGCTGTGCGGGAATTTGCGTACCGGTGTAACCTTTGGTAACATCGCCCCAACTATCAATTGTTTCGGAAAAAGTGTAATTCGCCGTGCGCGGATAGGTAGCGGTAAATCCAAAGGTTAAAGGAGTATTGTAACTTGCAATAGGCGGAGCCACCGTAACTGCCGGATTTATTGAAATACCTTGCGATTTGGCATTGGGGTCGTTCCAATACAAATTAACGTATGCCGAAGTGGCAGGTTGGTATCGCCCTGTTTGATTGCTGCATGTGGGATACAGCGGTGCGCTCCCCGGTACGGTAGGGTCGTTGTAGGCAGTTATTCCGTCCTTTGAAGTTCCAAAGGTGGAATATTTCAGCAATTCCGGTCCATATTCCTGCGCACGACTGCGCAACGGCTGCGCACACACAGCACACAGCACAATAAATGCGTATGTATATATTTTTTTCATAACGTTTAGTAATTGAAATAACACAATCTAAATAACTACAAACCCATACAAACAGCACCGCAGGGCAATATCGTTTGTATGGGTCAAAAATAGTATAGAATGTGTAAATGCACGATACTCTCACGTATGAGAAACGTAGTGTGCAGGTATGAGATTTGTCATAAAATCAATGTGCCAATTCTCAATGTACTAATACAACAATTCTCAATGTGCTAATGCGGCAATGTGCTAATAATGTATCAATGATATAATTTTCTAATTAAAGCATTGAAAATTAGCACATTATTACGCCTTCATAGCAATGCACTCAATTTCTATCAAGGCACCTTTGGGCAGTTGTTTTACTGCTATGCAGGAGCGAGCCGGAGGATTTTCGGGAAAGTATTCGGGATAAATAGTATTGAGCACGGCAAAATTGTCGATAAAACACTCTTCTTCATCAAAATAATCTTCGTCAAATTCATCATCTTCTTCGCCTATAAAATCGTCCACGTCTTCCAAATCTTCATCGCAGGCGCAGTCTATTTCTTCGTCATCGCCTATGGGGTCTTGGTATTCGCCAAAAATTGGTTTATACACGCGCTCGTAGTTTTCTTTGAGTTCAAAATCGTAGAAATCGGTGAGAAAAATATTCACCTTCACTACTTCGGTGAGCGAAAACTGCGCCGCTTCAACTACGGCTTTTAGGTTTTTAAGCACTTGTTGTACTTGTTCCAAAAATGTGTCGGGCATTTCGCCGGTATTCACATCAATAGGTAATTGCCCCGAAACAAAAAGCATATTTCCTGCGTGTATAGCCTGAGAATACACATTGCTTGCTTTGGGCGCGTTGGTTGTTGCAATAATTTTTTTCATAAAACTGTTCTATTAATTATGTAAGTGTGTTTCAAAAAGCATGAAAGGGATAAGCAACAAAGATATAATAAAAGTTATGAACAAACCAACAAAAAATTCATTTTTTTGTGCAAAACTTGTTAATTACTCTGAATCAATTATTTTATTATTGCCATATTAGCACATTAGATTCACTCCGAGCAATTACAACACATTTCTATCTCTTTCCGATTACTGTGCACCTGTTTTTTGAATCCAAACGTTTTTTGATTTCGGAGGATTTCGCGCAGAGAGGTTTGAAGTACATTTCCGTAGGAAAATTCATGATTTTTATCGAAACAGCAGGGAAGAACATTGCCCTGCCAACTGATTACGCAGCCGCTCCATAATTTCCAGCAACGATTGCGCAGCGGCTTTTTACGCACAAGAATCCCGTTTTTTTGTATGTAACGGCTCTTATTTTCGTTTGGCAACAAATGCGCATTTTCGGCGGAGTAAAATTGCGCACGTTTGAATACCACCGCATCGGCGTGGTGCTGCTTAGCAATTTCGCGAATTTCTTTTGTGGCGTATTGTGTGTGGTTAAAAAGTAAACACTGCACTTCCACTATGGGATAGCGCGATTTTTGACGCAGTTTTTCTTCGTGAATGTAATCGAGTGCGCGGAGAACGGTTTCAAAATTTCCACCCTGCCGGTAGAGTTCGTAACTTTGTTGGTCATAGCCATCGAGCGAAACAATGAGTTTTGTGAGTTTTGCCTGCACTATTTTTTGTGCTGTTTCGGGAATAATACATTGCGCATTGGTGGAAGTAGAAGTCATTATGTTGTGTGCAGAAATTCGCGCAATAATTTCGGGAAATTCTTTGTTCAAAAAGGGTTCACCTTGAAAATACACATTCACAAAGCATGCGTAGGGTGCAATTTGCGGCACTATCACATCAACGGTTTCAAGCGAAATCGCACCTTTTCCCACCCTACTCTGACGATTGCCGGTGGGGCATTCGGGGCAGCGTAAATTGCACACATTCGTGGGTTCTATGCTCACAAAGGCAGGCATTCTGCGTGTAGCATGAATTTTGAAAATCCACGAAAGTGCAAAGCTTACGCGCAGGCACAATAAATTCCACACGCGCAGCGGTGTGGCAGTTTGTAGGGCTTTTATACTAATAAGCAATACGGTTTTATTCATGAAAAATTTTCAATTTTCGCAAGCAAGTGATTATTTTTTGAATTGCTTCACTCCGTTCGCAATGACGTACAAAAAAGTGTCATTACCTTCGGTGAGGGCTACGCCGTTGCGAGGCACAAAGCAATCTATTCCATTCCATTAATACACAAACTCGCCAAATTCCGAACGAATAATGAGTTCTTTTTTTGTGCTTTCTTCTACTCTTCCCACTATTTGCGCGTTGATATTAAACGATTTAGAAATTGCAATTACGCGCTCGGCGTGTTCGGGTGCAAGGTAAATTTCCAACCGGTGCCCCATGTTGAACACTTTATACATTTCCTTCCAATCGGTACCGGATTGCTCTTGAATAGTTTTGAACAGCGGCGGCACGGCAAACAAATTATCTTTCACAATGCGGAGATTGTCTATAAAATGTAGAATTTTGGTTTGTGCACCGCCCGAACAGTGCACCATGCCGTGAATATGCGGACGAAGTTCGTCTAATAGTTTTTTTACCACCGGCGCGTAGGTTCGCGTGGGCGAAAGCACCAATTTTCCGGCATTGAGCGGAGAATTTTCCACCTCATCGGTTAATTTCAAATTGCCGGAATACACCAATTCCTGTGGAACTGCGGCATCGTAACTTTCGGGGTATTTTTCGGCTACATATTTGGAAAACACATCGTGTCGCGCCGAAGTCAAGCCATTGCTTCCCATACCGCCATTGTATTCTTTTTCATAACTCGCCTGTCCGAACGATTCCAAACCCACAATCACATCACCGGGGCGAATGTTAGCATTATCTATCACATCGGCGCGTTTCATGCGACAGGTTACGGTGCTATCTACTATAATAGTGCGTACCAAATCGCCCACATCGGCAGTTTCGCCGCCGGTACTATATACCCCCACGCCCATAGAGCGCAATTCCTGCAAAAGTTCGTCCGTTCCATTGATAATTGCAGAAATCACTTCGCCCGGAATAAGTAATTTATTTCGTCCGATAGTGCTGGAAACCAGAATATTATCTACCGCACCCACACAAAGAAGATCGTCTATATTCATAATCAAGGCATCTTGCGCAATTCCTTTCCACACACTCACATCGCCCGTTTCGCGCCAATACATATATGCCAGCGAAGATTTTGTGCCCGCACCATCGGCGTGCATAATATTGCAATACGCAGGGTCGCCACCCAAAATATCGGGAATTATTTTACAAAATGCTTTGGGGAACAGCCCTTTGTCAATATTTTTAATGGCATTGTGCACATCTTCTTTTCCGGCACTCACGCCGCGTGCGTTGTATCGTTGGTCGCTCATAGTATTATATTTGGTATAATTTCAAATTAGGAATAAATCGAAAGTCTTTGATATTCAGAGTAAAAAGTTCCACATTATGATACAATGCAGTTGCCGCAATAAGCGAATCGGGAATATTTAATTTATGCGACAAACAATATTGTTCCACCAAATCAGCAGCCATTCTCGAAATTTCATGTTGAATAGATAGCGTTCGATAATTATTCAAAAGATTTTTAATAGATTGCAATTCTTTTTTGTCTTTCGCTCCAAACAGCAATTCAGATTTTACTACATCGGAAATCACAATATTTTCATGACCGATAAATTTTATAATTGCCTCTATTTCAAAGCGATTTCTAAAAATTTCTATAAAAACATTTGTATCGCATAGTATCATAATTAGTCTGCAATCCCCCACGCTTGTTTTCTTAATGTTTCTCCGTCAATATCTCTATCAGCCCACATTCCTCGCACTTCTGCAAAAATATCATGTGAAACAATTTCTTTTTTTTTCGCATCGGTTTTTGTCAATGCTCGTTTGCGCGTATTTTTTATTTCAGCATCAATATGTAATGCCTGCAAAAAAATTTCAATAGAATGCAATTTCTGCTTACTTATTCTGTTTTTTAAAATTATTTCTGTCATGGTTGCCAACTATTAGTCATGGCAAAAATACAATATAATTGCTAATTATAAATTGTAAATTGTAAATTATTGCGCATGTGTATTATTACGCCTTGTACTTTCTCTCTTTTCTATCCCCCAACTCCCATTTTTCTGTGTACGCAAAACACGCAAAATGAGGCGATTTGGAATAAATTCTCCACAAAATTTGTGTTTTGAATAGATATTTTTTATACATTGCCACACCAACCAATACATACTTTACACACTATGAACAAAGAATTAGAAAAACAAGTGAATGATTTCATGGCAAAAGTAATTGCCCGAAATCCGGGTGAAACAGAATTTCACCAAGCAGCAAAAGAAGTGGTAGAATCGCTCCTGCCATTTATTGAAGCAAATCCGAAGTACAAATCGGCGAAAATTTTGGAGCGAATGTTGGAACCCGAACGAGTGATTATTTTCCGTGTGCCGTGGTTAGACGACAAAGGCGAAGTACAAATCAACAGAGGATTTCGCATTCAAATGAACTCTGCCATAGGTCCTTACAAAGGAGGTCTGCGATTTCACCCTACGGTGAGTTTGGGAGTATTGAAATTTTTGGCTTTCGAGCAAGTGTTCAAAAATAGTCTTACCACCCTTCCTATGGGCGGCGGCAAAGGCGGTTCCGATTTTGACCCGAAAGGAAAATCCGACAACGAAATCATGAAATTCTGCCAAAGTTTTATGACCGAACTCTTTCGCCACATAGGTGCCGATACCGATGTGCCAGCCGGCGACATTGGCGTGGGCGGACGCGAAATTGGCTATATGTATGGTCAATACAAACGCTTGCGCAATGAATTTACCGGCGTTCTCACCGGAAAATCATTGAATTGGGGAGGTTCGCTCATTCGCCCTGAGGCTACGGGCTACGGACAAGTGTATTTTGCCGAAGAAATGCTGAAAACACGCGGAAATACCATTGCAGGGAAAATATGCGTAGTGTCGGGTTCGGGCAATGTGGCACAATATGCCATAGAAAAAGCCACGCAAATGGGTGCAAAATGCGTTACCGCATCGGATTCCAACGGATTTATATACGACCCTGCGGGCATTGATGCCGAAAAATTGGCGTACATAAAAGATTTGAAAAACAACAAACGCGGACGCATTAAAGAATACGCCGAAAAATACGGTTGCGAATACCACGAAGGCAAAACGCCGTGGGGAATTACATGCGATGTGGCACTACCTTCGGCTACGCAAAACGAATTGAATGGCGATGATGCTCGCACTTTGCTAAAAAACGGCTGTATTTGTGTGTCGGAAGGAGCAAATATGCCATCAACACCCGAAGCGATTGAAGAATTTTTGAATGCAAAAATCCTCTACGGACTTGGTAAAGCGGCAAATGCCGGTGGTGTATCTACTTCGGGCTTGGAAATGTCGCAAAACTCCATGCGCCTTGCGTGGACACGCGAAGAAGTAGATGCCAAACTACATGATATTATGAAAAATATTCATGCCACCTGCGTAAAATACGGCACTGAATCCGATGGATTTATCAACTACGTGAAAGGTGCCAACATCGGCGGGTTCATAAAAGTAGCCGATGCCATGCTGGAACAAGGATTAGTGTAGCAACAATGTTATTTCATTCTCGTAATTACGAAACCCGAATTTTTATAAAAGTTCGGGTTTTTTATATCCTCTCATAAAACGTTATTCCCCCACCAATTCGCTCATAGCCTGCCACAATGTATCGTTCGGCACATGGGCTTCTATGCGCACCGATTGTTTACTCACAGGGTGAATAAATTCCACACGGCGAGCGTGAAGCGAAATACCGCCGCCTTCGTTGCTACGGGAAAATCCATATTTCAAATCACCTTTTATAGGGCTGCCTATTGCTGCCAACTGCGAGCGAATTTGATGATGCCTGCCGGTGTGCAACTGCACTTCGAGCAGGGTATAGGTAGTGGAGCGAGCAAGAGTACTATACGTTAAAAGTGCTTCTTTAGAATCGGGCACTTGGGTTGCATGCGCGGTAGATTTATTGGTTTTCGTATTGCGCACTATGTAATGGCGCAGCAGGGCTGTTTCGGGATTCGGTTGTTGTTTCACAATAGCCCAATAGATTTTATGAATATCTTTGGTTTTAAACATTTCATTCAATCGCGTAAGGGCTTTGGTAGTACGGGCAAAAAGAATGACACCGCTCACAGGGCGGTCTAAGCGATGAGGCACGCCCAGAAACACTTCGCCCGGTTTGTTGTATTTTTCCTTAATATAGCGTTTTACCAATTCTTCGAGCGACACATCGCCAGAAGTATCGGGTTGTACCAAAATATTATTCGGCTTATTGATAGCAATAATATGATTGTCTTCGTATAAAATTTCTAAATCCATGGGCAATACTTATTTGCAAGCAAAAGTACAACAATTTTTCCAAAAAATATTTTTACATTTGTACATAATTCAGTTTCTCAGTTATTCTATTATTCAGTTATTATGATAGGAACTCTTATCAATGCCGGCGCAATAGTGGCGGGCAGCGGCATAGGCTTAATTGCACATTCCAAAATGCCTGAACGCATTAGTACCATGACTTTTTACGCCATGGGGCTTTTTACGCTTGTAATTGGCATACACATGGCTTTGCAAACACAAGAAATTGTACTCATGATTTTCAGCATAGTACTTGGTACCATTGTAGGCGAATGGTGGGATATTGACAAACGATTGAATACGTTTGCAGCAAAATTTACCCGAAACAAACACGCGAAAAACGACCTTGCCATAGAAAAAACAAACAACGGCGTAATAGGCGTATTTCTGCTTTTTTGCATGGGCAGCATGAGTATTTTGGGCGCAATAGAAGACGGCACAGGGCAAGAGCCAAAACTCCTTATGGCAAAAGCCGTGCTCGATGGGTTTTCGTCCATAGCCTTTGCCGCCACGCTGGGCTGGACTGTTATACTCGCCATTATTCCGCTTATCCTCTATCAGGGTAGCATTACCCTCTTTGCGTCATTCATTACCCGCTATTTGGGGGCTTCGCTCATTACCGAACTCACGGCGGTAGGCGGTTTATTGCTTATTGGGTTAGCACTCGGTTTGCTCAATATTAAAACTATTCGCATTAGCAATATGCTCCCAAGTTTGGTTTTTGTAGTCATTTTCGGACTATTACTCCAACTGTGGCGCCCTTGGACTTTCTAAACACATTTCAAACACCACAAAACTACCACCATGCCAAAACGAAGAAAACACCACCGCCGCACAGCTCGCAGCAACAATTTACTGCAAGAAGACCTTGTGTATGTGGGCGACCACGAAAGTCCTACCACCGTTACGCGATTTTGTTTCAACAAAGAAGTATGTGAAGAAGAAACGCAAAGTGCCGATAAATTAGAGTGCGACCTCAGCGGCGAAAAAGTTACGTGGCTACAAATCAAAGGACTTTCGGACACGGCAACAATTGAAAAAATTTGCACACACTTTGAAATTCCCTATCTTACCATTCAGGATATACTTAATACTCAGCATATTGCAAAAATTGAATACGTCACAAATGTTATTTTTGTGGTGAGCGATTTATTTTCGTATTCCGAAAAAAATGAATTGCAAGACGAGCACTTGTGCGTGGTTCTGGGCAAAAATTTTGTGCTCACTTTTCAAGAAAGCAGTACAGCGTATTTTACCGCTGTGGAAAATGCTATTCACAACAAACAAGGGCGAATTGTGCAGAAAGGTGCTGATTACCTATTCAATATTCTTATAAGCGTTGTAGTCGATAAATATTTGGAAATTCTTGAATATCAGCAAAATATGTTGCTCGATATGGAAGATACTCTCATGGAATTTAAGTCGCTGCCTTCGGAGGCAAATGCGAGTATTCACAACTATCGCCGCGATTATTTTGCCCTCAAAAAAAGTCTTTTTCCACTCAAAGAACAGTTCAAGCAACTCCTTCTGTGGGACGACTCGCTCATAGAACCCGACAACCACATGTACTTTCACGATACTCACGACCACTTGCAGCAGGCATCTATGATAATTGAAGGAAATCGTGAAACAATCGCTTCGATTCTCGAACTGTATTTGGCAAACAACGATTTGCGTATGAACCATATTATGAAGCAATTAACCATTGTTGCTTCAATCTTTATTCCGCTTTCATTTTTGGTTGGCGTGTGGGGTATGAATTTTGAAATTATGCCCGAACTGCACCTGCGCTACGGCTATCTGTTTGCATGGATTATTATGATAATAATAGGAGTAGGCTGCTACATTTATTTCAAGAAAAAGAAATGGTATTGATTACAGTACAAAAAAATCGGCAATAATACTATCGGCTATCAAAAGTGCTTGTGGAGAAAGTGCAACTATTTCATTTTCAATAATTACATTGCCCTTACTTTCATGTTTTTTTACCTGTGCGGAGAATTGTACGAAAAACTCCGGAAAATGCTGCATTGCATATTCCATACTCACTCCCCACATAGTGCGCAAACTGGTGAGAATGTATTCATTGTAGCGGTCGGCAATCGAAAGTTCTTCGCGTTCATATACTCTATTATTACTTGAAATACCGTCTATATATTTTTGATTGTGAGCAATATTCCACAATCTCTCGCGCCCGTTATAGGAATGTGCCGAAGGACCAATTCCCAAGTAGGGTTTTTGCTGCCAATAACTTGTATTGTGCCGAGAATACGCGCCGGCACGTGCAAAATTCGAGAGTTCATAGTGTTCAAAATCATTCGCTCGTGCCCATTGTTGCAGGTATTCAAATTGTTGCAACACAAGCGGTTCGGGTGCTATCTGTATCGTATTTTTTCGCACAAAGGTATTGAGTGCAGTATTTTTTTCTACGGTCAAGCAATAGGTTGAAATATGGTGCAAATCAAATTGTTGCGCTATTTCAAGTGAAGTTTTCCATGAATCGAGCGTTTGCTTTGGCAAGCCGTAAATCAAATCTATGGAAATAGTGCGAAATCCTGCCTGCCGAGCAGTAGTAATACTGTGCTGTGCTTGCGCAGAAGTGTGCCGCCGATTAATTGGCACAAGTTCTTCATCTACAAACGATTGTATGCCTATACTTACACGATTAATTCCAATAGAACGAAGCCCTTGCATATATTCCAAAGTCATATCATCGGGATTACACTCAAAACTAATTTCGGCATCACTATCTACGTTAAAAAGTGAACGTATAGTATTGATAATGAGTGAAACTTCTTCTATCATCAAAAGTGATGGTGTTCCTCCACCAAAGTAAATAGTTTGTATAGAGTTTGTTACGAAGAAATTTTTGCGCATTTCCAATTCTTTACACAGTGCAGTAATCATTGCGGAACGGTGTTTCAACTGCAAACTGAAATGAAAATCGCAGTAATAGCACAACTGCGCACAAAACGGAATATGAACGTAAATGCCTGCCACTACGCTTGCTTTTCAAATTTTTCTATGGTACGTTTCCATTCCTCAGGAATAGGTTCGGAAACTCGTGTGTTGGTATTCACACACACAAAGGTAGTAACATTGAAGGTGTGAAGCACAAATCCTTCTTCGCTTTGCGACACCAGCACCTGCAACATATCCATACTTTTTGTACCAAAGCGTATGATTTTCGATACTATTTGTATGTCATCCTCTATCAAAACCTCGCGCATGTAGGTTGTATTTGTTTGCGCCACCACCACTTCTGTTTGTGCAAATGCTTCACTACCAAGCATATCGAAAAAATAATGCACTCGCCCGAAGTTAAAATATTCGTGATACACGGCATTATTCACATGACCCATTACATCTATATCGTTGTAGCGAATTTGAATAGCACGTGCGTGATTGAATGTAAAATTCGCAATATCTTCTGCTCTTAGAATTGTTGTCATAGTTTCTATTATTTACCTCGCAAAAGTAGCGGAATTTTCGGTTACAGTGCAGAATTTTCAGCAAAAATGAAAAAAATTCGCCTACCTTTGTTGCACAAAAAAAACAAACAGATGAACTTCAATTTTCAAACATATTTTACCGAAGCATTGCACGGAATTACATCGGGCGCGGAATTGTACGCATCGCTCGAAACGGCAAGCCCCACGAGTATTCGCAGCAATAGTAATAAAATTCCCAAAGCACTGCCACTACCGCAGGTGGCGTGGTGCGAGCAAGGATATTATTTACCGCAGCGACCAAAATTCACACTCGACCCTGCCTTCCACGCCGGCGCGTACTATGTGCAAGAGGCTTCCTCTATGTTTTTGGAACAAATTGTAAAACCCTTAGCAACTCGTCCGCTCAAAGTACTTGACTTATGTGCTGCTCCGGGGGGAAAATCTACACACTTAATTTCGCTCATGCAGCGCGGAAGTGTGCTTGTGGCAAACGAAGTGATACAATCGCGAGCGCAAATTGTATCGGAAAATCTTATAAAATGGGGAAAATCGAACTGCGTAGTTACCAACAACGACCCCAAAGATTTCGGATTTTTGGAAGGATTTTTCGACATCGTGGTGGTAGATGCACCCTGTTCGGGCGAAGGAATGTTTCGCAAAGACCCGCAAGCAAAGGAAGAATGGAGTGAAGCAAACGTGGAATTGTGCAGTCGGCGGCAAACGCGCATTTTGCACGATATATGGAATAGTGTTGCGCCGGGCGGAACGCTTATTTACAGCACCTGCACATTCAATACCAAAGAAAACGAAGAAGTAGTTTCTCAGTTTTTACAACAAACTGATGCTGTATGCAAGCACATTCCGCTACAACTCGAATGGGGTGTTGTAGAAAAGCAACACAAAGGGGCAGTGTGTTACCGGTTTTTTCCACACAAAGTGAAGGGCGAAGGATTTTGCGTGAGTATAATTCAAAAATTGAGCGGCGAAGAATTTGAAGCACCGCGAAAACAAACACCAAGTAAGGCAATCACTATTGTCAGCGAAAAAAACAAACTACACTATTCTAATTTGATAAGCGATGAAAGTGTGGTGTATGAACGTCAGCCCGGTATTATTTGGTCGTTTTCCAAAAATTATCGCAAGTTTTTACTCGATATGTTTTCACACTGCAAAGTCATTCATGCCGGCATTCCGTTGGTAGAAAGCATTGGGCACAAACTCAATCCTCTTCCGGGACTTGCATTTGCCAGCAGTTTCAATCAAAACATTCTTCCACAACACGAAGTAGATTTACCCACCGCCATTCGCTATTTCAAAAAAGAAGCACTCAGCATAGAAAATCTACCATCGAAGGGCTGGATTCACTTGAAATACAAAAATATTTCCATAGGATTTGTAAAAAATATTGGCAATCGCGCAAACAACCCCTACCCCGCCGCATGGGCTATCAAAATGAACATTCAACCCGATTTGCTGTGGTCGATTGTGGATTTATAACAAATGTTTCACGTGAAACATTTTATTTCTTTGACTTTACAAATTTTATGTCTTTTTGCTCTATCATATATTGCAACTCTTGCAGCAATACGCGCTCATGACGGTCGAGCACGCCATCTTCAAAAGCAAGTGCCATTATTTGTTCATACTCTTCATGGGTAATTTCATGGTCCTGTATTGCTTTGTCTATTCTCTCTCGAAGAGCCTGAGCACTTTCACTTACTTCAAAATTCATTGTGTTGTGTTATTATATAAAAACTGATTTTATACGCGAAAATACGCAAAACACTTGTAATTTCACTTATTCAAAATGAAAAACTTTGCGCCTTATCACAAATTCCCCCAAAAATGTTTCACGTGAAACATTTTACCTGCCCATATACACCAAAAGCACACTCACATCTGCCGGCGACACGCCACTAATACGCGATGCCTGCCCTATGGTTTCAGGATTTATTTCGGTTAATTTTTGCCGTGCTTCGGTGGAAAGGCTCATAATGGTAGCGTATGGAATTTTATCTTTAATGCGTATATAATCCAAACGAGCGATTTTTTCTGCCAACTGTTTTTCTTTTTCTATATATCCGGCGTATTTTATAGCAATTTCCGCCGCTTCAAAAATTTCTTCCGTAGGCGTGAGCGACTGAGCGTACAATTCTTCGGGAAGATTAAAATCAGCAAGCAACACATTGGGGCGAGCCACAAGCGCACTAATTTTCATAGATTGCTTAATGGGCGCGGAAAATACTTTTTCAAGAATAGGATTTGCCTGCTCTTGGGTAACGTTGGTAGAAGATATGTAATCAATCACCGCACTCACAGTGTTGTATTTGTTTTCAAACACCGTTTTTCTGTAATCATCAACCAAACCAAGTTCTATGCCTTTGGGCGTAAGACGCAGGTCGGCATTGTCTTGTCGCAAAAGAATACGAAACTCCGCCCGCGAAGTAAACATTCTATACGGTTCATTCACGCCCTTGCTCACCAAATCGTCTATCAACACACCTATATACGCCTCATCGCGTTTGAGCACAAAAGCTTCTTGAGTTCGTGTTTTTCGATGCGCGTTAATTCCCGCTATCAAACCTTGCGCCGCAGCCTCTTCGTAGCCGGTAGTGCCATTGATTTGCCCGGCGAAAAATAAATTTTCCACGTGTTTGGTTTCAAGCGAAAGATGCAACTGTGTAGGTTGAAAAAAATCATATTCTATAGCATATCCCGGTCTGTAAATTTTACAATGCTCTAATCCGGGCACCAACTGTAAGGCTTTATACTGCACTTCGGCAGGAAGCGATGAAGAAAATCCATTTACATAATATTCGTGCGTATGCGCCCCTTCGGGTTCCAAAAATAATTGATGCTGCTCTTTATCGGCAAAGGTTACAAGTTTGGTTTCTATACTTGGGCAGTAGCGCGGACCAAGACTTTGAATTGTGCCGTTGTACATGGGCGAATCATTGAATCCGCTTTTGAGCATGGTGTGTACCGCAGGATTGGTGTAAGTCATGTAGCAACTCAACTGCGGCAATTCATTTTTCACATTCGGAAGATAGGAAAATCCTCTCCTATCGACATCGCCCGGTTGCTCCACACATTTCGAGAAATCTATGGTACGACCATCTATACGCGCCGGCGTACCGGTTTTCATTCTATCAACTTCAAAACCAAAATCACGTAATTGGTCGGAAAGGTTAAACGAAGCAGGTTCGCCTATACGTCCGCCCGAAAACGATGTACGCCCCACATGGAGCAAACCGTTCAAAAAAGTACCGTTGGTGAGCACCACACTCTGCGCAAAAATATCTATGCCGAGCATAGTGCGCACTCCCACTACCCTATTGGTTTCAAAAAGGAGTGATGTTACAGAATCTTGCCACAAATCGAGATTGGGAATGTGTTCTAAAATTTCACGCCACGTTTGCGAAAACACTGCTTTATCTGCCTGCGAACGCGGACTCCACATTGCCGGACCCTTCGATTTATTGAGCATACGAAATTGAATAGACGACATATCGGTAACTACACCCATATAGCCGCCAAGCGCATCAATTTCGCGCACAATTTGCCCTTTGGCTATGCCTCCCACTGCCGGATTGCACGACATTGCCGCCATTTTGGTCATATCCATAGTTATAAGCAAAGTTTGTGAACCCAATCGAGCAGCAGCGGCAGCGGCTTCGCAGCCGGCATGACCGGCACCCACCACAATCACATCGTATTTCTGTAACATAGTTATTATTAATTATTTACGCTCTTATAAACGCTATTTTTCAGCACATAGTATTTACGGCAAAAAATCACGGTAAAATTACAGTAAATTATCGAAAATAAATATGAAAATCAACACTAATAAAACGTTTCTTTTTGGCTTGATTTGCCAATTCTTCGCGAAATAACGATTTACTCCAATAAGGATTTATGCCTCTTGCTTCCAATTCTTCGAGTTCCTCAGCATCGAAAACAATGCTGACACTTCCTGCAAACTTTGAGGCTTCGATTGTGCAATATATTCCGCACCCTTCCGCTGTGTTTCCCAGTGCGCTAAAAAAGATATTGCATTCCATTGCTTTTCTGTTACCCAATCAGGTCTTGATTTTTGCGTTCTCATAGCTATAAAGACACTATTTTGTTCCACAAAAATACTTTTTATCAGAAAAGCAATAACAGAACTGTCAAATTTTAGAAAAAAACTCTTCGAGCGAAATACCAAAATACGCACAAATATCGCACAACGTAGAAATAGTTACATTTGCTTTTCCGCACTCTATTCGCGCAATATGGATATTGGTGTCGATATAAAATACCTCTTGCGAAATATTTTGCTCCTCTCGCAAACGCCTAATTCTGATTGCTATAGCAGATAACAATTCATAATTACAACGTTCTTTTTTTTCTTTTTTTTCTTTTTTTTCTTTTTTTTCTTTTTTTTCTTTTTTTTCTTTTTCCAAAATATCCCTTTTTAAATTACAAACTCCTGATTGAATATTTCATGTGTATGTTTACGTTTGTAGCAAAGATACGTAATTATATTGAAAAGAAAATGACACATTTATCATTGTTTAAGAAAATAATGTTGCTTATCTTTGCGCTATCAATGTAAATACAGCGTATTAATAGTGTTCCTTTATGGTGTACCATTTGTTCATAATGGTTTTGTGGTGTTAAGAGATTAGGTAGGATTCGCTGTATTTACATGGTATAACACACATTCTCCATTCCTACCTAATCTCTTTTTTTATTCCACACAAACGTATCTTATTCCTTGATTATCAGAAATATAATACAAACATCTACAAATATTTTGTTATTACAAACAATACATACTATGTATATTATGAAATAGTGTGCATATACTGCACCAATAAGCGATATACATCTTTGGCATATTTAAAGCCATACACCATAGCGTTCAGTTCCGAAATCCAGCGAATACCTTCGGCAGAATTGAATACAAAAATATCGTTTGCCCCGCTTATATCGGTTATTACACACTGTGCGTTGTATTCTACGGAAAATTTATGTTGTTCCACAGAGTGCAAAAAATGTGTAAACAGTGGATTTTTTGGCGTATTACCTACTACAAAGAGTGTTTTTTGTTTCATATACACAAGCACTCCGGCAGTAGTGCTTTCTATGCAATTATTGGCATTATATATCAAAGCAAGGTCGTAATTATTGTAGTGCACATAGCGCGAAGCACGGATATAAACACTTGAATTACAATTATATGAACTATGCAAATAAGGCGGATAGAGCACAAAATTACTATCACACAGCGCGTGTAAGCCTTTATCATTGAAACTATACGAAAGTTCGGGCAAAGCGGTAATAGTAAGTGCCACTTGCACTTGTGTAAGATTGCTAATAATGCAATGAATACTGCATATTCCGCCTTTATATACTTTATTCACATTGAGCAAGCGGGTAATATAACGGCTTATGCGTTCGGCAGTAATGTGTTCGGGAAAATTCACCGAAATACTTTCGAGTGATTGCTGCAAGTGTTGCAAATGTTCTTCCAAAAACAAAGGTCGGGTATTGTACAATCGCACTTGTTCCGAAATTATTTCGTGCGAACATTCTGAAACACAAAACGTTGCATTTTCCACTATGGGAAATAATTCACCTTCAAATATATAAAACTGCTTCTTCATACTTTTTTATTAGAGATTCTTGCCTTTGCAAGAATGACTGCTAATTTTTAAACATTGAACATTTAATATGTATAAGCAAAATTTTAATCAATACAAAAAATTATTATACGGATAACGAATAGCGTGCATTTCTTTTACTTTGTTATACACCAGCGTTTTAAATTCTTCTATATTTGTTTTTTCGCGTGCCGAAATAAATATACACTCCTGCTGTTTTGCAAAATACATATTTTCCAAATCGGCAAGTGAATAATTTTCAGGTAATTTCGGCGTGAGGTCATCTTCATCTTTGGGCACACAAGTAAAAGCATCTATTTTATTGAAAACCAAAATAGTAGGTTTATCTCCCGCACCAAGGTCGCTTATAGTTTGCTGCACCACGTGCAGATGTTCTTCAAAATTTTTATGCGAAATATCTACCACGTGCAGTAGCAAATCGGCTTCGCGCACTTCATCGAGGGTGGACTTAAAAGATTCAATCAAGTGTGTAGGAAGTTTGCGAATAAAGCCCACCGTGTCGGAAAGTAAAAACGGTAAATTATCTATCACCACCTTGCGCACAGTAGTATCGAGCGTGGCAAAGAGTTTATTTTCGGCAAATACTTCCGATTTACTAATTACATTCATGAGCGTAGATTTTCCCACATTGGTATAACCCACCAGCGCAACTCGTATCATTTGTCCACGATTTTTGCGCTGCGTAGCCATTTGTTTATCTATAGTTTTCAGTTCTTCTTTAAGCAGTGCTATTCTGTTTTGAATAATTCGTTTATCGGCTTCTATTTGTTTTTCACCCATACCGCGCGAATTGGTACCACCCCCTCGCTGACGGTCTAAGTGAGTCCACATACGCGAAAGTCGCGGCAGCATATACTGTAATTGCGCAAGTTCCACCTGCGTTTTTGCGTATGAAGTTTGTGCCCGCTGCGCAAAAATGCTTAAAATTAAACTCGTTCTATCTAAAATCCGAATATTAAACTCTTTTTCAATATTACGAATTTGCCGCGGCGAAAGTTCATCATCGAAAATCGCCACATCTATGTTGTGTTCATCTATATAGTGCTTTATTTCTTCAATTTTTCCGCTACCTATAAATGTGGTAGAGTGCGTTTGCGTAAGTTTTTGCGTAAATATTTTGTCAATCACAATACCGGCAGTATCTGCCAAAAAAGCAAGTTCATCTAAATATTCTGCAACGTGTTCTTCGCTTTGTTCTTGGGTTATTACACCTATCAATAGTGCTCGTTCAGGTTCGTAGGCAGTAGAAATTGTTTGTGTTGTCATAGTACTTTATTTGCTGTTTTGTAGCACAAATCTACATTACTTATTTGGATTTTTGATTTAAAAGTATTTTTTTTGTAAAAACTACAATAATTATGACAAAAAATCCTAAAAAATACTCCGAAGCAATTGCCGAAATAGAAAGTATTATTGCTTCCATAGAAGAAGGTTCTGTTTCTATTGACGATTTAACGCTGCAAATTAAAAAAGCAACTGAACTTTTGCAGTTATGTAAAGAAAAATTAACAAACATTGAAGCAGAATTAGCAAATAATCAATAAAAGACATATATTTGTGATTGTGAAACACTTAAAATAAAAACCATGAAAACAAAAACCATTGCAATACACGCCCTTTGCGCCACGTGTGCGGTATTTTTAGCATTTACACAGTGTACAAAAGAACCAAAAGTGGAACCAAACATTACCTTTGAAAACGTAAATACCCTGCGACCAACCGTATATGCCGACCAAAATCAGGCTTCACAGGTTATACAATTTACCACCACCGGTGCATGGACTTCTACGGTAAATCCCGCAGCTGGTTCGCGAGAAAGCGGTACGCCAAATTGGGTACTTATTAGTCCTTCAAGTGGAAATACCGCAGGCAATTACACCGTTACCGTATATTTTGGAACAAATGCTACCGGTGCCGACCGCCGAGCAGTAATTATGCTCGATATTGATGGTTCGCTTGTAAGTATTACTCCTACTCAAAAAGCCACTACTCAAAGCGGTGAAATTCCCACCACTCCTACTCTACCCACTGTTCCCATTCAACCTTTATAACTTTTTTTTTTCATTTTTTTTAAACCGAGTATTTTACTCGGTTTTTTTATTGTAAAACCTATTCACAACTTTGTTACAATCCTGTTAATTACCATATAAAAATGTGTAAAAAAATCATAAAAATGTATGTTAAAAAATTTGGCAATTTCAGTTTCACACACCGTAATCAAAAATGTTAGTTTCCAAAATTATTTAGCACTATTTCACAAAAAATAATGAACAAGGCTATACACAACATTGCAGTAAAAAAATAATGAACAATGAAGTGTTGATTTCATACTGTATATAATTGTTAAAAAAACAATAAACTGCCTCACTGACACAATTTTACAATTTGATATGCTGTTTATAACATTTTAGTAACAACAATTTGCGTGAAAAACAATACTTTTGCAAAAATTTTTTCCCACGTATTAACTACATATATTCATTACTATATTTCTTTTTAAATTAATTATTATTAATTATTATGATACTATCTGATTTGGTTTCACACTATGGATTTCTCAATCTTCCTGTTCCCGAACATATCAACCTCAAAGAGGAAATACTGCGATTGAAGAAAGAAAAAAATGCAATTCTTTTGGCGCATTTTTATCAACATAGTGAAATTCAAGAAATTGCTGATTTTATAGGCGATAGTTTGGCATTGGCACAAAAAGCACAGAATAATAGTGCCGATATAATTGTATTTGCCGGAGTGCATTTTATGGCAGAAACGGCAAAAATACTTTCTCCGCAGAAAAAAGTGTTGATTCCCGATTTGAATGCCGGTTGTTCACTTGCCGATTCGTGTAATCCTCAGGATTTTAAACAATTTATAGATGAGCACCCAAATCATAAAGTAGTGTCATACGTGAATACTTCGGCGGCTATCAAAATGCTTACTGATGTGGTGTGTACGTCATCGAATGTTGTGAAAATTATAAAAAGTTTTCCAAAAGAACAACAATTGATATTTGCCCCCGATAGAAATTTGGGTAGATATGTAGCGCAGCAAACAGGACGTGATTTGGTGGTGTGGAACGGTGCTTGTACTATTCATGAACGATTTTCACTCGAAAAAATATTGGAATTGAAACAGCAATTTCCCGATGCAAAAATTTTGAGCCATCCCGAATGTACGCAACCAATACTTGCTGTGAGCGATTTTATAGGTTCTACGGCGCATATTTTAGAATTTTCAAAAACTGATAGTGCGCAAACTTACATAGTAGTAACCGAATCGGGAATTTTATATAAAATGCGCGAAGCAAGTCCGCAAAAAACGTTTATTCCCGCGCCGCCCAATGATAGCACTTGTGCTTGCAACGATTGTGAATTTATGCGATTGATAACTTTGAAAAAAATTTATACTACCTTACTCTACGAACTTCCCGAAGTACAATTATCAGCCGAAGTAATAGAAAAAGCACGAAAACCAATAGAACGAATGTTGGAACTTTCGTGAGGAGTGAAAAAATCTTTTTTTGTTCAAAAGTTGTAAATAATTATATTGAATTTTGCAAATCAAAAAGTTTTATCTACTTTTGCGGACTGAAATTTTAAAATTCTATGGTGGAACAGCAAAATAAATACTCAATACCATTACAATCATTGAGTGAAGGTGTTCATAATCTGGAATTTACAATTACAAAAGAGTTCATTGAATTACAAAATATAGAAAATATGCTCAATGTAGAAATTACTGCAAAGATAATTTTTACAAAACGAGCACAGGTTCACACACTGGAACTGAACATGAATGGTAAGGTAGAAGTGCCTTGTGACAGATGTTTGGAACCGGTATCAATAGCAATAAAAAATTCGCAGGAATGTATTGTAAAAATAGCATCGGAAAACGATGAATTTACTGATACAGAGAATGTTATATTAATAGAATCGCACGAAAAAGAAATAGATATAACACATTTGCTCTACGAAAATATATTGCTCGCACTTCCGCTCAAAAAGGTTCATGCACAAGGAAAATGTAACACTGCCATGACCGCTTACATAGGCGAAGCACACAAAATAAAACAAGAAACAATAGACCCTCGATGGGACTTACTTAGAAATATAAATAGTAATTAAAATAAATTAAAAACCGATGGCACATCCTAAACGAAAAGTATCGTCCACACGTCGCGACAAAAGACGTACACACGACAAAGCAGTTCTTCCAACATTAAGCCGTTGTTCCGCTACCGATACCATACACCGTCGTCATACTGCGTATGAAGTTGATGGTAACTTATACTACAACGGAAAGTTGATGATAGAAAATAAAGAAGCATAATTCAAATTAAAAATTTGATAGCATGAGAATAGGTATCGATGCTATGGGTGGTGATTTTGCCCCCGAAGTTGCAGTAATGGGTATTATAGCGGCAAGTAAAGAAATTCCTGCCGGTGCCACTATTGTAGCCTTTGGCGATGCGGCTATTATTGAAACAATATTGAAACGTGAAAATTGCAATAGTTCTAATATTGAAATAATAAATGCTCCCGATGTAATAGGCATGGACGACCATCCTGCAAAGGCTTTTCAAGCAAAACAAAATTCAAGTATTGTAGTTGGATTCCATCATTTGCACAGCGGAAAAATAGATGCGTTTGCAAGTGCTGGCAGCACCGGTGCTATGATGGTGGGTGCAATGTACACTATTAAATCTATACAAGGAGTTATTCGCCCTTGTATTACCGGACCGGTAGCAAAAATTAATGGTGGAAAAATAACTACACTACTCGATGTAGGGCTTAATTCCGATTGCAAACCCGATGTATTATATCAATATGCTATGTTGGGAAATTTATTTGCAAAATATTATTACGAAATAGAAACTCCAAAAGTATGTTTGCTCAATATAGGTTCTGAAGAAGGCAAAGGAAATCTTTTGACTCGTGCGGCATACGAATTAATGAAAGACAGCACGGAATTTCAATTTTGCGGTAATATAGAAAGCAATGAATTGTATTCCGACAAAGTAGATGTAATAGTATGCGATGGATTTACCGGCAATGTGGTGCTCAAACAAGTAGAATCGCTCTACGAAATAGCAAAAACACTGAATGTAAATAATTCGTTTTTCGACCATTTTAACTATGAAAATCATGGAGGAACACCCGTGTTGGGTGTGAATGCTCCGGTGATTATAGGTCATGGGGCTTCGAGCGCGAAAGCCATAAAAAATATGATACTTCAAACTCACAAAGTTGTTGTTTCTGATTTAACTGAAAAAATAAAACAAGCATTTCAATAATGAGTAAATTACAAGCAGCAATTACCGGTGTGTACGGTTGGGCTCCCGAAGACGTGATTACCAACGAAGATTTATCGAAAATGGTAGATACCAACGATGAATGGATTACCACTCGCACCGGCGTAAAAGAACGCAGAATATTGAAAGACCCTACACTCAGTACTTCCGATATGGCTGCCAATGCCATAAAAGGATTGCTCGAAAAAACAGGCACCAAACCCGAAGAAATAGAAGTCATAATAGTTGCCACTATTACTCCCGATATGGTATTTCCTTCGTGTGCCGCTATGACCGCCACCAAAGTAGGTGCAAAAAATGCCTTTGCTTTCGATTTTAATTCTGCGTGTTGCGGATTTTTATTCGGACTTGAAACTGCTGCACAATTTATAACATCGGGAAAATATAAAAAAGTAATACTTGTGGGTGCCGATAAAATGACTACCTACACCGATTATACCAATCGCAATACCTGCATACTTTTTGGTGATGCTGCTGCTGCGGTGCTTTTGGAACCCAATTACGAAGGCAATGGTGTGATAGATTCAGTGCTTCATGTAGATAGCACAAATTGGGAACATTTATGTTTGAAAGCCGGTGGTGCTTTAAAACCCGCATCGCACGAAACCGTAGATGCACACGAACATTATATTCATCAAGAAGGACAGCCGGTATTTAAACTCGCTGTGCGAGCCATGGCAGGTGCAAGTGAAGATATTTTGAAACGCAACAATCTTACCGGCGAAAATATTCAATATCTTATTCCGCATCAAGCAAATAAACGTATAATAGACGCTACGGCTCATTTTATGGGACTTCCCGAAGAAAAAGTGTGCGTAAATATTCAAAAATACGGAAATACCACTGCTGCCACTATTCCGCTGTGTATGGCAGAATTTGCACCGCAATTCAAAAAAGGCGATAACATAGTACTTGCAGCCTTCGGCGCGGGTTATAGTTGGGGTGCGCTGTATTTGAAGTGGGCAATATAATTAGTTGTGAGTTTTTAGTTATTAGTTTTCAGAAAGTAGGAATTAGAATTTTTTACTATTCTGTTATTAAAAAATAATTTACAATTAGCAATTATTGTGTACTTTTGTGAAAATAGTTTTATTTAAACAAACAATTACTATGAAAAAATGCGCAATTTTTCTCTTTGTGCTAAGCCTTTTTGTTTCGTGTGGAAAACAGTATGAAAATCCCAATTTTATAGATATTAACGGACGTGTATATACATTACATTCGGCTTTTTACCAAGACCATGGCACCTTTCTCGACAACAATGATGAATTATACCGCGTGTATTACATACAGTTGCAATCGGGCGAAAGAGATAATTTCTTCCCTGAAACTTCGTTCGGGTTTATGATAAATTCGTGGAGTACCACTTCCATAGCCGATGGAATTTATGGATATAATGATATGATAGGTGGTTTTCAAGAGGTATTTCTTGGTGTTAATCAGAAGTACGATGCAAAAGGTTCTGTAATTGCAGGCGAATTTTTTACAAAATTAGACCCTTCGTATTCAAATACCATAAAAATATATCCAACCAGAGATAGAAATAAAAAAGTATTTGAAATTAGTTTGCGTTTTATAAAAGGTTCACAAACCTACGATGTTACCGGCTACTACGAATACACTATTGCAGAACGCGAAATAATTATGACATCATACTAATTTTTAACTCCTAATACCTGTTTTTAGACTATGAAAGTGTTAATAGTAAATACATCGAAACACCCTATGCCGCAGTATGCCACCGAGCACAGTGCCGGTATGGATTTGCGTGCAAATTTGAGTGAAGCCGTAGTGTTGCAACCTCTTGAACGAAAAATTATTCCTACCGGATTGTTTATAGAACTTCCCGAAGGATACGAAGCGCAAATTCGTCCGCGTAGCGGATTGGCTGCCAAGCATGGCATTACCTGCCTCAATACTCCCGGCACTATTGATGCCGATTATAGAGGCGAAATAGGAGTGATTTTGGCGAATGTATCGAACGAGCCGTTTACCGTAACCGATGGCGAGCGTATTTGCCAAATGGTGATAGCAAAATATACTAAAGCAGAATTGGTGGAAGTACAGGAACTTTCGAGTACCGAGCGCGGTGCCGGAGGATTTGGCTCTACGGGGCGAAAGTAAAAAAACAAGCCCCCAACCCCCAAAGGGGGCTATTGAAATAAAGAATACTAACAACTAAAATGCGCTTTCCAAGTCCCCCAAAGGGGGATTTAGGGGGCTTTTAACTATGAACATAATAATTCCCATGGCAGGTATGGGCACCCGTATGCGCCCACACACACTCACAGTTCCAAAACCATTGATTTCGGTATATGGAAAACCCATAGTGCAAAGTTTGGTAGAAGACCTTGCACGAGTTACAACCGAAAAAATAGACGAAATAGCCTTTATAGTGCACCCTTCGTTTGGTAAAGCAGTAGAACAATCGCTGCTTGAAATGGCTCAAAAAATGGGTTCAAAAGGGGTAATTTACTATCAAGCGCAGGCGCAGGGAACGGCACACGCTATTAATTGTGCCGCGCCTTCTTTGAAAGGCAATGTAATTGTAGCCTTTGCCGACACACTGTTTATATCGAATTTTACGCTCGATATTGCCCTCGATTCTATTATTTGGGTGCAACAAGTGGAAAATCCCGAAGCCTTTGGTGTGGTAAAAACTACCGCTGCCGGTGTGATTACCGATTTTGTGGAAAAACCCAAAGAATTTGTGAGCGACCTTGCCATTATTGGTATTTATTACTTTAAAGACGGCGAAAATTTGCAACGCGAATTGCAGTATTTGATAGATAACAATATTCACGTGAAAGGTGAATTTCAATTGACCACCGCGCTGGAAAATATGAAGAATAAAAATCTGCAATTTCATGTAGGTCAAGTAGATACGTGGCTTGATTGTGGCAATAAAAATGCTACGGTAGATACCAATACCAAACTTTTGCAACACTATGGTCCGAAAATTTCCTGCGATGTGCAGTGTATCAATTCGCACATTGTGGAACCGTGCTGCATAGCCGCCGGTGTGAAAATAGAAAATTCGGTGGTGGGACCAAACGTTTCCATAGGTGCAGGTACAGAAATTTCACATTCGGTGATTTCTAATTCTATTATTCAAAATAATACGACTGTTTCTAACGTTTGTATAAGTAATTCTATGATTGGAAGTTATGCCATAGTTGCGCAGCACGTGCTCGATGTGAGTTTGAGCGATTATAGCGAAATACGATAAAAGGCAAATAGATTGCTTCACTGCGTTCGCAATGACGTGAAAACCGTCATTGCGAGGAACGAAGCAATCCAGAATAAAGGATTGTTGAGGTGAAAAAGAAAATTGTATATACGTTGTTATGTTTAATAAGTGTTTGTAATTGCGTGTACGCGCAAAAATCATCGCGAGAAATCACCGACAATGCTAAGCAGGAACTGAAAACGCTGGAAGTAGAAAAATTGCTGATGCAGGCAAATTTGAGTAAAAACAGCGGTGATTTGCAGCGAGCAGCAGAATTGTATTCGGCGGCACTGAATATAGATAAAAGCGCGGCGGTGGCGTATTACGAAATTGCCGGATTGTTTTTGTATCGCCGTGCGTATGCCGAAGCGGTGCAGTATGCGCAGCGGGCGGTGCAGTATAGCCCGCAGCAGGCGGTGTATGTGGAGCGATTGGCGCAGGCGTATATGTTGCAGGGCAATCAAAAAAAATTACAGGAAACGCTGAAATACTTGCAAAAATTAGAGCAATCAAATCCTCGCAGTGCGGAATTTTTACCGCAACCTGTGGTGAATAATCCACAGAAAAGTGCTACCGATGAACTTTCGCCAAAAGTGAGCAATAGCGAAAAAATTGCGAGTTATGAAGATTTGTTGCAAAATCCTACTAACGAAAAAAACTACAAAATTCTTACTCAAAACTATGCCGCGCAAACGCCCGTAGCGTGGGATTCCATAGCGCAGGTGAACGAAATGGCAGTGATGTATTTTCCCGGTAATGCCAATTACTACATGCAGGCAGCACAGGCACATTATGAATTGAAACACTACAAAAAAACCGTAGAATTGCTCGCTGCAGCACTCGAAAATTCCTTTGCCACCGAAGAACAGAAAAAAGAAATTGAAAAATTATTGCTCAAAGCGAAGAGTTTAGCCACTTCTTCGGAATAAAAAATGTACTTTTGCAAAAAAATTGCCATGAATAAATATCTCTATATTGCCGTAGCAGTGTGTATATTGGGAGCCTGCACACACACCAAATTGGTGGTGAAACCGCGCGAAATAAAACAAATAGAGAGAACAGCATTGCTCGATACCATTATCAAGCATTTTGGCGATTATCGCACCGTAAATTCTCATTTTGAAGTGGAATTTAAAGCCGATAAAAAATACAATGTGAAAGGAAATTTGCGCATTCAGCGCGATTCTATTATTTGGATAAACATTACGCCGGCATTTGGTTTGGAGGCATTCAGGCTAAAACTTACGCGCGATAGTGTGTATTTTGTGAATAAACTTGGTAAATCGTATTACGCCGGCAACTACGCCATTGTGCGCCTCCTCACGGGGGTAGATATGAATTACCAAACCGTGCAAGCATTGTTTTTGAACGAATTGATTATCTATCCCTTTACTCATAAAACCGATACGGCGGCGTTTTTCCGCGAAATGAACGTGAATAGCGGTAAAAATGAAATAGAATTGACACATAAAAAAATGCTCCGCAAAAACGATACGCTTTCGGTGCAACATAAATTTGTGTTCGATTTGCTGTATTATCGCCTCTCGAAAACTAAAATTAACGATAATTATTTGGGTACAAAACTCGAATTGAAGTACGATAATTATACAGTATTCAATTCTGCGTACTATTTCCCCACTTCGCAGAATTTTGAGGTGGAAGATAAACACAATAAAGTGAAAATAAAATTGCAGCACAATAATGTGCAATTTAACGAAGAACAAAATTATCCCTTCACCATTAACGAAAAATTTACCCGTATAGCCCCATAGAAATACGAAATACACCATGTATGTATCGCGCAAACATAAAAAGCACCGTTCTTTTTTCTCTTTTTTGAGGAGAATAGGAGGGGCTATTTTTCTTTTGTGTTTGTGTGTTTCTTCTCCTGCCTTTGCCCAAAAAAAAATCGACAATTTGCGCAAAGAATCTGCCAAAGCAAAAAAGGAGATAGAGCAAAATGCGAAATTGCTGCGGCAAACCGAAGCATCGAAAAATGCTACCATTGAGCAACTGAATTTGCTGAATTTGCAAATTGTGCGCCGCCACGAATACATGAATTTGTTGAACAACGAAATGCAGGAATTGGAGCGGGAAATAGCGAAAGCATCGCTTAAAATTGCATCGCTGGAACAGCAGTACGGACAACTGCAAGTGGATTATAAGCAGGCACTTTTTACGCTCTATAAGCAGCGTTCGCAGTACGACCAACTGATTTTTGTGTTTTCCGCCGAAAATTACAATCAGGCATTCAACCGTATGAAATACTTGCAGTATTACAGCGATTATATACACAATCGCGCGGCGCAAATTCAGCAGCTACACGATAGCATAGTGCAGCAAAAAACTCGTCAGCAGGATTTTTTGACACAAAAAAAAGTACTGCTTGGCGTGCAAAAAAATGAATCGCAGAAATTGGAAAACGATAAAACACAACAAGACCAAGTGGTGCAAAAATTGACCGTACAACAGCAAAAATTGCAAAAAGACATAGAAGCAAAACGTGCACTTGCCAAAAAATTGGATAAACAAATAGAAGATTTAATAAAAGAAGAATTGCGCCGCGCCGAAGAAAAACGCAAAGCAGAAGCGAAAAAAGCGGAAGAAGCACGTAAAAAAGCCGAAGAGGAGGCGAGGCAAAAAGCCGTTGCCGAAGGAAAACCGGCACCTGCGCCTGCAAAACCGGCAGCACCGGCGGCAAATGTGAATGCCATGTCGCCGCAAGACGCGCTGATTTCCAAAAACTTTGTGGAAAACAAAGGTCGTATGCCATGGCCTACTGCGCAAGGTGCTATTACACAGCGATTTGGAACGCATAAACACCCTACGTTGGGCTACGATGTAGAAAGTAACGGTGTGGAATTTACCGTACCCAAAGGTAGTAAAGCACGCGCAATTTTCGATGGCGAAGTTACTCGTGTAGTAATGATTCCGGGGAAAAATACCATTGTGATTATCAAACACGGCGCGTATTTCTCGGTGTACGATAATTTGATAAACGTGAGTGTGAGCAACGGACAAAAAGTAACCGCCAAGCAGGAACTCGGCACAGTATTTTCCGACCCCGATACCGGCACTTCGGTAATGCAACTGCAAATTTGGAAGGAATTGGAAAAACTGAACCCCGAACCGTGGATTACGAAATAATAACGAAGATATAATTAACTAACACTATAAAACACAGAGTAATAAGAACAGAAATTTATGAAACAAACATAGTGATTTTGAACTTTTAAATTCATTCTCTTATAATCGAAATCTACCAATTTCAAAAGCACGAGAATAAGTTTGCGAAAGTTTACGCCGAACGGCGTGAATTGTTCGTGCTTATTTAGTGCGAAGGTTTTGGTAGAGCCTGATTATGGAAATAAGTAACTAACGAATAATTTACGCTTTTTTAATGCAGAAAATACACATAGGACAACAAATTAAAAACCATCTCAAAGAGAGTGGGCAATCAGTTACATGGCTTGCAAGGCAACTGAACTGTGAACGCACAAAAATATACCGCTTGTTTCGCACGCCCTATATTGATACCGATATTTTATTTACGGTTTCAAAAATTTTAAAGTACGATTTTTTCGTGCAATATTCCCGCCGCCTTTCCGAAACGCTTTCAGCATCCTTTTTTGCGCATATTTTTACGAAATTGACTACAAAAGTGTGCGTTTTTAGCAACAGTATTTTTTTGCTTGGCAACGAAGAATTAGCGATATTTGCCATATAGAAATTATGTAAATACAGCATATAAATAGTGTTCCTTTATGGTGTACCATTTGTTCATAATGGTTTTGTGGTGTTAGATATAAAGGTAGGGTTTGCTGTATTTGCATAGTATAACACACATTCCAGCCCTACCTTTATATCTTTTTTTATTTTCAAATTTGTAATAAGCAATAGCCCATCAGATGGAATAGAGGTGTGTACGTGGAGTAATTCAATGATTTTCAATGAATAACAATCATTTTTAATACATATCTTTACAAATATGGAGTGCAATTCCATATTTGTAAAAGAAACGCTCCAAGTGCACTGGAATTTCTCTGCAATCAAAATGAACTTATAAAGCAATAAATTGCTAATTTTGCAGTTATTCAATTACGTAATTATTCACTTACTTATTCGTGCAGAATACTCATATACACATAATTATACAAAAACTCGATGCGTTTATCAAAAAATATTATCGCAACGAAATCTATCGCGGCGGTATTATTTTTCTGCTTTGTGCGGTTTTGTATGTTGTAAGCATTTCGTTTATAGAGCATTTCAGTTTTCTTTCTATTACGGTGCGTTCGGTGTTGTTTTATGCGTCCATTGTGCTTTTGTGTGCGGCATTTGCCGTGCTGGTGCTGCTGCCGTTGCTTAAACTTTTTCATATAGGAAAAACGATAGATTACAAGCAGGCATCGAAAATTCTTGCCACGCATTTTCCCGAAATTAAGGATACGGTAATCAATGTGTTGGAACTTTCGGCAGACGAAAATTACGTGCATAATACACTTGCCATAGCCGCTATTGAGCAAAAAATTGCTGCAATTCGCTGGATTCCGTTTACGGCTGCGGTGGATTTTACAAAACTGTGTTCTTTTGGTAAATACGCTGCCGCGCTTGTGGTGGTGGTGGTGTTTGTGTTGTTGCTTTTTCCCGGCTCTATTACGCAGGGAGCCGAGCGAATAGTGCGCCATGCCGAATTTTTTGAAAAACCCGCGCCATTTCAGTTTGTGGTGGGTGAGCAGTCGCTCGCGGTGGTAAAAGGGCAGGATTGCACAGTGAAGGTGGAAATTCAAGGTTCTTCGGTGCCCGAAGCGGTGGAAATAGTGGTGGGCGGGACAGCGTTTGTAATGCAAAAACAGTCGAAAACCGAATTTGAATATATCTTCAAATCCTGCAATGCGAATATTCCGTTTCAACTGCGTGCCGGAGAATATTACTCGAAAAACTACGAAGTGCAGGTGAAGCCACTGCCCGAAATTTTGCAATTTACCGTGAGTGTAAAAGTGCCTTCTTACACAGGACTTGACAATTTTGAAATTCAAAATACCGGCGACCTCACTTTTCCGGCGGGTTCACAACTCACGTGGAAGATTACTTCACACGAAATTTCCGATTTGAATATGCGCATGAGTGATTCCTTGCACATTGCCTTTGTAAAAACGAAGGAAAATACCTATGCGTTTGCGCAAACGGTGAAACAATCGTGTGCATACAGTATTGTGGGTACGAATGATTTTTTCAAAAATCATGAAATTATTGCCTACACATTTACTGCCATTCCCGATATGGCTCCGCTGATAGAAGCGGAAGAAAAACGCGATAGCACGAATTTCTATGTGTCGTATTTTAAAGGACTTATACAAGACGATTATGGATTTTCGGCACTGAATTTTGTATATTACGACAAACAAAATTCTACGAAAAAAACTACTCTTCCTGTGCAATACAATGCTTCGGTGCATAAACAAGATTTTTATTTTTCCTTCGATTTTTCGCAACTACCCAAAGGCGAAACACTTGCCTATTACTTTGAAGTGTGGGACAACGATGCAGTGTTTGGGCGAAAATCAGCGCGTTCGGCAGAATTTTCGTTTACCGTGCCCACCGAGAATGAATTGGAAAAAATGCAGCAGGAACTGAGTAAAAATATGGAAAAAACGGCGGCGAAAAGCATGAATTTGACCAACGAATTACTCAAAGATATTTCGCAACTGCAACGAAAAATGTTGCAGGAAAATCTTTCGGATTGGGAACGAAAACAATTAATGCAGGAATTGCAAACCAAGCAGGAAAAAATCAAACAACAGTTGCAAGACCTTACGCAAACCATGCAGCAAAAAAATGAACTTGCTAAGCAACTCACTGAACAAGAAGAATTAATGCTCGAAAAACAAAAGCAAATTCAGGATTTATTGGAAAATTTGATGGACGATGAATTGAAAAAAATGTTTGATGAGTTCAATAAACTTGCCAATGAATTTAAAAAAGACGAATTCATGAAACAGGCGCAGGATATGAAATTTTCCTACGAAGATTTACAAAAACAGTTAGATAAAGATTTACAACTGCTCAAACGTTTTGATGTGGAACAACAAGTGCGTTCTACTTATCAGAAAATGAATGACTTAGCAAAAGAACAAGAGCAACTTGCGAACGATTTGCAGAATAAAAAAAATAGCCCCGAATTGCAACAGCAGCAGCGTGAAGTAGAGCGCGAGTTGCAGGATATTAAAAACGAATATCGCAATGCACTCGAAAAAAATAAAGATTTGCAACAAAGTTTCGACCTACCCGATTTTACGAAGGAATTTCAAGAAATTGCGCAGGAAATGCAGCAAAGTAAGGAGCAAATGCAGCAAGGGGCACAGAGTAAATCGAGTAAATCAATGAAACAAGCGCAGCAAAAAACCCAAGATATGGCGCAAAAAATGCAGCAAAAACTCAATGAACAACTCATGGAGCAACAAGGAGAAGATATTGATAATCTGCGTGTTATAGTTCATAATTTACTCAATTTTTCTTTCAAACAAGAAGAATTGATACAATCAACCGCTTCACTTGCCTACTATTCCGACCCAAAATATGCCGATGTGGCGGCGCAGCAAAACGTGTTGCGCGAGAATTTCAGCGTATTGCGCGATTCACTTTTTGCACTTTCTATGCGGCAGCCGCAAATTTCTGCACCTATTCACAAAGAATTGGCAATTATTCAGCGCAAGCAAAACCTTATAATAGCCGCTTTGGAGGATTCAAAAAAATCGACTGCGCAAGTGGAGCAACGCTATGTAATGACTTCGGCAAACGAACTATTATTGATGTTGGGCGAGGCACTGAACTCCATGCAGGAGCAAATGATGCAACAGCAGCAACAGTGCAAGGGCGGCAGTTGCAGTAAGCCCGGTAATAAACAGGGGCAAGGCAAAAAACCTTCTATGCAGCAAATGCAAGGAATGCAGCAGGGGCTGAAACAACAAATGCAACAAATGCTCGAACAAATGAAAAACGGCAGTATGCAACCCGGTGGGCAGCAAATGCAAAAACAACTGAGCGAAATGCTTATGCAGCAGCAAATGGCGCAGCAAATGATGCAACAAATGATGCAAAACGGCAGTCTTTCGCCCGAAGGCGTGCAGCAGCTGAAAGAAATTCAAAAAATGATGGAGCAAAGCGAGAGAGATATTGTTAATCAGTCGATTACACAAAATTCGCTACAGCGGCAGGAAAAAATACTGACCCGAATGTTGGAAAGCGAAAAATCGCTGCACGAGCGCGAACTCGACCAGAAACGCGAATCGAACGAGGCAAAAGATATATATGGCAATGCAAAAAATGCCTTTGGTAACACAAAAACACAAACCACGAATTACAATACCGATGTGCAACAATCGCAGTTGCAACTAAAAACCTACTATCGCAAAGTGTTCAACGATTATTTGCTCAATGTGCAATAGTGCGGTGGTTCAAGCAAAAATAATATTCTTCTAAAATAGTTTCCATTATATTCTCATACATCGCCATTTATACCGTTTTCAACATAGTTTGTATATGTAATTGCTCATGTTTTTGAAAATTTATGCGAAAACATTTGTAATCAGGGTATTAATATCGTATATTTGAAGTATATTGAATAAGTGTCCGCTAAAAAGGAGGAAATATGCAAATAGTATTACGGTCAAATTACGAAAGTCTTTCAAAATTGACACATACGATAGATTCGTTGCTCGATACACTTCGCGTGTCGGACGGCGTTCATGTGAACGTGATAGTTTCGCTCATAGAGGCGGTGAAAAATGCTATTGAACACGGCAATAAATTAGACGAAAAACGCACTATATCAATAGATTACAAGGCTACGCCCGAATATTTGGAATTTCAGGTAACCGATAGCGGCGAGGGGTTTGAGCAGGAGCGAGTGCCCGACCCTACTGCACCCGAAAATATTGCAAAAGAGGGTGGGAGAGGAGTGTTTTTAATGAAAAAACTCGCTTCGCAGTGTGAATACAACGAAAAAGGAAATGCCGTGCGCCTGCGTTTTGATTTGAAGTAAGGTTTTGAATTATTTTTATAGTATGTTTGCAAAAAAACTGATATAATGACAATTTCTTTTTGCGCCGAAGACCGAAAATTTCCTTCAACACTCAAACGAACGCTGTGTAAAGCCGTAATACAAACCATTGTGGCGCAGGAAACAAAAAAACCGCTCGATTATATTAATTTCATAGCGTGCAGCGATGAATATCTTTTGACTATCAATAAAGAGCATTTGCAGCACGATTATTATACCGATATTATTACCTTCGATTATAGCGAAACGTGCATAGAATCAGATATTTACATAAGTATTGACCGGGTGCGCGACAATGCCAAAGAGCAGAATGTGAGTGCTTTGCACGAATTGCAGCGCATTATTATTCACGGGGTGTTGCACTTGTGCGGGCAGGAAGATGGTACTCCTGCGCAACGCGCACGCATGACGAGCAAGGAAAATTTGTATCTTCCTTTGTTTCAGTAATGTACCGCTATTTTTATTGAATCAAAAGGTCGCGGTCGGCATCTAATTTGAGAAAAATAAATACCAGCATGGTGAAACTCCACAGCGATGAACCGCCATAACTGAAAAATGGCAGCGGAATACCTATTACGGGCATTATGCCTATGGTCATGCCTACATTCACCATAAAGTGAAAGAAGAGAATGGATACCACTAAGTAACCGTAAATGCGGCTGAATCGGGAACGCTGTCGCTCGGCTAAAAACAGTATGCGCAAAAAGAGGGCTATAAAGAGGGCAATAACCACCGTAGCACCCACAAATCCCCATTCTTCGCCAATGGTGCAGAATATAAAATCGGTACTTTGTTCGGGTACAAAGTTATTTTTTGTTTGCGTGCCGTTCAAAAATCCTTTTCCGAAAAAATCGCCCGAACCGATGGCTATTTTCGATTGATTGACGTTAAATTCCAAGCCCAGAGGGTCGGATTTCATACCGAAAAATACGTAAAGGCGCGAGCGTTGGTGTTCGCCAAGTACATTGTGAAACACATATTCTACCGAATAAGAAAAGGCAAAACTGCCAAGTGCAATGAAATAGAGGTAGAATAGAATGGTTGAGCGTTTTTTGTAAATATACACCATTGCCGGAATGAACAAAAGTGCCATAGCAGCGAGATATGCTGCGTAAGCGGGCAGTTGTAAATTGAAAAAGCGGATAATTGCCCATGGGAGCGCAAAGGCAAGTGCTACGAGTATGCTGTATTTGGTGGGGAGTTTTTGATATTTTGCAAATAGTATAAATACTATGATGGAAAGAATTGCAATAGCCACAGCCACACTGCTGAACGCAAAAATTACCGAAAATGAGAAAAGCAACACCATGTAAACAGCCACGCCGAGAATCCAACCCGGCATACCTTCGCGGTAGAACATGAGCATAAATGCGCTGAATACGAGGGCGGTGCCGGTGTCGTTTTGCAGAATAATGATAGCCATAGGTATAAGCATAATTATAGCCACCATAATCCAATTTTTGAATTGTGTGATTTTTACTCCGTAGCGGCTCATGTAATGCGCCACTGCCAAACTCGTGGCAAGTTTTGCAAATTCACCCGCTTGCAGGCGGAAAGAACCAATTTCGAGCCATGCGCGTGCACCGTTTACTTCGGGTGCGAGGGCATACACTACCAAAAGCAGTCCTATAACAAAGGCATAGAAAAAGTAGGAAAATGTGAAATACATTTTGCTGTCGATAAGCAGAATAACGGTGGCAAGTGCAAAGGCGGTGATAATCCAAATCATTTGCTTACCGTATTTTTCGGTCATGTCGGTTATCATGCTTGCTTCTTCGTTATACACGGCGGCAAAAATATTGAACCAGCCAATGAGTACCAACGCAAGGTAAATACATACCGTAATCCAGTCGATGCGGCGGAAAATGCTAATTTCTTTGTTTCTCATGACTTGCGAGCGTTGGTTTGTGAATTAAATTCGTTTCGAGCATACGGGTTTCCAACCACGGACGTTTTATGGTGTCGGTGAGGTATTGTTCTATCATAAGACTGGCAATAGGTGCGCCGAAGGTTGCGCCGAAGCCGGCATTTTCTACATACACGGCTATTGCAATTTTAGGGTCTTCAATGGGGGCAAATGCCATAAAAATGGAGTGGTCTTTGCCATGAGGATTTTGCGCAGTACCGGTTTTTCCGCCAATGTTGATGCCCGGAATAGCCGCCACGCGAGCCGTAGAACCGCTTTCGCCTTGCACCACGCTGTACATTCCTTGAATAATGGGGGTAAAAATTTCGGGGTTAAAGTGTGTTACGTGTTTTTTCTTAAACGTGTTATCCATTGCGGTATCTATCACTTCGCGCACTACGTGAGGGGTGTAGTAATATCCTCTGTTGGCAATTATTGCTGCGCAATTTGCCATTTGCAGCGGTGTCATACAAATTTCGCCTTGCCCAATGGAGAGAGAAACTATGGTGAGTGATTTCCAGCGATTTTTGCCGTAGTATTTATCGTAATATTCCGGTTTGGGAATATTCCCCGGTCGTTCGCTCGGTAGGTCTATGCCGAGCGGCGCACCCAGACCCATAGAGTGTACGTGGCTGCGCCATATATCGTAGGCATGGCGCACGGTACCGTATTTATCGGCATCGAGAATGGCGCGAAATACGTTGCAATAGTAGGCATTGCACGACATTTGAATAGATTGCACCAAATTCAGCGGCGAAGGGTGGGAGTGGCAGCCCACGTGAATGCCGCCGGCGTAGTATCCTTGCTGGCAACCTACTGAATATGAGGGAGTAATAATGCCTTCTTGTAAGGCTACGAGTGCATTCACAATTTTGAACGTGGAACCGGGAGGATAGCGGTCGCCTTGTAAGGCTCTGTTATAGAGCGGTTTATTTGGGTCGGTTGCAAATTTTGCATAATTAGTGTTAATGCTTTGCCCCACCATTAAGTTTGGGTCAAAAGTAGGGCTGGAAATGAGAGCAAGTACTTCGCCCGTTTTGGGTTCTATTGCCACAATACTTCCGGTTTTATTTTGCATCAATTTTTCACCGTATTCCTGCAATTTAATATCGAGGGTGGTAATGAGGTCTTTTCCCAGCACTGATGGGCGGTCGTGTGCACCTTCTTCGAGCGGTCCTTTTACGCGCCCTTTTACATCTACTACCAAATACGCGCCGCCTTTTTGCCCGCGCAAATAGCGTTCATACACTCGTTCTATGCCTATTTTCCCTACATAATCGCCTTGTTCGTAGTAATTGTCGGCATCAATGTCGGTTTTGGTAACTTCGCTAATGTAGCCCAGTACCAGCGCACCGCATTTGTGGGGATAACTGCGCACGGTGCGCACTTGGGTAAAAAATCCGGGAAAATTGTGTAGTTTTTCCTGTAAGCGGCTTGCCGTTTGCACACTGATTTGCTTTACCACCGGATAGGGGCGATATTTATTTTCGGCGGCTTTTTGCATTTCTTTGAAAAACAAGTGTTTATCTATCTGCAAAATATCGAGCAACTGAATGGTATCTAAATTTTTCACTTGCCCATACACTACCATGAGGTCGTAGGCGGCATCATTTGCCACTATCAGTTTGCGATTGCGGTCGTAAATTAATCCGCGAGCGGGGTGTTTTACCACAAATCGGCGGGAATTGTTCAGCGCACTGAGTTTGTAACTATCGTCTATTACTTGAATGTAGAAAAGCCGCCCTACAAATAGCAGAGCAACCACCACAAACACCGTAGAAACAATAATTCGTCTAAATTTTAAATCCATGCAATTATCACTGTGCTAATTTTCAATATGTTAATGCGCCAATTCCTATTTCCTGTTTTCTAACCCCTATTTCCTAACTTCTACTTCCTATACAGAAAAAATTGACACAATATGATAACTACTAACGTAATAACAATATTGAATAGTGCCTTAATCAAGAGAAAAAACGAATAATCTAAACTGAACGAGAGATTGAAAAACAACATAACGTGGTGCACACTCACGCAAACCGTAGCATAGCGCAGGAACCACCCGAATCCGTAATCGGCTATGCTGGGTTCGCTGTTAATGTCGTAGCCTTGGCGCGGCGACATACTTTTGAGCACAAAGGGGCGTATAAAACACAGAATGAGTGTGGCACTTGCATGAACACCGGGCGAATCGAGGGAAAAATCCATGAGTAAACCGCCTGCAAAACCAAGCACCAAAAGCAGCGCACGATTGATTTCAAACGGAAGCATGAGAAAAAACATGAGATACAAATACGGCGTGGAATGACCCAAAATAAATATATCTATATTGTTGAGTATCAAGATTTGAACTGCAAACAGTATAAAAAATCGGAGAATATTTATTTGTATAATTTTTATCATGTATCGTTGTTGTATTATCTCATTGGCACAGTAGCATATTTGCACATTGTTATATTAATTGTTAAGTGATTCCAAGTTTTCGCGTTCTTTTTTAAATAAATTATTCACTACATACACGTATTCCAAATTTTTAAAATCGGTGGCAAGCCGCACCTCAATACCGTAAAAATTGTCGTTATCGGTGGTGTTGAACGATTCTATGGTGCCAATCATAATATTGCCGGGGTAAATGTTGGAAAATTCGTTTGTTACCAGCGTATCGCCCACTTCAAATTTCACGTGAAAGGGAATTTCGGTGAGCGATGCAATTTGATAATTTTTGCCCTGCCAATAAAGCGACCCGAAATAGTTGTTGTTTTTGAACTTTGCGCTCACGCGGTAGCGAGCGTGCAATACCGACATGACGGTGGAGAAATTCTGCGACACATTGGTTACAATGCCCACAATACCATTTGCTGAAATCACTGCCATATCGGGTTCTATGCCGTGTCGCCAGCCTTTGTTGATAGTGAGGTAATTATTTGCTTTGTTGGTGGAATTATTAATCACCTTTGCTACAATGTATTGGTACTGTTGCTGCAGATTTCCCGGAATTTCGGCAGGAAGCGTGTCGCTGCCCGATTCTATATCCAAATTCATTTTGGAATAGAGTTGATTTTTGAGTAATTCAGCATTTTGCTCTGCCAAATCGTTGTTGATTTGCACTAAATTAAAATATTGCGAAACAGCCTGATTGACTGAAAACACGCGGGCAAATACCGCATTGCTCGATGAAATAAAATTGCTTCGCTGCGGCTCATTGTTGCGTACTATAAGTACCACGCACACACTTTGCAAAAGCAAAAAGAGCAATACAACGTGATATTTTATAAGAAAGGCAAATAAAGTCCTCATGCTGAGATAACAAGTAAGCGTAAAATTTCCGCAAAAGTAATACTATTTGTGCGAATAATCAATCAAATAGAGAAAATACGTGAGGAGGCATATTGAAAAAATTGTGGAAAGAATTACATTGTGATATTTAGCAGTCATGCTCACATTCCATCTTCAAGTAAAAATCTTTGGTAAGTGCGCAATATTCCGCACTATATACGTGGCGTTTGTTGGTTTCTATACACAGTTCAGTTTCTTTGCAGGTGGTTGATTGCCTACTTATTTCCACAAGTAAGCGTTTTACTTCTTTGCCCGGTGCTGGAATTACGCGAGTAATGCGCCGTGGAAACAATCCGATTTTGTGTGCTTCGTGCAAAAATTGCTCTGCTTCGCGTACCGGATAAATTACTGCAATGCGTCCATCGGGTTGCAGTAGTTTGTGCGCATACCGGAGCAATTCGGCAGGGGGGAGGTTGTGATTGTGCCGCGCAGTACTTTTGGCGGAATCGGGATTGCGCAGCGACTGCGAAAAAAATGGCGGATTGGAAAGTATTACATTGTATGTGTGCTGAGGTTCAAACGTTTGCAACGATGTGTGAATTACCGAAATACGATTATTCCACGCACTCGAACGTACATTTTCGCAGGCTTGTGCGTAGGCATTTTTTTCTATTTCTATGGCATCAATCGTAGCGAGAGTAGTGCGCTGCGCTGCCATAAGTGCTATTAATCCGGTGCCGGTACCTACGTCAAGTATGCGCCTTGCGCTTGCCACACGCGCCCACGCGCCCAGCAATACGCCATCGGTGCCCACTTTCATGGCGCAATTTTGTTGCTGTATGGTAAATTGTTTGAATTGGAACATTTTATTTTCTGAGGGACAAAGGTATGCGAAATTTTTTGGTATCTTGCGCAAAATTTTACATATATGGAACATTCTACTCAAACGCTCGACTGCTCAATAGTGGCTTCGGTGTATAATGAAGAAGCGGGCATACAACTGTTTTACAATGCGCTGAGCGACACCATGCGTGCAATGAAAATTGCCTACGAAATTATTTTTGTGAACGATGGCAGCAGCGATGGCAGTTTGCAGTTTTTACAGCAATTTGCACAAAGCGACGAGAATGTGCGCGTGGTAGATTTTTCACGAAATTTTGGGCACGAAGCCGCTATGCTTGCCGGCATAGACCACGCACGAGGCTCTGCCATTATTTGCATGGATAGCGACCTGCAACATCCGCCTGCGTTGATTGCCGAAATGTTGCAAAAATACCGTGAAGGTTTTGAGGTGGTGAATATGGTGCGCAGCGACCGCAAAGATAATTCTGCTCTGCAAAAAATGCGTTCCAAACTGTTTTATAGGTTTATGAATAGTATTTCTTCGGTGAAACTCGCCGAAAACGCATCGGATTTTTTCTTGGTTTCTCGTAAAATAGCGAATATTTTGCGTGTAGATTTCCGTGAACGCACGCGATTTTTGCGCGGCATTATTCAGTTGGTGGGTTTTCGGAAAACTACTATTTCCTACATTGCCCCACCGCGTGTAGCCGGCGAGAGTCATTATTCATTCATAAAACTTTTGAAACTTTCGTTTACCGCCGTGTCATCGTTTTCCAACGTTCCGTTGCGATTGGGAATTTTCACCGGACTTGTTTTTATAGCCGTAAGCGTGGGATTAATTGTGTATTCCATAGTAATGTGGTGGCTGCAACGAACCGTGCCGGGCTACACCACTCTCATTATTTTCATGAGCGCGTTTGCCGGCATACAACTCTTCATTACCGGGCTGATAGGGCAATACCTTAGTTATATTTTCGACGAAATCAAAGGACGACCGATTTACATTGTGAATGAGGTGTATAATTAATGTGTCAATGTGCTAATATGGTGATATGCTAATGAATGTGTGTAAAATGAAATTTTTCAAAACCATTAAAGAAGATTTTTTGTCGCTCGACATCAATAAAAAAGAACTTGGGCGTTCGGTGTTGTTTCTCACCATAGTGTATGCGCTTGCGTGTATTAGTATTTTCCGCGCCAATTATAGTTATATGGACGATGTGCAGCGTGCCATTGAGGGGCATGATATGGCGGGAACTTTCTCTCGATATATTTCTAAACATTTGAGTTGGTTTATTCATACTGCCGATTATCCTTTGACCGATATTTCGCCGGTAACTCAACTTATCGCTTGCGTAATTTTGGCATTTACGGGCTATATAGTGGTACAAGTAATTGCACAAAAATCCACGAAATATCTTCTTTTGGCAACTCTTCCCATAGGACTTTCGCCCTATTTTTTAGAATGTATCAGTTATAAATTCGATGCGCCCTATATGGCACTTTCTATTCTTGCAAGTGTGTTCCCCTTTGTGTATATGCACTGCAAGCCATGGTTTTTTGCACTTATCAGTGTGCTTTCGCTTTTAATTATGATTATGACGTATCAAGCGGCATCGGGAATTTTCATTATGCTTACGCTATTTTTTTTCTTTCGCACCATTCTTACAAAAAGTGATAGCGTGGCAAATGCGTTTAAATTTTTGGGAATTGCCATTGCAAGTTATGTGATTGCGCTGCTTTTATTCCGATTCTGTTTTATGAAAGAAGTTGTGTCATACGTTTCTACCGATATAACTGTGAATCAGAATATAGCATCGCTATTTTGGCACAACATCTGTCGTTATTTTTCGCTTATGTACAAAGAGTGGAATATACTATGGAAAATAGTAACGGCAGTGATAGTTGTAGTATGGTTTGTAAAAACTATTGTATTCTCAAAACGAAATAAAGTAGTTGCCTTTGGTATAACCACACTTTTTTTAGCCTTGCTTGCAGCCTCTATTTTTGGGCTATATCTTTTTTTTGAAAATCCATTGGTAAATCCGCGAGCAATGTATGGCGTGGGAATTTTTCTTGCAATTATTGCTGTGGATATGTGCGCTTCGCTTAAAAAATATATTTCCTTTCCTGTTATGCTTTTGAGTTGGTGTTTTATAGTGTTTGCCTTTGCCTATGGCAACTGCTTAGCCGACCAAAAACGCTATGATGAATTTCACCTACAAATGTTGGCGCACGATATATCGAAATTAGTCCCCGAAAAGTCTGAAACTCACTATGAAATAGCCATTATTGGAAATATTGCTCGTTCGCCGGTTGTGAAAAATGTGGCATATAACAATCCGGTAATTAACCGCTTAGTACCCACATTGCAAGGCGGACATCCGTTCACGCCCTTTATGTTGTTGCGCTATTACAATCTTCCGTTCCGCTGGAATAGAAACCTTGTGGAACAAGAAGCCGAAATGCCTGTGGTTTTTGATAGTTTTTACCATACCATTAAAAAGAGTGATAAGGCAATTGTGGTGATTTTAAAATAATTCCAATAATTATTACTACTTTGCGTTTTTAAAACATGATTTTTCAAAAACACAGAATTATGAAAAAAGTTCTTATCCTCATAGTTTCCACCCTTGTTACTTGCGCGGCGTTTGCGCAATCGGCTGTGTGGAATTTTCGTACCGAAGTATCGAAAACGCAGGCAAACGTGGTTGATGTATTTATAGACATTACCATTCCGCAGGGGTTTCACTTGTATAGTTTCGACCAGCAAGACGGCGGACCTCTGGCTGCCGAAGTGAATTTTGCTTTGCCCAAAGGTGTGGCAAAAAAGGGAAAACTTACCAGCATTACCAAAGTACAGGAGCATTTCGATGATGTTTTTCAACTTCCCGTGCGTTTTTTTTCGGGGCACTGCACGTGGAAGCAGTCTTTTGTGATTGCTACCTCCGGCAAAAAAGTGATAGATGTTACCTATTCCTACCAACTGTGTATGGACGATGGTGTGTGCATTACACCACTTCCCGAAACGGTTTCGATTATATTGCCGGCACTTTCTGCAGCAGAAGAGAATGAGGCTGCCGAACGTGCGCAGTTTGCCAACGAGGAGGCAATAGATACTGCGCAAAATCAGAAAATTTCGGCAGTGGTAATTGATGCCAATTCCGATGAGATTGCATCTGCCGAAACACCGGAGGCGGAGAGTAGCAGCACGCTGTGGTTGATTTTTGCGGCAGGATTTATAGGCGGTTTATTGGCGTTTTTCACGCCCTGCGTGTTTCCTATGGTGCCGCTTACTATTAGTGTATTTATGAAACAGAAAAAAGAACACGCCAAAGCAAATATTGCGCTCTACGGACTTTCCATAGTGGTTATTTATGTGGCTCTGGGGCTATTTATTACCATGATTTTCGGTGTAGATGCTCTCAATAAAATGTCCACAAGTCCGCTGTTCAATGTATTGTTTTTCTTCTTGTTCATAGTATTTGCGCTGTCGTTTTTCGGAGCCTTTGAGTTGGTACTTCCTTCGAGTTGGATAAATGCGATTGATAAAAAATCGACATCGAGTAAAGGCATTTTGAGCGTATTTTTCATGGCATTTACGTTGGTGTTGGTGTCGTTTTCGTGCACGGCTATGATTATAGGCACGCTCCTCGTAAAATCGGTTATGCTTGGTTCCTTGCTCGGTCCATTTATGGGAATGTTGGGATTTGCCATTGCGCTGGCGTTACCCTTCGTGCTTTTTGCACTGTTTCCCGGTATTATACAATCGCTGCCAAAATCGGGCAGTTGGCTCAATAGTATCAAAGTCGTGCTCGGTTTTGTGGAACTTGCGCTCGCGCTCAAATTTCTTTCAAATGCCGACCTTGTTGCCGGTTGGGGAATTTTGCCGCGCGAATTATTTTTAGCGGTGTGGATTATTCTGTTGCTGCTTTTGGGTATGTATTTTCTGGGGAACATTCGTTTTTCCGGCGATGGCGAGCAGCAGTATGTGAGTATTCCGCGATTTATGCTTGCGCTGGTGAGTTTTACCGTTGCGCTCTATTTATTTCCCGGAATGTTTGGCGCACCGCTCAAAGCACTGAGCGGATATTTACCGCCTATGCAAACGCAAGTGTTTAATTTACACAATCTTAGCACGCAAAAAACTACCACCTACGAAATAGAACAGCTAGTGCAAACGCGCAAATATGCCGATGTATTTACCTGCCCGAATAATTTCGACTGTTTTTTTGATTACGATGAAGGGCTGGCGTTTGCGCAAAAAGTGAATAAACCTGTGTTGCTTGATTTTACCGGCAAAGCCTGCGCCAACTGCCGATTGCTGGAAATGAACGTGTGGACCGACCCACACGTGGCGCAACTATTGTCTGAGCGATTTGTGATTATTTCGCTGTATGTGGATTCGCGCCACGAGTTGGAAAAAAACCTGCAACGCACCGAAACCTACGCCGGAAAGCAGTATTCTATCAACACGGTGGGCGAACATTGGAGTATGTTTATGATGAAAAATTTTGGCGCATTGGGGCAGCCGTATCATGTAATTCTCGCGCCCAATGGCTCGGTGTTGGTAGAAGGAATTGGCTACGACAAAGCAAAAAACATTCCCTATTACATTAGTTTTTTGAAGCAAGGAATTGCTTTAATGGAGAAGTGAGAATTAGTGTAATTTATACCCAACGCTTGCTGTAACAGTAAATGTTCGTGTTGAAATTTTACTCCTTGAATTGTCGGGTGTATTCTCCCATTGTGCAATCGGCATAAAATCTACGTAATAATGCGCTTGTGCTCCGAATTGTAAATTTGCAACATCGTATTTCACTCCACCACCTACAAGTAATCCAACTGAAACATGTTGTAGTTTATCAATTGTTTCAGGGTCTATCCATGTTTTATGTACTAAAAAATCGCATCGTGGTCCAATACTGATAAATGGATAGAGATTTTCTTTCGTTGGATATTTCAAATCAATAGTTGTGTTTAGAGATAGATAGTCAAATGATGGTGTTACCGTTTTTCCGGTAAAAAAACCTAATGAATCCATAATGAGAATATTTGTTTTACCTCCCTTTCTTAGCGCACCTACATTACTCGAAAGATTGAAAAATAGAGTATTACAATAATCTACACCGGCAAAAATTGCATAACCAATAAAGGTCTTATTCACAGAAACATCATTAGTGCCCACCGACCATTGTAATTTTGAGATTGCAGTACCTCCTTGTATTTTTATTATTTGCGCATGAGAAACAAATGTTATCGAGAATAAACACAATACTAATAGTATTTTTTTCATTTTTTGTTGAATTTACTGTTATTGTATAAAAATACACCGCAAACATATATTGCTTGCGGTGTTTTCAAAAAATCTGTTACCATTCAACCGCAGCATATTGATACTTAAATACAAAATTACTCGGAATGCGTAAATTACACGGAACATACACTGGGTTGTTTGCTGGTGCAATTTCTTGTCCCATATAATTGTGAGTAATTTCAGTTCCTTCTGTTACCAAATAATATGTATCTTGTACGGTATTGGTTGAAACATATACAGCAGCATACCCAATATTGCTCGTACCGGGTACGTATCCCATTGGGGTCATTGTTGCCATAGTTGATATAGGAGGAAGAATCAAAGTTGCTCCTTTAGGAATTTGTATTGTTTTTTTATATTGTATTTTTTTAGTTACATAAGAAACACCTGCAATAATTCTGTTATCACATAATAATCCCTTCACATATGTAGCAGTTGCAGTACTTATTTGCGTTTTGTAATCATACCCACTGGCAATTAATGGAGCGTCTTTGAGATTTGTATTTTCAACGGTATTTTCTGCCCATAAATCAGAATGAGAATCTTCAAATACATAGTATTCTGGATGTTCTTTCACAAATCCTTGAATTACAGACATTGGTTCAGTTCCGTCTTCTGACGTTACAATTACTTCTTTTTGAACGATATTAGTTTGATTAATTTCTTCTTGAGCGCACGATGAAATTAACGCTATACTCAAACATACAACGAATAATTTTTTCATAATGGTAAATTTTAAGTTGAAAATGTGTTTTAATTCGTCAAAATTAACATATTTATTTTTAATTCACATTATTTTTATATTTTTTTGGTATTGTTAATTTAATATAGTTTTCATATATTTGTCGAAAAAAAAGATATGAAATGTTCAAAATGCAGCAGTGAAACATACTGCAAAGATGGTATCGTTCAAGGTCGCCAGCGTTACAAGTGCAAACAATGTAATTACCGCTATACGGTAGCCCAAAAGTCAGACGTAAAGCCGAAAGAAACTCGCCGAATGGCATTTGAAATGTATTTGGAAGGCTTGGGTTTTAGAGCCATAGGTCGCCTATTGAAAATCAGTTACGGAACAGTCTAT
>JAITUU010000038.1 GCA_031286165.1 Bacteroidales bacterium
GGAATTTACATACCAAACGCATTCAGCCCCCACAACGCTTCGGAATCGGTGCGCATATTTAAACCCATAGCATTTAACTTACAGCAGTGTAAACTATGGATTTACGACAAATGGGGCAACCTGCTCTACTACTCCGAAGAAGTAGAAAACGGCGAATTTATGGGCGCGTGGGACGGCACCTACAACGGCGAACTACTCCAAAGCGATGTATATATGTGGAAATTGGAAGCGAAATTTCTTGACGGCACTACATGGGCAGGTCAGAAAAAAACACTCGGCTACACCCGCTTTGGCAATGTTACTTTGATTCGGTAAATTTATTCTTCTAAAATACCCTTGCTCACATACACGGGGCGAGCGTGGCGGCGAATAGAAGGAAGTGTGCGGTGAAACACAAATGCGAGCACTATGCAAATAGAACCGCTGATGCCCATGGCGATTGCAAGGCTGGTGAATTTGCTTACCCAACCCCAAAATAAACTGCCAAGTGCACCCGAACCTACGAATCCCATGGAATAATAACCCATAACCCGTCCGCGCATGGAAGGTGTTAAAATGGTTTGTATGAGTGTGTTACACGATGCAGCGGTGCAAATCAATCCAAAACCGAGCAATACCGCTAAAATGAGTGCCACCCAAATTATGTGAATGTGAAAGAGCGGAATTACGGCGAGTGAACTTAGTAATATGCTGAATGTTACTATTTTACCAAGTCCGAGTACGCTTTTGCGTGCCGCCAAATACATTGCCGCCGAAAATGAACCTACGCCAAAACAACTCATAAAAAGTCCCAAATACCTGCTGTCGCCACCCAAAATATCTTTTACGTAGGCTGGAATGAAGGTGGTAAAGGTAAACACACAGAAACTGAAAATAGAAACTGTGAGTAGCAGTGTGCGAATGGGTACAGAGTGTGAAATGTAGGAAACACCAGCTTTAAAATCGCCGAAAACCGAGAATTTTTTCTCCGTTTTCCTTTTGTGCACATAGCGGATTTTTGCCAGAGCAACCAACACGCACAAGTAACTCAGGGCATTGAGCGCGAAGCAACCGCCTTCGGTGATTATGGGAATGAGTAGTCCGGCAATAACGGGTCCCAAAAGCCGCGCACTATTGATAATGGCAGAATTGAGTGCAATGGCGTTGCTCAGTTTTTCTGGCGGCACAAGTGCTGTGTAAAATGCCTGCCGCGTGGGCATATCTATGGCAGAAATACAACCGCCCAGCATGGCAAGCACCATAATGTGCCAAATTTGAATAGTGTGCGTAAAAAATAAAATAGCAAGCGTAGCAGCCAAACACATAGCGCAACTTTGTTCCATAAGTAGAATAGTGCGTTTGTTAAACGTATCCACCAGCGTACTCAAAAATGGCGTGAGTATCATCATGGGAATTTGCGCCAAAAACATAACCGTTCCCAGCAGCACCACCGACCCGGTGATGTTATAAATTAGCCAACTGAGGGCTATTTGCTGCATCCACGTGCCTATTTGCGAAAGCACCTGCCCTGTGAAATACAAGCGAAAGTTGCGATATTGAAAGGATTCAAATATGCGCGAAAGAACCGATATTTTTGATGAAAGAATTGACTTATTTCTCATTGATATAGAAAAACTTATGGGGTTATGAAACTTTTTTAATATTTATGTACAAGGAATTTTGTAAAAAATGAATAAAAAACGATAAATTACTGTGCCACAAGTTGTTTGAGTTTTGTTTCGCTCATTTTGAGCGCGTAGGCAAAATCCATCATACGGGTAGCACTCTGCATATACACATTTTGCGCTATGTGCACTTCGAGCGAAGTACTGTGCCCTAAGCGGAAACGTGCGCTATTGATGTCTAAATTTTCGAGGGCAAGTTTGTAGGTTTCTACCTCAATCTCGTAGGATTTTTTGAAATTTTCGTATTCCAAAAATGTTTGTTCCAAATCTTCCAACACTTCCAAGCGCGTTTGTGCCAACTGTGCCTCTGCCGAAAGAGTATTGATGCGTGCAATGGTGCTTGCTTGGCGATTTTGCCCTGCGCGGTATATAGGAATTACGAGCCGTCCGCCCACTTGCGGACCCTGCGAATGTACATTTCCGCCGGTGCTGGAATTGGTGAGATTAAAATAATATCCGCTCGTGAAACTCAGCGTGGGAAAATACTGCGTGCGTGCCGTGCGAAATGCTAATTGCGTGATTTCCAATTGTTTTTGTCCGGCGCGAATGTCCATATTCACTGCTGTGATTTTTTTGCGTAAATCCTCAATCGAAATAGAAGGGTCGAAGGTAATGGAGTCGGTAACATCGAAATCTTCGCTCATGTTGTTGCCCATTAAATTTTGCAGCGTGCGTTTTGCTGCGATAATTGCAATTTCTTGACTGTGAGCACTTTCAAGCGCATTGTTGTAATCTATTTGTGCTTGTAAATAATCGTTTTTGGCACTCATGCCGGCATTGAACGAAGTGTTCAAAATAGAAACTCGCTCGGCATTGTAATTAATCACTTCGCGCATGGAGTGCAGTTGTTGCGTTTGGCGAATAATATCGAAATAGGTGGCAACTATGGAAAATGTGAGAGAAAGAACATTGCGGCGAAAATCCAATTCGCTCAAATTCTGATTTTGTTCCAACATATTTTTGCGCACAAACATTCGTCCGCCATCGAAGAGCGTCCATGACAATTCTACGCCGGCATTCATTTGCGAAGCGTAAATTGAAGGAACGTCTAAATTGGAAAGCGAAGAGTTCCAATTTCCGGTGGCTATTCCTTGCACGGTGGGCAGTGCGCCGGCATTTCCCCAATTATTTTGTGCTGCGGTTATATCGGTTTCGTTGTGCGCTATGGCTATGTTGTAATTGTTTTTTAGTGCAACTTCTATTGCTTTGGAAAGCGAAAGTTCCTGCGCTTGCGCCGAAAAAACAACGGCAAACAAAGTGATGGTGCACCCTAATAATCGAAAATGTTTCATTGCAAATTGTGTAAGTGGTCGATTGCGTTCGTGCGATTTCGACAAGGCAAATTTACAATAACATTTTACACGCAATCATGAGTAGGGAGAAAAATACGTGTTGCAATGCGAATTATGTGCGATTTTTACGCAATGGTAATACGCTTAAATTCGGAACAGAGTATGGCGGTTGCCATAGCCACATTGAGCGACTCTGATTGTTCGCTGCCGAATTTGAACGAAGGAATGTGCAATTTGTGGGGCACGCTGCGGCGTATTTCTTCCGAAATTCCGTTTCCTTCGTTGCCCATTACAAGTATGCTGTTTGCCGGTAATACGGCGGAATATACGTTTTCGCCTTCCAAATCGGCGGCAAAAATATTGGAGTGCTCACATTGCGCAAAAAAATCAAGTAAATTTCCCTGCAATACCGGCACACGAAAAATAGCACCCATAGAAGCCTGTACCACTTTGGGATTGTAGAGTTCCACGCAGTGCGGTGAACACAGCACTTGCTCTACGCCAAACCAATCGGCTATGCGTAGAATGGTGCCCATATTGCCGGGGTCTTGCAAGTTATCGAGCGCGAGCACAAGTCCCTGCGATGAAAATAGTGTGTGTGCTTGCGCTTGCTCCACCAATGCCCACACTTGCTGTGGGTGTTGCAGTACCGAAATTGCGTGCAATTCTTCTTCGCTTGCCGAAAAAACGTTGATGTTTTCACGTATTGTGTGTTGCGCTATCCAATCTTCGGTGGCTACTATGCTGTGTATTGCGAGTGAAGTCGCGAGCAGTTCTTCCACCACTTTTGTTCCTTCCACTATAAATTTTTTCTCAGCATCGCGCGTTTTTTTTGCATGAAAGGAGCGAAAATATTTTATTTGATTTTTACTGAGCATGGCTTCACTTTTTGATTGCACTCGTTTTTTTCGCTATTTGCGCGGTGGCGGTGGGTTTCGGCATAGTTTTCGCGCGGCGTTTTTCCATAATTTTGTGCCGCATTTTTTGTGGTAAATAGTCCACAAGTCCTTTTCTCGGTGCGTGAAAATCAATATCGGCTTTGTATCGCCATTTTTCTTTTTCAAATTTATAGCCGTCTATAGAAAAATCGGGTCCGTAAAATTCGGGAATGTTGGCAAATTGAAAATCGGAAGGTGCAAGATGGTCAAGCACTATCATTTTTTTTTGCACATCGTAGCGCAGCATCATGGTATTTTTCGAGGAATATTCAAAAATCAACCGGCGTTGAAATCCTTTTCCTTTGAGTTCCAATATAGGCACACCAAAAAGTGGCGCACCGTCCGGAAGAAATTTGAGTGTTTCTATCAATTTTTTCTGAGTAAAGGTGGTATTTGGCGACCAACCCATAAGGGTGTAAACAGTTGTGCCTTTGCTTTTTACCTGCACTATGTCGTAGTAGGTTGCGCCAAACCATTGCGCCGGTTTACATTCTGCCGTTTGCGCATTTTTTATGTTGCGCGAATTGTCCGTCAGTTGAAACACTTTTACCGTATTGGTGGCTTTGTCGTATTTTTGCAAGAGTCCGTAATTGGTGTAGGTGCCGTTGGAACGAATAACATTCCATGTAAATACGCGAAAACTTTTGTCGGGTGCATACACATTGCCTATGGGCAAATCGGCAAATGCGTAGTGAAACGATGACGGAATTTTCAATACACTATCGAAGAGTGCTATAATTTTGGTATTGTTTGCTGTATTTTGCGCATCGGTGGCAAAGCGGTTAGTTTCGTTAAAAAGTGCGGTAAGTGCATATTCTTCGGTAGAAAAATTGGTGCTTTGCGCACGCAAGGCGGAATTTCCCCACACTGAGGAAATGAGCACCACACAAAAAATCGAAACATACCTATTCATTTGTTAGTTCGTTATGACTATTTTAAACGTTTGAATGGTATTTTTATTGTGCACCGAAATACTATATACGCCCGGCGCGAAAGTTTCGGTGGCAATGTATGTTGCAGATTTTGAGAAATCGTGGTGCTGTTCGCTCACGCGCACTCCCACGCTATTGAGCACCACTATGTGCGCTGTGCCAATGTGCTGAGCCTGCAATTCCACGTAATGCGGCGTTTGGCGCAGTTGTATGCCCGCGTTTTGCACATCGCCGGTTGCCACTATTTCTCTTCGCGGGTCTTCGTTCTCTCCGCCGCATTTACAGGTTTCGCAGCAAGGAAGAATTTCTCTGCGTGAGGCAGTATCGGTTACGTAGCGATTTTTGAGTATCTGCGCAGTATTGCGAATTTCGTTAAACGTTTTTCCGGCAATAATGGCGTAGCGAATGGTGTCGCTTTTTTGCGGTTCTATGCTGCCGATTTTGCACCACGAAGTGGTGGATACATTTCCTGCGGCATCGGTATCGAAACCTATACCGGCAGTGGTTTTGGTGCTTGTGAGTAATTTCCAAATTCCTTGTGAGGAGAGTGCGTCTTCCGATGGAATTTCTTCGATTTCTGTGGCAGAATCGAAGGCAAATAATCCCGATTCGTGATAGTGTAGCGGCATTATGCCTACTAAAAATCCTCCTTCGTCTATGCCCGAAATCACTGCACACTGTACATCGCTCAAATAGCGTACACTATTATATTGCTGAAACCCGATAATCCAATTTGCAAATATTCCTGCGCGAATATTTTCGCGTACCTCAGTGCCGGTGTTGGTAATTCTATATTCGTAAATAAGTGCGTCAATTCCTTCCCAGCCGTATATGTATTGATTTATGTTCATAGCAAGGTTCGCGGTTTTATAGCCACTTTGTATAAGAATATCGGTGCTATCGCTTTGGAGCAGGCGCGGAATTTGCGTATTCAAAAAATTGCTGTTTCCGCGAATTTGCGCAGCGGTGGCAGTTTCGTTTGTTGCGAGCAGCAAACCTGCATCGTAGATCATATTGGGTTGATGAGCGTATTGTATGCCGTATCCGCTTGGTTTTTGCACATCGGCTATGCCTACTGTGCTATTGCCAGTGGCTGTGGCGGCAAAATTTCCGAAGGTAAAATTGTAATTTGCTTGGTTGAAATTTAAGTAAAAATACTCATAATCGTTGTACACCGAAGATGTTGCCGCGAGTTTGAAGGTGTATTGCGCATCTGCACTGGGATTTTGTGTAACGCGAAAGCGGAAACAAAACGTTTTTGTTTCCAATGTTCCCATAGTGGATACGGTAACGGAGTTGAGAGCCGAAAGTCCCGAAGATGTTAATGCAAGTGTTACGGTGCTCGAAATTGGTGCTAAATAATTGGTGCAAGTAAGCGTAACTTCAAGCGTATCGTAGCGTGCAAACACGTTGCTGCCGTTGAGATTGTGCGAGCTAATTGAATCTATGCGAATAGACGGCGAGGTGGTATTGGTAAGTGCTTTGAGTGCATTTACTCGTCCTTTTCCAAGTCTATCGCGATATTGCGAATTGCTGTCTCTGTTGTAAATATCATCGGCATTTACGCGCACTTGCTCGCCCACTTGTGCAGCGGTGTAGTGCGGAAATTTTGCTTTTACAAGTCCTGCAACTCCCGAAACTATGGGTGTGGCAAACGAGGTGCCGCCGCCAACGTCAATATAATTGTTGTTTATATCGGTACTGAGGTAGCCGGTAGTAGGTCCGCATATATTTACAAAATAATTATAGTTGCCGCCGGCTCTACTTCCGTCAGCATACGGCGCACTTACCCAGCGAGTGTCGTCTTGCACCGTAGCGGAAACACTCAGCACAAACGGGTAAGAGGCAGGATAATAGACATACGACCAATTATCGTTTCCGGCAGCGGCTACCACAAGGGCATTGCAATTAAAAGTGGCGAATTGCACAACATCTTTCCCGAACTGAGAATTTTCGGTGCTGCCCCACGAGCAGTTAATAATTTTACAGCCATGCAGAGCAGCATAAATAACTCCTTCGTATTCGCGCACTACCGCGCCATTTGCATCGGCTATTCGTATGGGTAAAAATTTGCAGCGAAAGCCCGTGCCGGCAATGCCAATGCCATTGTTTACTTCGGCAGCGCACAATCCGGCAACGTTTGTTCCATGCCGCACTCCGGCTCCCGGATTGGGGTTGTTTGTATTAAGCCCAAAATTCCAGCCATAGTAATTATCTACAAATCCATCGTTGTCATCGTCTATGCCGTTAATAGGGTCGGCATCGTTGTAGGCTATTTGATTTGCCAAATCAGAGTGAGTGATTTCCGTTCCGGCATCTACCACGCCTATCACTACGTCTTCGCTGCCTTGTCCGTTCGATACGTCCCACGCATCGAATAATTGAATTAAAGACATATACCACTGCGTTCCCAATTTCGGGTCATTGGGTGTGAAAAAGAACTCGCTCACATAGAGCGGTTCGGCGTATTCTATAAACGAAAATCTGCGCAAAAGCGAAACAATGCGGGTAAGACTTATTTTTTGCGGGTCGTAGGTCAATTTATATACTCTGCTCAAATCTACGCAATTTTTGCAATTTGCATCGGGTGTGGGAATATTGGGAAAAAGTACGGCGGTTTGCGCATTTACACTTAGCAATAGTGTGGAAAATTGTGCTTCATCGCTACTGTGCGGTGTAATTTGTGCGGATTTGAGCGCAGGCTGTGTTTTCAGTTTATACACCACTTCTCCAGCATGAGCCTTGTGCCCATTGAAATACTCAAATTGCTGTGCACTGAGAGTAAGTGTGCCGGAAAAAAATCCAATAATGAGAGTGTGAAGTAGTTTCATGAGAGTATGTTCAAGCGTGTAAACCTATCCGCAAAACTACAAAATTATTTTACAGAAACATACAGAAATTTACTGATATATTGCATACTTTACAAAAAGAGATTCTGCGCCTCAATTATTTGGCAACAAATTTTCTAAGTGTTTGCTCCAATGCTTCGCCGCGTAGATTTTTTGCTATAATGACACCATTGGCATCTATCAAAAAATTGGAGGGAATGCCTTGAATATTATAGAGTTGCAAATACGGACTATACCAGCCTTTGGGGTCGTTTACGTGCTCGCCCCACGGCAAGGCATCGGTTTGAATGGCAGTCAGCCACGAGGTTTTTCGGCTGTCGATAGACACGCTGTAAATGGTAAATGATTTTCCTACGGTAAATTGCGAATCTTTAAATGTTTTGTAGGCTCGCACTAAATGAGGATTTTCCTGCCGGCAGGGACCGCACCAACTCGCCCAAAAGTCCACCAACACTACTTTTCCTCGTAAACTGTATAAATCGAGTATCGCGCCATTGCTCTGAGCAAGAGAAATATTGGGGGCGGTATTGCCTATGGCGGTTCCTATTTGAGTATTTTGAGCGCAGGCTGCGCATGAAATAAACACGCACACGGCGCATAAGAAATTTTTAAACATCATGAGAAAATATATCTTCGTTTTTTCGTATTGTATTGTAACGTTTGCTGCGTTGAAATGTTGCACAATATTCAAAAAAGTTATAAGGTTATTAAAAATTTTACATTTAATCGGCGTGAAGTTAAATAATTGGGCACGGCGTAAAAATTTCCGTTCACGTCTTCTACCCAAAAGTAGGAAATTTTATTGTAATTGCCCAGCAAATTGAACACTTCAAGTCCGGCACTCAGGTTTTTTATGGTTTTGTGCCGGTGTTTTTCATCGAATACTACCCATAAAAGTCCGGCATCTACACGATTGTACATAGAAATTTTGTGCCGGTCGAATTGCTCAAAGGCGGCATTGGGTGCGGCGGTGGGAATGTTGGTGCCGAATAAATACGTTAAATTCATTTTTATAAAATCCATGCCGGGCAAATAGTCTTGAAAATACAATCCCAAATTCACGCGCTGGTCGTTCGGACTGCGAATTTCGCTCTGCGGATGAGTTACCAAATGCTGCCGCGATTGTAAAATAGACAAACTCACCCACGATTCCACGCCTTGCACAAATTCGCCGTTTAATTTTGCATCTACTCCCACCGTGTGCCCATTGGCAAGCAATTCCGGGTGATACACTGTGTTCACATTCTGTATGGTGTAGGGAATAATGTTGCGCAACTGCTTGAAATACAATTCTGTTTGAAGCACAAAGGGGCGTTCCCAGAGTTGTAAATTTTGCGACATTCCCGCCACGTAGTGAATAGATTTTTGCGGTTTCAGGTGGTAAAATATTTCGCCATCGGGCGCAATCATTTCCTTAATGTGCACCGGCTGGTAATATACCCCTGTGGCAAAGGAAAAACTTGTATTCCCGGCATAGTGCGGGCGCAATACCACGCGCAGGCGAGGATTGAAAAGGACTTGCTGTGAGTAATCATCGTAGTACAAGCGCAGTCCGGCATTCAAGCGTAGTGTGCTGCGATTCGCAGAATGTTCAAACACTATGCGTTTGCTGCCGCTGATGTACGCCGTTCCTGCTTGCAGTGTGTGTGTGAAATTCGCATTTTTTCCGTTGCGCAACGAAATCAATGTGTCGTTAAATGGCATGGCATAGCCCGAAGAATCGCGAAATGTCCATTCGTTGTACTGTGCATCGAAGTGATTGAAGGCAGCACTTGCACCCCATGTGAGGGTAAAAAACGGAAATATGTGCTTTCCATCATGAGAAGTATGCAATGTGTTGGTATATAAATGATTGCGGGCGTGATTTAAAAATAATCCTACCGCCAAATTTTTGGTAGAATCGTTTGAAGTGTGTTTGTTGCCGTTTTCATCAACTTCCAATTCACTCAACCAATATTCACCCAAAATATCGTATTTTTCGTATTCCACTGCGCGGTAATAAAGCACGTGTGCGTTCAAAAACGTACCTTCCGCAACTTTGTAGTGCACACTGAGTGCGTTCCCCATATTTTGATAGATATATTGTTCGTTTCCTTCAAAATAAATATTCATGCGGTAGGTATTGCCCAAGCCGCCAAAATCGGTTTGGCGAAATTTTGGGAGAAAGGAATATTTATTGCTCGCTGCGTAAAACCAATACGATAGCCGCACTTTTGGCGAAATTTTCCACGAAAGCAGTGCTTGCGCATCGAAAAATTCGGGCTTGTATTCGCCCTGTTCATCGAGCGTTCCCAGCATGAGCGAAGTATTTTTGTAGCGCACACCCACCAATGCACTTAGTCCGGCACTGTCGTTCACGCTTTGTGCGGTCAAATTCACGTCCATCAAACTCGCCGCAAGTTGAATTTGATTGCGCTCCACTTCTTTGTACTGCACATTGAGCACGCTCGAAAGTTTATCGCCATACTGCGCATCAAATCCGCCGCTCGAAAATTCCAAACTTCCTACCATGTAAGGGTTGATGATACTCAAACCTTCTTGCCGGTCGCTGGTGGCTATGTTGGGGCGCATGGCGGGAATATCGTTTACAAACACCAAATTTTCATCGTAACTACCGCCGCGCACTGAATATTGCGAACTCATTTCCGATTTAGAACTTACACCCGGCATGGTTTTTATGGCACCTTCGGCACCCGAAAGCGAAAGACCCGGAAGGTTTATGGTGCGTTCTCCCGAAACAATGTTTATATTATCTTCCTGCGCTTGCCTATTGCGCACCACCACGCCCGGAATGGCAGTTACCGTGTGCTGCATTACCGGTGAAAACGTTTGCTCCGCACCGTGCGAAAAACGGAATTGTTTGCGCTGCGTTTCGTAATTGAATGCCGAAAACCACAGCGACACAGTGTCGTTGAGTACCGGAATTTGTATGGAGTATTCGCCTTTTTCGTTGCTCAATACCGACTGCGTGCGCGTGCCCACCGTAACTGCCGCTATCGCTTGTCCGCTTTCGTTGGTAATTTTTCCCCGAAGGTGTATGCTGCGCTGCGCCATCAGGTTGAGTGATAGCAGAAAACAGATGCATACTACGAGGAATTTTTGCATGAAATTTTGCTTGTATATTTTTTGCACACAAAAATATACATTTCTGCGAATTGTGCGCTGAACGTATCTTTGAGATTTTTATTGTACTTTTGCGGCAACAAAATCCCGCAATTCTTGCGTGGGTAGTTTTTCGGTAATTTCGTGTACAAAGGCTTGAATGAGTAGTTGCTTTGCTGTTTCGGGTGCTATGCCGCGTGCTTGCATATACCACAGTGCGTCATTGTTTAGTTGCCCGGTAGTGCTGCCGTGATTACAAGTAACATCATCGGTATAAATTTCTAATTGCGGTTTGCTAAAAATGCGTGCATTGGGCGAAAGGAGTATGTTTTTATTGCTTTGTTGCGCAGCGGTTTTTACCGCATGAGGGGCTACATATATCATGCCGCCAAATATGCCCACACTGTGGTCGGCGGCTATGATTTTGAAATTTTCCGCCGTTTCGCAGTCGGGGCAGGAGTGTTTTACCGTAGTATCGAACTCAAACTGTTCTTTTCTGTGCGGGTAGGAAAGTCCGTAAATAGCAGTGTTTGCCTGCGTTCCGATTTTTTCTACGCCGAGTTTGCTGTGCAAAATGCTGCCGCAAATTTGATATACATGAGCCGTATAGTGCGAATTTTCAGATTGTTGCACGCTTATAGTTTGCGCAAATTGTGCACCCTCGCTCAAATGTTGCAGAGATATAAATTCGCAGTGTGCACCGTTTCCTACCGCAATATTGGTGGTAATGTTTGCCTTTGGCAACTTTTCTGTTACCGCATACGTTTCAATAATGAGTGCGTGCGCACCGCTTTGTATGCGAATTTCAATCTGCGTGTGCGGCAGTGTGCCGTGAAAATTGTGCAGAATGTGAATATGCGCTTTTGTGTGCGCAGATACAGAAATAATCGTAACTCCTTCGGAAACAGATATTTCTATGTGATTTTCTACGAGAGATTTTTGCGCCGCAAAGGTGGCGTTTTCAAACACTAACTGCGACCCCTGCACCTGTTTTGAATTGATAGTTGTCATAGCCAAAATTATTGAATGAGCCAATCGTAACCTTTTTCTTCCAATTCCAAAGCCAGCGATTTGTCGCCGGTTTTTATAATTCGTCCGTCATATAATATGTGTACAAAATTGGGCACAATATAATCGAGCAGTCGCTGATAGTGCGTAATTACAATATAGGCATTGTCGGCATGTTTGAGTTGATTGACCCCATCGGCTACTATGCGCAGTGCGTCAATATCAAGTCCACTGTCGGTTTCGTCTAATATGGCGAGTTGCGGTTCGAGCATCGCCATTTGAAAAATATCATTTTTCTTTTTTTCGCCACCCGAAAATCCTTCGTTTACCGAGCGATTATTCAATTTTTCGGGCAAACCGAGCATGCTGCGCATTGCCTTCATTTTTTTGAGAAATTCACTTGCACTCGGTGCTTCTTCGCCTCTGTACGCATATTTTGCATCAATGGCTGCTTTCATAAAATTGGTCATGCTCACACCGGGTATTTCTACCGGATACTGAAACGCCAAAAAAATTCCCTCACAGGCGCGTTCGTGCGCCGGCAATGGCAGTATATCCTTTCCGTTGAAAAGGATTTCGCCTTCGCTAACTTCAAATACATCGCGCCCGGCAAGCACCGCCGAAAGAGTACTTTTTCCCGACCCGTTTGGACCCATAATGGCGTGAATTTCGCCCTTATTCACCGTCAAATTTACTCCTTTGAGTATTTCTTTTCCCTGTACCGATGCGTGTAAATTGCGTATTTGTAACATACGAAGCTGTGTTTTAGTGTTCTGCTGTAATTTTATGGCAAAGATACTATTAATTGCAAATTGCAAATTGCAAATTGCAAATTATTTTGGAACGGGTAGTTTTCGCTATACTCATTCTTTTTTCTGAAAATATACCCCAAAAGCGGTATGGTGCGCTCTGTGCTTGCTATGTATTTTTGCATTTCACAAATTTTCATACACGAACAATGGCAGACAATATACGAAAACGCATTTTTCTCGACCGTCTCTCCAAGCGCGTAATGCTTACGCTCACTATTTTTTCTCTCCTTATTTTGGTGTTTATGGGTGGTGGTTTGTACTATAAATCAGCAGAAATTTTGCGCGAAAATTCACTATGGACTATGCTCACGAGTTCGGTATGGAGTCCCTTCAACGGTGAATTTGGGTTTTGGTCGTTTATTATCAGTTCTATTTATGTAACACTTTTAGCGGTAATTATTGCATTGCCCATTTCCTTGCTCACGGCACTGTTTCTCACCGAAAATACCAAGCCATGGGTGCGCCGCGTGGTGTTTCCGGTACTCGATATTTTGGCGGGTATTCCTTCGGTTATTTACGGACTGTGGGGTATTCTCATTATTGTGCCATGGATAGCCGATGAATTGGGTCCGCGATTTGTGGATTACACAAGTGGTTACACTCTCCTTGCCGGAGGTATTGTACTCAGTGTTATGATTATTCCGCTTTTGGTAAGTTTGTTTGTAGAAATTTTTTCTACCGTTCCTAAGGAAATAAAAGATGCTTCGGCATCGCTGGGGGCTACGGCGTGGCAAACTTCGCGCAAGGTGGTGTTGCGCAAATCAACTCCCGGCATTATTGCGGCGGTGGTGCTGGCGGTGTCCAAAGCCTTCGGCGAAACTATGGCGGTGCTTATGGTGTGTGGCAATATGGTGGAAATTCCCCGTTCACTCTTCGATAGTGCCTATCCGCTGCCGGCACTCATTGCCAACAATTACGGCGAAATGCTCTCGCTGCCCAAATACGAATCGGCTCTCATGTTTGCTGCCTTATTGTTGTTTGCCATTATATTGATTTTCAATGCAATTTCAAGAATTGTGTTGCAAAAAGTAGAAGAGCGATTTAAGTTATAACAGAATGAAAATGAAATTTATAGAAGAAAAAATATTCAACGTGCTCATGGTATTGGCTACGTTGGTGGTGTTCGGATTTTTTGCGAGCATAGTGTGGACTATTGTGCGCAGCGGTTTTCCCACGCTCACATGGGAAATGATTACGAGTTTGCCCGGCGGCGGTTTTTATTTGGGTAAAGAAGGCGGAATTTTGAATGCCATAGTGGGGTCATTGCTCATTGTGTTTTTTTCGGCATCGCTGGGCTTGCTTATCAGTATTCCCATAGTATTTTATATCAACGTTTATTTGCGTAAAAAATCGAAATTGGGCTATTTCACGCGCCTTTCCTTCGATGTACTCTATGGCATTCCCTCCATTGTGTATGGTGCGTTTGCTTTTACTATTATGATTTTTTTCGGATTAAAAACTTCGCTTTTGGGCGGAATTATTGTGATTACCCTCCTCATTATTCCTATTTTTGTGCGTTCTATGGACGAAGTGGCAAAATCGGTGCCGAAGGATTTGCTCGATGCTGCCTATTCGCTGGGGGCAACCAAATTAGAAACTTGTAAAATTGTGATTCGACAAATTATGCCCGGTATAGCCACCGCCACGCTACTTTCCATTGGTCGCGCCATAGGCGATTCGGCAGGCGTGCTTTTTACCGCCGGCTTCACCGACAATATTCCCACTTCTTTCAATCAACCGGCTGCCACGCTACCGCTTTCGGTGTTCTTTCAACTCAGCAGCCCTATTCCCGAAGTGCGGGAACGTGCCTACGCCGCCGCACTGCTACTCACCATTATCGTACTCATTCTCAGCGTAGGAGCACGCCTCATTACCAACCGTTTTTCAAAACATCGGATACAATAAAATCCCCTCAATGCGGTATTGCAAAGTGCATTTTTGTGCACTACTTTTGTGAAAAACAGAACGTAGTATGGCACATTCTCAACATATAATCGTAGCCGCTCGTGCAAGTGCACTTTCGCTTGTGCAAGTGCAAGAGGTTTTTTCGGCACTGCCAACGGTTGATTACGAATTGCTGAAAATGGCTTCTTTTGGCGACAAAAACAAACATATTCCACTGCTTAATAATTGCGTAGCAGATGATTTTTTTACGCGTGAATTAGACCATGCTTTGCTCTACGGCTCTGCCGATGTTGCTATTCATTCCGCCAAAGATGTGCCGTATCCACTGCCTGCAGGGTTGGAATTGCTGGCACTCACTGCCGCTGCCGACCAATCTGATTCGCTTGTGTCGCGCCATAATCTTACGTTAGAAACGCTGCCTGCCGGTGCAAAAATCGGCACAAGTTCGGCACAGCGCAAAGCGGAAGTGCTGGCATTGCGCCCCGATTTGGAAATTGTGCCCATTCGCGGTACCATAGAGGAGCGCATTGCGCAGGTGGATAGCGGCGAGGTTGATGCCCTCATTGTGGCTACGTGCGCTCTATTTCGCTTGGGTTTGGAGCATCGCATTGCGCAGATTTTACCATGTAAAACCCATTCTTTGCAAGGAAATCTTGCCGTTGTGGGTCGCGCAAATTCTCCGTTCAAAGTGCTTTTTTCTGCAATAGATATTCGTAAAACCTACGGAACTGTTACTCTCGTGGGTTTTGGTCCCGGTAATCCCGACTTACTCACATTGGGTGGAGAAAAAGCACTCGCCGCAGCCGATGTGATTTTTCATGACGATTTAATTGATAGTGATTTTTTACAAACATACGATGCCGAAACAATTTATGTAGGCAAGCGAAAAGGGCAGCATTCGCACGCACAAAACGATATAAACGAAGTGCTGTATAATGCGGCGCGGCAAGGAAAAAACGTGGTGCGCTTGAAAGGCGGCGACCCTATGGTGTTTGCGCACGGGCGTGAGGAAATTGATTTTTTGCAAAGTCGTTTTGTGGAGGTGCGCGTTATTCCGGGCGTGTCTTCGGGCATTGCGATGAGTAGTTACACGCACATTCCGCTCACGCATCGCGGCGTGGCTTCTTCGGTGGCATTTGTGAGCGGGCACTCGCCCGAAACGGCGCAAACGCCCACTGCCGATACGCTGGTGTATTATATGGCTGGCACACATCTCGCCCACATTGTCGCGAAATTGATACCTGCCGGTCGCTCGCCCGAAACACCTGCCGCGTTGGTGCACAATGTGTCGCTTGCCGGGCAAAAAACATTTTTTTCTACGCTGGGTGAATTGCAATATGCCTTGTTGAAAAATACCACACCCGTATTGCTCACGGTGGGTGAAGTGGTGAATTTTGAAAACAAACAAATGCAACACATTCTTGTAACGGGCACACATCCGGAAGATTACACCGGCGCAGGAATTATAACCCATACGCCGCTTATTTCCATAGAAAAAATAGAACATTCCGCACTTGCAGAAATTTTAAAAATAGAGATTGATACCTTTGATTGGGTGATTTTTACCAGCCGCTACGGAGTGCAATTTTTTTTTGAAGAGTACGAAAAAACGAAATTTCCGCTCCGCCGAATTGGAGTGAAAGAAATCGCTTCGGTGGGACGAACTACCACCGCCGAATTGCATAAACACAGTATATATCACCTCATGCAATCGCCCACTGAGTCGGCGGAAGGCATTGTGGATTTTTTTAAAGAATACAATTGTACCGGTCAAAAAATCCTTCTTCCGCGTTCGCAAAAAGGGCTGAAATTCCTTTCAAGCGAATTGCAAAAATTGGGAAATACGGTGATAGATGTACCGATTTATAATAACAAACCCAACGAAAATGCTGAAACGGTGGATTTGCAGAAATTCTCGAAAATCGTGTTTTCATCGCCCAGCGGCGTAGATGCGTTTGTGCAAAAATACGGCGAACTTCCGGCGAAAACACTGCTTGTAGCGAAAGGGAAAACCACCTTTGAACGACTACAAACTGAAATACAATGAATATGAAACAGTTGAGAGAACTCCGAAAAACACAGGAAATACGCGATAAATACGCCGATGTGCACCTTGCGGTAGAAGATTTTATTTACCCGTATTTTGTGGTGGAGGGCGAAAATAGAGAAGAAGAAATTCCTTCTATGAAGGGAGTGTTTCGTTATTCTATCGACACGCTTTTGGATGACATACAAGAACTTACGCTGTTCGGTATTGATAAAATTCTGCTTTTTGGCGTGGTGGACGAAGCCTGCAAAGATGCTATCGGCACGGTGGGTTTTTCGCCCAATAATTTGATTAGTAGAGCAGTGCACAGTGTAAAAAATCGCTTTCCGCTGCTAACGGTGTTTACCGATGTATGTTTGTGCGAATACACTTCGCACGGGCATTGCGGCGTGTTGCAACATGGCGATGTGGACAACGATGCCACGCTGCCGCTCTTGGCGGAAATGGCGTACCGGCACGCGCTCGCCGGTGCCGATTTTGTGGCACCATCGGCTATGATGGACGGACAGGTGCAGGCTATTCGAGAGCGGTTGGCAAAAGAACATGTATCTACGAAAATTCTGGCGTATTCCGCCAAATATGCTTCGGCATTTTACGGACCCTTCCGCGATGCGGCTGCCTCCGCGCCTTCGTTTGGCGACCGCAAAACCTACCAAATGGACTATCGCACGCGAAATCAAGGTTTGGAAGAAATTGCCGGCGACATAGATGAAGGTGCCGATTGGGTAATGGTGAAACCCGCGTTGGCGTATTTGGACATTGTGAGCCGCGCGGCACAGCAATTTCCCGAAACACCGCTCGTAGCCTACCAAGTGTCGGGCGAATATGCCATGCTAAAAAACGGTGCTGCGCAAGGATTTTTCAACGAAACCGCCATTTTTACAGAAACTCTCACCGCCATAAAACGCGCCGGTGCACACTACATTATTTCCTATTGGGCGAAGGAATTTGGACTAATGGTGAATGGAAACAATGGTTAATTGTTAATGGTTAATTTGTAAATTAGTGTAAATCAGTGTAATTCGTGCTTAAAAGAATAAAACAATGAACAGACAAACAGAACAGAGGGCTACTTTCCTTCCCATTTCCATACAAATTTCCGGGCGCAACATTGTGATTGTGGGCGGCGGACGGGTGGGTTTTCATAAAGCAACCATTTTGCGCCGATTTACCGACCGCGTAACAGTGATTTCGCCCGAATTTCACGAGGGATTCAAGGATTTACCTTTTGAGTGCGTTGAAAAAGAATACGAAGCGAGCGACCTCGCCGCTGCGTTTTTGGTGTATATCTGCACCGAAAATGAAACACGTAATGCGCAGATAAAACGTGATGCCGAGCGACAAGGCGTATTGGCGAGCGTGTGCGACAATCCTGCGCTGTGCGATTTTATTTCTCCTGCTATTTTTAAGCACGAAAATATTACCATAGCAGTGTCGAGCAATGGGCAAAACGTGCGGCAATCCATAGAGTTGCGAGATAGAATAGCGCAATTAGTTGAAAACGAAGAAATTTGGTTGCACTAATGTTACATAGTCGCCGTATTACCCACAGTGCCTGCAATTTGGCAGAGCGCGAAGAGTTATCGCAGTATTTTTGCCGCGAATTGCACGGTACGCCGCACGTGTTGCTTGCCACCTGCAATCGCATGGAGCAGTATTGGGGCGAAGGTGCTGTACGTCAGGAAATTGTACAACATCTCTATCGCGTGGCAGCAGGCTTGGAGTCGGCATTGCCGGGCGAGCGGGCTATTCAGGGGCAAATCAAGGAAGCATACGCTCGTGCGCAGGCGCAATACCGTCTTTCGCCGGAGTTGAACCGATTGTTTCAAACTGCTATGAGTGTGGGTAAGCGCGTGCGTAGTGAAACAAAAATTGCCGAAGGGGCAGTGTCGCACAGTCAAATTACTGCCGATATGCTCAAAGAGCGCGGCATAAACCTCACAAACAAAGTGATAGGAATTATTGGCATCAATAAACTCACCGAAGATATTCTTAAATATCTTACTTCGCGCAGTGCGTGTAATGTGTTGCTCTCGAATCGTAATATTGAAAAAGCACAATTGCTTGCCAATCGCTACAATGGCACTGCAATTCCACTGAGCGACAAACAAAAACTATTGCAAGTTGCTGATATACTGATATGTGCAACTTCTGCGCCGCACAGCATTATTCACGCCGAAGATATTTCGCCAAACAAAGAATTACTCATTTTCGACCTTGCCTTCCCGCGCGATGTTGATGAAACGGTGGGTGATTTGCCACATGTGGAGTTGCGTAATTTGGAAGACATTGAACTATTTGCACGCCGAAATATTCGCTTGCGCCACGCCGAAATTCACAAAGCGGAACAAATTATTACAGAAGAAATTGCGAAATTTGAGGCTTGGCAGCGGTTTCGCGAACAAGTTGAAAATTGAAAGTTTTAATTGAACATGAAAAGAACAAATTCCATAGCCGCCTACCAAGAAGCGGAGCAGTATATACCCGGTGGGGTGAATAGTCCGGTGCGGGCATTGCGTAGTGTGGGCGAAATGCCGCTGTTTGTGAAAAATGCGCAGGGCACTACGCTTACCGACCTCGACGACAATTCGTACACCGATTTTTGTCTTTCGTGGGGTGTGTTTATTGCCGGACATAGCCACCCCACCGTGAATGCTGCGGCGCACTATGCTATAACGCAGGGCACAAGTTACGGTATTCCTTCGTTGGTGGAAACTAAACTTGCAAAACTTGTGCGAAGTTTTGTGCCTTCAATGGAGCGCGTGCGTTTTGTTAATTCCGGTACGGAGGCGGTAATGAGTGCTGTTCGCGTAGCGCGAGGATACACCGGGCGCAGTGTGATTGTGAAATTCGATGGTTGCTATCACGGGCATGCCGACCATTTACTTGTGTCTGCCGGTTCGGGAGTGGTAGGATTGAGCGGCGCATCGTCTGCCGGCGTGCCGGCGGATTTTGTGAAATACACCGTTTCGCTGCCCTTCAATGATATATATGCTCTGCAAAAACTCTTTGCCGAACGAGGCAACGACATTGCTGCCGTGATAGTGGAAGCGGTGCCGGCAAATATGGGTGTGATACTGCCGAGCGAAGGATTTTTGCGCGAATTGCGAACAATTACACAAAAACACGCTGCACTCTTGATTTTCGATGAAGTGATTACCGGTTTCCGCCTTGCACAGGGCGGAGCACAGCAATTATTTGGTATTCAACCCGACCTTACTACACTCGGCAAAATTGTGGGTGGTGGATTTCCTGCGGCGGCGTTTGGCGGGCGAGCGGAAATTATGAATGTGCTTGCTCCCGAAGGTAGTGTGTATCAAGCAGGTACACTTTCGGGCAATCCGGTGGCTATGAGTGCCGGCATTGCCACACTCGAAATTCTTTCGGAAGAAAATTTTTACGAAAACCTGAACGAAAAAACCGCACGTTTTGTAACACATCTGCGCACCGCCCTTTCGGAGAAAGGAATTTTCATAAACCACATCGGCAGTATGTTTACGCTCTTTTTTAGCGACAAAAATCCCCGAAATTTTGCCGAAGTGCAACAGTGCAATACGGCTCGCTTTGCCGCTTTTTTTCGCTATATGCTTGCGAATGGTTTTTACATTTCGCCCTCGCAATTCGAGGCAAATTTTGTGTCGGCAGCGCACACAGAGGCGGATTTGGAGCGATTTACGGCGGTTGCGCGAGAGTTTTCGGCATAAAAAATCCTGCTGCACATGGAGCACCGCAGGATTGTATGAAAAAGAGAAATGCGAGAAATTAATATTTGTCGGTGAATACAAAACCGAGTTTGAAACGTATCATTTGATTGTACATGGTTTGTCGGGGCAAATAATCGCTTGCGGCGTAGTGTAATTTTCCTACAATATATTCTATACCTGCCATTGCAAACGAGTAGCGAAAGTTCAAACCCACAGAAAACGTACCCACACTACCACCAATACGCATATTTTCTTGTTTCAACTTATTTTTTCCTTCGGTGTCATCGTTTACAAAAATTTTGTCGAAAGAACCTTCGTAAAATAGTTGATTGAAGTAATTGATACCCACCGTAGGGCGATATTTTCCGTATAAATCTATGCAGAGGTCTTGTATCGGACTTACGGTAAACATAAGACCTACGTTCATGGAATAGTTTACAAATAAATCCAAACATTTCACGGTGTCGCCGTTATTTGCTCGTGTTGTGCCGGCAATGTTGATAATTTGGTCATCGTAGCGGAACATATTCATGCCTAAATCAAAGAAATCCCACACGATAGCCATTTTGAACCCATCTACAAATTCGGTTTTGTGCATATAAAAGGTAGTTCCCGATTCCATAGCAAGACCAAAATGACGCGCATTGTATTCGTCTTTGTAAAATCGTTTCAAATTGTCGCCGCTGGTGTTTCCTTCGAGTTTTCCCCATTTCATAATGGGCACCGGTGCCGAAAAGGTTAAAAATGTGGCATCAAATATGCGCCCTTGCGCAAAAAGTGAAGAGCAGAGTGCTGCGAAAAAAATGGTAATAATAAATTTTCTCATAGGTGTACTTTTTTGTGTTTTTAAAAATGATTGCACAAAAATAACAGTATTTTTGTATAAAAAAAGAGTAATTTTAAACTTTGTATCAACAGAATGTTAAATTGGAACAATCTACTTTCACACAAACGCCTTGGTTTGGAACACGAAACGCTTGAAAAAAGCGATGCGGTGCGCACTGATTTTCAGCGCGATTACGACCGAATTATTTTTTCTTCGCCCTTTCGCCGCTTACAAAATAAAACACAGGTGTTTCCACTGCCCGGCAGTATTTTTGTGCACAATCGCCTTACGCATAGTTTAGAAGTTGCTTCGGTGGGGCGTTCGCTGGGTAATTTGCTTGCTGCCGGCTTGCAGCAAAAGCACGTGTCGCTGCCGTCCGATACTTTGTATAGTATTGGTTCTATTATTTCGGCGGCGTGCATAGCCCACGATTTAGGCAATCCGCCCTTTGGACATTCGGGTGAGCAAACTATTTCGCACTATTTTAAAACCTACGATGCCAATCAGTTATACACGGTTCTTGCTCCCGAACAACTTGCTGATTTTCAGAATTTTGAAGGAAATGCCAATGCCTTTCGACTGCTCACACATCAATTTACCGGCAGGCGCAAGGGCGGATTTGCCTTAACTTATGCCACGCTTGGTACCTTGCTCAAATATCCCTGTTCTTCCACCGATGTAAAACAGGGGAGAAGTCCCTACGAAAAATACGGGGTGTTTCAGAGCGAACTGCCGGTGTTGGAAGCCGTAGCAAAAGAATTGGGATTGAAGCAGTTGGTAGAAAATTCTACAATATACGGCAGACATCCTTTGGTGTATTTAATGGAGGCGGCAGACGATATTTGTTATCAAATAGTGGATTTGGAAGATGCGCATCGCTTGGGAATTTTGACTGCTCAAAAAACAAAAGAATTGATGTTGGCGTTTTTTAACGATGCCGAAAAAGCAGTGATTTTAGCGCAAATTACTGGTTTAGACGATGAAAATGAGCAAATTGTGATACTTCGTTCGCGCACTATCAATAAACTTGTAGATGAGTGCATGGCGGTATTTTGGCACAATTACAATGCCATTATGAACTGCGATTTTCATTCATCGCTTACCAAACAACTCACCGGCGTAGCCAAAACTGCACTCGCCGAAGTATCGGCAGTGGCAAATACCAAAATTTACAATTCGCGCGAAGTGATAGAAATTCAAATTGCAGGTCATAGAATTTTGAGTGAACTTTTAACCGAATTTATTTCGGCTATGATGAATAATAATTCGCTCTATACTAAGCAATTATTGCAACTTTTGCCGAGCCAACTTTCGCTATCTTCGGCAAATTTATACGATAATTTATTTTCTATTGTCGATTTTATTTCAGGCATGACCGATGTGTATGCACTCGAAATTTACCGAAAAATCAAAGGAATTTCGTTTTCGGTTATTCGATAGACAGATTTTATACTGATTTCATAAAAAACACCTCCTGTAAAACGAATTTTGCAGGAGGTGTTTTGTATTAAAGTCCCCCTTCGGGGGATTTACTTTTCTTATTTCCCGAATCCGGCACTGTGGAAGCGCAGTACATCGTTGGTAATGTCTTCCAAGTCGGCACCGCCTATTGGCGATGAAGTGCCTACGAAGTACGCATCTATCAAGTTTTGCGAAAGTCCGAGTGCCTCGAAAAGTTGCGCTCCGCGATATGAACCTATGGTAGAAATACCCATTTTTGAGATTACTTTCAACAATCCTTTGCCTACGGCTTTGATAAAGTGTTTTTCGGCGGTGGCGTAGTCGAGCGAAAGTGCCTGTTCTTTAATCAGTTGGCTCAACACCGCGTATGCCATGTATGGATTGATGGCACTTGCTCCGTAGCCGAGCAAGAGGGCAAAGTGCATTACTTCGCGAGCCTCGCCGGTTTCTACGATAAGAGCGGTTTTTGTGCGGCAATGTTGTGCTATCAGGTGGTGATGTACGGCGGCAGTGGCAAGCAATGATGGGATTGGTGCATTGCTTTCGCTCACGTTTTTGTCCGACAGAATAATGTAGTTGAATTGCTCTTCTACGGCTTGTTCTGCCTCTTTGCAAAGTCGCGCGATGCCTTTTTCCAGCCCTGCTTTTCCTTCCGATACGGCAAAAGTCATATCGAGGGTTTTGGTGCGGAATCCTTTGTAGTTAATGTTGCGCAAAATGTCCATATCGCGGTTGGTGAGCACCGGTTGTTTGGTATGCACCTGTTTGCAATGGTCTTCCGAAGGAGTGAGGAGATTTTTGTCCAACGCGCCAATGTAGCCTTCGAGCGACATTACCAACTCTTCGCGAATCGGGTCAATCGGCGGATTGGTTACTTGCGCAAATTGTTGGCGGAAGTAGTTGAACAGCAGTTGTGGTTTTTCCGAAAAGAGTGCGATAGGTGCATCGTTACCCATCGAACCGGTTGGCTCGGCACCGTCATTTGCCATTGGCACCATAATTCGCTGAATTTCTTCATCGAAATAACCGAAGGTGTTTTTGAGTTGCGCGTAATTTTTTACGTCAATAGCCACTTTTCGTCCCGAAGTGATTTCTTCCAAGTGTACGCGATTTTTGCGCAACCATTCGCCGTAAGGGAACTCGGCGGCAAGTTGTTCTTTCACTTCGTTGTCGCGATAAATGGTACCGGTTTTGGTATCTACAATCAGGATTTTTCCCGGTTGCAAGCGACCTTTTTCCACCACGTTGGCAGCATCAATGTTCAACACGCCGGCTTCGGAGGCAATCATGAGCATACCGTCTTTGGTGAGCGTGTAGCGCGAAGGGCGAAGTCCGTTTCTGTCGAGCATACCGCCGGCATAGCGACCGTCTGAAAAGAGCAACGCAGCCGGTCCGTCCCAAGGCTCCATAAGTATTGAGTGATATTCGTAGAATGCTTTGAGTTCGCTCGAAATCGGGTTTTTGTCGTTGAAACTTTGCGGCACAAGCATTGCCAATGCGTGTGGAAGCGACATTCCAGCCATCATAAAAAATTCGAGCATATTGTCGAGCGAAGCACTGTCGCTCATATCGGGTTGCACCACCGGATTAATTACCGATTCATCGCCCAATTTTGCTGATTTGAGCACACTTTCGCGAGCCACGCTCCACAAGCGGTTTCCGCGAATGGTGTTGATTTCGCCGTTGTGCCCCAGCAGACGGAAGGGCTGTGCCAACGCCCACGAAGGGAAGGTGTTGGTGCTGAAACGCGAGTGCACGAGCGAAATCCCGCTGGTCAAGCGCGTGTCTTGCAGGTCAAGGAAGTATTCGCGCACTTGTGCAGAGGTCAATAAGCCTTTGTAAATCATATTTTTAGACGAAAGACTCACCACATACACGTCCGTACAGTTTTTTTCCACACGGCGGCGTGCGCGGTACAGTTTTACATCGAGGCTGAAATCGTTTTTCTTTCCGCTTTCCACCAAGAAAATTTGTTTGATAGCTGGTTCTTCTTCTTTGGCACCCGGTCCTATCATAGAATTATCCACCGGCACATCGCGCACGGCAAGTAAAGAAAGCCCTTCTGCTTCGGCAGATTTTTTGATTTCGGCAATCACTTCGGCAACGCGCTTTTCGTTTTTCGGAATGAACACAAGCCCCGTCCCGTAAGTTCCTTCGGTAGGCACGGCAATCCCTTGCGCCACAATAAAATCGTGAGGCACCTGAATCATAATACCCGCGCCATCGCCGGTAGCCACATCGGCACCTTCGGCACCGCGGTGCATCATGTGTTCAAGGATTTTGAGACCATCGTCTATAACTTGGTGTGATTTTTTACCTTTAATATTAAGATATAAGCCGACACCGCAAGCATCGTGCTCGTAAGCCGAGTTGTAAAGCCCCTGCTCACCTATTTGAAATGCGTAATTTGCCATAATTGTATAATTCGCTTAATTTATTTTTGTGCAAAAATAGGGAGGCTACTGCTATTTTTAGTTGATTTTATACTATTGAATTTGGGTGTTTTTCTTGAAAATACTAATTTTTTACAAAAAATGTATTTTTTATGTATGTTTTATTTTTATTTTGCACTTTTTGTGTAAAAGATGTTTTTGAGAGAAATTATACACTTGCTCGCTTTTGAGGTTTGCTCACATACAAGGTCTGTGTATGACTAAAATACACTAATAACGAACCACTATTACCTATTTTCTAATTCCCAATTCTTCAGCCTTTTTGAGCATAAAAGCAAAGGCGGCTTCGTGAGTATTTTCTATGTCGCCTTCGAGAATTGCTTCGCGAATGGCATCTTTGAGTATTCCCACCGGGCGCGAGGGGGCGAGGTTGAACGTTTTCATAATTTCTTCGCCACTCACCGGTGGCTGCCAATTCCGCAGTGCATCTTTTTCTTCCACTTCACGCAATTTTTCTTTCACGTGTTCAAAATTTTGGTGAAAGGTGCGCACTTTTACTTCGTTTTTTGATGTAATATCGGCATGAGCAAGGAGCATTACATCGTCTATATCATCGCCGGCATCGAAAAGCAGGCGGCGCACGGCGGAATCGGTTACTTCATCGTCTATCAACACAATGGGTCGAAGGTGGAGAGATACTAATTTTTGCACGTAGCGCATTTTTTCGTTCATGGGTAGGCGTAAGCGTTTGAATATGTGCGCCACCATTTTGGAACCCATGTATTCGTGTCCGTGAAAACTCCATCCAATAGGTTCGGCGTATTTTTTTGTGCGCGGTTTTGCTATGTCGTGCAACAGTGCCACCCAGCGTAGCCACAGATTTTGCGACTGCGCAGCCACGTTGTCGAGCACTTCGAGTGTGTGGTAAAATACGTCTTTGTGCCCCTTGCCGTTGATAATTTCTACTCCTTTGAGAGCAGTAAGTTCCGGAAAAAATACATTGAGTAACTGTGCTTTTTCGAGTAATAATATACCTATCGAAGGTTTTGGCGTAGCCATAATTTTTTGAAATTCGTCCATAATGCGTTCTATGGACACAATTTCTAAGCGTTTGCAGTTGCGAATGAGGGCGTCGAAGGTTTCGGGGAGAATGGTGAAATTCAGTTGCGCGGCAAATCGCACGGCACGCATCATGCGCAGCGGGTCATCGGAAAAGGTAATGTCGGGATTGAGCGGCGTGCGAATAATGTTTCGTTCAATATCGGCAATGCCGTCAAAAGGGTCTATCAGTTCGCCAAAATTATGTTTATTGAGCGAAATTGCCATTGCGTTGATAGTGAAATCGCGGCGATTTTGGTCGTCTTCGAGCGTGCCGGTTTCCACAGTGGGTTTTCGTGAAGTGAGTACGTAAGATTCTTTGCGTGCTCCTACAAATTCGTAGTCGCAGCCGTGGTAGTGAAACATGGCAGTGCCAAAATTTTTGAACACCGCCACCGTGATATTCGGCGAAAGCGTGCGCGCAACTGCTTCGGCGAGGTCTATGCCGTTGCCCAGCGTAACTACATCAATGTCGGTATTGGGACGATGCAAAAAAATATCGCGCACAAAACCACCAATCACAAAGGCTTGTGTGTTACGTTGCTCGGCACAGGCAGAAATTACGGAAAATACGGGGTTTTGTAGGTGTTGGTGCATGGTTATTGTGCAAAATAATGTTCTAATTTTTCAATAATTATTGCACTGTTGGGCAATAAATGTTGATAGTTTTTGGGTAATTGAGGAGTGGTTGTGTACGTGGCTACACCAATGGGCATAGTGCCGGTTTTTAAAGAATATTCCACGATTGTGCGATTTTTCTCTTTACAAATAATAATGCCTATTGCATCATTTTCGGTGGGCAATTTTGTTTTTTCGTTTAGAATAGATAAATAAAACTCCATTTTTCCCTTATATTCGGGAATAAATTCTCCTACTTTCAATTCAATAGCAACAAGGCACTGTAATTGACGATGATAGAGCAATAAATCAATAAAATATTCTTTGTTATCAATTGCAACTTTAAATTGATTGCCAATAAACGCAAATTGAAAATTCATTTCAAGTAAAAAAGTGCGGATATTATTGACTAATGCTGTTTCAAGTTGATTTTCGGAATGTTCCGTTCCAAGAGAAAGAAAATCGAAAGAATATTCATCTTTTACGGCTAAAATTGCCTGATTTTTGATGTTTTGAGGTAGTGTTTGTTCAAAATTAGTTTGGTTGAGAATATATTTTTCATAACTTTTTTCTTCAATTTGATGGATAAGTACATTTTTTGTCCAACCAAATTTGCGCGTTGCTTGAATGTAAAATTGCCGTTCGAGATTATTTTTGCAGCGTTTCAGAACAGTAATATGCTTACTCCAACTAATTTCTCGTACCAATGGTACGAGATTTTCAACGCAGTGATATTCAGTGTAAAACTGCGACATAAGCCATAAATTTCCAACCGAGAATCCATTTACTCCGGGAAATTCATTTTGCAGTTCTTGCGATAGAGTTGGCACAATGGCTTTCCCCCAACTTTCTTGTTGTTTTTCGGCAATGGCTTTTCCAATTTCCCAATAGAGATTAACAAGTTGTACATTCACGGCACGCATTGCTTCATATTGAGCCTGTCGTATTTTTTGCTTAATTTCGGCAATAAAATGTATCTGCGTGTTTTGTAGCGGCAACTGTTGCGTGCGTTTTTCTGCTCCTTGTTCCATGTTGTGCTGCGTGTTTACCGTATTACTTTTTTCATTTTACCTCCGGCAAAAGTACTACTTTTTTCAAATAACAATCAATAAAAAAACCTGTTGCGTTTTCGCAACAGGTTTTTAGTGTTTGGTTTAATTTGTAACAATTTACGAAATTGCCGCAAAAAGAAACTATTTATTGATGTCGATAATTCGTTCATTAAAAAAATCAATGCTTTTTTGTATTAATTCAATATCTATTTTTTTGTTTTCAATAACACTACGTTTAAATTTAATACGCAACATAGTACCACTCTCATCTTGAATTTTTATAAAAAATGTTTTTTTGAATTTATACCATATACAAAGCAAGACAATATACCAGCAGAGCACAAAGAGCACACGATCATCAGATAAACCGAAGAAAACAATACCTAATGCCACGACAACACCTAAAATTGCCATTACGAAAAACTGTACAATCGGTTTGGTATATCCATATTCAGTTGATGTAATTTTCTGCAAGGGTATGAAAAGAATCTTACTTCTATTTATACTATTCTCAGAATAGCAGATTTTTTCTTTGGTAGCGCATAACTGATAGCGATTGCTAATATTGAGTTTTGTTAAAAACCACTGTACTAAACCTGCTTTTCGACCTTCAATAATGAGAAAATCCTCTGATTCCGGATTAAACGCGAATTTACTGAGCGATAAAATTGCTTTATTGCGATTTATGAAAACAGATAATATAATAATCGCAAGAATAATCGCAAGAATAATCGCAAGTTCTTCATTGTAATAATAAAAATAGGGCATGATAGATAAGTTTTATTTTGCAGTAACATTTTGATTTTTCAAAAATACCCATTTTCAAGATTTGCAATTAAAAATTTTGTTGCGAGAAAATCCTCACCGTGAGGCGAATGTTTCCTCAATGTGTAGCGGATTTTGCAACACAATAGTAGGAATTTATGTGTTGTAGTGGGAGAAAAAATTGTAGCCTAAAATTTCGGAAATACGGGTAAGGAGGGCAGTGTCTATGGATGGATTTTTGAAAATACGATATACATTGCTGCGGTCGCAGGGGAGTTTTTCGGCAAGCCATGCGCTTCTTCGCCCTTGCTCGTGCATTTTCGCCTTAATAAGTGCTCCGATATGTATTTCTGTGTGTGCTTGCATAAAAAAAGCGTAAATTGTTTGTCAATTGCTTATCTATCTCTGAGGTTCGTCCAAAAACCGTAATAGCCAATAAGCACAAACAATCCACGCCCGGCGGACGTGAACCTGCGTAACTTATTCTTGCTATTTCTAAATTTGTTTTGGACGATTTCAGAGAGAAGAATAAACTAAAAGTTCAAATTAATAGGTGTATAAGTCTATGTATTTATAAATCAGTGTGTTTGTGTGTTAATAATGGTATGTAATTTTGTAAATGGATACTATAAAAACTAAACACCGGTAAAATTATCAGATATTTTTACCGGTGCAGGGGTAAAATTATCGGTTTTTATCGTAATTCTGCGCCGAGTTCGTGAGTAAAACGGTGAATGAGTTTTTGCATCAACACGTCTATTTGCTTGTCGGTAAGGGTTTGCTCTTTATCTTGCAAGGTAAACGATACGGCGTAGGATTTTTTGCCTTCGGGCACACCTTTTCCTTCATACACATCGAAGGCTGACACGTGTTTGAGGATTTTTTTGTCGGTGGCAAAGGCTAATTTTTCAATATCGGCGTAGGTTACAGATTTATGTATCAAAAGCGATAAATCGCGGCGCACTTCGGGGTATTGCGGTAGTTCGGCGTGGCGAATTGCAGGTTTTGGTTGCGCAAGCAGGGTGTTCCAATACATTTCGGCATACACGCAGGGTTTTTCTATATCGAAGTGTTTGCGGATTTTTGCGGAAAGTATGCCCAACTGCGCCACTACCACGCCGTTTACCACGCATTGCAATCCTTGCAAGGTGTCGCTTTGGAAGGGTTCAAAGGCAGCGGTATAGCCCAAAAGTGCACAGATTTTGTGCACCTGCGATTTTAGAGCGTATATATCTACATCTTTTTGTTTTTCTGCCCAAAATTGCGGATTTTGCTTGCCTACGCTGCATAGTGCAAGATGTTGTGATTCTGCATATTGCGCTATTCCTTTTGCGCCATTATTAGGTTTGCTATACACATTGCCAAACTCAAATACCGAAAAGTCGGAAAGTTGGCGGTTGCTATTGTACTGCACCACTTCGAGCACGCCAAAAAGTAGTGAGGCACGCATAGAATCTAACTCGGCACTGAGGGGATTGAGAATTTTCACAATTTCTTCTTGTTTTTCGGGCATTAGGGTGGTGTAATACGCCGAGCGCGAGAGGGAATTGTTCATAATTTCGCAGGCTCCGTTTGCCACCAGCAGTTCGGCTATGGCGTTTTTTTGCTTGGTATTGTCTGCTGCATCGGCATACACAATAGAGGCGTGGAGGGCTTGCGGAAGTTCTATATTATTGTAGCCGTAAATGCGCAAAATATCTTCAATCACATCTTCTTGTCGCTGCACATCTACGCGGTAAGGCGGCACGTGTACGGTGAGTTTATCGCCATTCACAAGCGCGATTTTCATTTCGAGCGAATCGAGGATTTTTTGAATCACCGTTTTGTCGATTTTTTTGCCTATCACTGTTTGAATTTTTGCAATGCTGAGTTCCACTGCAAAGGGCGGAAAGCTATCGGGGTGAGTATCGAACAGCGGTTCTACAATAGAACCACCGGCAACTTTTTGAATTAAAAGCGCGGCGCGTTTGAGTATATAGGTAGTTTGATTGGGGTCTATTCCGCGTTCAAATCGGAAAGAAGCATCGGTATTCAATCCATGTCGGCGAGCGGTTTTGCGTACCGACACAGGGTTGAAATACGCACTTTCCAAAAATATATCGGTAGTTTTTTCGGTAACGCCCGAATGTAATCCGCCGAACACGCCGGCAATACAGAGTGGTTTTGTGGCACTGCATATCATAAGGTCTTCGGCGGAAAGGGTGCGTACCACACCATCGAGGGTGGTAAATCTTGTGCCGTTTGCTACGGTTTTTACGATAATTTTTTTGCCGTCAATTTGTTCCAAATCAAAGGCATGGAGTGGTTGCCCCAATTCGTGAAGCACGTAATTGGTAATGTCCACCACATTGTTGATAGGTTTTTGCCCTATGGCAATAAGTCGCTGTTTGAGCCAATCGGGAGATTCGCTTACTTTTACGCCGGAAATAACTATGCCGGCATAGCGCGGGCATAGTTTGGAATTTTCTACACTCACGAGCAAATCGTTGGTGGCGTGTACCGCCGAAAAAGCATCTATGGACGGTTTTTTTACTACGTGATTGCCCGAAAGATTGAGGTAGGCGCACAAATCGCGAGCAACGCCAAAGTGCGATGCAGCATCTATGCGATTGGGCGTTAAGCCGATTTCAAATACGTAATCGCTCGTAACGTTGAAGTAGGTGCTTGCAAGAGTTCCGGCAGGCACGCTATCGGGCAATACCATAATACCTTCGTGGCTGCTGCCAAGTCCTATTTCGTCTTCGGCGCAAATCATGCCTTGCGATACTTCGCCGCGAATTTTTGCTTTTTTTATTTCAAATTCTTCGCCGTTTGGCGCGTAGAGAATTGTGCCTTCGGTGGCTACGAGTACCGTTTGCCCTGCGGAAACGTTGGGCGCACCGCACACTATGGGTAGTATGGTGTCGTTGCCTATGTTTACGGTAGTTACGCTGAGTTTGTCGGCGTTCGGGTGGCGTTCACAGGTGAGTACTTTGCCCACTACTATGCCTTTTAAACCACCTTTTATGCTTTCGTGCAGTTCGCAACTTTCAACTTCCAAACCTATGTCGGTTAAAATTTTCGATACGGCTTCCGCCTTTAAATCTATTTTCACAAATTCTTTTAACCAATTATATGAAATTTTCATGTTTCAATTTTTTATTGCATATATATCATTTTGGATTGCTTCGTTCCTCGCAACGGCGAAAAGTAATGACGGATACACAGAGCGTCATTGCGAACGTAGTGAAGCAATCTCACTGTATTACTTGTTTTTTTACAGGTGCACAAAAATACACTTTAATTGTAAATTGTAAATTGTAAATTGTAAATTATTTTTCATTAGGGGGGAGTTGTTAGTGATTAGTTGTTAGAAATAAAAAAAACTCCCGCAAACAAAGTTCGCAGGAGTTTTTCTTTCATTAGCACATTTTCAACTCTCAGTTTTCAGTTTTCAACTTTCAGTTATTCCCGAATGAGTGTGAGTGCTCCTTTATAGACATCGCCGTTTTTTGCGGTTACTATATAATAGTAGGTGCCGGGAGATGCAGGTTTGCCGTGAATGATGCCGTTCCAGCCATCAACACCTTCGTAGAGGGTTTGCCCCCAGCGGTTGATAATGATAATAGTTTTGAGGCAATTTGCCATGTCGTGCAAATATACATCGTTCACGCCATCGTCATTGGGGGTGAACACGTTGGGAATTATGAGTTCGCAATCGAGAGTGGGGGAATTGCTTTTTGCCACGCGCAAATTGAGCACTACGGTGCTGTCGCAACCGCTTGCACTGTTGAAATGCACGCTTGCCGTAGTATCTTTGGTAACGCGAGTAAAATTGAAATTGTATTTATTGTAGGCGGTGTGTTGGGCAATTTCGTGGCTGATAATGGTATTGTGTGCAGGGTAAACGATTAATTGCAGTAGGTAGCTGTGCTTGCAACCGTCCGGCGTAGCGGCTATGCGGGTGTGAGTGAATTTTCCGGGCACATCTTGCGTGCCGAGTGTAAATCCGTGTTTGTCATATACCTCGTTTTGACAAATGCTGTCATACAAAAGTGTGTGTTCTTGGGGTAAAATAGTGAGTTCCAGAGCGGTAATATCGGTACAACCTTGTGTATTGCGGTGGCGGAGGGTGTCTTTGAATGCTCCGGGTTCTACAAAAATAGCATCTAAGCCAAATTCGGCATACACACTGCCGGCACACACGCGGTCGTAAACGTGGGTTACGGCAGGTTTATTTACGGTGAGGTCTATATTGAAGGTTGTGGTGCAATTTCCATTGTGTATGCTTACAGGGTAGATTCCCGATTGTGTGGCAGAAAGTCCGTATTTGGTATAGGTTTCGCCGGAGCAAATGTGTTCGTGAAGTGTTTGCGGCGAATTTGTGCGCACCACCACCGCTTGCTGCGCCTGCGCCGAGCAACCGTTTTGCGTGGTAACTTCCACGCTGTATTCGGTGCTAATGAGAGGTTTTACGGTTATGGCACCTTCGGTGGAGCCATTGTTCCACAGGTAATTGAGGGAGCAGTCGTAGATGCTTACGTAAGCCTCGTTGCTTGCGAGGGCGGTAGTACTTTCTTGCGGCATTTCAGTATCGTTTACAATAGCCAAAAGTGAAATTTCGTCTCCTTGATTACAAATCATGGCATTGGCTGGACTAATGCGCACTATCGGCGTGGGCAGTACGCTGAGCGCAAGGGTAATAATGCTATCGCAACCTTGCGAAGAAATGAGGTGCTTGGAGTGAACGAAATAACCCACGCTATCTTGCGTGCCGAGATTGAAGTTGTATGTATTGAAATTGCCGCCGGCGCAGATTTCTTCGTTTAGTTGAATGTTGTACGATTGTTTTGGTTTTACGAGCAGTGAGGCTATGCCCGCTCCGCAGCCGTTTTGCCCACGTAATTCCAACACAGTGGGAGTGGCATCGGTAAAGTACAGTTGTATTGTTTGGGCGTATTTGTAACTTTTATAGAATACCGCATTGTCTGGGATAATCCATTCAAATTCGGTAAGAGATTCAATACCTGAAAAAGTATAGGTAAATATCTCATTAGTACAGGGACTTGTTTCTCCTTTTATAATAGTGGGCATATTGAAATTGGCATTGACCGTGAGTTTTAGTACATCATAAATATCACAGGTGTTAATTGTTCTTGTTTTTATCGTATCACGATACACGCCCACTGGTGGTTGGGTAACGGTAAATCCATTTGCTGCGTAATCTTCGCCGTGGCAAATAGCCTCGCGGAAGTAATTGTAGCGTTGTACCACATTGAGTGTGAGATTAATTTCATCGCTATCTTTACAGGTTGCAGGGTTTACTATTACGTTTTGATAAAAATGCTCGCCCGGCTCTTGCGGTGGTAGGTTGAAATTATGTTTGGTGTAGGTTTCGCCTTCGCAAATAACATCGGTAAAGTCGCCCGGCTTCACTGCGCTATTGGGATTGCTTGTAACAAAGGCATAGAGAAGGAATTGGCAGCCGGTAGCCGAAGTTACAGTGCAGGTAATGTTGGTATTGTTCGCGGCGGCAGTTTTAAAAGTCGCCGTGCGCGAAGTTTCCCCGTTACTCCACTTGTAACTTGCAAAATCTTCCGGAGCGGCAAGGGTAAATTCCAAACCGCCGCCGCAATTCTCGAAATGCAGTTTGTTGGGAATACAGTGTGCCGTAAAGTAAGCATAACCGAAATGACCTCCTAAACTACAATCATAGGTAATAAATTGTACCAGCACTTCATGCCCTACAAAACGGCTCATATCAAGTCCTATGTTTGTCCAATCTCGCCAACGAATGGAACACCATTTGTCTTGATATGACCGAAATCCCGGAATGTCGGGGCGAGCATAGACATCGTATTCTGCGCAATCTTCCAATAAATTACCATCTGTGTCGGTTATGCGAATTGTAAATCTTGGTTGTACTAATGAACCATGTTGTGGGTCTTCCATAACTACGGCGAATTTTACCAAAAGTATGGGATTGTTTTTATCGACAGTAAAACGATATTGCAATGCTTCGGCTTGTGCTCCATTGATGTCGTTACCAAGTCGTATTACTTTGTTTTCTCCCGGAGGTAAAAATTGCAGAACATTACCGGTGTGTGGGTCGGTTCCTTGCGTAGTAATTACGGTGTGCCTCCCTCGTGCTACACCTTGTGTGGCAAACGGATTGCTTTCTACACCATAAGGATTATTGGGTGTTCCATACTCTGTTCTCCCCGTAAATGCTTGCACATAAGGGGCTGTAATGTTCGTAAAATCGGGGTGTTGCGCATGGGTTATTAAGTGAGCAAGTAAAAACATGAACGTGGCTGTCAATTTGTATCTCATATTTATTATATTATTCTTTCACACAACGAACAGAGATAGCAGTATTCTTCTGCGTTCCAATATAATCAGCATACCAAATAATAGGGTCATCAGATGGAGATGTTATCATAGTATAAGCATATACGTTATTAGGATTATTATATAGTTCATTATTTGTACTCCAACATTCAACATTAGTAAAACTATTGTCTAATTTCCCATCATCATCATAACGCATCCCAACAGAAGCCGGAAAAAAAATAACTTGGGTTCCTGACCCAAACAACAAACCTTTATTTCCTGTTTCATTGTAATTATCAGTCCATATAATAACATCAGCAGAGTATAAATTTATCCATTCATTAAGCGTGGGAATGCGATACCCTTTAGGGCAAGGGTCTTTTGTCTTTTCCCACTGTGCACCATTTGGAATACTATAATCCCAAATATTGTTTCCATTGCTGTTAATCATAGGGTCAGTATTACTCCACCCAACATTGCGATTCCATTGATATAACATTCCTTTATCTTCAGGATTTAGGGTAAATGTGCCGGGCATATCAACATTCCGTGTAGCCCAACACGAACCGGCTATTTCTACGCATTTAACATCACTATATGGTGTTTCCACTTTTAGTTTGAATTTTCCGTAATTTACGTTATCTGTGGCATTGTTCCATGTAATGGTTTTTCCTGTGCCGGTGCTTTGGTTGAGTAAATCGCCGCTTACGCTTTGTGCCACAAGCCACGTTGTGCCATTGTCTGGGCTGTAATAGAGTGTAGCATCGGTGGGGTCGGTGGTTTTTAAGTCGTAAGTAATAGTTACTTCGCCGGAACAAGAAAATAATGTTTGGACATTGGAAACTATTGATTGTGAACAGGATTTTTCTGTTATTTTTCCAAAATGTTTCCAGCCGTCAGCGTTTTTATAATCTTTAACTGAACCACATGGCACAATTAGTATTATTCTGCTTAAGTCTAAACCATTAAATGCTTCATTTATTAGTTGAGGGGTTGGATTATTATTAACAACTATTCTCAAATTCCTACAACCCGTAAATACATTTACACCAAATACATCACAAGAAGGAGGAATTGTAACGGTTTTGAGCGCAATGCAATTAGCAAAAGCGTAGTCATCAATTGTTTGTAAAGAATGAGGTAGATTTAAAGAAGTAATGCGAGTAAGTTCTGCAAAAATCGCATTTCCTAATTTTGTAATCCCATCTTCCACTATAATATCACTAAAAAACGAGGAGTAATTTTGCCAAGGTCTATCAATAAATATTCCCGAACCTAAATTATATCCTTTTGTTTCTCCCATTCCTTTTATGTGTAATGTAGTACCCATATAACCGTTTGTTGTAGCCACCACATCAGCAGCATTGGGCGAGCCAATATCCCACGATTGCCCCACAGCAGCAAAACTCCACAGGAAGAATATAAAAAGAATGAATATTTTTCGTGTCATGCAGCAGTAATTTAGAATGGTTATAGTATTCAAAAATACAAAATAATTATGAAATGCCAATCAATTACGAATTAAAAATTACGAATTACGAGAAAAAATTTCAATTTTCAACTCTCAGTTCTCATTTCTCAACTAATTTACTATCTTTGTGAGTATGGAAGGTCAAAACAATCAACAGAAACTATCGGACGAAGTGCGGCGTATGCTGGCAGCAGTGGTGTTTCCGCTGTTGGTAGTGGCGGTGTTGTGCGCGGTGTATGCTGTGGAGCAGTGTTTTCGCTTCGATTTTGTGCATTTCGGCATTTTGCCGCGTTCGGTGCAGGGTTTGCCGGGTATAGTGCTTTCGCCCTTGCTTCATGCGAGTGTGTCGCATTTGTTTTCCAACTTGGTGCCGCTTGTGGTGCTGGGCTGGTGTTTGGTGTATTTTTACCGAGATTTGGGCTACAAAGTCTTTCCTCTTTTGTGGTTGCTTTCGGGCATTTTTACATGGTGTATAGGGCGGAGTGCGTGGCACATAGGTGCAAGCGGATTGACGTATTCTCTTGCATTTTTCTTGTTTTTTAGCGGTATTTTGCGCCGCTACACGCCGCTAATGGCGGTGTCTATGGTGGTGGTGTTTTTGTACGGCAGCATAGTGTGGGCTATGTTTCCCCTTGCCGAAATTGTAGATACGTCTATTTCGTGGGAAGCGCATCTTTCGGGTGCGTTGAGCGGATTGCTGTGTGCGCTATTATTTAGAAACGAAGGTCCGCAGCCGCCGGTAGTTCAAGAGGATGAGGAAGAAGATGAAGAAGAAGGCGAGGAGGAAAACGATGAGGCAGAGTGCCAAGACGATAATACGACAATGTGCTAATGCGACAATTAATTTGAGAACTGAGGACTGAGAATATAGATTGCTTCACTGCGTTCGCAATGACGCCCCCCCGCCGAAGGTAATGACGCTTTTTTTTGTAGGTATTACACTAACAACTGAAAACTAACAACTATCAAACTTCTTTGCGCAGCCGCCCAATGGGAATGTCTAACTGTTCGCGGTATTTTGCCACTGTGCGGCGGGCTATTACGTAGCCTTTTTGAGTGAGAATTTCGGTTAATTGCTCGTCTGTATATGGTTTTTGTTTGTTTTCCGACTGTATGCTTTCACTCAAAATTGTTTTGATTTCGCGGCTCGAAACTTCTTCGCCGGCATCGGTTTTCATGCCTTCGGAAAAGAAAAATTTGAGTAAAAAAGTGCCGTAGGGTGTTTGCACGTATTTACTATTTGCCACGCGCGATATGGTGGAAACATCAAGTTCTACGATTTCTGCTATATCTTTGAGTATCATTGGTTTAATGTGGGTTTTGTCGCCTGTTTCAAAAAACGCTTTTTGATATTCAAAAATAGCCTGCATGGTGCTCAAAAGGGTGTTTTTTCTCTGTTTTATGGCATCTATAAACCATTTTGCGGAATCTATTTTTTGGCGAATAAATTGCGCCGCTTCTTTGTTTGCCTTCGAGGAATCTTCGCCCTGTTTGTAGTGTGCATACATATCTATATACGCCTTACTCACGTGGAGTTCCGGTTCGTTGCGCGAGTGAAGTTGTACGCTCAGCCGCCCGTTGGTATTTTCTATTATAAAATCGGGTGTAATGTACTGCGCGGTGCCTTTTTGCAGTGCATCGGAGTAAGCATTGCCGGGGTTGAGGTTGAGTTTTACAATTTCGTCAATGGCGCATTTGAGGTCTTCGCGCTCAATTTCGAGGGCTTGCAGAATTTTTTCGTAGTGTTTTTGCGTAAATGCCGTGTAGTGGTGCCGTAGAATTTCGGCAGCGGTAAGTGTGGCGGCGGTTTTTGGTTTGCGAGTAATTTGCAGGAGCAAACATTCCTGAAAATTGCGTGCCCCCACACCGGCAGGGTCTAAGGTTTGTACTAATGTAAGTATGTGTTGCAGTTCCTGCTCCGAAGTTTCCACATTGAGGGCAAACATAATGTCATCGCAAATATGTTCCAAATCGCGGCACAAGTAGCCTTTGTCGTCTATGTTTCCTATAATAAAATCGGCTACCACCATTTCGTGTTCGCTCAAATTGAGCAAACTCAACTGTTCGTATAAACTTTCGTGAAAGGAAGAACCCACCGAAAAAGGAATTTCTTTGTGTTCCGAAGGGTCGGCGGCGTTGTTGTCTTTGAATTTATAGTTCGAGTATTCGTCTTCGTTAAAGTAATCGTCTATGGAAAATTCATCGTCTTCGTTGCCGGTATTTTCGTTGTCGTCTTGTTCGTTTTGTTCGGGCAGATTGTCGTCAAATTGTTCTTCAATTTCGAGCGCGGGATTTTCCTCCATTTCTTCTTTTATGCGCTGTTCGAGTTCTATAGCCGGAATTTCAAGCATTTTAATCACTTGAATTTGCTGTGAAGAAAGTTTCTGCTGTAATTTTTGTTGTAATTTTTGGTCGAGCATGGGGAATAACTGAATAATTGAATAACGGAGTAACTGAATAAGCCGCTAATTGACTAATTGGTATAGTGCTATATAGCATATTGACTTACTCATCATCGTAGTCATCGTAGGGGTCTTTTTTTGTTTTTTTCACTTTTGCCGGTTTTGCCACTGCTAAGTCGGCTTTTTTCTCTTCTTTTTCGGCTTTCACTTTTTCTGCTTCGGCTTCTTTTTTCGCTTTTTCGGCGGTTTTTTCTTCGAGTGCCACTGCTTTCACAAGCGATTCTTCTTCTTGCTGTTTGCGGCGTTCTTCGGCTTTCAGTACTTCGGGGTCTTCTTTTAGTAAGTAATTTTCCAATTTCAAGTGGTCGTAGTTATCTACTTTTGCCACCGTTTCTTTTTCCGGTGCTGGAGCCGGCGGTGCTTTGTAAATTTTGGTGCGCACCAATCGTTTCGGTAGCATTTTGGTGGTGCGGTAGTGTGTTTCTTGACGGCACACTGCCTTCATATCTGCCCACACAGCCTCACACCATTCCTCTACTTCCATACATTTTCCCGGAGGCGATTTGGGATAATCAAGCAGGCGACCATAGGACGTATTGCCATATTCGGAATACACCGGTTCGTGAATAAAGGTGGAGTAGGTTACAAGAATTATGGAATCCTGAATTTGACTTTCAATGGAGTAGGTAATGGTTCCCTTCATTTTTTCGGCAGCGTGAGGGCTGGTAAATACACCGTCTATGCGCACGCGGTTTTGGTACTGAAAATAGGCTTTTCCTTTCATTTTCCATGCTTTGCGAGCACGACCGGTTTGTTTCATATTTCTCTGCGACTGATACCAATCGTCCATGTGTTTATAGAGCGTAAATTTGGGCGTGCTGCCTTTTATGGGAATGGTGTCGTAAATCACAAATGGCTGTACTTGCGCGTGGGCAGTGAGTTGCCACACACAAAAGAGCAGGAGTACGGAGATTGTTTTTCGCATTATTGATTGAGTATTTCTGTAATTTCTATTTTTCCTTTGGTAAGTCTATCGAGTAAAGGCTTGCTGAGGTCAAGCGGTTTGCCGGGCAGGTGCTGCGATTCCACGTTATACACTTCGCGGCGCAAAAGTCCAATTCCCTGTCGATATAATTCTTTCTGTCTTTGTAACGAATACATTGTTTCAAAATTGCGTTGAGTAACTTCACTCACCGAATCGTAGTGCTGCGATTGTATAATAGTATCCATATTTACGGCGGTGTATTTGAAGCGTTCGGCGGGATTGGTGTTCAATACATTGCCTTGCCACGATTTATTTTCCACCTGCGGAAAGTGCAGAATTACAATTACCGTATTGGTATCTACTCGCGCTATGCGCAGTGCCGAAAGTTGCAATTCGTAAGTATTGTGTGGCAGCCAGCGCAGTTCGGCGGCATTGAAGCGTTGCACTTCCACGCGGTGCAATAGTGCGTCGCTTGCTTCGCCTATTTGCCCTCTCATAATTTCGCGCAGAAGAATTTCGGTGGTGTCGTAAATGCCTGCGGCTACATCTATATTTACGATTGTTTGCTTATACACAGTGATATGCCCGTTTGCGGTGGGCAAAAAACTCAATCCGTTCACCATTGGTTGCGGGGCGTCTATGTTGCGGCAGGCGGCGAATAGGAGTAGTGTTAGTATGTATAAAAGTTTGTATTTCATTGCATTATGCTTACAAAAGAATTTCGTTACTCAGTGTGCCGTGTGCAATTTCTGCCACAGGTCCGGTCATGCGTACTTTCCATTCGGGGTCTATATATATGGAGAGTGCACCGCCTTGCATTTGTATAGTAACGGCGTTGTCTGTTAAATTATTTTTCAGCATGGCGGCTGCTACTGCGCACGAAGAACTGCCGCTGGCGAGGGTGTGCCCCACACCGCGTTCCCATATCAGAATTTCTACTTTTGTGCGGTCTATTATTTTGGCAAATTGTACGTTGGTGCGCTGGGGAAACATTGGGTTTGTTTCTATGAGTGTGCCGTAGGTAAGCACTTCGTTCATATTTAATTCCCCACGCAGTACCACGCAGTGCGGATTGCCCATCGACACGCAGGTAACAGGAAATTCGCGGTCGCCAAAGGAGAGTGTTTCATTCACACATTCTTCTTTTGCAAATACTACCGGAATTTCGGAGCAACGGAAATTTGCCTTACCCATGTCCACCTGCACTTTTGCAACTTTGTCGTCAAAAAGTTCTACAATTTCGCAATTCACCACGCGCCCCATAATATCTACGGTGAATTTCTTTGATGACGTGTATTGGTAATCGAATAAAAATTTACTGAAAATGCGCAATCCGTTACCGCAATTTTCGGCAAGCGAGGCATCGGTATTGTAAATTCTCAACCCGAAATCGGCTATTTCCGAAGGAACTTTGAGTAAAATGCCATCGGAACCTATGCCGAAATGCACATCGCACAAGCGCGTAATGAGTTCGGGTGAAAGTGAAAACGAAAGATTTTCGGCATCGAGCACAATGTAGTCGTTGCCCAAGCCGTGTGATTTTACGAAAAAATTTGTTTGCATAGTCATGGTCTTTCGCTGTGAATAAAAATACAAAAGCAAATATACGATTTTTATTGAACCGTACATTGCAATAGTGGCATAAAAGGAGGGAATATGCAAAATCTCATAAAAATATTGAATTGTTTTTTCTATATTTGCCCTCAATTTATATATGTAAAAAGAAAAAAATGAAAAACAAGTACACCAATGTTATTATTATTATTGTGATAGCAGTTATTCTGCTCATAGTGTTTGGCAATAGTATGTTTATTAAAATAGAGGCTACGCAGCGTGGCGTTATTTTCCGTCAATTTACCACCGGTTTAGATAAAGAAAATGTGTATCAACCGGGATTTCACATTATTGCGCCGTGGAACGATATGCACATATTCAATGTGGCGGAGCAAAAAATAGACGAAACAATGGACGTGCTCGATAGAAACGGACTTTCGATTAACATAGAAATTACGGTGCGTTTTGCACCGTATCCCGATAGAGTGGGCTATTTATACGAAGCCTTCAAACTCGATTATGTGAGCCTTTTGGTAGGTCCCGAAATTCGTTCGGCAGTGCGTCAAGTGGCAGGTAGATACAGTGCCGAAGAAATTTATTCTACCAAACGCTCGGAGGTGGAGCAAAAAATAATAGAAGAGGCAGGGCGAAAACTGCGCGACAATAATATAGATATGAAGGCATTGCTGATTCGTTCTATCAATCTGCCGCCCGATATTCGCGCAGCCATAGAAAATAAATTGAAACAGGAACAAGAGGCACTTGCTTATAAATTCCGTTTGGATAAAGAAAATAGCGAAGCGGAGCGCAAACGCATAGCCGCCGAAGGTGAGGCGCGTGCCAATAAAATTATCAATAGTTCGCTCACTTCGGAATTGCTCACCATGCGCGGTATAGAGGCTACGCTCAAATTGGGCGAATCGCCAAACGCAAAAGTGGTGATAGTGGGCGGCGGACGAAACGGCTTGCCTATTATATTGAACACGGAGAAATAGTTGAGAACTGAAAATTGAGAACTGAGAGTTACAATTAATCATTGATTCTGATGGAAAAAGTAAAACAAAAACTGAAAGGATTTTCTACACCAAAATTGCTATTGGTTAATTTTGTGGCAATTATTGTGGTGTTTTTTATTGTTGTTATTGTATTTCGCGTGTGGCTTTCGTCATATACCAATCACGGCGAGAGTATAGAAGTGCCCGATTTCTCGAATTTAACAGTGAGCGAGGCGCAAACTTTGGCTGAGCGCAACAATATAGTGCTCATGGTTGCGGATACGGTGTTCGATGAAAGTCGCGAAGGCGGAGTAATAGTGGCTACTAAGCCAAGTGCAGGAAGTTTTGTGAAAGAAGACCGCACGATTTATGCCACACTCAATTCCGCATCACCGCTGCTGGTGCGTGTGCCGAATTTGGTGAATATATCGCTGCGCCAAGCGCAAATCAATATAGAAAACGCAGGTCTTACGCTGGGAACGGTGGAATATGTGGCAGGAAGTGCACAGGATTATGTCATTGATGCGCGATACCGCAATCGCCCACTCACTGCCGGAGCAAAAATTCCCAAACGCAGTGCCATCAATTTGGTGGTGGAGCGCGGCGGCGCAGCAGGTTCGTACATAGCCGAATATGTGGTGCCAAATTTGATTGGAAAATCGTATAGCGAGGCATTGCATATAATTTCGGGATTAGGTGCAAGTGCCAACGCAATATTTGATACCCGTTTACCGTATAGAACAACAGCCGATTCACTCAACGCAATTGTGTGGAAACAAATTCCGCCTGCCGATAGTGTGAGTTCGCAAAGTGTAATAACAATTCATTTGATTCGGGAGTAGATTTTTAGATACTTAGATACAAGACATATAGACACAAGATAATGACGGGAGAACATACACAAGAAACACCGAAAAGTACCTTCCTTTCTGCGAGATTGAGAGGATTTTTCTGTATTGTTTCCCTTTGTATATGTTTCTCGGCGCAGGCGCAAAGCGAATATTTGGAATTTGCACCCAATGCCCGGCAACCGCTTATGTTGAAATCGGCAACGCCGCAGTTTATGCCCACGCAATTATTGTCGCTGCCTTTTTTCGATGATTTTGCCTATCCGCAGCCAAACCCTACACCGCAGTTGTGGGTAGATAATTTTGCTTTTGTCAATACGTCTTTTTCTAAAAATCCGCCCACGCTGGGTGCGCTTACGCTTGATGCTCTCAATAACAACGGAAAATTGTACTCAAACGCATCGTCAAACGCATTTACTGCCGATTACGCTACTTCGCAACCTATCAATTTATTCGATTACCGAAAAATGTTTGCAAGTAATGCTTTGTTTTGGAACAATGCCGGAACCTTTGAATTATTTGCGCCCAACACCTACTTTTTGTACGAGCAATCGCTGCGAACCTTTGTAGATGTGGTAAAAGGAGTGCCTTACTTTGCCGGCGATACGCTGTACACGCAGAGTGGAACTTTGTTTACACCTGCGCAAATAGCAGTGTATGACGAACATAAAAACCTCATTCCCGAATCACTCGACAATTCCCGCACGTGGATTCCTTATCGTGCCGAAGATAATGTTGCTTTGAGTTTTTACTATCAAGCCGGTGGCTACGGCGACAAACCCGAAGCGCAGGATTCTTTGGTGTTGGAATGTTACGTTCCCTACGACCGTCAAGGGATTTTTATCAACGAAGTTACTGCCGCATGGCTTGAAATTTTCAATGCTACCGATACAGTGGTGTCGCTTGCAGGCTACTATGTGCTGCCCGATACGCTGGAAGTTGTGCTTGCGCACAATTCACTTGAAACCATGCAACTTGCAAATATTAGCATTGCACCCTACGCGCATGCCATAGTGAACCCTGCCGATGTGGCAATGGAACGCTTTGTATCTTCGCGCTACTATTTACTTGCGCCCGATAAAGAAGTGATAGACAGCGTGTGGTTGGAAATGAACATTACCGCCGAAGTTTCTTACGCTCGCCTGCCCGATGGCAATCCGCAGTGGAGCCTTTCTACGGTGGAAACTCCTGCGCAGCCAAACGATTCGTGGCACACCGAATGGAACACAAGCACCGATACCGGTGATTATTTTGCGCTAGCCTATCTCCCTATTTTACCCAAATATTTACAAAAAGGTTTTCGCTTTCGCTTCAAAAATTACGCGAGTTTGAGCAACGATGCCAGCCACGCTCGCAACGAAGATTTTTGGAATATAGACATGGTGTGGATAGATGCCAATCGCACGCCCGACCAAAAAAATATAGCCGATGTAGCCTTTGCTACACCCATTACACCGCTGTATTATCGCTATACTGCGCTACCTGCAACGCATTTTTCGCAACTCAAAGAAGACGATTTTCGCATGACCATAGAATCAACGTTTCGCAATTTCGATGAGGTTGATAGAAAAATCAAATTTAATTTTGCCGTGCACAATTCTCACGACAATTCCCACGTGAGTTTCCCTTCGTTTGAAACCGATTTGCCGCCGTTTTCTACCTTTTCGGAACGCGACAATTTAGTGGATTGGAATGTGGACTTTTTCGATTTTATGAAAAACGGCGTTGCGGCCGCCGATAGTGTTGATTTTGAGTTTCAGTATTTTTTTACCGACAATAATAATCCTATTTTGAGCAATTACCGCTGGAACGATACCAGCCGCGTGAATCTTACCTTTGCCGATTATTATGCCTACGATGATGGCACGCCCGAAGCCGGTTACGGATTGCGCAACGCGCCGATGGGAAAAGTTGCGTTTAAATTCGATATTCTAAAACCCGACACCCTGCGTGCGGTGCACATGTATTTCAATCCTACGCTCTACAACGATACCAAACTTTTTAACCTCTGTATTTGGAGTGTGGGTGCAAACGGTTTGCCCGATAAATTGCTCTATCGCCGCACATCTACTCGCGTGCGCTATGCCGAAGGATTGTACAATTTTGTAAGTTATCCGCTGGAAGACGAAGCAATAGAAACCGGCGAAACGGGTGGAATTTATATGAAAAATTCCTTTTTCGTGGGTTGGGAACAGCCCTACGATGTGCTTTTGAATATTGGTATGGATTTGTCGAACATTATGCGCAATCGCTTGTATTTCAACGCTACCTATCAATGGGAACCTTCGGTGATAGCCGGTGATGGCGCGGGTGCTTTACTTATTCGTCCGCAGTTTGGCAGCAAAATTTCTACGGCTATTTCGCCTGTGAAATATACTGATGACGTGATTTTGTATCCTACCGTAGTGCAATCGCACGCATTGATACAAAGTAATAGGGAATTTACTCGTTGTGAAATAATAGACCTGAGCGGACGCACAATTTTGCACGCGCTGGTGGTGAACAATAGCATAGATTGCAGCGCAGTACCCAATGGTTTGTATATAGTGAAACTCTACGGCAGTGCAGGAGTGGTAACTAAAAAATGCGTGATTAGAAAATAAAAAACGCCCCAAAGGGGCATTTTTTTTATTTTGCTTCTTCCAAAAACTGATGCAATACAATTAATGCCCATAAGCGATTGTAGAGATGGGTGTGTTTTTTGTGGCGGAATAAATAAATATAGCGTTCCACCACTTTGGGGTTCACCACGCCGTGTTTTTTCAGTATCTGCGGGCTAAGCCATTCGTCAATCAGAAAACTCAAACTGCCGCGCAACCATGCGTGGAGCGGTATGGAAAATCCCCATTTGGGGCGGTTGAAAAATTCGGCAGGAACGTATTCGTACAGCACTTCTTTGAGCAGTAATTTTCCTTCACCATTGCGCAATTTGAGCGATTCATCTACATTGAGCGCAAATTCCACTATGCTGTCGCTCAATAGCGGCGCGTAGGTTTGCAGTCCGTAGTGCATAGATGCTCTATCAACTTTGGGAATCAATTCTTCTTGCAGCGGATAGTGCAAATCAAACATCACTTGATTTTCGGCAGGCGAAAGCGGGCGATACAGAGCGTTGAAATATTGTTGTTGCTCGTAGGGTTGTACATATTTTTTGTTGGCAACTAATACTTGCGTTTCCGCGCTCGAAAAATATCCTTGTTCTTGCGAGTAAATATGTGAAGGAATTGTGCTTTTGTTGGGGAAATTGAGCACTTTTGCGCCGCGCCGGTGGTAGTCGTTGCCAAACTGCAAGAGTGCCGAAAGGGGTTTTCGCAGGTTTGCAATATGTTGTTTTTGCAAGCGTTGTGCCCATATATACGCGCCGTATCCCATAAACATTTCATCGCCGCCATCGCCTAAAAATGCTATGGGAGCAACTTGCCGCGCCGCTTGCGACACAAGTAAGGTGGGCAGTGCCGAAGAATCGCAGTAGGGTTCGTCGTAAATATTGATAAGCGCAGGAAGTATGCGTTTGGCATCTTCGCTGGTACAGGGCACGCTGTGGTGTTCGGTACCTATGTGTTTGGCGATTTTTTGTGCATGAGCACTTTCATTGCGCACCGAATCGGGAAAGTCCACCGTAAAAGTTTGTATGCGTGCGCTCGAATTGTGCTGCATAACTGCCGTGATAAGCGAAGAATCGGTACCACCGCTCAAAAACGATGCGTAGGTACAATTATGCTGCATACAACTGCGCACCGAAGATTCTACAAGGTCGCGCAGTGTTTCTTTTGCTTGTGTAAAATCGGTAATGGTTTTCTCTTGAATAATTTCAGTTATGGTGCGAGAAATATGCGATTTTAGTTGTTTTCCGGCAAATTCTAAGTGTATGCCGGCACCTACCTTATATATATTGGTATAAATGCTCATAGTGCCGCCTACGTAGCCGTTTTGTAAAAAATAATGTACTGCCGCAGGATTTATTTCGCTATGTGTGCGTACATATTCCACTGCTCGCAGGGCTTTGAGTTCCGATGCAAACAGACACACTTCGCCGTCCCAAAAATAGTACAAGGGCTTGAATGCCATATAATCGCGAAAGAGAGAGAGTTTTTTTTCAAAGCTATCGTAGAGCGCAATAGAATACGAACCGGCAAATTGCGTAGTGATTATAATTCCCTCTTTTTCGATTAATTGCAACATAATTTCGGTTTCCGAAATCGGCGGCTGCGAAGGCAGATATTCTCTGCGCAGTTCGTCAATATTGCTCACATCGCCATCGAAGGCTATAATGTATCGTCCATTGGCAGAGTGCGTGGGTTGCTGCGAGGGAGGAAGTACACCGCCCGGAATTGCCAAATTGCAGTGCGCTACGCCAAACTCGTGTGTGTAGGCATATTGCGCTTCGCTGTTGCCTCTGTGCGCCACTCGCTGCGCCATGTTTTGCAAATCACCTTCTGTAAAAGAATTTTGCAAGGAATAAAAACCGACTATTGCACTCATAGAATAGGAATTTTAGTGAAAGATTGTAAACAAATATACGGTTTTTACTTATACGTTGTTACTTTTTTGCGAGAAAAATGTTTTTTTTGTTATTACTACATTGAAATAGTAGCATAGTGTAGTAGTAATACGTTGGTATAGTAGTATTTCTACTTATTGCTGTCTTCGTATAGTATCGTACTGCGGCAGTGGTATATCAACACAATGTTGTTAGTAAAAAACGCAATTCCTCTCAGCCCTTTATTGGTGCGGTGGTATGACATAAGTTGCTGATAACCATGAAAAAAAATACAAAAAAGTATTGTTTTTGTCATGAAAAAAGTTATACATTTGCATTCGTATTTCCGAACACGCAACACACCAACACCAAACCACCATAACCCGGAAGTACCCAAACTATTATGAAAAGAGTTGTACGTTCATTGTGCGGCATTGTTGCCGTATCATTCGTGTGTGTTTCTGTGCACGCACAAACTTGTACTATTTCTACAAACACTATTATTCAGGAGGGAGAAGTGCGAGAATGTAGTAGTTTGAAAATCAACCCCGGAATTACCCTTACGGTAAATGGCACGCTCTCGCTCCCGCAAGGTTTTTCTATGAATAGTGGTACGCTCAAAATCAATCCTTCGGGCGTGGTACACATTCAAGGCGAATTTTTGTTGAGCACCGGAAATAATAGTGATAATCCGCACAAAGTTGAGGTAATTAATGATGGGCTTTTGGAATTGTGGGGAAATGCACAAAAAGGTCGTTTTGAAATGCGACCTTTTTTAACAGGTGATTTTCGCCCCTACGATGCCGCAGGTTCGCTCTATTTTACCAATAATGGGACTTTCAATATAAAAGATTGCGAATTTATAGTAGGAAAAGGACAAAGTGATTGTTCGATAGGTGGCGCATTTTTTTATAATGAAGCCGGTGCACGCATATATATAGATAATAAAAACTATCCTTCGCGTCAAGTGTGGATAGGTGGTAAAAAAGGTGCTGCCGATGATGTGGCTATTGGTAATGAAAAAATTGGTAGTGGTACTGCAAAAAAACATGCTACCGAACAACAAGCAGCAAATGCGCCTTATTCTCAAAGTCAATTTTATTTGTTTTTGAATGAAGGTAGCCAATTTATAGTGAAAAATACCGATGCCAATATGAAATTTTGCCAACCCGGCAATATGATACATGGTATTGAAGGAGAATTTTTTGTGTATGATGCCAATATGAATGTATCGTTTGGCAGTGGTTCCGGAGGTCAAACTCCTACAATCGCTAAAAATGGCGGTGTATATGTGTTCGATACCACTCCTTCCGACCATGACCAGAAGGGAATTATGAAAATAGATGCCGGTGGTGGAGATATGCAGTGGAATGTGTATGGAAAAATGTATTCCACCGGTTTGGAGGCTAAAAATCCGTTGAGTTCCGGTTCCAATCAAATCAATGTAAAAGCAGGTTCCACAGTATTTATAGGCAATGTGGGCGCAAATGCACCGAGCGAGAATTATAAAGTACATGTGGAAAACGATGGCGATTTGTTTTATTGCGGCAATTATTCCGGCGGCGGCGACATGATAGGTTGGGTGGACCAGGGAGGTCGCTTGTATTACGCCCAAAATTATTACGATTGGAATTGGCATCATACCAGCGAAGTGAAACCGAACGAGTTTAAAAAATTGTATGATGGTCCGCTTATGGGCAATTGGCGCATTAATGCTGATAGCACGCAACTTACCAATGTTGTAACCGGCAAAATACTTCCGCTGCAAAGCGCGGCAAATGGTGCGGAAGCCTACTTTACCATAGACCCAAAACCCGATAACAATGGTGTGAATGTAAATATATACACGCCGCAAGGAGCCGGACATCAAGCCATAGCCGAATATTGCATAGTGGATAGCCCTTGGTATATAAGCGGTACCACACTTACCAACGGAACCACCATGTATTCCAACGTACAAAGCGGCACAAATCCTTACTACGTAAAAAATACCACTACCGGAAAAGCCGACATTTATACATGGAAAACTGAAGGATATTCACAAACGAACGTTGATATAGTAGTAAGTGATTATACAATGACAAATAATGTACTTAAAAATAATGTAACCGGCGAAACGTGGAATGCTTATGTGAATAATCAAACACCGCATTATAAAATAAAACCTGACGGAAAGGTTGAGATTTATAAAATAAATACTACTACGGTAGCCCAACTTTTACAGAAAAATAAAGGAGGAAAGTTTTCAGAAGAGCGAAATTGGGGTGTATCTCCGTATGTTTTGGTACATACAGGAGGAGAAGCAGTGCCATTTGCAAATTACGCTCAAATGCACCAATGTCCTGCAATAAATTCGAGTCAAAATCCTGAGAAGTTGTGTTACGTAGATAATGGGACTTATTATACATTTAAGCAACAAGTGAATGGGCAACTGATAGAACTTACAAGCGGTTCTACCACTACCTACACTCCCGTATTGGATAGAACAGTTTCCCTCGCTACCGATTGGCAAATTGTGGGAAATGTATTAACCAAAACCAGTACAGGAGAAACATATCAAACAAATGCAAATAAACCTACTTCTACAAGTAATTATTATACTGCTCGCACCGGTGGTGCTACTATTTATACGTATTTGCCGGCAGGTTATGTAAAAACCGAAGAACAACCTATTCGCAGTGATTGGCAAATAGTGGCAAATCAATTAAAAAATACTGTAACGGGTGAAACATACAATACTATCAATGCAGGAACGAGAAACGATTATTACTCTGTGGTAAATTCCGGTCCCGGTGCTGCGTGCAATAAAACGGCTACCGTGTGGAAATACAGTGATATTTCTTTCAGCAAAGAATCGCTTTTGGTAGTAACTTCGGGTTGGTATTTCGATGGCACTACCTTGAAGAATCTCTACGACCTTAAAATTCCGTATTTTGATAAAACTACCGGTATTCCGCAAACCGGTCAAACTGAACAAATACGAGATTATAGTAACAATGAGGGTAAGCAGGTTTTAAAAACAGTATTGAAGTATGAAAAATATATTGAGAATGGAGTGGAAAAAGTACGAGTTCTTTCTGAAATAGATGATTTTTATCTTCATACCGGTTCTACTATGAGTAATATGGCACAATGGGGAGTATTTACCGCCGACCAATGTGAAAGTAAATTTTTAACCGATAATGTGCCGCCGCTTTTTACCGGATTTTTACCGGTGCAACTTACTTCTTTTGCTGCTGTGGTGCAAGCAGGCGGTGGAGCGCGAGTGCAGTGGGCTACGCAGAGTGAAACCAATAACGATTATTTTACCCTCTATCGTTCCTACGATGGCGTGGTGTTCTATGCCATAGCAACGCTTGCCGGAGCAGGTACTACCACCACACCGCAAACATATTCGTTTGGCGATAATGCCATAATTCCAAATATTGCCTACTACAAACTTGGGCAAACCGACTACAACGGTAAAGAAACCATGACTAACATAATTGCTGTACGTGCTACAAATTTACCAACATTTGAAATTGAAAAACTGCAACATACCGGCAATGGTAATTATTCTATAACGTTGCTTTTTCCTGATAGTGAAGGCGAAAATACAGTGGTAATGTATAACGTAAATGGCGTACAAGTGGCGCACTATACCGTTGCGCAAGGAAGCGTGGTGAGCGAAGTGCAACTCCATGCCGCAAGCGGAGCCTATATTATAGAACACACCTGCGGTGCACGCAAATCGGTAAAAAAGATAACACTCAGTAAATAGTTGTTAGCTATTCGTTGTTAGACACAAGGCATAAGACACAAAAAAATCGTGCGCATGCTGTTCGTGTGATGTTTTCTATTCATTACATGACGAAAACTATGTAATAATATGACGAAATTGTGTGTGTGAAGGAGTACAACATACGGTTTTTTTATCTTACTTTTGTAAGATTGTGTCAAAAGTGCAATACAACACCCACCTATAAAAACCCCAAATTATGAACGCATTTCTACACCAATGCCTACATTCGGCACACACCGCCGACTGTGCAAAAAAATCTCTTTTTACAAGAGCAATTACTATTCTCCTCTTAGCCCTTTTTGCCCTGCCTGCCTTTGCGGGCACTATTTATGTGGCTACGGACGGCAATGATAATACCGGAGACGGCAGTTCTTCCAAGCCCTACCGCACAATCGCAAAAGCCGCAAGCGTGGTAACTGCCGGAACTACCGTGCTGGTGCGTGCCGGAACTTACGTGGAGGAAAATATTCAACCAAAGGTGTCGGGCGCGGACGGCAATATGATAGTGTTCAAACCGGCTCCGGGTGCCGCCGGATTGGTGATTATAAAACACAACGATACCTTTACCGGCTCCACTGTTACCCAAGCGGTGAAAGACAAATGGCTCGCCGACAACGGCTGGACTGCGGCGCAAACAACCCATTATACCAACGAAGGCATAGAGTATTCCATTGCCGATAGGGCGAATAAATTGACGGACGTGTTCAACCTCTTCGGGCGCAATTATATTTGGATTGAAGGATTTATTTTTCGCGATTACAAGTATGCGCGAAACACTATCAATATCAATGGTACGGGCAATGTGGTTATCAACTGTTCGTTTGTCAATTTGGGTTGCGTGTATAATTCCAAATGGCATTGGACAGGCGGAGGCGTGTATCGCGGCGACTGCACGGTGCCGGTGGAGGGAACGTTGAATGCCGTGCGCAACTGCTATTTTCAAAGCGTGTATGGCGAAACCATGAGTTACGATGGCTATGCCAAAGACAATATCATCACCGAAAATACCTTTATTGGGGCTATCGGCAAAAATGGCGATGCCGGCGGTTCAGAATCTTCTACGCTGGGCGGACGTTTCGAGAATAACCTCAACAATGCCTTTGCCTTCAACTACTCCGGAGGTTCGGTCAATGGCGGCACAATATGGTTGGACGTGTGCGTGAACGATTTTACCGCCGTGCGAAATGTGGCGCACAATACCGCCTATTTTTTCTTTAACGAATCGGGCTGTACGCGAAATTGGGCGTATGAAAACATAGTGTACAACAAACCGCGCGGGGCAAACAACCGTATGCCTTCCGATGCGAATTTCTTTACCGATTTTCCGGCGCAGCACATCAACACAGGGCTTTATACCGCATTTTGGGACACCGGCTCTACATGGGATGCTCGCTGGGTGGGCAATGTTACTTACAATCTGCGCGAGGGTATCAACGTAGAGCGTTCGTGGCGCGATGAGGTGCGCAATAATATTGGCTACGAAGACAATAACACCCAACATTCGGGCGAAACACTCGGTTTGCGCATTTTTGAAACCTCAGTCGTGGGTTTTCACAACCTTCACGCGCTGGATTTGAAAGGCGGCGGTCCGCAAATTATTAAAAACAATTTGTGGTATTCTACCAAAAAAGCGAATTTTGTGCGCTATATGTACCCTACCCAACAGGCAACTACGGTAGCGAATTTCAATAAACTTATCAACTCGACTTCCGAACTTGGCGTGGACCCATTGTTTGAAGACGTATCGAAATACGATTTCCGCTTGAAATCGGGAAGTCCTGCCAAAGGCACCGGCTACAACGGCGTGGACAGAGGTGCGTATATGGTATATCCCAAAACCGATGTGGGTTACAACAAAAATCTCGGATTGATAGAAGACATAAATGCCTATTTCGGTAAATTGAATACCTCTATAAAACCAAACAAAACGGCTACGATTGAAGTGAAGTTGACTAAAAATGCCACGAAATCAATGACGTTCAAAATTGAACCCGTAGCCGGCGATGCGCGATTGGGTACCGATTTTCGTTTGAGCACGCAAACCGTAACATTTGCCGCAGGCGAACGCTCAAAATCAATCACGCTCGAAGCCTTGCAACCAAATTCGTTGGACGAAATTGACCAACTCGTGGTACTTCGCATTGTTCCGGTGAGCGGTTCTACTTCGCTCAACGAAGTGGGAGGTATGAATATTCACTTGGTGAAAATAATCCGCGTAACCAAATACAGCGTAACCCTCAACGACATAGGCGATTCTATGGGAAAATCCATTGTGATGTATTTCTCACCGGGCGAAACCGTTACCATTGATGCCAAAACTCGCCCGAACTACACCTTCTCGAAATGGAACACCGGCTATCACTATGTGAAAACACCGGTGGCAAGCGTGAACAGCGCACGCACCACCTTCACCATGCCCGAATATAACGTAACACTGCAAGCATTGTGGACATTAAACGGTACAAAAGTGAATGTTACCGGAATTTCGGTAAATCCTACCACGCTTTCGTTAGTTGCCGGCGCAACGCACACCGTAACTTCAACTATTCAACCAAGCAACGCCACCGACCAAGCCGTGTTGTGGACATCGAGCAATCCGCTGGTGGCAACCGTGAGCAGTACCGGCGTTGTTACCGCAGTGGGAGCAGGTACGGCAGATATTAAAGTAACCGCGCTTGACAGCAAATACGGCAACAACCAATACCGCACCGCCACCTGCAAAGTTACCGTTACCGGCACCTACACCCCGCCGCCTGTGGCGGAAACCATGCGCACGGACGGATATTACACCATTAAAAACGTGAACAGCAACCGCTATTTGGTAGTGGCAGGCACCATAGCAAGCGGAGCCAATGTGGAACAAGGAGCAACCGCTCACAATAACGCCGCGAGTGCCATGTGGAAACTCACCGATGCGGGCAGCGGTTATTATGTTCTGCGCCCACAGAGCAATGAAAACCTTGCCATTGACGTATATGGCGCAGTAGCCGATAACGATGCCAATATCAATTTGTGGACCTACAACGGCAATAGCAATCAGCAATATAAATTCGTGAAAGTGTCGGACGGCGTTTACACCATTCGCACCAAAATTTCAAACGATGCCTCGTGCTTAGACGTAGCCAACGCCTCCACCGCACAGGGCGGAAATGTGTTGCAATGGACAAGCACCGGCGGCACCAACCAGCAGTGGATTATAGAGTGGCATGAAAGTATTGCGGCACTTACCGGCACGGCAACCATTAGCAACACCGCGCCGCGTATAGGTGATGTGCTTACTGCGAGCCTTGCAAGCGGCAACAATACCGGCACGCTGAGTTATGTGTGGAAAGTGGGCGGTAC
>JAITUU010000007.1 GCA_031286165.1 Bacteroidales bacterium
CCAACAAACGGTTCTTCTGTTACTGTAACAACTTTAGGAAATAATGACACATATATAGTTGGCGTATCGGCTTATAATGCTGGTTGTGGTTATACAGATACTGTTACTACAACGGTTGCTATTGCAGGCGAAGAATTTAATATAATAGAACAACCATTCCCTAATCCTAATGTAAATAGAGCAACGTACTATATCGAAGAAGCGTATTCTTCAATGTCATGGTATAATGACCATACTGCAATATGGTGGTATGACGGAGCAAATGTTACTGATTTATATGATTATTCGACAACACTTAATACCGTGCCGAAAGGACTTTGGAATACCAATAGAAATGGTTTATTTACAGTAATTGTTACTAATATATCTAATGGTTGTGTAACAACGGAAACCAATAATCAGAGTGTTTCTCGATTGAAACAATTAACCCATTCAAATAGTAATGGAAGTAATAATACAATTCTTTTGAATAATCGTTCTGTACAAGATATGATTATTTCTCCTAATCCTGTTGTTCAAAATATGACTATTCAAATGCCTTTTGATAGCGAAGTTCATTTCTTTTTATATAGCATGAATGGAACTCTTGTGAAACAATGGCAAAACCACACTGCGGTATTTACTGTGAATATTTCAGATTTACCCAATGGAACCTATATTATTATTGCTTTCCAAGATGGAATACGCTACAACAAACAAATTATTTTAAATCAATAATAATCAATGGAATAAACGGCAAAGTTTGTTTGTTCCATTGATTTAATTTTAAAAAGATGAAATCAATAAAGTTTATTATAGTTACGTTGTGTTATATTTTGTTGCTTTATATGACAACAAAAGCCACAGAGCCAGAGTATTATGCAGGTTTTGGGGGAATATATGATTTTGGGAAACTTACACTTGTTCCTGAAACAGCGTTAATAGTAAAAGAAAGTGATAATACTTATACTTTTCGCTGGGCAATTGATTATAAATCAATAGAAACTCCTTTTGATAAAATGCAATTAAGTGAAAAAGATGATTGTGGAAAGCAAATCTTTTCAGGAGATGTTTTGTACACACTGCAAAGTCCTGTGGCATATTATCGTATTTATTTAGAATCAGACCAAAGTTATATTAAAGGAGATTCTCTTTATTTCAAATTACACGTAGGACGAATATTAATAGCAAATCCGGAAGAAGAATATTATTCTGGTGATGTAATATTTAAAGGAAAATTAATTGAAAAATCCACATTGCCCGAAATTACATGGAAACAAGAAGAAACAGCAACCGGCTATCGAATAGATATTTATGATGTAACAGGAAGTATTATAGTTTCTTTAAATTTTGATGTTAATGGAAATTCTATCGGAATCGCACAAAAATCCCTTTCTTTAAAAACAACAGAACCGTTCTCATTCGATGCCAATGCACTTGGTTTAAAAGAAAATGAAACATTTTATTACACCATAACGGCACTCACCGAAGATGGCGAAACGCAAATAAAAGAAGGAGTATTTAAAACTGGCGAAAAAACAGAACCGGTGAGTATAGAAACTACAAGCGTGCCGACTGTGCCTGTGGCGTATTACAATCTTTTAGGGCAAAAATTGAGCGAAGAACCCCAAAGGGGTATGTACATTGTACAGTATAGTAATGGCAGTACTGAAAAACGAGTGAGATAACAAGGGGGCATGCCCCCTTGCTGTTACAACACTCCTGCTAACTTCGGTTTGCGGGAGTTTTTTTTATTTTTCTAACAACTAACTCATAGTGAAAATAATTTACAATTTACAATTTACCATTTGTAATTAAAATGTATTTTTGTTCCGAATTAAAACAATCACCATGTCGGTAGCAGAGATTATACAGAGCGCAAAAAAAACCTTGTTTTCATTTGAAATTTTACCGCCACTCAAAGGCAAAGGTTTGGAATCAATTTACAATACGATTAATCCTTTGATGGACTTTGGTCCGAAGTTTATTAACATTACTTCGCACCGCGAAGTGTATGATGCCAATAATAACCGCGTGCGCCGCCGACCCGGTACGGTGGCAGTGGCGGCAGTGGTGGCGCAGCAATATGGTATTCCGGTGGTGCCGCATATTTTGTGCGGCGGATTCAGTCGCAAAGAAACTGAATACGTACTCATAGACCTCAATTTTTTGGGTATTACCGATATTTTTGCCTTGCGCGGCGATTCTATAAAACACAGCGAACCCTATAAAGCCGAACCCGATGGCAATACCTACGCACGCGATTTGCTTGTGCAAATAGCTGATATGAATAAAGGAAAATACTTAGATGATAGCGATTTTGGCACTTCACTTGCCACAAAATTTTCGTGCGGAGTAGCCGGCTACCCCGAAAAGCACTATGCTGCGGTGAATTTGGAGAGCGATATTCGCAACTTGAAAGCAAAAGTAGATGCCGGAGCGCAGTATATTATTACTCAAATGTTTTTCGACAATGCGCATTATTTCAATTTTGTGAAACAATGTCGTGCCGAGGGAATTACCGTGCCCATAGTGCCGGGCATAAAACCTATTGGGTTCAAAAATCAAGTTGATGTGCTTCCGCAACTCTTTCACTTATCGCTGCCACAAGAATTGGAGAAATCGCTCCGTGCCTGCACCAATGATGAAGATGCGCGAAAAATCGGTACAGAATGGGCAATTATGCAAGCCAAAGAATTGGTGGCGCATAACGTGCCGTTGCTACACTTATACACATACAGTTCGGCGCAGCAGTGTGTAGATATTCTTAAAGCCGCCCTGTAACATTTATTTTATATACCACATAGTATGAATACAATACTCAATAAATCGGCGCGAGTTGTTTCGGTATTGTTTCACCCTTTGTGTATGGTGCTTGCAGGTTGTGTACTCATAGTTGCGCTCACTCCGGGCATTTCCGCTCGGCAGATTACGCTCTTTTCGCTTTCTCTCATGCTGTCGCTCTTTGTTATTCCGTTGTTATTTGTGCCCATTGTATGGCTCTATGCCAAAATTACACAATTAGAATTTTCCGAAAAGCAAAAACGCTTGGCATTACTTTTTCCCACTTCGTTGGTATATTTTTTTACGGCATATCATGTATCTGCGCATAATCCGCTCTTGCTTATCAATGCCTACATTATGGCGTGCAGTGTGCTCATGGCACTCGCGTTTTGCGTTAGCATTTTTTGGCGCATAAGCCTTCATGCCATAGGAGTTGGCGGATTTTTGGCACTCGTCATTCAGTTGAGTGTGTATGAATATTTTTTTGCCTTCACACTCATTCCCGCAGCCCTCGTGGTGGCAGGTTTGGTGCTTTCGGCGCGGCTGTATGTACAGGCTCACACTGTGTTACAAGTGCTTGTAGGTTGTGCGCTTGGCATGGCTGTTGTCTTCTTTTTTACGTAACAATGCCTTGTGGCAGGAGTGCGTATGTTGATAATCATTGTAAAATTGTGGCGTGAACATAGTGCTTGTAATAAAAAAAGTCTATATTTGTGTTTCAAAAGTAAACTAAAACAAAAAAACACAGTATTATGAAAAAGATTTCACTTCTCGCCGCCGCTTGTATGTTGGTATTCCATGTGTCGGCTCAAAAAACTTCAATTAAAACACAAAAAGATAGTTTGTCGTATGCGTTGGGTATGGACATTGCCAATAATTTGATGCAAATGCAAATGCAGAACGATATTAATGTAGCGCAATTTTCGGCTGCCATGCAAGATGTTTTTGGCGGAAAGCCCACTCGCTTAACGCAAGAACAAGCGCAAACGATTACACAAACATTCTTTGTGGCAAAACAAGAGGCATTACATCAAGCCGAATTGCAACAATTTTTACCAAATAAAACTGCCGGCGAACAATTTCTTGCACAAAATGCCTCGAAACCGGGCATACAAACCACCGCGAGCGGTTTGCAATTTCAAGTAGTTACACAAGGTACCGGACCTCGCCCGCAAGCAACAGATGTAGTAACCTTGAATTACGAAGGTACGTTGATAGACGGCACTGTGTTTGATTCTTCATTTCAACGCGGTGAACCGGCTACGTTTGGTGTAGGGCAAGTAATTCCGGGTTTCAGCGAAGCAATTCAATTAATGCCTGTGGGTTCTACCTATATAGTATATATTCCGCAGAATTTGGCGTATGGCGATAGAGGAGCAGGACCGATTGAACCTTTCTCTACTCTTATTTTCCGCATAGAATTGATAAGTATTCAGCAACAATAAACTACCGCTTGTGATACTTCAAAACAATACCTTTGCCGGGAAATCGAAAATTCAGCGCATTATTGCACTCATTGTGCTCATGTTGATTTTTGTAGTTACGCTTTTGTGGAATAGTGTAGCCATTGATTTTGGATTGTACCAATTGTCGCCTACGCAAAAATTGTTTATTCTCTTTGCTGCAAGTGCCGCGTATGCCGTGTATAATTGGTTGCGATTTCGCCAAAAATATACCTTTATTTATTTTACCGATGACGATAAAGAGCACTTGGTGTTTCGTTTTTACCACATAAAATTGATAGGAAAGAAATTTACAACCTACAAAATTCCCATACAGTTGTATGCAAAGTATGAAATTTCACATGCCAATACGTTGCCGGAATTAGTATTATATCAGCGTACCGAAGCGGGGAAACTTGCAAAATATCCGCCCATAAGTCTTACCGCATTGAAATCTGCGGAGTTGAAAGAACTGACCGATGCGCTTGATATGTACAAAAAGAATTGAAAACCGCACACACGAATTGAAAAAAGTAGAGAATAATAGTCTTAGTCTCTACTTTTTTTTGTATATTTGTTACTATTACTAAAAAATTATAAATATGAGAAAAATTGTACTATTGGTATTTGTGTGTGTTGTGTTTACAACTATGGCTACTGCGCAGCGGCGCGACAATCAAATGTGGTTTAAGCAGGCTATTGGACTTCGCTACGAAGCGTTGGACGGTGGTTGGGCAGGAATTTCTTACGAGCGGTTTTTTACCATTCGCAGTTCGTTTGAAATCATGGGTTTGGGCTATTTTGCCGAAGGATTGGAGGCTGCCGGATTTTATAAATTTACAGGCGTGTTTCCCGGTACCACATCGCAATTTCGGTATTTCTTAGGTCCGGGTGTGCACATTGCTTCGTGGTACAATGCCAAACCTAAAGACCCTTTTGTGGTAGGAATTGATGCCATGTTCGGCTTGGGATTCGTGTTTTTCAATCTTCCTATCGGGATTTCGGTGGATTGGCGACCAACGCTGGATTTATATACGCAAAATCCGCTGAAACGCGAAGATATGGCGAAACGCTTTGACCCCGAACGATTGGGAATAACAGTGCGTTATACTATGAATCACATGTAAAAAATAGAATATGAAACAGATTTTCAATACCGTTGTGCCTCACCAAAGGATTTTTTGCGCATTGTGCCTATTGCTCTGTGTGCTGAGTGCTTGTAAGCGAGAAAAAAATGCAGGGCAGAGTAGTATGAACAACGATTTACTGCCTACGGAAGTAACTGTGCAGTATGAACACGCGCTCGAAGTGCCGCAGGAATATTTCTTTTTCAAAGGATTTGCCGGAAAATCGTTTATCGACAAATTGATAGAAAAAACGATACACGATTCTCTTACGGTGTTTTACCCTTTTTCGCAATCGGCTGCCTACACTATTGATGAATTTAAAGAACGGGTGCAAGCGGTGAAAAACGATATTTCGCATCTTATTTTCAACGAAGCGTGGGTGCTCGATACAGCGCAATTTGTGATGACAAAAACCGTGCGTTCTTATACGCTTGTGCGCGAATATGTGCGCTATGGCGATACGGTGAAATCACTTGTGGCAACCTATCATAATCAGTACAATGGTGATAGTTTTTTCAAAGAGGGTGCTACGCTGCTCGCTCGCAACGTTGCCTACGAAGTGCCGCTACTGAACGGCGAAAATCCGGAATGGGTAGAAAATATTTCGCGCAAGCGATTGGCTCAATTACTTATAGATAAAGTGCTGAGTGGCGAGCAAGCGTATAGTTTTTACTATCGCGATAGTTTGCAAGCGTTTTCGCTTGACGAAGCAAAACGCCGCTTGGGAGAAGAAACAAATTATGAACTGATGTATAACGAACTCGATGGCACCACCGACACCGTAGCCATTAGCCGCGTCATAGATGTGAATGAATTTGTGGCTGTTGCTTTTATTGAAGATTGGTACTACGATGAGGCAACTATGCGCATATTCAAAGATGTGAAAGGAATTGCGCCGGTGCGCCAGTACGATATGACCCTGAGCAACGGCGACATAGAAAGCGTGCGCCGTATTCCGCTGCTGCTGTTTTTTGCCAATCACAAAGAAGGAAAATAATTCATATCATGTATGCCGAAAATACCTTGTACTTCGTAGCCCTATCCATGATTCCGGGCATAGGACCATTGCTTGCGCGGCAGTTGATTTCTTACGTGGGCAGTGCCGAAGGTATTTTTAAAGAAAAACCGCAGAATTTAGCAAAAATTCCTAAAATAGGAGAGGGGCTGGCTCACGAAATTGCTACAGCGAACACGTTGCACCAAGCCGAACGCGAACTGCAATTTTGCGAAAAAAATCATATCCGTATTTTTCTTTTTTCCGATGAGGAATATCCTTATCGCTTGAAAAACTGCGAAGACGCGCCGCTGTTTTTCTTTGCAAAAGGTTCGGTGGATTTCAATGCACCAAAAATAGTGAGTATAGTGGGTACGCGCAACGTTACCGATTATGGTAAACAGTTGTGTAAGGATTTTGTGGAAAAAATTGCCGTGCACAATCCCATTATAGTGAGTGGATTGGCATTTGGCGTAGATATTTGTGCTCACAAAGCCGCGCTGGATGTGGGATTGCACACTATTGCCGTGCTCCCCACGCAATTTACCCAAGTTACACCGCCGCAACACATAGACTATGTGCAAAAAATAGTGCAACAGGGAGCGGCAATTACCGAAATTCACACGCAGCAAAAGTACGATGCAGGGCTGTATGTGCGCCGCAATAGAATTATAGCCGGACTGAGTGATGTTACTATAGTGGTGGAAAGTAAGAAAAAAGGCGGTGCGCTTATTACTGCCGAATTTGCCAATCAATACAATCGTGAAGTGTGCACCTTTCCGGGTAATGTGGGCAATAAAACTTCGGAAGGTTGCAATGCACTCATAAAACACAATAAGGCTACGCTTATAGAACATGCCGCCGATGTGGAGCGGTTATTAAATTGGGACAAAAAGAAAAAACCGGTGCAGCGGCAAATGTTTGTGGATTTGACAGCCGAAGAAAAACGCATAGTGGAACTCTTGACCACGTACAAAAAATTGCCAATAGACACTCTTGCTGAAGAAACGAATATTCCCATGAATAAAATTTCACCGCTCTTGCTCAATTTGGAATTTGCCGGAATTATTACTGCTCTGCCGGGGAAACAGTACGCTATCCATAATTAATTGTTAGGGATTAATGCCATATCTTCATTGCTTCTGCCACAAGCAGTAGTCGGCTTCCATGTCGGTAAATTCGGGGAGAGTTTGTATAAATTTCATGCCATATTCGGTAAGAATTTGTGCGAAAAATTCCGGTGTCCAATAGCGCAGTTGAAATTCCTCGTGGTATGCAAAGGCTTCTTTTTTGCGGGTGGAAACGCAGTGTTCGCTATAGTTGAAAATGTTTGCTTCTGCGCTTTCTTCTATGCGAATGTGTTTGCGAATACCGCGCATGGTGCGCTCTTGACTTTCAAATAGTGAGAGATGCGGCAGGTCGAAAAAGAAATAGCCGCCCGAAACAATGTGGGTGCAAATAGTTTGTAATTGTGCGCGGAGTAGTGCTTCGGTAAGTGAGTAACTAAACACGGTAAACAGCGCGAGTGCCATAGCGCAGCGTTCGCCTTCGTAGTGTTCTATGCTGCAATTTTGAATAGGTAGGTTGATGGTATGTTTTTTCAGTTGTTGTTGTAACACGGCGCACATTTCGCGGCTTTGTTCCACCGCGGTAAGGCGGTAGTTCATGTGCGCCAGCGGAAGGGTAATTCGCCCGGTGCCTGCGCCAAAATCTATAATTGATGCCGGAGGTTGCACGCAGCGTTGTATTGCGGCTACGGTTTGCGCGGTGTAAGCGTTCATTTCGCTATACACGGTGTCGTAAAACTGCGCGGAATTGGCGTGTGGGAGAAGCATTAGCGCAGTTCAAAATTTTCGCCCAAGTACACTTTGCGCACCATTTCATCGTTTGCCAAATCTTCGGCGGTGCCCGATTTGAGAATAGAACCTTCGTACAATAAATACGTGCGGTCGGTTATAGAAAGTGTTTCGTGCACATTGTGGTCGGTAATAAGGATACCAATGTTTTTTTCGCGCAGCGATGCCACTATGCGCTGAATATCTTCTACGGCAATAGGGTCCACGCCGGCAAAAGGTTCGTCTAAGAGAATAAATTTAGGATTGATGGCAAGAGCGCGGGCAATTTCGGTGCGGCGGCGTTCGCCTCCGGAGAGTTGAATACCCAAACTTTTGCGGATTTTTTCCAAATGAAATTCGGCTATCAGTTGTTCTAATTTTTCGCGCTGTTCCTCTTTGTTCAAGTTCGTCATTTCGAGCACGGCGCGAATGTTATCTTCTACCGAAAGTTTACGAAATACCGAAGCCTCTTGCGCCAAATAGCCTATTCCATTACGTGCCCGCTGATACACCGGCATTTTAGTAATATCCACATTGTCTAAGAAAATTTTCCCTGCATTGGGGTTGATTAATCCCACAATCATGTAAAATGAAGTGGTTTTTCCCGCTCCATTCGGACCCAAAAGCCCTACAATTTCTCCTTGATGCAATTCTACGGAAACCCCTTTTACTACGGTGCGGCTGCCGTATTTTTTTACAATATTATCTGTTCTTAGCGTTGATAGAGCCATAGTTTTTTCTTTTTTGCAAAGATAGTAATTATAATGAAACAATGTGTCAATATGCTCATGTGCTAATAAAAAGGATAATTCATTCTATTCCGGAATTGAGGTATTAGCACATTGAGGTATTAGCACATTTTTATACCGTATCCATAAAACTTTTTTGCACTTTATTGAACACCACAATTCCCACGAAAAGTATCACAACCATGAAAGCAAAACTATACGTTAAATACGCCCACGAAAACACGCCTTGCCCCATGAAGGCATATTTGAAGGTTTCTATAACGGAAGTCATGGGATTGAGTGCGAGCAACCACTGTTTATTGGGCGAAAATTCGCTCAGCGGATAAATTACCGGTGTGGCATACATCCATAGTTGCACGCCGAATTGCAGTAAAAACGTGAGGTCGCGGTATTTGGTGGTCATAGAAGAAAAAATAATGCCGAAGCCCAAACTCAATCCTGCCGCCATAAGAATCAATACCGGCAATAGTGCTATGGCGGCATTGGGCTGAATGTGATAGCGCGGTTGCAGTACATAAAATACGAAAATGAGCAAAAATAAACCGAACTGAATGCCCAAACGTACCAAATTGGCAATGGTAATGGAAATAGGTACCACTAAGCGTGGAAAATACACTTTGCCGAACACATTTTGATTGGCAATAAATGTTTGCGAGTTGCGCGTCAGGCAGTCGGAAAAATAATTCCACAGCGTGATGCCTGCAAAGTAAAACAGCGGCTGCGGAATGTTATCGGTGGAAATTCCCGCCAAATTGCCGAACACGAACATAAACATGAGCGTAGTGAGAATAGGCTGAATGACAAACCATAGCGGTCCCAAAATTGTTTGTTTGTAAAACGTTACAATATCGCGTTTTACGTACATCATAATCAAATCGCGATACGACCACAATTCTGTAAAATTGAGTTCAAATAGATGTGAAGTCGGTTTAATTTCAGTTATTTCGGAATGTTGCATACTATTTTTGTAATAAGAGCGTAAATATACATAATTATTGTAAATTAAAAACCCGATAGGTAAAAAGAAAAAGTGATATATTTACCAAATTATTGCAATACTACGGAAAATTTGTTCTGAAACCATGAAATTGAATATTCGCAACTCTGTACATATTCTATTACTTGCGTGCTTGCCGCTGTGCGGTGTAGCGCAGCGGTTTCATTTTTCGGGCGGTTATGGGTTTAGTTTATTTTTGTGTGAAAATAAATCGGTGTATTCGTGGGGCGACAATTTGAATGGGCAGTTGGCTCGCAATTCTGTGGCATGTGCCTATGCAAAACCTTGCGTAGCGAATTTTCCGGAAGAAGTAACTTCGGTGGAAGCGGGCTTTGCCTATCATGCGTTGGCTCTTGCGGCGAGTGGAAAAGTGCTTTCTTGGGGGCAAAATTTTTATGGGGAACTTGGTTTGGGTATTTTTTGCGAAACGGAGTGTAAGCGCACTGTGCCGGCGTATGTGCTGGGTGGCGAAACGAATGCGGAATGGCTGAGCAATGTAGTGGCAATAGCCGCCGGACAAAGTCATTCCTACGCGCTGCTTGCCACCGGCGAAGTGCTTGCGTGGGGCAATAATTCTTCGGGGCAGTTGGGCAACGGAGGGTTTGAAAATTCGGCACTGCCGCTTTTTGTGCGAAAATCTTCGGGCGAGCGATTGACCAATATTGCCATGATTAGTGCCGGTGCAAATAGCGGTTATGCCCTCGATAAAAATGGTGTGGTGTATGCGTGGGGCAATAATTCTGCCAATCAGTTGGGCGTGGGCAACTCACTCAATCGCACCTTCCCTACACAGGTAGTGGACAATAGCAATCAAGTGGTGAATAACGTAAAAAAAATAGATGCAGGAGCGCAGTTTGCGATTTTTCTAAAACAAAACGGCACAGTGTGGGGCGTGGGTGCCTTCAAAGGTTCGGAGGTAAATGAAAAAGGGATTCCCACCTACAAAGCGCAGCCTTATGCTATGCCGGTGGAAGGTGGGCAAACGCCCTATCAAACGCTCTCGAATGTGGTGGATATTTCGGCAGGAACTTCGCACGCGCTGGCTATTACTGTGGAACAAAGGAAAAACTATGTGGTGGCGTGGGGCGACAATCGCTTTCCCGATGTGAGTGCTGCCACCGGTGGTCAAATTGGCAATGGCAACAGAAGTGTGCGGCAGTTTTTTTCGCCGCAGTATGTGCTGAATAATTCGCAAAAATTGCAAGATGCCATAGCCATATATGCAGCTTCGGGCGTTTCTTATATTCTCACCCAAAGCATGCTGCGCCGCGCGAGTGAATTTTACGTGTGCGGCGCAAATCTTTCGGGAGTGCTGGGCACCGAACTTCCCGAAGATGAATACCAAACCGTGGCGATAGGGTATAAATTGTGTCAGCCGTATTGCGAAATTCTTTCGCTGGGTGATGACCGCGCTTTTTGTACGCCCTTCAATGAAAAAATTGCCGCCAATCTTTCTTTAGACGATTATCAATTTGTGTGGTATAAAAACAATGTGTTGCAAAGCGAACAATCGAATACCATAACGTGCAATTCGGGCGGACTATTTGCGGTGGAGGCGTACAGCAGACGCGGCGAATGTCCTTCCTACAAAGATTCGGTGGAGGTAACGGAAAAACAAGCGAAGTTTGCTATGATTCAGTCATCGTTTTGCGGAAATTCGTTGCAATACAAAGTGGTGGGTAAAGGAAATTTTGCGTGGTACAATGCGCAGGACGGAGAAAAAATAGGGCAGGGGCAAGTGCTCACTATTCCCAAATCGAAGGCAGAAGAAATAGTGCCCGATGTCAAATATCGCGTGTGGGTGGAGCAGCAGGGCGAGTGTCAGGCTATGCCAATGGTGGTGCTGCAAAATTGCGATTGTGCAACTGATGCGCCAATAGCCCGCGATACGGCGGCGTGTTACAATCGCACGTATTTTGTGCATGCACAAGGCGATAGTGTGCTGTGGTATTCCGATGCGGCATTGCAAAAACCCTTGTATTTTGGCAATACCTATAAACCTGAAAAACTTTCGGTGGGAAATTATTCATTCTACGCCACGCAGGTAAAAAATCGCTGTGAAAGCGAGGCGCAGCACGTGTTGTTGCAGTTGGAACACTGTGAGCCGTGGTTCACGGTGGAAGGTCAGGTGTTTGCCGGCTCTGCGCAGGTGGCAAATACTACGGTGTATTTATTTGATTCCCAAACCGCGCAGTGCATAGATTCCTGTGTAACCAATAGCGATGGCAAATTTTCGCTGTATTCGCAGGGAAATACGGCTACTGTGTATGCACTTTCGCCATTTTCTACCTTTTACCACACGTGGGCTGGCAATAAATTGCAGGAAAAAGATGCTTACGTGTTCTATGTAGATGCTACCATAAAAGGCGTGCAAATTTCCTTGCTGCCGGTGAGTACGGCGATTGATATAGTGGAAAATGTCGATTTTCAAAATGCCGACTATGTGCGAATTTTTAGCGCAACCGGTGCTTTGATTGGAACTGCGCCGCCGCTACTTTCGCATATACGGCAACTTTGCACCCAATCCGGTGTGTATGTGTTGCAAGCCGTGAAAGGTGCCGAAGTTACTGCTTCGTGGAAACTGCGTTTGTAATTGTTTGATTTACGAACAACAATTCGCTTGCGCACACGTGCCGTTGTTTTTTGGACAATTTTTACAGAGTGAATTGCCGCCGCCGCACGAATTGTTACTATTCTTTTTGCGAAAAAACGCAATAATTCTATATAGCGCGAAAATTGCTGCCGCAGTTACGAGTAGTATGGTTATAATTTCCTGTGTCATACGAATTTACTCCCAATTTGAAAAACCAAAAATGCCACAATCCATGCCAGCGCGGTGGTGTAAACGGCGGTGAAAATTGCCCATTTCAGCCCGGCTTCGCGGCGAATGGCGGTGAGTACGGCTATGCAGGGGAAATAGAGCAAAATAAAGAGCATAAACGAATATGCCACGAGGGGTGAAAATACCGGTTCGCCCACGCGACTGCCGCCCGTAAAAGTTTGCTCGCGCAAGCGTTTTTGTAAATTTACCGAAGATTCTTCGGTTTCCGCACCTGATTGATAGAGTACGCCCATAGTGCTCACTATAATTTCTTTTGCCGCAATGCCCGAAAGCAGGCTCACGCCAATTTTCCAATCGTAGCCGAGTGCTTCGAGAGCAGGCGAAATAAAAGTGCCTATGCGTCCCATGTAACTTTTGCCCACACGCTCCGATTCTTTTGCAAGGGTCAGATTTTCAATTTGTTCTGATTTTTCGGGTTCGCTGATGTTTTGGTTTTGTTCTACAAGTGCAATTTCCTGTTCGTAATTCTGCGACAATGTGCGATTGAGCGGAAAATAATCCAACGCCCATATCAAAATTGAGGCTACCAAAATAATTGTTCCCATTTTGGTAAGATATTGCACGCTTTTGTTCCATGTGTGGGTGCCTATATTGCGCACGGTGGGCACGCGGTAGGGCGGAAGTTCCATCACAAAAGGCACATCGGCTTTGGTAAAGAGAAGTTTATTGAAAATAACTGCCACCACTGCGGCTACGAGTACGCCAATGGCGTAAATACTCAGCAAAATCAACCCTTGATGTGCGCTGAAAAACGCCGAAATGAGCAGCACATACACCGGCAGCCGCGCACTGCACGACATAAACGGAATAATCAGCATGGTGAGAATACGGTCTTTGCGACTGTCGAGCGTGCGCGTAGCCATTACCGCCGGCACGCCGCAGCCAAAACCCATGAGCATGGGAATAAAGGATTTTCCGTGAAGTCCTATTTTGTGCATCACTCTATCCATAATAAACGCCGCCCTCGCCATATAGCCGGTGTCTTCCATAAAGGAAATGCACAAAAAGAGAATCACAATGTTGGGCAAAAATACAATCACGCCGCCCACGCCGCCTATGATTCCGTCCACCAGCAAATCACGCAACATACCTTCGGGCATGGCGGTTTGAATAAAGGTACGCAGTGCGTTTACGCCGTTTTCAATCCACGCCATAGGGTAGGCTCCGAGCGAAAAGGTGGTTTGAAACATTGCCCACATAAACAGTAAAAAAAGCGGAATGCCCAACCATTTGTGGGTAAGTATTCTATCGGGTTTGTAGCCTTTGGGTTCGGGGCGTTCCACCGCCGAATGATAGGTTTCTTTCAGTGCACCGCGCACAAATGCGTATTTGGCATCGGTAATAATGGTTTCGGTGGTGAGGTCGTATTTTTTCTCCAATTCTGTAATTTCGTGGCGGGCAACTGCAATGATTGCTTCCGAATTGGGAAATTTTGCAATACGTTCGGTAAATTTTTTATCGTCTTCGAGCAGTTTTATAGCCACATATTGCGAGTGAAAGGCATCGGTTACGGCATTGTTTTTCTTTATTTCGGTTTTGATTTTCTGAATAGAAGCGTTAATATCTTCGCCGTAATTGATGTGAATGTGGCGCATGTCGGTGGTGTTTTCTTCGTACACGTCTATCACTTTGTCCCACAGCGTGCCCACGCCCTTGCCTTTGGACGCAACGGTGGGAATTATGGGAATCCCAATCATTTTGCTCAGCAGTGCGTAATCGAAGGTGTCGCCTTTTTCCTTCAATTCATCATACATATTCAGCGCAATCACCACGCGAATATTCATATCTATCAACTGTGTGGTTAAGAACAGGTTACGTTCCAAATTTGAGGCATCAATCACGTTGATAACCACATCGGGCAGGTCTTCGGCAAGGTGCTTGCGCACATAGAGTTCTTCGGGCGTATATTCCGAAATGGAGTAGGTGCCGGGCAGGTCGGTGAGTTCTATGCGATAATCTTGGTGGGTGAAATTTGCGGTTTTCAAATCCACCGTTACGCCGCCGTAGTTGCCCACGCGCTCGTGTTTGCCCGTAGCGCGGTTGAAAAGCGTGGTTTTTCCGCAATTCGGATTGCCCACAAGTGCCACATTGATTACAGCCCCCCTATCGCCTATAAGAGAATTTTTACGAGAATCTTCGGAAATGTATGTAATTGGTTGTGATTCAATATGTTCTTCAAATCCCCCTGTGGGGGCAATTTCAATCAACGCAGCCTCGCTTTTGCGCAGCGACACGCGGTAGCCCATCAATTCGTATTCAATGGGGTCTTTGAGCGGAGCGCGTTTGATTGCTTTTACGCGCGTGCCTTGCACAAAACCCATTTCGGTAATGCGTTTGCGAAATGCGCCGTAGCCCTTTACTTTGGTAATTACGGCGGTTTGTCCGTCTTGTAAATCGGTTAAATGTTGCATTTGTTTCGATTTTTTTTACTCTGCGAAGGTAGTGTTTTTTTTATTGCTGTTGCGTTCGGAATCGTAAGGTGTTTCAATTTTGAGCACATTTTGCTTGTTTTCGGAAACGGCGTACACCGCAACTTGATATGCTTCGCCCTCTCCCGGTCGGGTTTCAATCGTTTTGGTAATTGCATAGTTGCCCGTTTGGGTTGGAAGGCTTTGCCCCACTACAAAAATATCAACGCCTTGTACCGTTATTAAAAATCGGTCATCGCTGTTATGTTTTGTTGCTTGATTGCAAGCACTTGCGAAAACTGCAAGAAGGCTTAAAAAAATTGCTGTTTGTTTCATTATCATTCGATTGTTACATTGTTCTTTTGATTATACGCAATTAAGAACAACTCGTAATACTCGCTACAATTAGCCTGTCAAAGAGGTGTTCGCCAAAGTATCGTCGATTGAGTTTGTACACAAATTCATTGAGATAGAGTTGCAGGTATTTTCG
>JAITUU010000016.1 GCA_031286165.1 Bacteroidales bacterium
TGGTCTATAATATGTGTCGTTACGAGCAAATAATCCGACTAAATCTCTTACCTGTTAGATGTTAAAAATAAGTTTCCATAAAATTGTAAAATAATGATAGATAGATAGATAGATAGATAGATTCTCAAAAAACGCTTGTTTTATACAGAAGTTTATCTTACCTTTGAGGCGATTTTTTCACAGAGTTTTAACGCACTTCGGCTCTTTGTAAAAATCAAAAACGAAAAAAACTAATTTTTAGAGGTACCCTATAAAACCATTGTCGTATTCTCGTTTTTGTGCAATGTGGCGCGTAATAGGGCAGGTGTCGCTTAATTCCCATACCAAAATTCGCTGCATTATTTCGTTTTCGTACAATTCATCAATCAGGTCGTGATAGAGTTTTACGGCATTTTCTGCGATACTCAATGATTGATCTATGTGTATATGTTTATTGAGCAAAAAATCTTTTGTCAGAACATATTCGCTATATAGTTCGTCTATGTGTTTGTAGCGTTTGTACAATACTGGCGGTTCCACACCTGCTTCGCTTGCCACTTCTGGCAAACTGATATTGTTAAATCCTTTTGCCACAATAAGGCGTTCCACTGCGGCAAAAATCAAGGTATGTATTTCTGCTTTTGTGCGGCGCGGTGCACGTGTTTTCTTTTCTATTTGTTCCATTGGCAGTGTTTTTTTATGTGCAAAAGGCTGTCAATTTCATTCAATGCCTCTATGAGTGTATCTAAATGTTTTTGTTCGTGCAAAGCGGAAAGGCTAATGCGTACTCGCGCTTCTTTATCGGTTACGGCAGGGAACCCTACGCCGCAAGCATAAATATGTCGCTCGTTCAACAAGCGAATAACTTCTTCTACCTTATGCGGATTGCGCACCATTACAGGGAAAATAGGAGAAACTGTTTGTTTTATATCAAACCCTTCTTCGGTCAATCGCTTGCGCAAATAGTGTACGTTATTCCACAATTTGTGCAAATACTGTGTATCGCTTCGCATGAGTTCTATGGCTTTCAAAACCGAGCCAGTTACTTGCGGCGTAACTGCTGCCGAAAAAATCGCAGTATTGGTATTATAACGTAAATAATCTATCATTTTTTTTGAGGCGGCTACAAATCCACCCACAGTGCCAAAGGATTTACTGAGCGTGCCGGTAATAATATCAATCTGTCCCGGCAAATCGAAATGCTCGGCTACACCTCTACCTGTTTTGCCAAAGGTGCCTATGCCGTGCGCATCGTCTAAATACAGTAAAGTATTGTACTCTTTGCACAATGCCACAGTTTCGGACAACGGTGCTATGTCGCCGTCTTGCGAATACACACCGTCTATAATCACCATTGCTGTTTCATATTTGTGGCGTTCTTTTTTGAGTATAAATTCTAAATAGTCCACATTATTGTGTCCTATTTTCTTGGTATTGGTGCGAAACAGTCCGTCAAGTACACTGCGGTGTACTTGTAAATCAATAAACGCAATATCGTTTTTTCCCAGCAGCGCATTGAGTACGCCCACATTTACGCCAAAGCCCGAAGAAAAAATTAGTGCTGCCTCTTGCCCTGTAAAATCGGCAAGTTCTTGTTCCAATTGCTGTGAATATTCAAATATCCGCCAATCATGGGCGATGCACAGGCTCCGGTGCCGTAGGTTTCTAAAGCCTCGTGTCCTGCTCGTTTGGTTTCGGGGTGTTGGCTCATGCCCAAGTAATCGTTTGAAATAAAGGATATGAACGAGTGCGGTTTTCCGGAATGTGTATCAATGATATTCATTTCGGGTTGCACTGCCGAAGTAGATTCTAACCAATACACAGGGTTTTCAATTTCGGATTGTGCAAGCCATTGTTGAAATTGTTCAGCCCTATCTGAGGCATTGATTGGTAGCGTGTCTATGTTAAAATCTCTGAGTGTGTACATGATTGGTATTTATAGATAATCAATTTATTTAAAATAACTTCAAAAAAAAATACATTCTCATTTTTGCAAATATGGCAAAATTTTATTATTAAAATGATTTTTGTGTGGTTTTTTTTATGAACTTGCTCATGGTATTTTGCAATGCGCTGATTATAAGAATACTGTTTTGGTAGGTTGATTACTGCATTAGCATATTGCCGTATGAGCACATTGTGCCTTGCACTTAAAATAATTTTCAAAATGTATGTATATTTTTTGCTTGCTTTTACAGAGAAAAATGTATGTTTGCAGGTATTTTATGTCAGAAAAAGTGTTGTAAAAAACATAATATAACTCAGAAAAAATGTATAGACGTGCAATTAACAGGTTGATTGATTGGAAATTACGAGGAAATAAAAAACCTCTCGTTTTTCTTGGTGCTCGTCAGGTGGGTAAAACATGGCTTATCAAAGAGTTTGGACGAACGGAATATCGGCAAAAGATTGAGTGCTGATATGAATGGCTTAAAAAAGCAATGAATATGTAAATCTAAATGCTTGTGTTCTGCACCTAAAATAATTTTCAACTTTCAACTTTCAACTTTCAACTAATTTGTATCTTTGCTTTTGTATTTAAAAACCAAAAGCCATGACGTGCACCTATCAACCTATCAATTCCCAAGAAAAACAATATAATTTAGATACTCGCTATATACGCATGGCGCGAATATGGGCGGAAAATTCTTACTGCGAACGCCGCAAAGTGGGCGCACTGATAGTGAAAGATAAAATGATAATTTCCGATGGCTATAACGGCACGCCTTCGGGTTTTGAAAATGTGTGTGAAGACGATGAAGGCAAAACCAAAGCCTACGTGCTTCACGCCGAAGCAAATGCCATTACCAAAGTGGCAAAATCGCACAACAATAGCGATGGTGCCACGCTCTACGTAACTACTTCGCCTTGTATAGAGTGTGCTAAATTAATAATTCAGTCGGGTATTAAGCGTGTGGTATATACCGATCCCTACCGCATAGACGATGGAGTGCAGTTACTCCGCCGAGCCGGTATTGCGGTGGAGCAGGTGGAGGTTTTGTGATGAAAAATAAAAACGTCTTTTGGCTACCGCTATTAATCGCCCTGTGTATGAGCGTGGGCTTTATGCTTGCACTGTGGGTGGGTGCGCCGTTTTTTGGCGCAAAATCGGGTGCGCAGACCAATAAATTTGTGGAAATTTTGAATATTATAGAACAAGATTATGCCGTTGACATAGATATAGATAGCCTTACCGAATCGCTCATTCCGCTCCTGCTCGAACAGTTAGACCCACACTCCACCTATATTTCTGCCGAAGAATTGGAATACATCAACGACCCCTTACAGGGGAGTTTCGAGGGTATTGGTATAGAATTTTCCATTCAAAACGATACCATAACCGTGATGCGAGTCATTGCCGGCGGACCTTCGGAACGAGTGAAAATTCATGCCGGCGACCGCATTGTGCGGGTGAACGATTCCATAGTTGCCGGCGTGGGTATTACTAATAGCGAAGTTATGAAATTGCTCAAAGGCGAAAAAGGAAGCATGGTGCGGCTTGGGGTGCAACGGCGCGGTGCGGCACAATTAATTGATTTTGAGATTATACGCGATAAAATTCCACTCAATAGTATTCCCGTGTCCTACATGATAGACAAAGAAATTGCCTACTTGAAACTTGAAAATTTTGCACTGAAAACACCCGAAGAATTTCGTTCGCATATTGCCAATTTGCGCTCGCAGGGCATGAAAAAACTGATAATAGACCTGCGCGACAATGGTGGTGGGGTGCTCAATTCGGCTATATTTTTGGCAAATGAATTTTTGGCGAAAGGCGATTTGATAGTGTTCACGCAGGGAAAAAACTATGCACGCGAGGATTTTCGTGCCGATGGAAAGGGGAAATGTCAGGATTTGGGCTTGGCGGTGCTCATCAACGAATTTTCAGCATCGGCGAGTGAAGTATTTGCCGGCGCAATTCAAGATAACGACAGAGGAATTATAGTGGGCAGGCGTTCGTTTGGCAAAGGCTTGGTAAATCGCGATTTCATACTGCCCGACAATTCCGCCGTGCGGCTTACCATTCAAAAATTCTACACACCTTCGGGGCGTAGTATTCAAAAACCATTTTCTGCCGGTATTGATGCCTATCACGAAGATATTCAGCGGAGGCTCGAACACGGCGAATTTGCCCACCGCGATAGTATTTTGTTTGTGGATAGTTTGCAATTTACCACACGTGGCGGACGCACGGTGTATGGCGGCGGCGGCATTATGCCCGATGTGTTTGTACCCATAGATACGGTAGGGTATAGCGGATTTTTCTCATTGCTCGAACACAGAGGAATTATCTACGATTTTGCTTTTCAGTATGCCGACCGAAACAGAGCGCGATTGCAAAAGGTGAAAAACATTGACGAGATTAATTCGCCGGAAATGTACGATGAATTTTTGCGCTATGTGCGCAAAAGCAAAGGAATAAGCACCAATGTGGAAGACGAAAAACGCTCGCACACCGTGATTGCTCGGCAACTCCACGCCTATATAGTGCGCAATGTGTTTGCCGACCAAACGCTTTTTTATAAACTCATAAACCGCTACGATACTACTGTGCAAAAAGCACTACTGTTGCTACAAGAAAACAAAGAGATTGCTTCACTGCGTTCGCAATGACGAAGGGAAGATATGTTTGCAATGACGAAGAAGAAATATTTGCAATGGCAGTACAATGACAGTTGTGCGCAGCAACACACGCAAAAGCGTCATTACCTTCGGTGAGGGCTACGCCGTTGCGAGGGACGAAGCAATCTTGAAGAAACAAAATAAAAATAAAAAACAACTATGAAACAAACAGCACTTTCGGAATTGGGCGAATTTGGCTTAATAGACCGATTAAAAGAAAAACTTAGCGCAGGAAACGCTTCAACTGTGCGCGGCATAGGCGATGACTGCGCGGTGTTGGCAAAAAACGAACACGAATATACCCTCGTGAGCACCGATTTACTCATGGAGGGCATTCATTTCGATTTGATGTATTCGCCGCTCAAACACTTGGGCTACAAAGCCGCTATGGTGAATATTTCCGACATTTACGCCATGAACGGCACCCCCGAACATCTCACGGTTTCTATTGCCGTGTCGGCAAAATTTACCGTAGAAGCACTCGAACAGTTGTACGAAGGCATTAATCTTGCCTGCTCGCGCTGCGGAGTGGATGTGGTGGGCGGCGACACGTCTTCGTCTGTTACCGGACTTGCCATAAGTATTACGGCAATTGGTTCGGTGGCGAAAACTGCGGTGGCATATCGCAGCGGTGCGCAGGAAAACGATTTGATTTGCGTGAGTGGCGATTTGGGCGCATCGTACATGGGTTTGCAAATTTTGCAACGCGAAAAACACGTATTTGCCCAAGCCGGAGCGCAACCAAAACTCGCAGGCTATGAATACGTGTTGCAACGCCACCTGAAACCCGAAGCCCGTAAAGATATAATAGAGCAACTCAAAATTGCCGGCATTACGCCAACTTCTATGATTGACGTTTCCGATGGACTTTCATCGGAGTTGCTGCATTTGTGCACGCAGTCGAAGATGGGCTGCAAGGTGTATGAAGAAAAAATTCCCATAAGTGCCGATGTTGCCACCGTGTGTAAGGAATTTGATATAACACCGCTCATAGCCGCGCTGCATGGCGGCGAAGATTACGAACTGCTTTTTACCGTGCCGCTGAAAGATTACAATGTGGTGAAAAAAATTCCTTCGGTGCACGCGATAGGTTCGGTGAGTGCGCGTAGTGCCGGTGCGGTGCTGGTGAGTAAAGCCGGTGAACAAATTGCTCTGCAAGCACAAGGCTGGAAACAGTTTTAATTACTGATTATTAATTGTAAATTAAAAAAAGGTTGCTTCATTTTGAAACAACCTTTTTTGTTTATACTAACAACTAATAACTGAAAACTAATTAGTCTTGCGTTTCTACTGTTTTTTTATTGCGTTTAAGCATTTCGTAAGAAATAGGCGATGCCACAAAAATTGACGAATACGTACCCACAAGCACCCCTATAATCATGGCGAAAATAAAGCCTTTCATAGAATCGCCACCGAAGAAGAATATGATTAACAATACCAACAAGGTGGTGAGTGAAGTCATGAAAGTACGGCTCAGAGTGGTATTTACCGCTTGATTGATAACACCCGCAGTATTGCGTTTTGGGTATTCGGTGCGAATTTCGCGAATACGGTCGAATACTATCACGGTGTCGTTGATTGAGTACCCAATAATGGTGAGTAGGGCAGCAATAAATTCTTGACCGATTTCCATAGTAAATGGCAGTAAGCCGTGCAAGAGTGCAAAAACGCCGATTACTATAAATACGTCGTGGAACAATGCAAGTGCTGCCGAAACTCCAAATTCCCAGTTGCGGAAACGAATGAAAATATACAAGAACATACCTATGAGTGCCACAATGATAGAAATAATTGCCGACCAAATCATATCGTTGGCAATGGTAGGACCCACCATGTTCGATTGTTCCAAATTATTTTTCATAAAATCGGCTTTTGTGCTGTTCAGCGGCAAAAATCCGCGCAATCCTTCGTACAAACGCGCTTCGGCTATGCTATCGGCATCGGCACCTTTGTCGTTTATCAAAAAGTCGGTGGTGATTTTTACTGCATCGGTACCGTAGGTTTTTACCTCAGGTGCTTTGCCAAATTGCAATGCAAGCGATTGTTCTATATGTTCCACATTGCGGTCGTTGCCCAGCGTTACCACGTATGAGCGACCTCCTTTGAAGTCCACACCCACTTGAAATCCGCGTGAAAGAATGGCAACAATACCAATGGTAATCATAATACCCGAAATAATGTAGTATTTTTTGCGATTGCCTATAAAGTTCACGTGAATATTTTTGAAGGCTCCGCGAGTGAGTTTGCTGTCGAAAGAAATTTCTTGTTTTTTCGCCAAAAATGCCTCGAAAATTAAGCGAGTAACAAAAAGAGAACAGAACAAGGTGGTAAGAATACCAATAATCAACGTGGTGGCAAAACCTTGAATAGAACCTTTGCCGAACAAGTAAAGCACAATACCCACAATGAGAGTGGTAACGTTACCATCTATAATTGCCGAGAATGAATTTTTGAAACCATCGGTAATAGCGAGTTTTATACCCTTACCCGAAGCAAGTTCTTCGCGCACCCGTTCGTAAATAATAATATTGGCATCAATAGCCATAGCCAGCGAAAGCACAATACCGGCAATACCTGCCAACGTAAGCACTGCGCCAAGCGATGCAAGCACACCGAATACCAAGAATAAATTGAGCACCAGCGCAATATTGGCAACCAAGCCCGCTTTGCGATAGTAGAAGAATAAGTAAATAAACAAGAAAATGAGCGAAAGCACCACCGACATCAAACCTTTTGAAATAGATTCTTGACCGAGAGTAGGACCTACGAACTCTGCAAATTCTATGCGAGTGGCAGCCGAAAGTTTACCCGAACGAAGAATGTTCGCAAGGTCGGTTGCTTCGGCAATGGTGAAATTTCCGGTGATTGAAGAAATACCGTTGGGAATTTCGTTTTGTACGGTTGGGTAGGAATACACATAGCCATCGAGCACGATTGCTATGGAACGACCTTTGTTTTCGCCGGTCAATCTTCGCCAAATGGCAGTTCCTTCGGCATTCATTACCATTTGCACACTTGCGCCGCCGCCGGTGTTGCTAAATTCGGGGCGAGCATCTACCACCACATCGCCGCCGAGAGCAGGATTGCCTTCGCCGCCAACGTTTTTGAGTGCAATTAATTCATAAAAACCTTGTGAATTGGCTTTTTTACCCCATGCTAATTTTAATTCGGGAGCCATTTCTTGAAGCAAGGTTTGTATTTCAGGTAAATTCAAAAGAGAATCTATATACGGCAAGTTGGTTTTTTGTGCAAATCCCACAAGCGGTCCGTAACCCGGATAGCCTTCTTGGCTGATATTTGGCACTAAATATACGAACAACGGATTTTCACGCTGTATATCGGCTTGCGATTTTCCTTGCGCTTGCGTGTCGGTAGCATCGGCAGCCAAAAGTTGCTTTTCGCTTTGTTCTTCTTTTACTTCGCTTGCAATGCTTGTGGCAGTATCTATTTGCACTTCTTCGCGTGCTTTATTGCCCACTTTTGCAAGGTCGGCAAGGGTATTGTTGATTTCAAAAATCACATTGATAACTTCCGAAGCGTTGAAAGTTTCCCAAAATTCGAGTTTTGCAGAACTTTGCAATAAATCGCGCACTCGGTCTTGCTCCACCACACCGGGTAATTCTACCAACACACGTCCGTTGCCAAGATTTTGAATATTTGGCTGAACCACACCAAAGCGGTCTATACGAGTGCGAATAATGTCGAAGGAATTATCGAGTGCTGCTTGTGCTTCGGAACCCAATACTTGCAATACCTGCTCATTGGTTGATTGATAGGTAATTTTGGTACCCATGGCATCGTTGGCATTGAACAACGTGCGCAAATTTCCGGTTGGATACAATTCGTGGAAGGCTCTGCCGAAAAGCGTAATATAATCTTCGCGCGAGGTGCGTTCCAATTCATTGGCGCGGGCGAGCGTTTTCATCAATATAGTATCTTGCTTGCCTTCGTTGGAAAGATTCAAAATCAAATCTTCAATAGAAATACGAAGCGTAACGTTCATACCGCCTTTGAGGTCAAGACCCAAATTCAAACTGTGTTTTTGAACATCGGTGTAACTAAATTTGCGCAAGCCCAAAAAGTTGTAATAACTATCTAAGCGCGTGAGCGAATCCAAAAATTCTCGGCGGCGTTGTTCGTTGCCCTGAGCGTAGGTATCGGCATCGCGATTTGCCTTCCAAGTGAGAAACGAAAATGAAAGCGAGTACAGAGCCGCTAACACCAATAAAATTGTAAATACACGTATAAATCCTTTGTTTTGCATGAGTATTATATATTAAGTACGTTCAAAAAAGCACACTTTGCAAGTGTAATAAAAAATTCAAAGCGCAAAATTATAACTATTTTTCATTGTACAATCATTTTCACGCAGAAATTACGTGCATAGTTGTTAGTTGGTAGTGATTAGTTGTTAGATAGGTCTTTTTTTATGCAGTTTTGCGAAAATTCTCTACTTTTGTAATTAAATAACTGAATAACTGAAACAACAAATATCGTTATAGTATGAACAAAATTTTTACAACCACAGTATTGCTAACTATTGCATTCGCGGCATTTGCCGGCGGAAAACCGAGTTTACCTGCACTTTCTGCGCCTTCTGCCTGCGAAACCTTGGCAGTATTCGATACCACCAAAACGCCCGATATTGCCATAATAATAACCTCCGATGATGCCGAAACCGCGTGGAATGCCGTGCGCTTGGGCGTATATGCGCAGCAACAGGGCGACTATGTGGTAGTGTTTGTGAGCGGCAAAGGACTTGATGCTTTTATGCGCACGCAAAGTGCCGATGAGCAATTCAATGTGGAACGCATGAGTAGTACATTTTGGGCAAACGGCGGTACGATTTATTCCTGCGCATCGTGTGCTACCGCACGCGGCACCGAAACCGTGCAATCGTGCACCATTACCGGCATAGCCGATTTGTACCGCATAGTGAAACAGAGCAAAAAAGTTTTGACGTTTTAAGAAAAGTCCCCACCCAACCTCCCCCACAAGGGGAGGAGAAAGACAGGAGTATTGAGATGTGAGATTTGAGAGGGATTTTTAGTGTGAGAACAGAGATTTGAATACAATAGTGAAAAATATATCTAAACGGTGAGGATAGAGAAAATTGTAAATAGTTAAAAACAGTAGATATGAAATTACTATTACGAATACTATTTTCATACAACCTGTATGTTGAGAATTTTTCTGTGTTTTGACCGAATTTTGTGATTGTTGGAACGCTCCAATAGATTTTTGCGTTTGAGGAATTGAAATGTTCCGCAACTGTGCCAGCGTATCTACATACAGTTTTGCCTCTGCAAGTTGTATTCCTTTGTAGTCTTTACATAGTTTTACGGCACTCAGCGTGTTTCCTTCTTTGAGAAGTTCGCAGATTTTGTCGTCAAGAAACGAATCGCGATTATGTTCCGTTTCACTCTCGTGTTTTTCTGTTGCGTTTATAGTTCTGATTTTGAGATTAATAACGTGCTCACCAATAGGGAATCCGCAATGCGGACACGCAATTGCTTTGTTACTCACTTTGTTGCCACATTCGGCACATGCTATCAATGCCATACTCAAACAATTTATGCGGTAAATATACGCATTATTCTCCGCAAAAAATGCGGAGAATAGACGTTTTTTCTCCGCACGATTTTTTGCGAGGACGTAAGGAGGTATGAGGATGGTTACAAATAAACTTCTTGTGCATATTGAAAAACAGAGAAATGCACATACATTTTGTGCCAACAGAAAATGTTGGCACAAAGCAAAAAAAAGATACCACAAACGACAAAAAGTTCGGTGTAAAGTTCGGTGTAAAGTTCGGTGTAAATCAAGAAAAAATACTTTCTTTGATTGAAAATACGCCAACAATTACAGTTAGTGAAATGGCAGAAATACTTGGTATTTCGGAAAGGGCGATTGAAAAAAATTTGGCGAAATTTAAGGATATGTCTGTTTTAACTCGTATTGGCTCTGATAAAACAGGTAGTTGGAAAATCAATGAACAGAAAAAACGTTTGAAGGATTGACTGCGAGAATCATAGAAGTATTAATAGTATAAAAACAAATCTGTGCTAAATGCACAATGGGTTATAAATTAACTTGTAAATATACGATTTTTTATCGAACAAGCATTACTGAGCCAAAATGAGTATAACCGATAGATTCAAGCAGCAAGGTTTTTTGTCCTGCCCACGTAGTGCCATTTTTGAATTTTGCATCTATCTTCCAAATATAAGAATCACTTTGTAAAAGTTCGCCGTTATACGTTCCGTCCCATGCTCCGGTAAATATACCATTTTGTACTTCGTTGGAATACCACAGTAAATTACCCCATTTATCGTAAATCCACAAATGGAGGTGTTCCAAATTATACGCAATTGGTTGAAATTTTCGCACAGATTCGGCAGCGTTCGTGGGACTAAACGCATTTGGAATAAAAATACCGTTGGGAATGTCAATAAATATTTCGGTAGAGTAACTTGCCTTGCAACCAAAACTATTGGTTATGGTTAAAATAGGCTGCTTGAAACCATAGGTGTAATTGTGAATTTGTATAGGCTTAAATCTATTGGAATATTCAACAAACATATCCGCAACCGAAGTTTCGCGATTTGCATTTGTATCGAAAAACCACTCCATAGTGTAGGTTAGTGGAATTTCAATGTGAGTTCCATCGGGGTTTTGTGCAATGACAGGTGCTTGAAACGAACTATCGGCAAATTCAATGGTAGTGTGTGTTCCTTGAAGATTCCACAAATAGAACGGCACAGGATATTCCGCAATATACACTACAAGGGTATCGAATGCCTCACAGCCTGCGTAATTTTGTGCTTGCACATAGAGGGTATCAATTCCTGCACCCTGCCAATCTACATAGCGGGTGGGTGAAAATGAATTGCCGTCTTTGGAATAATTATAATGATTACCTGATGTTTTCCAAACATATCGAGTATCGTACGTTGTGGTTTCTATAGCGTAAGGTTCTTCTATTGCTTGTAGACAAAATTGGTTACGTCCTATGATTTTTGCGCTTGCTGCCGGTGCTATTTTCACAAACGTTTGCACACGCTCGCTTTCGCAGCCGGAAAGCGCATGAATATCGTAGAGTTCAAATTCATATTTTCCGGCAGGAATGTTGGTGTACCCCAACTGCTCAAATTCGTAGGTTTCGCCCACCCAATCAGAAAGTTTTTTATCGGTACTGACCCAATGAATGAGCGAACTTCCTACGGCTTGCAAGGGCGTAAGATTGCCGCAATATAGTTGAGAGTTTACAACCGGAGGATTAGGACGAGGAAAACAAAGCACTTCCAAATGCAATATTACGGTACTATCGCAGCCATATTGGTTTTTCAATCGTAAGGTATCTCGTACCGTACCGATTTCAGTTTGTTGAGGAATTTGAAAACTGCTTTTGAGGTATGATTCGTTAATGTTAATGGTATCATGTATGACTGTGGTATCGGTTCGGCAAACGACATTGATGTTGATAATTGTCAATTTTTCACAACCTGTTTTGCGTGAAATAGAAGGAGGCAACGTGTCGTTTTGTACACCTACTTTCGTGAGGAATGTATCATGCCCATGTTTTGTGAATTGCTTTCCAACAGTATCTAAATAACTGTAAATATCGATTTCTTTGTCCCAAACTTTCAAATCAAGAAAAACAGTACTATCACAACTAGTTGCTAATGGATAAACCTTTTTAAATGCAACGAGGCTGTTGTCGATGAAATATGAGAAACGACCGGGAATGGTTTGAATAGGCAAAGTAAATCCATTTTTTGTATAATCTTGTCCCAAACAAATCGTATCATAAATTGTAGTTTCCCGTGATGAGTGAACTTGTATTTTAACCGATACAATACTATCACAACCTGCTGTGGTATTGTTTTCGTAAGTATGAGTAAATTCCCCCTCTTTATACAGAGTTAAATTCATACCGTCTTTTTCAAAAAGTTTTCCTACACAAGTTTCTCCTTCAATTGGTATGTTATATGAAGGAAGTACGGTTAAATTAAGAGAAATATCTACACTACAACCGTTGTCTTTGGATTTCACCCCATTGTAAATACCCTCGGTTTTTGCACTAATTCCATAATCATTATACGTTTTTCCTTCGCATATTGCTGCGTCAATAGATTGAGGCAATCCATTACTCACAAAAATTGTTTCTGTTTTCTCTGCACGACAGCGCTTTTGTTTGTCAAATGAATATGTTGTAGTGAGTGTGTAGGTGGTGGTTTTTTTTGGATATTCGGTTATTGCTGCATCAGTAGAACCGGTATTCCATTCAAAATCGTAATCACCACAAATAAAATAAACCGAAGCAGAATCCAATGTTTCTAATGATTCCGGAATATTGTTTTTCACGATTGCAAATAATGTTGTTGCTTCGCCGCAAAGAATTTCATTTGATGCTTTAATAGAAACTATGGGCGGTGGTGGTAAAACTGTCAGATGAAGTGCCTTTTCGGTGGAGCAACCCTCTTGGGTTGGCGGAATTGTTTGTTCAAAAACAAAATCTCCGGGTGTATTTTGTATGGGTTTATTAAATCCATGTTTTATGTATTGATTTCCGGAACATATTGTATCGTAAAAAATAATAGGTGGTGATTTTTTAGGATTTATTGGAAGAGTGGCTCTTTGTGTTCCGCAACGGTTTGATGCTTTTACTACAATAGTACAGGGGGACTCATTTGTAAAAGAGAGTGATATTTGTTGATTACTACCTCCGGATATGGGAAAAACATCTGTATTTGACGATAATTCCCACGTATAATTGGTTAATGGTGAATCAAGAGAGGAAAATTCATATAATGCTTTTCCGCCTACACAAGGACTTGTACTGCCTTTTATAGTAGGCTCTTTGGGCATTTCATTTACTCGTAAAGTTAATATTCTGAGTTCATTGCCGATTTTTAGTGTATCAAGATGTGTTCCAATCGGAAGTCCTATTGGAATATTAAAACCATTTCCTTTGTAAGGTTCGCCCACGCAAATAGAGTCGGTTATGTAACGTTCGCAAAGTTCTTTTACGGTAAGTGTTAGCCGAGTTGTGGTGCTTTGGCAGTTTGCACTATTAAGAATTGTTTTACTTTCTGAATATACACCCGGTTTGTCATATGGAGGTATGTCAAATCCGTGTTTGTCATATTTTTGACTCAAGCAAATAGTTTCATTGAAAATACCACCGTTTGAAGATGTTTTACCAACTGCACCGTACAGAGAAAATGTACAACCTAACGCGGATTCTACTTCGCATTCTATCTCGCCTTCTTCTTTGAAATCGAACGTAGAATATCCCTTAATAAAAGTATTTTCATTTATGCTCCATCTGTACGAAACAAATCCTTCCGGAGCGATTGCTCGAAATGAATTGCCGGTACAACTTAATTGTAATTCATTAGGAATACATTTAGCAGTGAAATAAGCATACCCGAAATGTCCAGATTGCGAGCAATCATAGGTAGTAAATTGAACTCTTACTTCTTGTCCTATGAATCGTGACAAATCAAATCCAACCAATGTCCAATTACGCCAAAGTATAATATTTTCTTTGTTTTTATCACATTTTTCAAATTCATTTATTGAACCAAGTTCCATTATCTTGTGAACGTTGTATTCTCCACATTTGTCGGATATTAATTCCCCGTCTTTATTGGTAATTTTCATTACAAAATTTGGTTTTTCAGAAATTGAATGGTCAATTGGATTTTCAAATACTACCGCAAAATTTACCTGCAAAATAGGATTTTCGGCATCTACAATAAAACGGTAGGTAATAGATTCTGCTTCTGAATTACTATTGTCGTTTCCCAATCGAACAACACGATTTTCTCCCGGTGGGAATAACGGAAGTTTGTTGCACGTGTTTGGGTCTGTTCCCGATAGTGTTATTACCGTATGTCTGCCATCAACAACACCAATTTTCCCATAAGGGTTATCAGTGTCTCCCGTAGTTGCAGTAACCCAAGGTTGTTTTAAATCAGTAAAATTGGGACACGTAGGCGAAACACTTTGCCCCCATGCTGCTACACAACCAAGTACCCCCAATAAAATTCCTATTATTTTTTTTATACGCATTATATTGTTGTGAGATTATTCGTGTATGCAACGGATGGACATACCTATTTTCTTCGGATTAGGAACGACTTTATAATAGTCGTCAGTTTCAAAGAAATCCAAATCTAAACCGCGATTATTATTTTCCGAACTGCTCCAATAATAACCACCTGACCCAGCCTCGTTAGGGATTCCGTTTTGTGTCCGCTGTCCAGCATCTGGAAGAAAAAATCCGGTGGAAGTAGTAGTACAATATTGTGGAACAATTGGAATAACCGAATAGCCAAAAACTCTGGTAGTTTTTGACAGCCATTGATTTTTAGGAGAGTTAATAATACTTTCCCATTCTGTTTGAGTAGGTACTCGCCAACCTTGCGGACAAGGGTCGTATTCTGATTTTATCGGCTCTGTTTCTGTACCGGAATTCCATTGTGTAGTTTTGAAATCCGACCAAACGTTGGTAGGACTATCACGCTTTTCGTGTCCGTCTGCCGCCCTTCCCCATTGATAGAGATCACCAAGTCCTTCGGGATTATTACTATCTGCACCTAAATTGTACGTCATAAACGTCAGTATTTCTCTACCCGGAATAGTGGAATACACTTGCCCTGCTTGCAAACAAGGAACGCAGGGCGTACTATTGACGGGGGCGAGTTGAAAAGAAATTCTACCCCAATCAACGCCGTCTGTTTGATTGTGCCATAGTATAATTTGGTCGTTGCCGGAAGTTCTTGCACTTGCTCCTTCAACGCTTATTGCATCGTTCCAGTCTTTTCCTCCATTTTTAGAACCTGAGTTCGATTAATTTTTTATCTAAATATTTTGTAAATAAGACAGATTTTGTTATCTTTAAACACTTGAAAATTAAAGTATTAACAAAAAACTGTCTTATGATTTGCTTCGATAAAATTACGGAAATTTATTCAATAGTTGATGAATTTTGCAAAGATTTTGAAAAACAAACTTCAAATTTCCTCGT
>JAITUU010000035.1 GCA_031286165.1 Bacteroidales bacterium
GCTCAAATGGGTGCACATTGCAATTAGTAATGCGAAAAGGAATCTGTTGGGTAACTATCACAAAATCAAGCGAAAATACCTGCAACTCTATCTCAATGAATTTGTGTACAAACTCAATCTACGATACTTTGGCGAACACCTCTTTGACAGGCTAATTGTAGCGAGTATTACGAGTTGTTCTTAATTACGGATAATCAATAAATTATAATAAGTATCTAATATGGTAATAAAAAATATGATTTTAAAAATGAACAATATGGAATTATTTTCACACAAATACGGCACACGGTTGATAGTTATAAGTTGCTTATTATTAGGAACTTTTGCGGCGCACGCACAAGCACCGGTGGCAAATTTTACGGCAAACGTTACCGAAGGTTGCGATTTTTTGATAGTGAATTTTACCAACACCTCCACAGGTGCAAATAGTTACTCGTGGACCTTTGGCGATGGCACGGCAAATTCTACCGTAGCAAGTCCGGTGCACTCGTTTACCACTACGGGAACGTTTATGGTTACGCTCACGGCGAGAAATGCTGCGGGTAACAGCAGTACAAAATCTATGCCTATTACGGTGCATAAATCGCCTACGGCAGATTTCACGGTATCTATTACCGAAGGCTGCAAACCGCTCAATGTGGTGTTTACCAATAGAGGCACAAGCACCGCGCCCATTACCAATTTGGAATGGAGTTTTGGCGATGGTTCGGTTTCTAATTCCACTGCCGCCACTATTAACCATACTTACACAGCAGCAAATACCTTTACGGCGAATTTAACCATGACCGATGCGCATGGGTGCACGGCGAGTTCGCGCCAGCCGCAAGGCATTACAGTGAATCCGTTGCCGGAGCCTGCCTTTACGCCCAATCCTGCCGAAACCTGCGATGTGCCTGCTACGGTGGTATTTACTTCTACCACCAATCACAGCAGCCCTATTACTGAATATATATGGAACTTTGGCGATGGCTCGGTATTGCCTTCTACCGGAACCACCGTGCAGCACGAATACACGGTGGAGGGATTTAAAACCGTGTCGCTCTCGGCTACCGATAGCAAGGGTTGTGTGGGCACCACCACTACGCCAAATGCCGTGAATGTTACAAAATTTGAAGCCGAAATTATTGCGCCCACTAACGGACTTGCCTGCGTGAACGAACCGCGCCGATTCGATAGTAAATATTCACAACCCGGTTACACCAACACATGGTATATCAACGATGTGCAAGTAGGCACTGCTTATTGGTTTTCGCACACTTTTTCTACAGTGGGCACTGCTACGGTAAAATTAGTGAGCAAAAATTCCGCAGGTTGCCAAGCCGAAATAGAGCAGGAAATAGAAATAATCAATACACCGCAAATAGCCATAGCAAGCAGCGATACCGATAATCACTTGTGCTACGATGCCGGCGAACATATTAATACCGGCTACGCGCTGGAAGAAGTGGTGAACGATGCCGGTTTGCCCTTTGGTAATCCGCAATGGCGCGTGTATGAAACGGTGTATCGAAAAAATGCCGCAGGGCAATGTTTGCCGGTGGACACACTTATAGGCACAGGGAATCAAACGCCGATTTCGTTTTCCTACCCCGGCGAAGGACAGTATTCCATAACCCTTTCCGCAGTAGATGGTGCCTGCGGACAAACGCGAAACGCTCCGCCAATAACTGTGGTGGTGGCGCAACCGCCGCTTACTCTCACCGATTTGATTTGGAACGATGGATATTGTTTTGTAGATGGTCAGCCATTTTTGGTAAGCGGGTCGGCAAAATCGGAAGTACAGAAACAGGAATGTGATAACATTATTATCACCGATAATAATGCGAATATTACTACGTGGCGATGGACTATTGACGATTGGAAACAAGGAAATCAAACGATTTCGGGGCAAAATTTAATGTACAACTTTGCCGATACGGGAAGATATAACACCACAATACGCATAGAAGATATATATGGCTGTACCAATACTCTCGATACTGAAATTGATGTAGGAAAACAACTTGAAAATTTTGACCTCCTGTCGCAATCACCGATTATTTGTTATAAAGATGACCTTTGGATAAACTTTTTCGACCACAATACCGTAAAATACCAATGGACAGAATTAAAATGGGAATTACTTTCGGAAACTCATGGGAAAAATGCCGATGGAATCGACACGATAACCGCAATGCCATTTTCAGAAATAAGAACATTTCGTCCTTCTGAGGTTGTAATATATCCCAAAGAAACGCGAGAAGATTCTACCGGAGTGTTTGGCTACCGAGTTACGCCTATTCAATATTATTGTGAATCGAAGCCGGTGTATAAACTTACAGCACAAGAAATTTTACCGCCGGTTACAAAAATTCAAAATCCTGCCGACCCGAAAAACCCAAAAGCAAATTTTGTGTTGTGCGATAAACAGCAGTATTTTACGTTCAAAGATTCGTCTATTAAAGTTCGTTCCTATGAATGGGATTTTAACGATGGTGTAACACTCACAGTAGATACTGTGGGTAGCGGCGATGTCGGGAAAGAACGCTTGTGGCAATGGACAGCAACCACCGATGCCGCGCTTGATGCACTGCTTGATTGGCGTACCCTAAAAGGCTATGCCATAACCAACGTGCCGGCTGATGTGGCAAATAATAAACCGCGCTATTTGAAAGAATCGAAAATTAATACCGATGTAGAATATCGGTATGAAGATTTTGGCGAATACGATGTGCTTATAAAAACTATGAACGATACTACAAAACTCGATTGCGGCGATGAACAATATATGCACGTAACGGTAACAAAAGTAACACCCGATATTAGTCTTTCTACCAACGAAGTATGTACCGAAGTGAATTTTACCATAACCGATGCTTCAACTGATGCAAATGGCTATCAATTATTTTCAAATTGGAAATTCGATAGCGGTGCCAATTCTCCTGTATATGCAAGCAGTGATATAAATAGAAAGGCAACACTTGCTCTCAATGCCGGAATTTATACCATAACACAAAGCGTGAGTAATGGGGTAGGTTGCTCAGAAACCGTAACCTATACCAATGCCCTCACCGTGTGGAAATTGCCGAGCGTGCATATAAACGCGCCGGCGCATACCTGCTACGACCGCAATACGAGTTTTAAAACACAACTCGAAGAAAATTCCGTAGCACAGGAAAGTGGCGTGGATATGGTATCGTGGAAATGGCATTTCTTTCAAAAAGATACTCCTATTGCCGGAGCTGCCGATGCTGCGGTGCAACCAAAACTTGTAATCAATAAAACCGCAACGGGCTACGAATGGCTCGATGCCACAGGTACCGTAATAGTGAGTGATACTACCACCAAAAATCCTTCACCGATTTTCAACCGCGCTTCGGCAAATATTTACGCATGGCTGCAAGCAACCGATGCGCATGGCTGCGTGCAGAAAGATTCAGTGAAAATAGATGTGCACGCACCGCGCTCTTCCTTTGAACTGCCTCACGATGTGTATTGCTTTTACAATGAAGTACAAATTACTTCCGTAGCAAATACCGGAACTGCCAACGCATCGCTAACTCAGCGAAAATGGGATTTTGGCGATGGCATAGGTACTTTTACAACACTCAATCCCACAGCACAAAACCCGGTGAAATACACCTACCCCGATGACACCACGTGGACTACCGACCCAATTAAAGACCGTAGTTTTGTAATTACGCTCACCACCACCGAAAATTCTCCGGCACAGTGTACCGATGTGTGGACAGAAACGGTGAAAATTTCGCGTCCAGTGAGTAGAATTGTGCCCACCACTACCTATGTAGAATGCCCCACACCTCCTACCAATATCGGTTTTTCTTCCACAAAATCCACTACGCAAATTGTGGCATGGGCGTGGGATTTTAAAGACGGCACACCAATTTTGACAGCTGCCAATCCTTCGCACATTTACCACGAACCGGGGCAATACGGTGTGAGTTTGAAAGTAACCGATACTTACGGGTGTATAGACTCAAGCATAGTAAAACCCTACATTACCGTAGATGGTCCGAACGGAAAAGCATGGGTATCGAATACTTCGGTGTGTTTGCCCTTTCCGGTGAAATTTGTGCCGGTGGCGGCTTCCATAGTGAATACCGTGTCGGCTCGCTGGGTATTTGGCGATGGTAATGCCCACGTAATAGATATGAGCGTGATGAATGACCCTATTATATACGATACCATAGTATTTAATTACGAACACGGCGATACCTATATTCCCGTATTGGAATTGAAAGACGACAAAGGCTGTATGCACAATGTAATAGCACCGGCTATCAATGCCTATTTTTCGGAACCCGATTTTCAGTTGGAAGAACCGGTAGCCTGCGCACAAAAAGAATTGGAATTTATAGATATATCTACTTCAAGCCACCCTATTACCGATTGGGCATGGCGGTGGGAAAATACCAACACGGGTGAATATTTTACCAGCACCGAGCAAGATCCGGTAATAGTGCTTACCTATGGGAATTACAATATACACTTTACTACCAAATTGGGCGGTTGTGAATACGATATTCTTCGCGATAGTGCCGTGCAGGTGTATGCCACGCCGAAAGCCGATTTCCGCGCCTTTAAAGATACGGTGAATATATCGGAAGGACTTGTGTTTACCAATACCTCCATACCTTCGCCCTACGGCGAAATGCCGGTGCATTATTCGTGGGATTTCGATGATGGCTCTTCGCCGCTCACTTCGGTTAATGCTTATCGCGCCTTCTGGCAGGAGGGAGTGTATAACGTACAGTTGAGTGCCTATCAACACCCATTTTGCATAGACATAGCCACCAAACCAATAGTAGTAACAAGCCGCAGGGCTATTCCCAACGTGTTTACCCCCAATAGCGATGGCGTAAACGATTTGTATTTGGCTGGTTTGGGTTACACTAAAATTATTATCATTAATCGCTGGGGACAAACCGTATATGAAGGCGTAGATGGCTGGGACGGCAAAGTGAACAGCGTGGAAGCATCGCCCGGAACCTATTTTTACCTGCTCACCGCACCTACGGGCGAAGTTTTTAAAGGAGCACTTACTCTTTTACGCGAATAAATAATACATACCACAACACTACAAAATTTTTGACACTATGAACAAGATATTCCGATTACTATTTACGTTTTTCTGCGTGTGTGCGTTTACGTTTACCGTAGCAGCGCAGGATTTAAAAAAAGCCGACAAAGCCTTTGCAAAGCAAAATTACACAGAAGCCATACGACTGTATAAACAAGCCCTTGCGGTGGAAAAATCGAAAAAAACACAGGGCTACATGTATTTTCAAATTGCCGAAGCATATTATCGTGTGAATAAATATCAGCAGGCACTTGGTAATTATAAGCGTGCGGTGGAATTGCACTACAACGACCCCACCAAGCAACTCTACGGACACTACGGCGATGTGCTGGTGGCTGCCGGCGAATACAAAGAGGCGCAGAAGGCATACAAAAGTTATATTACCAAAAATTCGCGCGATGCCTTTGCCCGCATCAAAGTAAGTGCGGCAAATTTTGCCGATACCGCCAAACCAAGTGCCAAAGCACAACGCTACGAAGTGCGCAATATTCAGGAATTGAATACCGCTGCCGGAGAATTTGCGCCTGCGCTGTGGGGCGAAAAAATGGTCTTCACTTCCTCGCGCAAAGGCGACTACGATGCCACCTATTCCGTTACCGGCGATGGTTTCGAGGATTTGTATGAAACAAAATTTAATTCACAAGCAAATGTGTGGCAAGAACCGCGCAAAATGGCAGGAATTAATACAAATTTCAACGATGGTTCCTTTGCCTACGATAAACGCCGCAATATAGGCTACGTAATGCAGTGCAACGGCAGAACGGGCGTGCAGCACAACTGTAATATTTACACATCGCGCTTCGATGCCAAAACAAATACATGGTCTTTCCCCGAAAAATTCCAACATTTTTCTACTGCATACAGCAGCGGACACCCCACTTTAACACCCGATGGGAGCACCATGTATTTTATATCGAACAATCCGGTGGGCAAAGGCGGCACCGATATTTGGATTACCAAACTCGATACGCTGAGCAATATGTGGAGCAAACCCGAACTCGCCGATGATAAATTGAATACGCCCTATAATGAATTTTACCCCAACTATGTAGCAGACAAAGGATTGTATTATTCCTCAAACGGAATGCTCGGCTATGGCGGTTTCGACATCTATTTTGCAAAACAAACTCCCGATGGATTTGCTTCGCCCGAAAACATTGGCGAACCTTTCAATTCGAGTGCCGATGATTTTTCATACACACCGCTTGATTCTATTTCGGGTGTGTTTGCCAGCAATCGCATAGGTGGAGTGGGAGACGATGATTTGTATTATTTCGAGTATCGCCCCATGAAAATTACCGCCTGCGGCACGGTGGTAAATACTCACTTTAAACCCATAGCAAACGCCATAGTGGTAATTACCAATACACTCACCGCAGTTTCCGATACGGTAGTAACCGATGCACAAGGGCAATACTGCTATACTCTTATGCAAGCCGAAAATGATTACAAAATTACTGCCTTCAAAAGTGGATTTTTTGTGCCCGTGCCCACCTTTCGCCATGTATCTACCGTTGGCATGACCACCGATATGCAATTGGATTCCATTCATGGCTATGACTTGAATTTTGTGCTCGATGAAATGATACGCGACAAAGAATATAAAATCGAAAATATTTACTACGATTTAGATAAATACGACCTCCGCCCCGCATCTATTGTGGAACTCAATAAAGTGGTGGCACTTTTGAAGGCAAATCCCGAAATTGCCATTCAACTCAATTCACACACCGATGAACGTGCTTCCGATGCTTATAATATGGTACTTTCCGACAATCGTGCCAAAGCAGCCTTCAATTATTTGGTGTCGCAGGGAATTTCGCCTACGCGGCTTGCATGGCGCGGCTGGGGCGAAACTGCTATGGTGTTTCCTCATGCGCAAAATGAAGACGAACATCAGGCAAACCGCCGTACTACCTTTACCATTATGAATTTCGATGAATTGCAGTTGGCGCGTAAAGCAATACTGCATCAAGAAAAAGTAGATAGACTTCGCGGCAACGAAACGAGCGGACCAATAGCCATACAAACCGGAGCGCACGCCACCGGCGTTTACTTCCGCTTGCAACTCCTTGCCTCGCGAGAAACCTGTACCGCCGCAGGATTTGCAAAATTCAAAGCCACCTTCCCCAATCAGGAAGCCTATTGCTCGCAATTTGCCGATGGTTACTATCACTACTTAGCCGGGCGATTCTCCACCTATGAAGAGGCAGAGGCTATGAAACAAAGCGTAGATGCACTTGGATACAATAGTATGATACTTGCTTACAATAATTATGAACGAATTTCGCTCAACGAAGCACTGAAAATTCTTCGCAAAAATCAAGTGCTGGTACCCGAAGAAAACTAACCTATGAAAAACTTTTAAAACATTGCACACTATGAAAACATATATACTTCGCATAGGCATAATGATTGCATGTTGCCTGCCTTTTTTGGCACAAGCGCAAAACGATTTGCAACAAACCAACTATATGTTCAATGAGTTGGAATTTAACCCTGCCTACGCAGGTGCCACCGGTACTTTTCGAGCAACGCTCCTTGCTCGCAAACAGTGGCTTGCTTTTCCCACCAGCCCTTGTTCGCAAACTCTGGCGGTTGATGGTGCTACCAAGCGTTTTGGTAGTTTCGGTATGGTGGCGGTGAACGATATGCTTGGCTATCAGCATTTTATTCATGCCAAAGCCTTGTATTCGTATTCGGTGCGTTTTACCGAAAAAACTGTGCTCACCGCCGGTGCTTCCGGAGGTATGATTTACTACTCGCTCGATGGCGGAAGATTTGAAGCACAAGATAAAGTAAATCCCGACCCCGTGCTCTTTGATGATGTGCAAACAGACCTTCGCCCGACCTTCGATGTGGGTTTGCAGTTTTTACACAGCAATTTATCGCTGGGGCTTTCGGCGCAGCACGTGCAGCGGCTTCTGCGCAGTGCCACCGTTGCCGACCACCCGCAGCACTTGTATGTGTATGGACAGTATAAATGGGATTGGACGGACAAACTCTACGGCGTGCCCACACTGTGGGTAAAATACGGTAGTAATATTCTGCAAACCGATGTGAATATGAACGTGTATTTCAATAAAAAATTCTGGGTGGGCGGCACCTATCGCATAGGCGAATCGGCGGCTGCACTCGCCGGTATTATTTTGGGCGAACAGTGGTACATAGGCTATTCCTACGATTTTCCTATCAGCGATTTGACGCGCTATAACTACGGAAATCACGAAATCTTTGTATCCTTCCGCTTGAAACCTGCCGCCGCGCAGTCGGGATTCTACCAAAGTACTCGTTTGTTCAATTAATTGAGATACAAAATTGCAATATGCTAATGTGCTAATAAAAGAAAACCTTTTGCAAACTTTGTGTTGCGAGAGGTTTTTTATTTCTAACAACTAATCACAAACAACTAACAACTAATGAAAATAATTTACAATTTACAATTTACAATTTACAATTAAATTGTATTTTTGCACGAATTTTTAAACTTATACGTATGAACAAACTTTTTGTAATTTTCGGTACTGCTGTTTTGTTGGCATTTTCGGCGTGTAAACAAGAAAAAGAACCGGTGGCTGCCAATACCGATTGGAAAAAACTTTCGCTGCGCGAAAAAATTGGGCAAACCATGATGGTAACAAGCGATTATTACGAACATCTGCGCATAGGTGAAGATTCTTTGGAGCGTTTTTTTGAAAAATATCCCATTGGAGCGTTTTTTATGGCACAGTGGCATTTTACTTACAATAAACCCGATAGTTTGCTTTTCGAGGAATTTATGCCTCGATTGATGAAAATGTATGATGCGGCATCGCCGCTACCGCTGTTTTTTAGCGAAGATTTTGAGCGCGGTGTGGGCTACGGATATACTACCGGAACCAAAATGCCGGTAGAAATGACACTCGGAGCAGCAAATAATCCCGAATTGGCGTATGCCTACGGGCAAATTATGTCGCAAGAAGCGCGAGCAATGGGTTTTAATTGGTTGCTCAATCCCGTTGCCGATTTGAACATGAACCCCTTGCATCCGTTGGTAATTGAACGCGCAGTTTCCGATAATGCCGAGCGTGCACTCCCTATTTTGCAAGCACAAACTCGCGCCATGAAAAACCACGGGGTGATTTCTACCATAAAACACTTTCCGGGCGATGGTGCCACCATTTGCGACCAACATTTAATTACTTCGGCAAATAATCTTTCGCTCAAAGAGTGGAAACAATCGTTTGGAAAAATCTTTCAAAGTTTTATAGACGAAGGAACGCCTTCCATTATGGTTGGGCACATTCAATTTCCTGCCTATCAAAATGATGCCATAGATGGTGTATTGCCGCCGGCTACGCTTTCAAAAGATATAATGACCAAACTTTTGAAACGGGAAATGGGTTACAAAGGAGTGGTAATTTCCGATGCCATGAATATGGGCGGAGCCTCCGGTTTTTACGAAACTGCGCTCGAAGCATCGGTGCAGTGTTTTATAGCCGGTGCCGATATGATATTATGGCCCAGCCTTGCATACATGGATACCGTAGAAGCACGCATTGTGCGTGGCGAAATTCCTATGAGCCGTTTGGACGATGCCGTAGAGCGCGTGTGGGCACTGCGTGAAAAATACGATTTACTCAAAAAGAAACCTTCCATAAGCACGCCGTTACCCGAAAACCACGCGGAATTTGTGCAGGAAAAACTCACGCAATTAGCCAACGAAGCCATTACACTGATTCAAGATAAAAACAATGTACTTCCGCTCGACACCGCTACGGTGAAAAAAATTATGATGGTGAACATTAGCCACAACGACCATCGCGGCGATTTGCAAGTACTTAGAAACGGATTGAAAGAACGCGGTTTCGATGTGCGTTTGGAACACGATTTTCACCTTCATCATTGGCAGTGGCGTTGGGATTCTTTGGCGCAATACGATAAATTTATTGTGTGTTTCGAGAATCACTATTTCGACCCTATCGGTTGCCCTCTCTTGAAAGATAGCGAGGCATACAGTTTGTGGACAATTAAAGACCTGCCGAAGGAAAAAATTATTGCAATTTCGTTTAGCAATCCCTATTACAATACCTTTTATTTGAAAACCACGCCGGTATTGATAAATGCGTACAGCAGCGATGCCTTTATGCAAGGAGCCGCATTGCGCTTGCTACTGGGCGACATTACCGCCACCGCTATCTCTCCGGTAAATTTGTATAACCCCATTATGAGATAGTTGAAAAATTGAGAGTTGAGAGTTGAAGATTGAAAGCGTTTCGGTATTCAACTATTCTGTTATTTGAGTATTATAAAACTCCTGCGAACATCATTCGCGGGAGTTTTTCTTCTCATATCTCTGTACGAATTACTATTAGCGCAGTATCTCATTAACAGATTGGCACATTGTTTCGGTTGTTAATAAATTCTTGATTTTTTTACACAAAAAGAGTGTGCTGCTCCCAATAAAAAGTCCTATATTCGCTCTGCATTTTTTTATTGAAATTGCATATATAATTAGAAGACTTAACATATTGCAGTAGAACCAAATACCGCAATAAAAAAAACGATACATGAGCGAAGAAATAAAAGCACCGAAAGAATATTCAGCCGATAGTATTCAGGTATTAGAGGGATTGGAGGCAGTGCGCAAGCGTCCGGCAATGTACATAGGCGATATTGGAGAAAAAGGCTTACATCATTTGGTATATGAAGTGGTGGATAACTCCATAGACGAGGCAATGGCGGGATATTGTAAAAATATTTCAGTAAGCATTAACACCGATAATTCTATAACGGTGGAAGACGATGGGCGCGGTATTCCGGTGGATATGCACCCCAAAGAAAAGAAATCGGCACTCGAAGTGGTAATGACCGTGCTCCATGCCGGCGGTAAATTTGATAAAGATTCCTACAAAGTTTCCGGTGGTTTACACGGTGTGGGGGTTTCCTGCGTAAACGCGCTTTCGAGCCACATGACTACCACTGTATTTCGCAACGGAAAAGTGTATCAACAAGAATACAAATGCGGTGTGCCGCAGTATCCGGTGAAAGAAGTGGGTACGAGCGATAAACGCGGAACTATGCAAACCTTTGTGCCCGATACAAGTATTTTTGTGGTGTCGGAATATAAATACGAAACGCTGGCGGCTCGTTTGCGCGAACTTTCGTACTTGAACGCCGGCATACATATTACTCTTACCGACAAACGCGAAGAGGCAGAAGATGGTTCTTTTCGCAGCGACCACTTTTATTCAAGTGAAGGATTGAGTGAATTTGTGCGTTACTTGGAAGGTACACGCGAGCGATTGATAGAAGAAGTAATTCACATCAGTACCGAAAAATTCGGTTCGCCGGTGGAAGTTGCTATGACCTACAACACTTCGTTTAGCGAAAATATTCACTCTTACGTGAATAACATCAACACCATAGAGGGTGGTACGCACGTGGCAGGTTTCCGCCGCGCACTCACGCGCACGCTCAAAAAATACGCCGAAGACAATAAACTGCTCGATAAATTAGAAAAACAAAAAATCGAGATTGACGGTAATGACTTTCGCGAAGGTATGACCGCCGTGATTTCGGTGAAAGTAGCCGAACCGCAATTTGAGGGGCAAACCAAAACCAAACTCGGAAACAATGAAACAATGGGAGTGGTGGACCAAGCCGTAGGCGAGGCTCTCGGTAATTACTTGGAAGAGCACCCCAAAGAGGCAAAAATGATAGTGGAAAAAGTGATACTTGCGGCTATGGCTCGCCATGCAGCACGTAAGGCTCGCGAAAATATTCAACGCAAAAATCCTATGTCGGGCGGTGGATTGCCGGGAAAACTTGCCGACTGTTCGAGCCGCAATCCCGAAAAATGCGAACTTTTCCTTGTGGAGGGTGATTCGGCAGGAGGAACAGCCAAACAAGGGCGCGACCGCGAATTTCAAGCAATTTTACCGCTGAAAGGTAAAATTTTGAACGTGGAAAAAGCCATGACACACAAAATTTTTGAAAGCGAAGAAATCAGCAATATTTTCAAAGCACTTGGCATTACCATAGGCACCGCCGAAGATAGCAAGGCTATCAATTTGGAAAAATTGCGCTATCACAAAATTATAATCATGTGTGATGCCGATGTTGATGGGAGCCACATTGAAACCTTGATAATGACGCTTTTCTTCCGATTTATGAAAGAATTGATAGAATTGGGGCACTTATATATAGCCACGCCGCCGCTGTATTTGGTGAAATCGAAACGTAACAAACAAGAACGCTATTGCTGGACGGAAGAAGACCGCGTGGCTGCCATAGAAGAACTTTCGGGCGGAAAAGAAGGCGGTGTTACTATTCAGCGTTACAAAGGTTTGGGAGAAATGAATGCCGACCAATTGGCAGATACCACCATGAACCCGGCACACCGCACACTGCGCCAAGTTACCATAGAAAGCAGTGCCGAAGCCGACCACATATTCTCTATGCTTATGGGCGAAGATGTGGCTCCACGCCGTGAATTTATAGAAACAAACGCAAAATATGCTAATATAGACGCTTAAAAATCAATGCACAATGGTTAATGTTTAATTATAAATTAGTATAATACAAGCAATTAATCAGTAATAATTAACAAGTAATAATTAACGACTAACAACTAACAACAATGGAATTTATAGTATCAACTTCGGAACTTTTGAGCCAACTCAATATTGTAAAAACAGTTATCAATTCAAAAAATTCGCTCGCAATTTTAGATAATTTCTTATTTACCCTCAGTGGCAATGTTCTTAAAATAGCCGCTACGGATTTGGAAACTACGCTCAATACCGAAATAGAATTGAGCAATGCCAATGGTGATGGCGTGATTGCCATAGAAGCAAAAAGTTTGACCGACTTTTTGAAAGAATTTACCGACCAACCGCTTACTTTCAAAATCAATTTGGAAACCTACCAAATCGACATTCTTTCTACCAGCGGAAAATTCAGTATTGTGGGGCAAAGCGGTGAAGAATTTCCAAAATTACCACAGTTGGAAGAAGAATATTCTTCGGTAACGATTGATTCCGAAATTTTACAAAAAGGTATCACCGGAACGCTCTTTGCCACTGCCGATGACGATATGCGCCCTGTGATGAATGGAATTTTGGTGGAACTTAGCACCGACCATCTGCGTTTTGTGGCTACCGATTCGCACAAACTTGCCCGCTACACACGCTCCGATATTAAATCCGATAAAAATGCTTCGTTTATTTTACCGAAAAAAACAGCGAATATTTTAAAAACCGTGCTCGCCAAAGACGGCAATTCTATTACAGTGGAATTTGACAGCAAAAACGCATTTTTTAATCTTACCAACTACCGCATGGTGTGCCGATTGATAGAAGGAAAATACCCTGCGTATCAAGCCGTGATACCTACAAAAAATACCAATAAATTGGTAGTAGATAGAGCCGATTTTTACAGCAAATCGAAAATTGTGGCACACTTTGCCAACCCTGCCAACGGTATGATAAAATTGGAAATGGGCGGCAGCAATTTGGTGATTTCGGCACAGGATTTCGACCGTTCACTTTCGGGACAAGAGCAACTCAACTGCCAATACGAAGGCGAAGACCTTACCATAGGTTTCAAATCGAAATATTTGCGCGAAATTGTAGAAAATCTCAACAGCGTGGAAATGTGTATGCAACTTTCCGATGCCACTCGCGCCGGACTTATTGTGCCTATGGAACAAGAAGACGAAAACGAAGATATTTTAATGCTCATTATGCCTATGTTGGTGTAAGGAATTAGAAACAAGTTGTTAGAAACGAGGAAACAAGGGCAATTATCCTATTTCCTCGTTTCTTATTTGTACGCCTCGTATCTTGTATCTCGTATCTAAAAAAATAGTATAATGAAATTAAACCTCTCTCGTCCCTTAGTGTTTTTCGATTTAGAAACTACGGGCATCAACATTGTTACCGATAGAATAGTGGAAATTGCTTTGCTCAAAATTATGCCAAACGGCAGCGAGCATAGCCATACCTATCGAGTAAATCCGCAAATGCCTATTCCTAAGCAAGCATCGGAAATTCACGGCATTTACGATGCCGATGTAGCCGATAAACCCACTTTTGCCGAACTTGCGCAGGAAATTGCTCAACACTTACAGGGCTGCGACGTAGCCGGGTATAATTCCAACAAATTCGATATTCCGCTGCTTGCCGAAGAATTTGCGCGTGTTAGTGTAGATTTTGATTGGACAAAAGTGAAAGCAATAGATGTACACGTACTCTTTTTGAAAAAAGAAGCACGCACGCTTGCTGCTGCATACCAATTTTATTGCAATAAAGATTTACTCAATGCGCACTCTGCCGATGCCGACACGCTGGCAACCTACGAAGTGCTCAAAGCACAACTCGACCGCTATCCCGATGTGGAAAATTCAGTAAAATTTTTGAGCGAATTTACCGCGCAAAATTCCAACGCCGACTTTGCAGGACGCATTATTTTCAACGATAAAAAACAGGAACTGTTTAATTTTGGAAAATACAAAGGGCACATAGTAAGCGAAGTGTTTCGTAAAGACCCCAACTACTATGCGTGGATGATGCAGGGCGAATTTCATTCAAACACCAAACAGGTAATTACTGCCATTAAATTGCGCGAGTTGGGGAAGTAGGAAACAGGAGTTAGGAAATAGAGGTACTTACAAGTATGTTTTTCATTTACAGCCTTCACTTATCGGTGAGGGCTTTGTTTTTTGGTGGGAAGGTTATTTCTTTATACCAGCACAGAATTTTTTCACACAAGTAATGGTAGTAGTTCGTTGTGTTAAAAAAATAAAACATTCAATAAAAAACGGAGAAGCCGATAGCCGAAAGTGGAGGCATAATTTAAAACATATATATTATGGCAAAAACCAACACTGCACCAAAACCTGTAAATGCTCCAAGCACAACAGGAAACCCTTCGGGTGGGGGAAGAGGAAATAACCATCCAAAAAAATAATCCTCTCCACAACTAAATTTTTCAAAACTTCTGCAATACGAAATCGTGTTGCGGAAGTTTTTTTATATGATTATCCGTAATAATGAATATCCTTTTGGGGCATTACTGCGAAAGCAGGAACGACAAAGCCCTCTCCGAAGGAAATCTCCGTATAAAAACTTGTATTATTCCTTTAAGATTCCTGCTTTCGCTGTAATGACGGGTAGTCTTAGATGTTTGTGAAGAATTACGGATAATAAATTTTTGATTGTTCTTCTTTTTGGGGAGAAGTTCGTGGGGGGCTTTTCCTAAAATAATTTACAAATTACAATTAATAATTAACAATTAAAATGTATTTTTGCCCCAAAATTCAGAATACAAACACATGATAGCACTGTTTCGCAAAGAAATTGCAAGTTTTTTCAGTAGTTTAATCGGCTATTTGGTAATCAGTATCTTTTTACTTGCTACAGGGCTGGTGTTGTGGGTGTTCAGCGGTGAAATGAATATTTTGCAATCGGGCTATGCGAGTTTGGAAGGTTTGTTTCTGCTCGCACCGTGGATTTTTCTCTTTCTTGCACCGGCTATTTCCATGCGTTTTTTTGCCGAAGAGCGCAAATCGGGTACGCTGGAATTGCTCCTCACCATGCCGCTGAGCAATATGTCTATTGTGTTGGCAAAATATTTTGCTGCGGTGGTTCTTTTGTGTATCGCTCTCATTCCTACAGTATTATATGTGGTAACGGTGTATGCACTTGGTAGCCCTCCGGGAAATTTAGATGTGGGTGCCACCATAGGTTCCTACGTGGGTTTGATTTTTTTAGGAGCCATGTATGTAGCCATAAGTATTTGGGTATCATCGCTTACCGATAGTCAAATTATTTCGTTCATAGTATCGGCGGCATTGTGTTTTGTGTTTTTTTTGGGTTTCGATTTTGTAGCCGAATTGGTGAACAACGGCACGCTCAAAGCACTGATTTCGTATGTAGGCATTCGCCAGCACTACGATTCTATCAGTCGTGGCATTATAGACACTCGCGATATAGTATATTTTTTGAGTTTTATAGCATTTTTCCTATATCTCACCTCATTATCGCTTTCACGCAAACGAAAATAAGTACAAATATAAATTACGAATTACGAAAAAATACATATAATAGATAGATTGCCGCGCTACGCTCGCAATGACGAAAGAATAATTGTTGCACGCACTAACTCTCACACAACGTTTTTGCGAACGAAGTGAAGCACCGGCGAAACCCTCACCAAAGGTAATCCGGAAACAACTAATTTTCAACTCTCAACTCTCAATTCTCAACTAAATAAATGAAACAAGGTAGATTTTTACGTTCAATAGGTATTATTATTGTGGCAATAGTTGCAATCAACGCGCTGAGTTCGGTGCTGTATGAACGTTTTGACCTTACGCAGGATAACCGTTACACGCTTTCGCCCACGAGTAAAGAAATTTTGCGCAATTTGAACGATACCATTCGTTTTTCGGTGTATTTGCAAGGCGATTTGCCGGTGGCTTACAGCCGTATGCGCCGCGAAATAAGCGATATGTTGCACGAATTTCAGCGACTTGGTGCTTCGCGCATTGAAATACTGTTTTTAGACCCTGTGGCGCAGGCAAAAAACGACAAAGAGCGTCAGGAAATCTACCGCCGCATGGTAGAAAATTACGGACTGATGCCCACGCCTATTTCGCGCGAAAACAGCGAAGGGAAAATAGAACAACAACTGATATTTCCCAGCATGATAGTTTCCACACCGCAGCGATTTGTGCCGGTAAATTTACTCGCCTCTGCCACCGGTGCCACTCTCGAAGAGCAAATTCATGTTGCTATGCAACAGTTTGAATATCAAGTAATAAAAAGCATAAAACAACTCACTGCCACCGAACGAAAAACGGTAGCATTTATAACCAATCACGGTGAATATCCGCTGCAATATGTGTATGATTTCACCATGTCGCTGCGCGAAAGTTACAATGTGGAGCGCATAACTACTCGTCAGTTGTGGGATTCCATAGATAAATATACGGCGGTAGTATGTGCACAGCCTATTACGGCATTTTCTGATTCGAGTAAATTTATTTTAGACCAATACGTAATGCAGGGCGGTTCGGTGCTTTTTGCCGCCGATAATATAGACCTCAATGCCGATACACTGCAACGAGTTGCCAATGTGGAAGTTACTGCGCGAGATTTGAATGTGAGCGAAGTACTGTTCAATTGGGGTGCACGTATCAATCCTGCCATTTTGATAGACCGCCAGAGTGCCACCATTCCGCTCAATGTGAATCCTCCGGGCATGGCTGCTCGCTACGAGGCGGTGCCGTGGTGGTATTATCCCTTACTGCGACCTACGCAGGCGGGGCATAGCATTACCAACAATATAGATGTGGTGAAAGCGGAATTTGCCAGCAATGTGGATACGGTGGAAGGAAACGGTTACATTCGCAAAACGGTGTTGCTCGAATCTTCTTCGCGAGCGCGCTTGATAGGACTTCCCAATACCATTGGCTTCGGAATTTTGAATATTTCGCCAACGGACGAATTTTTCAATCGCTACAATGTGCCGGTGGCAGTGCTTTTGGAAGGGCAAATTACTTCGCTCTATGCCAACCGCCAAGCACCCTTTGCGCTCCAACAAAGAACACTGCGAAAATCTGCCGACAGCCTTAAAATTATAGTAATGGGCGATGCAAATATTCTGAAAAACGAAGTAAATCCTACATCGGGGCAGCCCATGCCGCTGTATTATTATAAATATGCAGCCATCGACAAACGCCAATACTTTGGCAACAAAGAATTTTTGCTCAATGCTATGGATTATTTGTGTGGAGAATACGATTTGCTCACCATTCGTTCGCGAGAATTTAAAATACGACTGCTCAATAAAAACCGCATAAAAAGCGAACTTGTGTATTGGAAACTCTTCAATATTCTGCTGCCGATTTTGCTTGTAATAGCCGGTGGAGTAGTGGTGTATGTGGCACGAACTCGTAAATTTGCAAAAAAATATGTTGGCTAAACGAATTATTCCCTGCTTAGATATAAAAGACGGCAGAACCGTAAAAGGAATCAACTTTGAAGCACTGCGCGATGCCGGCGACCCGGTGGAACTCGGCGCACTCTACGCTGCGCAAGGAGCCGATGAATTGACGTTTCTCGACATTACCGCTACGCTCGAAAAACGTGATACCTTTGTGGAATTGGTAAAAAAAATAGCCCAACATATAGATATTCCCTTTACCGTAGGCGGCGGTATAAAATCGGTGGGCGAAGTTGCCGCGCTGCTTGCTGCCGGTGCCGATAAAATTACCGTTAATTCCGCTGCGGTGTATAACCCTAAATTAGTTACCGAATTGGCAAAAGAATTTGGCTCGCAGTGCGTGGTGGTGGCAATAGATACCAAACTCTACGACAACGAAAGCCGTGTGCACACGCACGGCGGCAAAAAGCCAACCGATATAGGCACCATAGCATGGGCGCAGGAAGTGTATAACTTGGGTGCCGGCGAAATTTTACTTACTTCGATGGACCACGATGGCGTAAAAAACGGCTTTGCTTGCAATATTACCCGCACCATTTCGGAATTGGTGAATATTCCCGTAATAGCAAGTGGCGGAGCGGGGAATATGGCGCATTTCAAAGAAGTATTTGAACAAGGAAAAGCCGATGCCGCCCTCGCTGCCAGCATTTTCCACTTCAAAGAAATTGCAATTCCCGAACTCAAACACTATTTGCACTCCGAGCATATTGCTGTGCGCTAAGAGCCTTCCCTATACGGGGCTACAATGCAATAAAATACGGCTTAATGACGAAAAGTGTAGTTTTGTCAGTATTTTTGTTGAGGTATAAACTGTAATTGTTTTGAAACGTGACATCTACAAATACATATCCACCGGTACACCTTAATTAACGTATGCAAAAATTATTTTTGCAGAGCACCGTGCAATTTGAAAATAATTTTGTACTTTCGCCACTCAAATTGTAATGTAAAAATTTTATAAAAAAGTATAAGTATGGCAGATAACAAGAAGTTTATTACCTGCGATGGTAATCAAGCGGCGGCGCATATAGCCTATATGTTTAGCGAAGTTGCGGCAATTTATCCTATTACGCCGTCATCAACTATGGCAGAATATGTAGATGAATGGGCGGCGAAAGGGCGAAAAAATATTTTCGGCGAAACGGTGAAAGTAGAAGAAATGCAATCGGAAGCGGGCGCGGCAGGTGCTATGCACGGTGCGTTGCAAGCCGGTACGCTGGCAAATACCTTCACCGCATCGCAAGGTTTGTTGCTTATGATACCGAATATGTACAAAGTTGCAGGAGAATTACTTCCGGGCGTGTATCATGTATCGGCTCGTGCGTTGGCATCGCACGCACTTTCTATTTTTGGCGACCATCAAGACGTTATGGCTGTTCGTCAAACGGGCTGTGCCATGTTTGCCACCGGTTCGGTGCAAGAAGTAATGGATTTGGCTGCGGTGGCGCACTTAACTGCTATAAAATCGCGAGTACCTTTTGTTCATTTTTTTGATGGTTTTAGAACTTCACACGAAATTCAAAAAATCAATCTTTTAGAACAAGATGATATAGCGCACTTACTCGATAAAGATGCTCTGAAAGCCTTTCGCCAACGTGCCTTGAACCCCGAAAGCCCTGTGGCTCGCGGTATGGCGCAAAATGGCGATATTTATTTCCAAGCACGCGAGGCGTGTAATCCGTACTACAACAATGTAGCCGATGTAGTGGAACAGTATATTAACGAAATCAATAAAATTACCGGTCGCAGTTACGGACTTTTCGATTATTACGGTGCGCAAGATGCTGAGCGCGTGATAATTGCAATGGGGTCTGTTACCGAAGCCGCTCGCGAGGCGATAGATGTATTGGTGGCAAAAGGCGAGAAAGTTGGTTTGGTAGCGGTGCATTTGTATCGCCCATTCTCAGCGAAACATTTCTTGGCAGCAGTGCCAAAAACTGCAAAACGCATAGCCGTGCTCGACCGCACCAAAGAACCGGGAGCAACCGGCGAACCGCTGTATTTGGACGTAAAAGATACTTTCTACGGAAAAGAAAACGCGCCTATTATAGTAGGAGGTCGCTACGGACTTTCGTCAAAAGATACTACGCCTGCGCAAATAGTAGCCGTGTATGAAAATTTGGCATTGCCCGAACCCAAAAACGGTTTCACCATAGGCATTGTAGATGATGTAACATTCACATCGCTGCCGCAAAAAGAAGAACTTACGCTGGAAAATGCGCCATACGAGGCAAAATTCTATGGCTTGGGTGCCGATGGAACGGTGGGTGCAAATAAAAACTCAATCAAAATTATTGGCGACAATACCGATAAATATTGTCAGGCATATTTTGCCTACGACAGTAAAAAATCGGGTGGCTTTACCTGTTCGCACTTGCGATTTGGCGACCACCCTATTCGTTCCACTTATTTAGTGAATACTCCGAACTTTGTAGCCTGTCACGTGCCGGCATATTTGCACTTGTACGATGTTACCAAAGGTTTGAAAAAGAACGGAACTTTTCTTTTGAACTCAGTGTGGGACGCTGAAACTACCAAGAAAAATTTACCGAACCGCGTGAAAAAATATTTGGCACAAAACAATATTGCCATGTATATTATCAATGCAACCAATATTGCGCAAGAAATTGGTTTGGGCAATCGCACCAACACTATTTTGCAATCGGCATTTTTCAAAATTACCGGTGTAATTCCTTACGATTTGGCGGTGGAGCAAATGAAAAAATTCATTGTGAAATCCTACGGAAATAAAGGTGAAAATATTGTGAATATGAACTATGCCGCAGTAGATAGAGGCGGCGATGTGGTGAAAATAGATATTCCCGCAGAATGGGCACAAATTACTCTTGACGGAGAAGAAGGAAACGACAGCGCACCGGCATTTGTGAAAAACATAGTGCGCCCTGTGAATGCACAAGCAGGCGATGATTTACCTGTTTCGGCATTTAAAGGTCGCGAAGACGGAACGTGGGAGCAAGGAACATCGAAATTTGAAAAACGCGGTGTGGCGGCAAATGTGCCGGTGTGGATTCCCGAAAATTGTATTCAGTGTAACCAATGTGCTTACGTGTGTCCTCACGCAGCCATTCGTCCTTTTGTGCTCGATGATGCCGAAAAAGCGAAAGCACCGGCAGACTATACCACGCTCGATGTGAAAGCACCGGCGCAAATGAAAGGAATGCACTTCCGCATACAAGTAGATGTGCTCGACTGTATGGGTTGCGGCAACTGCCCCGATGTGTGTCCCGGCAATAAAGGCGAAAAAGCACTGAAACTTGTGCCGATTGGCGAACAAATGGAAAATCAAGCAAATTGGGATTTCAGCGTGGCAAACGTAAGTTCAAAACAACACTTGGTAGATATTCAAGCAAATGTGAAAAATTCACAGTTTGCAACGCCATTGTTCGAGTTCTCAGGCGCGTGTTCAGGTTGTGGTGAAACACCATACGTAAAATTGATTTCACAACTGTTCGGCGAACGCCAAATGATAGCAAACGCCACCGGTTGTACTTCAATTTATTCAGGTTCGGCACCTTCTACGCCTTACACGCAAAATGCAAAAGGCTGTGGACCGGCTTGGGCAAATTCACTTTTTGAAGACAATGCCGAATACGGACTTGGTATGGCAATAGCCACCGAAAAAATGCGCGATAGAGTAGAACGCCTCATGACCGAAGGAATTGCGTGCTCGTGTTGCTCAGCCGAAATGAAAGATTTGTTTGCAGAGTGGATAGATAATCGTAAATCGGCAGAAAAAACTGCGGAAATTACTGCGAAACTCGTGCCAATGATAGAACAATGCGATTGCGATATTTGCAAACAGTTGGTGGAATTGAAACAGTATTTTATCAAAAAATCGCAATGGATTATTGGTGGCGATGGCTGGGCGTATGATATTGGCTACGGCGGTTTAGACCACGTGCTTGCATCGGGCTTGAATGTGAATGTACTTGTGGTAGATACCGAAGTATATTCAAATACCGGTGGTCAATCATCGAAATCTACGCCGGTGGGTGCTGTTGCAAAATTTGCCGCAGCAGGTAAACGAATCCGTAAAAAAGACCTTGGTATGATGGCAGCATCGTATGGCTACGTGTATGTGGCGCAAATAGCAATGGGTGCCAATCAAGCGCAAACATTGAAAGCAATTCGCGAAGCCGAAGCCTTTGACGGACCATCTATTATTATAGCATACTCGCCATGTATTAATCATGGATTGGCAAAAGGAATGGGTAAGGCACAAAGCGAACAGGCAAAAGCCGTAGAGTGCGGATACTGGCACTTATGGCGTTACAATCCCGAACTTGAAACCGAAGGTAAAAATCCATTCCAATTGGACAGCAAAGAGCCGGATTGGAGTAAATTCCAAGAGTTCTTGAAAGGCGAAGTGCGCTATACCTCGCTCATGAAACAATTCCCTGCCGAAGCCGAAGAATTGTTTGCAGCCGCACAGAAAAATGCCGAATGGCGTTACAATGGCTATAAACGCCACGCGGCAACGCAGTTGTAAAAAACATACTATTGATACGCAAAAAACCCACTTTCGCAATAGAGAGTGGGTTTTTTTATGCACAACTTATGAGCGGAAACTTGTTAGTTGAAATAAATTCGTAACTTTGTGGGAAATTGTGATTTTGTTGTAAATTTATCTATGAACGATATGAAAAAAGTATTTTTCTTTGTATGTTTTGTATTTGTAACAAACATAAGTTTTTCACAAATAAAAGTTGTGAATAATGGATACACGGGCGTTGGTACAACTATACCTAAAACAAAATTTCAAATTGGTGCTATTTGGACTTTTTATGATGGTCCGTTCGATAAAATCATTGGAAGAAATACCTACTATAATGGAACTAATAATGTGAGAATAAATTCGGGAATAGCAAGCCGAATGTATTTTAGTGGAGAGGGAGATATAGTTTTTCAAACTATTGGCAACGGAACGGTAAATAGTATTATTTCGGATTGGAAAACAGTTTCTATGAAAAATAATGGTAATGTAGGAATTGCGACAATGAATCCCAAAGAAATACTTCAAATAGGAGATATTTGGACGTTTCACAATGGAAACACCAAATATATGGGACGAAATACATCGTGGGATTACACTACAAATACTACCAATCGCAGAATTGCAGCAGGATATGCAAGTTTGATAGGTTTTTCAACCGAAGGGAGTATTCAAATAGAAACATTTGGCGATGGTGCTGCAAATAGTGCACTTTCAAGAACGGGATATATGGTGCTTACCGCAAATGGCAATGTGGGCATAGGTAGAGACCCAAGTTCAATGTATAAGTTAGATGTAAATGGAACTATACGAGTTGGTTCTACGGTATATTCTTCAGACGAACGATTAAAAATAAACATTAAAAATGTGAGTTTGGAAACTGAAAAATTGTATAAATTACAAGGGAAATCATATACAAAAACAACTATACCAACGCGAGAAATAGAAACAAAAGATACTACCCAGTTTTTTGAATACGGTTATTTAGCACAGGAATTACAACAAATTTTCCCGGAATTGGTAAGTCAAGATTCAGAGGGATATTATGCAATTAATTATGTTGCTTTAATTCCTGTAATAGTGGAAGCATTGAAAGAACAACAAAAAACAATAATAACACTGCAACAAAAACTTGAAAACAAGGAACTAAGTGCAACGTTGAAATCAAGTGAAGTAAGTGCAACACAAGAAATGTATCTTTCTGAATCAGGAAATACAGAAATGTTAAAACTCTATCAAAATGCACCAAACCCGTTTAATGAACGCACTACGGTAAAATGCTATGTGCCGGAACACTTTCAAAAAGTGCAGTTGTGTGTATATACTATGCAAGGAGTACAAGTACAGTGTATTTCTATTACAGAACGAGGAAACGTGTCTATTGAAATAAAAGCAAGTACACTTTCGTCAGGAATTTACAGTTATGTATTGCTTGCCGATGGTATTGCGAGTGAAACCAAACAAATGATATTGACGAAACAAGGAGGTTGATATGAAAAAAAACATTGTTATATTTTTTGCATTATGCTTTGCGTGGCAGGTGCAAGCACAAGGATATGACCCGGAAGAATATTACGCTCCTGATGTTGAAGTGATTAACAATTTGATACGGAATAATGGGTTGTTAGCAAATATAGATGACCCGACTGAATGGTCTTTTATTACATGGAGTGGCATAATTCCTAAACGAGTTGTTACACTTGATATTAGCAATAGAAATCTTAGTGGGATTGCTTCGTTTTTCGGATTATTTAATATGATTTCCGATGATTTTCCTGATTATTACACCTCATTAAATTGTGCGAATAATCATTTATTAGAACTTAATTTGGTGGATTGTATAGCATTGCGAGAGTTGAGGTGTTCTGGGAATAATTTGACAGAACTTAATGTGGCAGACATAGAATTGCGCTACTTATCGTGCTCTTACAATAATTTAACAGAACTTGTAACATTAGCGGGACACGGAGCAACGGTGTACTGCGACCACAATCGTTTGACGAAAATCATATTAGGAGGAACATGGGTTTATGCCCTATATTGTTGGTACAATCAATTAACCTCAATTGAGGGATATTCGGATGAACTATTTGCAGACAATCAACAAGTATCGCTAACATTACATAAAAATTGGGATGGAATATTTTCGTGTTCAATACCTTTAAAGAATCCTATTTTTGACAATTCGGCAATTAGTTATGAAAATGGCATACTAAAAAGTACTTCATCTACCATAGCATCAACGAAATTTACAACTTCCGAAGGAAGTCCTGTGCCAATTTCCGGCACTATGTACTTTACATATTCTGAGGAGGTTGGAATGGACATACAAGACGTAAAGTTGTTGCAGACGTATATTTATTCTGATAAACTGTATGTAAAATATGAAGAAAATTTACCTATTACTATAATCCTATACGATATATTCGAAAAAAAAATTTTAACACATACTTCGCAAGGTTCTACTGAAATTGATGTAAATCATTTGCAAAAGGGAGTGTACATTGTTTCTGTTCTTTCAGAAAGTAGAATTATTGGAAATACAAAAATTGTAAAATGAAAAAAATATTTCTAATATGTAGGTTGTTGCTTTGTATGAGTATGTTGTTTGCTCACATTGTTGTGTTTTCACAAACACCTTATAATGTTGTTATGAATTTTACCCAAGACCCCAAAACACAAATGGCATTTAATTGGTTTACTAACGCCAATAATCTATGCGGACAAGTAACAATTATAGGTGGAGGCATTACAAAAACAGTAACCGCTACTTGCAGCCAATATGCTGGATCAACTATACATAAGGCTATTGTTACCGGATTAACACCGAATACCACCTATTCATTCCAAATAGGGAGTGTGAATGGTACGTTTAAAACTGCTCCGATAGCATCTGCCCCTTTCTCATTTGTGTACATAACTGATACACAAGTACAATATGACGTTATGAATTATCCATCAATAGTTGATTTTTCTACATTAAGAACAAATTTTAATGTGGTGCGAGCACACTATCCCAATGTGAGTTTTTGGTTGCATTGTGGCGATTTTAAGTGGAATGGACAAGATGTTGTTTCGGATATGAGTCAATGGAAGCGTTTTTTTGCTTCTGCTTCGCAATCAAATCAACCGAACTTATTTGTGCAGAAACCGCTTGTTCCTGTTTTGGGTAATCATGATGATTTGAGTTATGTTCCACAAGGAAAACATTTTGAAAAGCATTTTAATGTAAGTAGTGCATCGTTTGACTTTGATGGTAGTACTTATACTTTTACGTATGGAGATGCGCAATTTTTTGTAATTAATAGTGAAAATTGCAGTGGAGAAAAGTGCAAAAATTCTACGTATATTAATAATTTAAAAACATGGATGAAAACAACAATAAATGATTCGACTATAACATGGCACATTGTATGTTATCACATCCCTACTTATACCAGTAAAATTAATGGAGTTTATTACGACCCAATAGCAAATATTTTTGATGAATTAAATATAGATATTGCCTTTCAGGGTCATACTCATATATATGATGTAATAGGTCCCGTGAAAAACAAAAAATTAATACAAGGAACGGTTGCGAGTGTAGTAGATGTTCCAAAGCATAATAATGAAAATGTAAGTGGAAAGTTAGGGGGAATTTTTAATGTACAAAATGGTACATTGTATTTCACAAACGGAACTTTTGGGGATGAGTGGATGTCCCCATACCTGAAAAATTATTCTCCAAATTTTGCGTTAGTAACAGGTCGTTCAGGAAGTTATTATAATGATACAAATGGAACCTATGTAAATCGTCCAACGTATAGTAATGTTTCGGTTGCCTCTGATAAAATAATCATTACAACGTATGAAATTGTTAATGGCAATAGCCAAGTTTTCGACGAAATTACCGTAGTAAAACGTCCATGCCTTCCAAGCAGTGAAAATCCTGTTTCTCAAACAATAAATGGTAGTGTACTATGGAATACTACACAATCTATATCAAATAATATCGTTATTCCTTCGGGGAAAACGCTTACAATAAAAGCAAATGTGAGCACAAAAGATTGTAGTGTAATAATTGTAAAAAGTGGCGGTAAATTCATTATTGATGGCGGAACGCTTGATAGTATTTCTGTTTGTGCAGAAAGTGGCAGCACTTGTACAATTCAAAACAATGGAAAAGTACTATTGGGAGAATTTAACGATGTGGATATACACTTAGGGGCTACGTTTGATGTACTTGAAGGAGAAATTTTGTATAAATAAGAAAAAAACAATACATGGAATTAATAATAGTTGATGATTTTGATTTACAGTCCCCCAAGTGGCTCGATATAATATTTGCCAAAGGCAATAAACTCTATGGTGCCTACGATTTGCGCAATGATTCTTCCAATCGCCACTTGAAAGCCGTGATTATAGTGAGTGTGTGCGTGGCATTGCTCATGGTGTTGCTGCCCTACGCGGTGCGCACTGTTGCCGAAGTGCAAAAAGCCCACATTGCTATGACCGAAGAATTGAAAGTTGCTATGATTAATCAAATGGAAGAAGAAGAGGCGGGAAGTTCGGTGGCGAAAGGCGAAGAAGTGAAAGGTGATGATGCTGCCGGCGATATGAGCGGTGTATTGCCACCTATTACGATTATTAAAGAAAGTACTTCGCCCGAAACTACCAATAAAAATCCGGAAACAATTACGCAAACCGATGTGCCTGCGGTGAATGCCAAAGAAGAGGAATTTAAAGCACGAATGCAAGGAACTATGAATCGTAATTTGCTGGGAAATGGCGGCACTTCTACCGAAAATTTCGGAAATTCCACGCAAGGAGCGGCAATAGGCAGACCGGGACACCCCGATGGCAGTCCGTTTAGCCGCAATACCAAAGGAACGCCCGGAAATCCTTTTGGCAACGGTGATGCTACAAAGTTGGTAAAACCTTTGAATACAACGAATTGCGATAAAATTGTGGAACTTCGTGTGAAAATTGATGCCGATGGCAATGTTACCGATATTACCGAAATAGAAACTGCCATAAGCGAGCAAAATTGTATAGAGGCTGCCAAGCAAGCCGCGAAAAAAACGAAATTCCCTGCCGATGCCGCGCAAGCCGTGCGATTTGCCCGTATTTCGTATGATTATTCGGTGGCACAGCGATAGTTTTTCAAAAATCACTACCTTTGCCTACTCATTTTTTGCAACACAACGAACGTAATAAAACACAGAAATGAAAGAAAATCTTCTTTTGGGGGCAGAGGCTATTGCGCTTGCTGCTATTGATGCCGGAATTTCAGGTGTGTATGCCTATCCCGGCACGCCTTCTACCGAAATTACTGAATTTATTCAAAAATCGAACATCGCTCGCCAGCGCAAAATTCACTCTACGTGGGCTACAAACGAAAAAACTGCCTATGAGGCTGCGCTGGGGATGTCTTTTGCCGGCAAACGCAGTATAGTGTGTATGAAACACGTGGGTTTAAATGTTGCCGCCGACCCTTTTATGAGTTCGTCTCTTACCGGTGTGCGCGGCGGTTTGTTGCTTGTGGTAGCCGATGACCCTTCTATGCACTCTTCGCAAAACGAACAAGATAGCCGTGCATTGGCAAAATTTGCCATGTTGCCGCTCATAGAACCTTCTACCCAGCAAGAGGCGTACAATGCTGTGCATTATGCCTTTGCTATGTCCGAAGAATTGGCACTGCCGGTGGTTATTCGCATTTCTACGAGAATTTCGCACTCGCGGGCGGCTATTGTGCCGCAGGCACTGCGTGCTGAAAATGCCCTCAGTCCCGATACCGATACAGGAAAATGGATTTTGATGCCGGCGTATGCTCGGCGGCATTATGCTCACTTGCTTGCGCTGCAACCCGAATTGGTGAAACGTTCTGAAACATCACCATTTTTGGCGGAACACAAAACTACATCAAAACAAGGCGTTATTGCCTTTGGATTGGCATACAATTATGTAATGGAAGTGTTGCGGGCGCACAAATTGAATGTGTCGGTACTCAAAATTTCGCAATATCCCTTGCCCGAAACGCAGGTGCAGGAATTTTGCAATGCGCACGAACACATCATTGTAGCCGAAGAAGGCTATCCGGTGTATGAAGAACTATTGCGCGGATTTTTCAATAATCCAAAAATTCACGGACGCTTAGACGGCACACTACCGCGCACGGGAGAATTGAATCCCGACATAATTGCTCAGGCATTGGGTATCCCGGCGGCGCAAACGCTTGCGGTGCCTTCGTTGGTAGTTGGTCGTCCGCCGGAATTGTGCAAAGGTTGCGGGCACAGAGATGTATTTGAAGCCCTCAACGCCGTGATGCAGAATTACGAAAACAAACAGGTTTTTTCCGATATTGGCTGCTATTCGCTGGGTGCTTTGCCGCCATTCAATGCCATAAATACCTGTGTGGACATGGGTGCCGGCGTTACTATGGCAAAAGGTGCCGCCGATGCGGGAATGTTTCCGGCAGTGGGAATTGTGGGCGATTCTACCTTTACTCATTCGGGCATTACTGCTTTGCTCGATGCTGTGAACGATAATTCGCCCGTAACTATTATTATTTCCGATAATTCCACCACCGCCATGACCGGCGGTCAAGATTCGGCAGGCACGGGAAAATTGGAGCAAATTTGCATAGGTTTGGGCGTTGCTCCCGAACATATTCGCACCATAATTCCACTGAAACCGAATTTGGAAAAAAATATCACAATTTTGAAAGAAGAAATTGAGTATCAAGGAGTTTCGGTAGTGATTGCGCAGCGCGAATGTGTGCAAGTGGCTATGCGAAAACGAAAGAAATAGGTTTTTAGACACAAGATAAATAACAATATGCCAATGTGTTAATATGCCAATAACACAATGAATATCTCAATATCACTGAATATCAACGAATATCTATACATATCACGAAATACATGAATACAAATATAATTTTAGCCGGAGTAGGCGGACAGGGAATTTTAACCATAGCGGCGGTGATAGACCTTGCGGCACTCAATCAGGGATTATACATAAAACAAGCCGAAGTACATGGTATGAGCCAGCGCGGAGGCGAAGTGCAGTCGCATTTGCGCATTTCGAGCGAAGTAATTCACTCCGATTTAATTCCGCTGGGAGCAGCCGATTTAATTATTGCGCTGGAACCGCTCGAAGCACTGCGCTATGTGCCGTTTTTGAAATCCGATGCTATGATAATTACCGCTACCGAAGCCTTTGTGAATATTAGTAATTATCCCGCTATTGATGAAGTTTTGAACTCGTTGCGCACCTTTAACAGTAAATTGATAGCCGCAGCCGAAATAGCCAAAGAACTCGGTAATGCCAAAGCCTACAATTTAGTGCTTTTGGGCGCAGCCGCACCATACATAGGTATAGAAACGGCGGTGGTGGAAAGCGCAATTCGCACTCTTTTTGCCGCCAAAGGTGAAGAAATAGTGAATAGCAACCTTGCCGCTTTTCGCAAAGGTAGGGGAATCATATAGAAAAATACAATAATTTTTTGTTTTGTGTGTAATCGTAGTAATATAATCCGTATATTTGTACTACAAGTGTAGTTACTTATGCGAACCATGAAAAATATGCAATACATACAAAATGAACAAATAGCAACAGACGAATCGTTGCAATACTGTATGCAACTCTTCGATAGTATGAGTAAAAACAACTTGTGGTATATTTATCGCGGACGTTTTACTCAAAAAATTTCCGATACCATTATTACCATTGCCGAGCAAAATATGCACTCCACGCAGGAGCAAACGCAGATTCGTAAGCGAGTGTTTGCTATTTTGGTGGAATGTTTGCAAAATATTTTGCGCCATCAGGCTGCGGTGGAAACGCAGGATTTACTGCCGGCAACGGAACGTTTGGAAATGTTGGCAATTCAGAAAAAAGACGGATTTTACCAAATTACTTCGGGCAATGTAATAGAAACCTCCCTTGTGCCAAGTTTGCAGGAACTGCTCGAAAAAATTAATTCACTCGATAGAGATGCCCTCAAAGAATTTTACTTAGATGTGCTCAATAGCAGCACAGTGAGTGATAAAGGCGGTGCAGGACTTGGTTTGATAGACATTGCGCGAAAATCGCATTCCGAATTATTGTATGATTTTAAGCCTATCAGCGAGCGGTTTTCGTATTTTTATTTGCATACCACCATTCCGCATCCGGTGGAAACTGTGGCGTTTGATTTTAAAACAATTCAAGGTGTGCACGAAATTGTGCACGCACGAAATATTATGCTGGTGTATTCGGGCAAATTGCATCAGGAAAATTTGATGAATTTACTTTCTATAACCAACGGACTGCACTATGGCGAATACGATATGAAGAAAAAAGTGTTCAATATTATGGTGGAAATGTTGCAAAATATAGTGAAACACGGCGCGAAATTGCACGAAGAAGATAAGGGAAATCCTGCGATTTTTTATGTACAATCGGTACCCGGTGCGTTTATTTTGTGCAGCGGAAACTATATTCACACGCAGTGTGTAGAAAAATTGACCACCGGCATAGACTATGTGAATAGCCTGACTTCGGAACAGTTGAATGAATATTATATAGCACAACTTCTTAATTTTGAAATAGATACACATAAAGAATCGGGTTTGGGAATTATAGATTTGTGTATAAAAAGCAGTAATAAAATAAAATATTATGTAGCACCAAGCACGCAGGAAGTTTCGTTTTTTACCATGCAAGTAACTGTGAATATTCCCTTTGGTAAAAAATAAGCGTATGAGTAAAAAATTTTCTATTCCGCCCTTTCTCAAATCCGAAATTGCACAGGTTGATGCCTTGTTTTTGCAAGAATTGCAGTCGTCTTCCAAAATGCTTTCGCTTATTATTCGCTACATAGTGCGCAGTAAGGGCAAGCAACTTCGTCCGCTGTTGGTATTTTCGGCAGCAGGTATGGTGGGCACTATTCAAAAATCAACCTATTCGGCGGCGTATATGATAGAATTGATGCACACTGCTACGCTTGTGCACGATGATGTGGTGGACGATGCCGCAAAACGGCGCGGTTTTTTTTCTATTAATGCCATTTGGAAAAATAAAATTGCGGTGTTGGTGGGCGATTATTTACTTTCAAAAGGTTTGCTCTATGCCATAGATAGTAACGAAATTGAAATGTTGCGCATAATATCTCATGCGGTGCGGCACATGAGCGAAGGAGAACTCTTGCAGTTGGAAAAAGCGCGGCATTTGACGAGTTCTGAAGAAATTTATTACGAAATAATTCGCAAAAAAACCGCATCGCTCTTTGTGGCGGCTATGCAAGCCGGCGCAGTTTCTACCGGTGCAAGTACTGCCGAGCAACGCGAAAAACTTACTACCATAGCCGAACTTTTGGGGCTTGCTTTTCAAATCAAAGACGATATTCTCGATTTCAGTCCTTCAACACTTACCGGTAAAGCCGCGTGGAACGATTTGAAAGAAAAGAAAATGACTTTGCCGCTACTTTATACCTTGCAAAAATTGAGTTCGCACGAAGCAAAACAACTGCGCAGCGCACTGAAATCGCACAGAAATAAATCTGAAAATCTCAAAAAAATAGCCGCCACAATTACGGAAAACGGCGGCATAGAGTATAGTAGGCAAAAATTGTACGAATTGTGCACCCAAGCCGTAGAATTATGCAAAACCTTCCCCGAAAATCAGTACAATGCCGCCTTGTGCGAATTGATAGATTTTGTGCGAAACTGAGAGTATTTTTATCGCAATTTTGCGTATCCAAACCGAGCAATTTCGCCCAATTCTTCCTCAATGCGCAGTAGTTGATTGTATTTTGCCGTGCGGTCGGAGCGGCTCAGTGAACCGGTTTTGATTTGCCCCGCATTGCAGGCTACGGCAATATCGGCAATGGTGGTATCTTCGGTTTCGCCCGAACGATGCGACACTATTGTGGTGTAGCCGTGTCGATGCGCCATTTCTATGGCGTTCAAGGTTTCGGTGAGTGTGCCTATTTGATTTACTTTTATCAAAATGGAGTTGGCGCAACCTATTGTAATGCCGCGCTGCAAAAATTCTACGTTGGTAACGAATAAATCATCGCCCACAAGTTGGCAACGACTGCCAATGCGCTCGGTGAGGAGTTTCCAGCCCTTCCAATCGTTTTCACTCATACCGTCTTCTATGGAATCTATCGGGTATGTTGCTATCAGCGATTCTAAGTAGGCAATTTGTTCTTCGGAACTGCGTTTTTTTCCGTGCGCACCTTCAAATTTACTGTAATCGTATATGCCATCGGTGTAAAATTCCGATGATGCGCAGTCAAGTCCTATGGTAAAATCTTTTCCGGCTGTGTAGCCTGCCGCTTGTATTGCTTGCATAATAGAATCGAGTGCATCTTCGGTGCCATTGAGTGTGGGGGCAAATCCTCCTTCATCGCCCACTGCGGTAATCAAACCACGGTTGTGAAAGATTTTTTTGAGTGCATGAAATACTTCTGCGCCCATGCGCAATGCTTCTTTGAACGAAGGCGCACCTATGGGGCGAATCATAAATTCTTGAAAGGCAATAGGCGCGTCGGAGTGCGAACCACCATTGATAATATTCATCATAGGAACAGGCAATACGTAGGTATTTACGCCGCCAATGTAGCGATAAAGCGGAAGTTGTAAACTTTTCGCCGCTGCTTTTGCCACCGCAAGCGAAACGCCCAATATGGCATTTGCTCCCAAGTGCGCTTTGGTTTTTGTGCCATCGAGTGCGCAGAGTTTGAGGTCTATGCTGCGCTGTTCCAAAGCGCAACAGCCTACAAGTGCCGGTGCTATTATGGTGTTGATATTATCCACAGCCTTTTGCACGCCCTTTCCGCCATAGCGTTTTGGGTCGCCATCGCGAAGTTCCAAAGCCTCGTGTTCGCCCGTTGATGCTCCCGAAGGAACCGATGCGCGACCCATTGCGCCGTTTTCTAACACTACATCAACCTCTATGGTTGGATTACCGCGTGAATCAAGTATTTCCCTGCCGGTTATTTTTTTGATTTTCATGACTTTTCTCTGTATTTGGTGTTTGTGTTTTTCTAATTTTGATTTGCGCCAAATTTTCAACCCATGAAAATAGATAGCCGATAACGCCCGAAAGTGGTAGTGCAAGTAGGGTGGTGAATATAAAGGCAATTACCGAAGTTTTGTTGTGTGTGGCAAATGCAAGTTTGCGCAGTTCGGTAAGGAGTAGGAATACAAAAGGGTGAAAGAGAAAAATAGTCAATCCGTGTTTGGTATATTGGCGGTAAATCCAAGCGAATACCGAGTTTCGTTTGCAAAAATTAATGCCGCGAATAATATAATCGGAAGCAAGGTAGAGAATGCCGAGAACGCCGAGAGAAAAGAGTAAAAAGGTGAAATTCGGCGGAAATTTATTGTTTTGCATACTTGGGCTTGCGTCACAGAAACGAATTGTTGCAACTACTGCAATAGCGCACCCTACGGTAAGAATAATGCCTGTGAGCATTTGTGCTTTGCTGCGCTGCATAAATACGGTAAAAAATAAACCCAAATAGGCAAAAAAGCCATAGAGCGCGGTTTTTTTCGCAAGGTCCATGAGATAATAATGCCCAATTTTTGCAGGAATTGGAATAATTTTTTCCTGCAAGAGAATAACTAAGGCGGCAAATAGAAATAGGGGGATAATTTTCACGAACAATTGCGTGGTGTGCTCGTAATATTTTCGCAAAAATGGAAAGAGGATCATAACCAATAAATATACCGGCACGAACCACACTGCCCAACTTAAAATTTCGGGGTTGGTAGGATACATATTGAAATATAACAATCGGTTTTGCAACGCCATACCTATATTAACGGGTTGAGAGGAAACGAATATGGTGATAATGAGGGTGATGATGCAATAAAACCAATAGGGGAAGAGTATGCGTTTGAAACGAATGTAGTAAAATTCCCAGAGTGGCTTGGGGCGCGACATTCCGTTACTTGCACCGGCTATTACAAAAAACAACTGTGTGCCTATCAAAAAATAGGATTTGAACACGCTGCCGTAGAAAAAACTCATCCAAAACAGTACGTGATTGAACACCACCCACACCATGGCAAGTCCGCGAAAGGTATCTAAGCGTTCATCGCGGTAGGAGGGCGAGGAAGAAGGATAGTGTGTGTAGGTGGGAATAGGTGATGCACTCATAGTTGTAATTTCTGTTAGGGTATTACAAATGTAGGAATTTATTTTGAAATCCAATGCGCTTCGTCAGCAAAATTGAGCAACTCTTTGTCGCCGCTGCTATCGCCGTAGGCTACGAGGCGGTAATTTTCCCTGAATGGAAATGTCAGTAATAGTCGATTGACTTTTTCTTGTCCGTAGCAATTTTTGGAGTGTAAGCGTCCGGTAAGTGTATTATTTGTAATTTCTAACTGCGTGGCAAGAACGTTGAGTGTGAGTATGCCCATAGATTGCGCCCATGCTTGCACCCAATTTTCCACCGAAGCACTTACTATGCACACTTCGCAGGCATTTTTTTGATATTCTTTGAGTTTTGCTATGGTTTCATGGCGCAGCATTGCGTTGATTGTGGGAATAAATGCTGTGCAGTAGGTATTAAAGGTTTCACTGTTCATTCCTTTGAAAAAATAGGAAATAATCCATTGTTTGACACGCCAATTTGCTATAATGCGCAGTTTCATTGCCACGAGCACAGGCGAAAATAGTAGAAATCCGCAATAGAAACTGCGTTTTCCTTTACTGAATTTGACAAATTCAATAAAACTATCTTTGGTGGTAAGTGTGCCATCGAAATCGAAGGCTACGAGTGTTTTTTTCATACGATTAGAAAGATATTAGGCGTAAAATATTGCCCCACATACTGGTTTGGATTATTTCGGCAGCATTAAATTCTATTATTGGAATTCCAATACATAGCATCAATAATGCAAGCGTAATCTTTGTGGGTGGGAGAATAATAGATAGTTTCGTGTTTATAAATTCAACGAAACGAGTATAAAAAACAGGAAATACACGTTGTAAGATTTTTTTTTGTATCAATAGAAATATGCAAAAAGAACTTGTTACCCAATAAAAAAAGATGCGTGCAATATCGCAAGAAAGTATGAGAAGAATAGGAAGAATACAACAAAACTGAAAAATAAGAAGTGAAGATAGTATGGTTTTATCTTGGGTAGAGAATGAAGATTCTTTTTTTCGGAATACCAATAACGCATTACTTGTAATATAATATACAAGAGGAAAAGTCATAAGTAAAAATATTAATGAGGATATTCCTTTGCTTTTAGTGAAAAAATTCATGGCAAAATGATATTTGAATGTAGAACTACTTTCCCAACTAATAGCACTAATAGCACCATGCGAGTATTGTGTAAGTTGTGCAGGATTAACGTGAGCAACCGATACCCATGAATCCCAAATTGTTTGGGCAGTTTCCATATTTCCATGAAATTTGAGTGTAAGTAAAAAAGCACATACACTTGGCAATAAACACAAAAGAGAGAGTAAAATAGATTGTATAATTCCTTTGTGTATGAAGGAATTGAAAAACAATAACAATAACAAAGGCAATGAAAGAAAAACAAACACTTCGTGGATTTGTAAGGCAATGATAATAAGTATATTGATAATAATTATGCGTAGAGTGAGATTGGGGATTGATTTAAAAGACCAAAAAGCAGCAATGAGGAATAACAACATGGCATGATCTCTTTTATGCCACAACATGGCGTAGCCCAATATGTGTGCTCCAAGAAAAAAACAGAGAGGAAGAATATATAGAGAGTAGCCTTTTTTTATGAAGGTTCTGATAAAAAATATACACACCAGAATAAAACATATCAAACTAAATATTTTTATGGTCAAGAAAAGATTTATATTGAAATTTTTTGCGAAAAAAAACAGTATTTCGCCAATCAAACCACGCCGTACATAGCCAGCCTGATAGTTGATAAGCCATTCAGACCCAAACCAACTTTCATACGTATAGCGAAAAAGTACTTGGCGTATCAATCGTTGCACTATTGAAATTACGAATAATACAAAAGCAGTATTCCACAGTGTGTGCCGAATATTTTGTTTGTTGAAAAGTGTTCTTATTGTTTGTTTCATACTACAATACGTAAATAATTAATAAAAATGAAAGAATCCAGCCGGCAATGCAGCATTGTAAAAATCGGTCGCGAATGAGTACTTTGGTGGGGTTGCCGCTTTTTGAATCTACAATGGTGAGTTGCAAATAGCGAATAATGCCGATGAGTACAAAAATTGCCGTACCATACACGTATTTGCTGCCAAAGCGAGCAATTACCGCCGGCGAAAGGGTGTACATAATGTAGGCAACTATGGTAATGGTGGAAATAATAGTCATTACTTGATTGAGAAAATCGAGGTTGTAGCGAGCGGTATTTGCTCGCAGCGAAACACCGGTACTTTCGTAGAGTACTACATCATCGCGGCGTTTGGCAAATGCCAAAAACAGCGCGAGTAAAAAGGTCATTATCACTATCCATTCTGAAAGTTCTATGCCGGTGGCAACGCCGCCCACCACCACGCGCAATACAAATCCTATGGCAATAACGAGTACATCGACAATGGCAATGTGTTTGATTTTTAGGCAATAGGCTACGTTCATACCGAAATAAAATCCTATGAGAGCCATAAGTGCAAACTTTGCTGTGCCGGAAAATGCAAAAAGAAGGGTTATGGAAATTGTAACGCACGCTATCATGAGCAGATATGCCATGTGTTTGGAAACTGCACCCGAAGCAATGGGGCGATGCGATTTTTCGGGGTGGAGTTTATCCATTTCTACATCGCATATATCGTTGAGGCAATAAATAGCACTTGCCACAAAGGAAAATGCGAAAAACGCAACAATGCACTGCCACAATAACTCAACGTGCAGTAATTGCCCACTGAAAAAAAGCGGCAGAAATACAAAGGCATTTTTGAGCCATTGCTGTGGGCGGAGGATTTGGATTATATTAGGAGGTGTAAGCGAATTTGTGGACAGATTTTTACTTGTTTTGTTGTTCATGATTACGAATAAAATTTTCTATTGATACAGTAGGGTCAAGTAGTACTCCTTTTTTAAAATAACCTTTTACTACGAAATAATGCCAGCCATTGGCGGCTGTGGGTACATTGAACCAATAGAGTGTTTGTGTTGTTGAGTTTACTTGTGGAACAGATACTACTTGGTCGTTATTATTTTTGATATAGTTGAAAAGCCATACAATTTCAGAAGATTCTTTTTGGGCACGTCCCGTAAAAATATCTGTTATAACATTTTTAAAATTAGTGGAAATTGCGGCACCTAAAAATAAACCTAAAAATAGAAATGAATAAGATAAAGATTTTGGAAATGTTCTTTGTGTTGAAAATAACGTGTATTTTAAAATATATACAATAGCCAAACCACAAATAATTGAGGCAAAATAATTGGGCATAATTCCTCTGGGTCGAAAAGCAGTATTTCCAAAAGAATATATAACAATAAAACATCCGAAAAAAGTAATGAATAAAAGTAAAACAATCAAAGGAGACAATAATTTTTCGGAAAAATAGCACGGGGTGTTTTTTTGATTTTTATAGAAAAAGAGTGCAAATACACAAAACAGAATGGGAAGATTGAAAATGGCTTGCAGTACTTCAGACCAAGAATATTGAAAACTATAATACACACTTGCCCATAAACCAATGCTTTCATACGTTGTTTTTTCTCCTTGTAGTCTATAAAAAGTACCGGGACCTAAAATTACAGACAACATTAAAATAAGTGAAATCACAAGTAATATTTGAGATGATTTGGTGATTTTTTCTCCTTTAAAAAACACATTTAAGAAGAACGCAAGGGTTGTGAAAAAGGTAATGATAGCCCAACTTTCGTGAGAACCTATTACGAGAAATAACAGAATAGTGCTAAGTATGAAAAAACGAATATTTCGTTTCGTATTAAAATAACGAACATACAGACCTAACAATAATAAGTAAAAAATAAGAGGAATGGTATATACCGTAGCACCAGAAAACCAATAAAATTGCACAATGGAAGGAGCAAAAAGATAAAAAAAAGTAACAAGTATTGTTGAAAAAATAAGATTTTCTATTTTATTGGAGGAGAGAGCGTTAAAAAAATAATATGCACTTGCAATTAGAAAAACAATGATAGATATTGGAAAAATTTTTGCAAAATAAATATTCATAAATGGTCTTCCGGGAAAAAGCATAAATAGTGCATTGGCAAATCTACCATTATATCCACTTGAATACCAATTCCAAATACCGTGAAGATAATTTACATTGGAATTGAAAAATGAATGGTGCATATCGTCGCTTGCCCCGGGAATATTGTACAGAGAAATAATAACAAAAGGGAGTAAAATTATAATCGAAGTAATTACAATTGCTGAAAGAAGTAATTTTTCTCCGGAAAGATTAAACGTAGTTTTTTTTATAGAAATTTTCATATTGTTATTGTATTATAGTTATGAAATTTTGTGTATTAATATTATTTTAAGGTTATTACAATATATTCATCGTTTAGTTGTATGGTGTGATAGAAACTATCGAGTACTACGGGTATTTCTTTTTCATTACTCACTGCTTTTTCATTCTGCTCCAACTGAGGAAAATTATGGTAGTATGCTAAATAATTACGAGATAAAGAGGGTTTTATGAGGCGTTTTACGATAGGATTGTTGTGTGCCACATTTTGAACAACGCTCGAAAATCCTATGCCATTGTGAATAATGATTTTGTGGATTTGCGTTGTGGGTATTATTTGTGCTATATCGTGCATAAGTATTTGGGCACGAAATTCTTTGTAGCGTTTTTGATCGGCTAAGCAGTTGCCGTAGGCAAATGAAAATACGAAAAAGCACCACACAAGCAACACAACAGGAAATGAGTATATTTTTTTCAAAGAAAAACAAATATCTACACTCAGAATTGCGAGTAAAATACCTATGCCATACATGGCACGCGGTACAAATGACGGTTCTGCAAGTAAGGGATATACTCCGAAAACCGATAATGCGAGCAGTATTAAGAACAGCGTTGTTACGAAAAATGCAACGATTTTGTTTTGTTTGGAATGAATAATTGTTTTTATATAGAATATGACAACAATTACAAGTGCTATTATTTGCCATAGTACATTCCAATCTTTGCGTATGAGTTGCCAATACATAGTCCAATTACTTCCAAAAACAGTGAATATACTAAAATTTAGTTCTATGTTGGTGGAAGCGTATGAATCAATTATTTGTAGGAAGAATAATCGAAATAGAATAAGCGCAGCAATAAAACTTGCACACGAAATGCCGATAAATCGAAAGGCATTTTTTATGCTATCACTTTTTGAAAGAATTGTGCGAAAGAAAAAATAGAGCACTATCATAATAAAAATACCTGAAGATGCTTGATAGGTCATAAGCATAATTAAAAGTGATATTACACTTATTCCGAGAAAAAGCCAATGATTTCTGTGCATAAATAGAAAGGGAAACACACTTGCTAATACGGAGAGAGCCATATATGGAGCATCGAATTTGAAACTCATACAACCCAAAAAATTTGGAGAAAGTCCAATAGGAAGGGTTGCCAATAGCAAGTATAGAGTTGGTTTACCGCACATAATTTTTACTACCATAAATCCTGCTGTGGCTAAAAGAATACAAGATATAATTTGTGATAACGGCGAAATATCGGTTAGGCGTTCATCAACCGTAGCGTGTATAAAATAACTCAAAAATTGCGAAATGTGCCGTGAAAAATCGCCGCGCAACCCGATTGACATTACACTGCGTTCAATGTCGTCCAAATACGTGTAATCGGCACGAAAAAGAGCAATAAACGCTACGGCATACACAATGCTCAAAAATAGAACAGATCGCCACAGTTCTTTTTTTTCTATGCCTAATGAAAGAACTTGACTTGTATAATGTTTTATGAAATTCATACTGTAATCATTAATCGGTATCTATTATTCTCGTATTTCTTTCAAAAACTTCAAAAATTTTTCACAAGCGCGAGCGCGGTGGCTTATGGTATTTTTTTCGTTCATGGGCATTTGTGCAAACGATTCTGCGTACCCTTCGGGAATAAAAATAGGGTCGTAGCCGAAGCCTTTGCTGCCCATTGTTTTGGTGGCAATAGTGCCTTGCACTGCGCCTTCAAACACATATTCCTTTCCGCCGATAATACAAGCAATTACGGTGCGAAACATGGCGTAGCGATTTTCCTTATCTTGCATGAGCGAGAGTGTTTTTTGCACATTGTCTTCTGCTGTGCAAGCTTCGCCGGCAAAGCGAGCGGTATATACTCCGGGTGCGCCGCCGAGTGCTTCTATTTCAAGTCCGGTATCATCGGCAAAGCAGTTGTAAGCGTATTTTTCATATATATAGCGGGCTTTTTGCAGGGCATTTTCTTCGAGCGTGTCGCCCGTTTCGGGAATTTCATCGAAGCAATTAATATCGCGTAAACTTTTGATGATAAACGAATTACCAACCATTGCAGTAATTTCCTGCAATTTGTGGGCATTGTTGGTCGCAAAAACAAGTGTCATAGTGCTATCTGTTTTTTATCACGCAAAGATATGATTAAATTGTGAATACTAATTCAAAAATGGGTTTGTAACTGAAAAAAATAGTGTAGTTTTGCGTATAAACACAATAATCATGGGAAAACATTACATTAACAGGGCAAATTGGTTGCGAGCGGCGGTGTTGGGCGCAAACGATGGTATTTTATCGACCACGAGTTTGGTAATAGGCGTGGCGGCGGCGCAAACTTCGCGCGAAACGGTTGTACTTACTGCATTGGCGGGTCTTGTAGCCGGTGCGTGTTCTATGGCAGCTGGCGAATATGTGTCGGTGAGTTCGCAAACCGATGTGGAAAATGCCGATTTGAAACGCGAGAAAAACGAATTGGAAACCGACCCCAAAGGGGAGTTGGAGGAATTAACTCAGATTTACGTAACGCGCGGTTTGTCGGAAGATTTGGCACAGCAAGTTTCCACGCAACTGATGCAAAAAAACGCGCTGGAAACGCATGCTCGCGAAGAGTTGGGTATTAACGATACCACTACGCCGCACCCTTTGCAAGCGGCGGCGGCTTCGGCACTTTCGTTTATTTCGGGCGGATTGTTGCCATTTTTGGTGGCAGTGTGTGCACCCATGAAGTCAATGGTATTGTTTCAATACGGATTTGCTATTGTTTTCTTGGCTGTTTCGGGTGCTATCACGGCTCATTTGGGCGGTTGCTCGTGGGGAAAATCTATTTTGAGAATTTGTTTCTGGGGAACCGTAGCCATGTGTATAGCCGCAGTGGTGGGATATATTTTTGGCGTAAAAACGGGTGTGTGAACATGAAAAAATCACTCTGTATCGTTTTTTTGTTTTGTGCGCAAAGTATTGTTGCTCAGGTACAAAGAGATGCGCTGTTTAACGTGCAGGTAAAATCTATACAAGTGTATAAAAGTGCTAATCCGCTTACAAATCCGGTAATTTCCTTACTCAACAAGGAAACAATAGATGTGCATTTTGATATTCTCGATTCGCAAGTGCACGACCTGCGCTACGAACTTATGCTGTGCGACAGAAATTGGCAAAAAAGTACTGTGCACCCAAGCGACTATTTGCAACAGTTTGGCACGCAGAATGTGGAACATACCGATTTTTCAACCAATACCAACACCGATTATGTGCATTACAGCGCACGATTTCCCAACGAGAATTTACAATTTCGCTATTCGGGAAATTATTTATTACAAGTAATTGATAATGAAAACGATGAGTTGCTTTTCCAAAAACGGATTACGGTGATAGAACAGTTGATAAAAATAGAAGCATCGGTGCAACGCCCCGACCAAGTACAGTTTATGGATGAATATCAGGAAGTACTGCTCACGCTGTTTCCGCTGGGGTTTACCATTCGCAATCCGTTCAGCGATATTTCCGTGCAAATTTTGCAAAATCATCGCTGGGACAACATGAAAATTGCGCAAAAACCTTCGCACATTACCGGTGATGAAATTCAGTATCAGCAGGGTTCAAACCTTTTGTTTTTGGGAAATTCGGAATTTAATCAGTTCAATTTCAAAAGTTTTTTGTATCCGGGCGGTGTGGTGCGCACTATTGAGTACAATTCCGCAAAACGTATGTACACTATTATATTGTATTCAAACGAAAATCGCGCATACAAAGCATATAGCAAAACCGGCGATTTGAATGGAAAATTTATGATTTCGCACGATTACGCAGAGCAGGCACATACTCTTGCTGACTACGCCAATGTGCAGTTTTCATATAAAAGCGCACAACAAAAAGCCGATATTTTTGTGATTGGCGAATTTTCAATGTGGCAAGCGAGCAATGCCTATAAAATGACCTACAACGAAGATGCGCAGCAATACGAAGCCGCAATTCTTTTAAAACAAGGATATTACGATTATTTACTTGCCGAATTTGACCCCAAAACCGCGCAATTCAATAGTGCAAATATTGAAGGGAGTTTTTATCAAAGCGAAAACGATTACGAAATTTTTGTGTATTTTTACGACATTTCTGCCGCTTACGACCGCGTGATAGGCTATAAAAAACTTAATTCTGTTCGCAATGATAATTAAACAAACCCAATTTATAAAAAGCAGTACCACCGAAGCGCAATGTCCGAAATCAACAAATCCCGAATTTGCATTTATCGGACGTTCCAATGTGGGAAAATCTTCGCTTATCAACCTGATTACCAATAATCATAAGTTGGCAAAGGTGTCGGGAACACCGGGAAAAACGCAAACGATTAATCACTTTTTGATAAATAATCAGTGGTATTTGGTGGATTTACCGGGTTACGGATTTGCCCAAGTGAGTAAAAAAGACAGAGGAAATTTTGAGCAATACATTCGCGCTTATATTACCGAAAGAAAACAACTTACCTGTCTTTTTGTGTTGATAGACAGTCGCCACGAGCCGCAAGCGGTAGATGTAGAATTTATTAATTGGCTGGGTGAGCAGGAAATCCCCTTTGCCATAATTTTTACCAAAACCGACAAAATGAAACCGCTTGCGCTTGAACGCAATGTGGAAGAATATACAAAAAAACTCCTTGAATTTTGGGACGAACTTCCGCCAATGTTTCTCTCATCTTCGGCGCATAAAGTGGGGCGCGATGAAATTTTGGACTATATTGAAAGTATAGTAGTGAGTAGTGAGTAGTTGGTACTGAGTACTGAGTACTCACTACTCTGTACTGAGTACCTTGTACTATGATTACATTTCCACCGATTGGGCTTTTGCATCGAAACTATCCAATACGGTTTTCAAGAGGTTGAGTTTTTGGAATTGCAGCGAAAGGCTCACGTTTATCATGCGCGATTGCTCATACACAGGGAAGTTGGTAATTTTTCCGGTGTAATTGCGATTGAAAAAATCGTGAAGATAGTACGAACATTTTATATTCACACCGTGAGGAAACTGCATACCCACAAATACCGAAGGTAGAAATCGGTCGGTGGCGGTGCTCCACCATTCGCCGTCTTTTATGCGGGAATTTGTTTTGGTTTTCAAGCGTTGGCGAAAGTGAAAAGCCATATCGTATTCGCCGCCGCCATAGGCAAAGCAGTGTTTGGAAAAAGAACCCAATTTTACAGCAAGCGAAGCATTGAGTGTGTAAATTCTACGCACGGTGTGGCGATATACTACGCTGTCTATCAATTCATTGTGTGCTCGAATACCAATATTGCGCACACCCCAGCCGGCTATGGCACCCACGTTATTATTGAAATTGAAATGCGTGTAGTGCGCCCAATTGGTAAATACAATGGTGCGCATGGTAACTTCGCTTTGCTCCTCGGTGCTCAGTTGTTTATTCGCCATTTGAAACGACATATCGGCAACAAGCGTGCTGTATATCGACTTTTTTTTTACCGTAATGGGAAGCAAATCTTGTGCAAAAACGCCACTCGCCGCACAAAGTGCAAGTGTCATCATGCCGTATTTTTTCAGTACTGTGCGCATAATCGTTTTCTATGAATACCGTACAAATATACACTTTACTGTGAAATACGGCTGTATTTTTGCATTTTGTTAAAAATTATACACAATTTCGGCAAAAATACGGTGATTTATCACGTTGTGCGTGTCTGTTACACGCCCTTTTGCAAGCGAAAACGTGCCGTAGGCGGCTTGGGTAACTTCGTATTCCATGCCTATGTGCCAACTATTGTAGGTATATAAAAATTGCGGACAAAGGCGAAACAAGTGCGCCAAATTATTTGGTCCGAAGGTGTAGGGTTTTTCGAGCAGGGGTTTTGAAGAACCGTAGTTTTTGGAAAATCCGGTAAAAATTCCCACTTGATAGGTTTTTCCGTAGGTGGCATTGAACCACCATGTGCCGGTGTTCAGGTTGCTGTATTCGTAACTGCCATCGGCTAATTTCGCCGAAATTCCATAACCGCTCAGTTGCAGCAAATGTGCCATATTTTGTCCGTAGAGTGCTTTTGCTTTTACGGTAAGTTTTTCGGCTTTATACTGCGCAAATGCTTGTGCGGCGTATGACGTTACGTGGTCGGAAACTTTCACGGGAATCGCAACCCTTTCTTCGTTCACAGTGATTTGTTTTTCCCCAATAATGCGCGGACGCAACCCTATGGTGCTTGCTCCGGCACCCACCACAAAGGATTGTGGGCTGTAATCAAGCCCTGCATACAATTCGGGAAGAATATTATCGCGCACATATTCCGGCGAAGAACCGCGCGGACCTACCGATAAATACTGCATTTGATAGAGTGCTGCGCCATACACGCGCAGGTTTTTGTGTTTGTAATCCACTCGCAGTTGCGGGCTGCGATTGAGCGGATTGAAGGGTGCACCGGCGGAAACTCCCAATACCGAAGGAAACACCGGTCCGAACATGGGGTGCCACGTTTGCCCCACCACCACTTCTACGTGCTCCCACGCCGCCTTTGTCCATGCTTGGCGCAGGCGCAATACGGTATTGCTGGTAAAATTTCCTCCCGAAATAGAAAAACCATCGAAATCGCCTTCTAAATTGGCGGAAATTTTTGCCCCCCACGTATCTATGCCTGCTATGCGCAGCCCTATGCGGCTTTCCATACTCAAAAAACGCGATGCCGCTTGTGCATTCAAATCCTCGCCGAGTATATTTTCATTTTTGTCGAGAGGCAAAAAATACAATAAGCCCGCTCCCGAAGTTAAACTCTGGCGCGTGTCGTAAAAAAATTCGTTGCGCACATAGCCATAGAGCGAAGTGCGCACTTTTTGTTCCACTTCTTGCGCCGCGCAAGCGAGCGATACCATACCCAGTACGAGGGTAATTATCGTTTTTTTCATCTTTTTTTAGGTTTTTTTAAAAATTTCACAATCCAGGTGCAAAAATACAGTTTAATTTTCAGTTTTCAATTCTCAACTTTCAACTAAATGTTAATTATACCAGCGCGTAATGCGGTTGAAAATTGCCTTACTTTTTGCAAGCACTGCCACTGCCGAAAGCAGGAAGGGAAAGCGCAGAATGCTTTGTTGTATGCGTAGGCGAGTTTTCATTTCACGATGCAGGCGTTTTTTCAATCTTTGTTCATAGTGCTTGGTTTTTGCTGCCGAAAAATCGTTATTTTTTACACAATCAATAGCCTGCAAAGCCGCCAATCTGCCGCTGAGCATGGCGTTGCCAATTCCTCCGCCCGAAATAGGGTCTATGAGCGAAGCCGCATCGCCGCAGAGCATAAAACCTTCGCCGGAGCAATGAAACGAATTGTGATTATAGGGCACCAAACCGCCCTGTAAGGGCGAAATTCTGCGTGCGTTGGCAAATCGCTGTGCAAGGTTCGGGTCGCTCGAAATCCACTGTTGCAAGCGTTCTTGCATAGGAACGCTGTCGTTTTTTACTATATCTATGCTTGTGCCGAAACCTACGTTACATTCGCCGTGTGCCATGGGGAAAATCCACAAATAACCCGGAAAAAATTCTTTTTTGTAGTGCAATTCTATACTCTGCGGTGTGCAACCGCTCACACCCTCGTAGTAGGCGCGAATGGCTACGCCGCTGTTTGTTTGCGAAAACTTTTTGCCGCTCAGTTGCTGTGCAATCGCCGATTTTGCACCGTTTGCCACTATAAGTAATCGGGTTTTGAACTGTTCTCCGTGTGCATTGTGCAACACAAACCCGCCGTTAATTTCTTCAACCCTTTGTATGGCGCAGTTTTGAAAAATTTCTACATTGCGAGCATTGCGCAGCACGAGTGAAAACAAGAAATTATCGAACATTTCGCGTTTGCAGGTATAGCCTGCGTGTTTCAATTTCAGTTCAAAGCGATTGTTTTTATAAAACAGCAAGGTGCTGTGCATTGCCTGTTTTTCGGCAAGGTGCAAAAACTCATTGTAATACTGTGGCGAAATAGCCCGTAAAACGTTCACACTGCGGTCGCACACGCCATCACCGCAAATTTTGGGACGAGGAAATTGTTCTTTTTCAAACAATGCCGCGCGGCACTGTGTCTGTGCAAGCGAAAGTGCCGCCGCGCAACCGGCAGGTCCGGCACCGAGTATGGCTATATCGAAGGAGTTCATGGCTAATTTATTTTGCTGCAAAAGTAGGTGTTTCCTTTGCAATAAACAAATGTGTGGATTCTTGTAAAAAAATACACGCATTTCAAACTATTGAATAATAGTGAAATATATGCTGTAACTCATATTTATTTTGAAAAAAAGTAGCGGTGTAATTCGTAGTTTTGTCCTATACAAATATTTTAAAATTACGAGTCATGAAGAAAATTACTATTTCACAAATTTTTCAAGGAAAAATTGTACTTTCAGCCTTGTTTGCTCTTCTTTGTTGGGCGGTGCAGGCTGGTGAGCGTCCGGAGCACGAGGCGCAACAAATTGCTGCTTCTTTCAGTGCGAAATCTTCGGTAGGTTTGCGTGCTGCACACGCGCCGGTGTTGGAATACACGCGCCGTGCCGAGCAAACGGTGTATTACTATGTGTATAACATTGGCGAAAACGAAGGTTTTGTAATTGTGAGCGGCGACGACCGTGCACGAGAAGTGTTGGGATATTCTACCAAAGGGCATTTTAGTATGGAAAAGGCTCCGGCGAATATGCGCTATATGCTTTCGTGCTACGAAACTGAGTTGCACCGATTGGAAACCGGCGAAACGTTTGCCGTGAGTGCCGCGCCAAAACCAAAACTTGCACTACGCGATGGTGTTGTTTTTGCCGAAAAAATTGACCAATTGCTCTCTGAAATAATTTGGGACCAAAGTGCGCCATTTAATAATTTGTGTCCCCTTATTCCTCATGCCAATCAGCGAGCGGTAACGGGCTGTGTAGCCACCGGTACATCGCAAATTATGCGTTTTCATAAATATCCAGCCACAGGAAAGGGGAGTAATTCCTATACTTCGAGCAGTAATCGCATTGCGCTGAGTGCCGATTTCAGTAAAGTAACCTTCGATTGGGATAATATGCTGCCTTCTTATACCGAAGCGGGACTAACTCCTACCACTGCGCAAAATACTGCGGTGGCTACGCTTATCTACAACGTGGGTGTATCGTGCAATATGGATTACGGAACTTCGAGTGGTGCTTATACTATGGATATGGCAAACGCGCTTATCAATAATTTTGGTTACGATGCCAATTTGCAATATTGCCAGCGCGATTATTATTCGGAAGATGAGTGGATAGATTTAATTAAAACAGAATTAAATCAAGGTCGTCCGGTGGCATACGCAGGTGCTTCTACCGAAGGTGGACACTTTTTTGTGTGCGATGGCTACGATAGTGATGGTTTGTTTCATTTTAATTGGGGGTGGAGTGGTATGAGTGATGGATTTTTTCAAATTTCGGCACTCAATCCGCCGGCAATGGGCATAGGTGGCAGTAGCGGCGGATTTAATTTAGGTCAGGAAATGATTATAGGCATTCAGCCGCCGAGTACAAGTTCTGTACCGTTCTATCAAATGTATTTGGAAAATCCATTGGCAATATCTGCTACGCAGGTCAATGTGGGAGCACCGTTTATTGTTTCTGCTATGGGAATAAATAATGAGGGTGTGAATAATTTTTCGGGAAAACTTGGTGTAGGCTTATTTGCAGAGGGCGGTACCTTTGTGGCGGCGTATGCTACCCAAAATGCCACCTATCCTTCGGGATTGTATTCGGAATCTACCACAACGAATTTTTCGGTAACGCTGCCAAACACGGTGGCACAAGGAAATTACGAAATGTATGTAGTATTTCAACCTGCCGGACAAAGTGATTGGAGTATAGTGCGCGGAAAAGCGGGAACGCTCAATCGTTATTATGTGAGCGTGAGCAATGGTGTAGTGCAAATTTCAACGCCGGCAATAGAATTTCCTCAGTTGGCAATTAACAGCATAGAATTGCAAACACAATTGTATCAAAATGAAGTGGGCGAAATTACAGTTTCTATTACCAATACCGGCGATGAATACAATTCGTTGTTTCGCTTTTTCTTGAAATCGAGTACTAATGGTACGGTTACTACGCTGGGTGATGACGAACCGGTGGTGGTACCGGCAGGAGAAACGAAAGTTATTGTGGCTCAAAAAAATGTTACCGTAGCACCGGGGCGATATACGCTCATGGTGGATTATGACGCAAATAATGATGAAAATTCACCCCGTTTTGTGGCGTTTCCTACCACATTGACCGTTACGGTGGAAGCAACTCCTACGCAAGCACCTGCGTTCAACCTTTTGAATCAGGTATCGTTTGCCGACCCGCAAAATGTAGATAAAAAATTTGCGGAACTTACCGTAGAACTACAAAATAATGGTGGATTTTTTGCCGATTACGTGATAGCCTTTGTGTTTGCACCCACCGGCGGAAATTCGATCGCCTTTTTTGGCTATCAACCATTGATTTTAGATGAAGGTGCTACCGAAACAGTATCGTTTACAGGATATGTAGATTTGGAACCGGGCAATTATTTGGTGGAAATCTACTATTGGGATAGTAATGCAAATAACGGCTCCGGCGGCTGGTCGGGATTTTCGCCACTCGCAAAATCATACACCGCATTTACCTTGGTTGAAGTAACCGTGGATATACCGGAAACCCCAAATTCTGTAAACAATGTGTCTGAACCTACGGTTTCAATCTATCCAAATCCGGCAAGTGATAGACTTACCATAACATCGACCGATGAAATTCGTTCTGTGCACATTGTGGATATTGCAGGAAAGCAACAAACTATTTCGTATGCAAATCTCAATGACGGCGTGGAAATCAATATATCTTCACTATCAAACGGAGCCTACATACTGCGCTATGAAACCGCACAAGGTAGTTTTGCACATACCTTTGTGAAAAAATAGATAGTTCATACGAGTTCTTTTCTACAAAAAAAGCGATAGCCGAAAATGGTTATCGCTTTTTTTATGTGCAGAAATTAGCGCAAATTTTTCGCCAGAATTTTAAATTCCATTGACGGCGAAATTTTGTTGTACAAAATATTATACACTGAAAGGGTGATAGGCATATCTACGTTCAATTTTTGATTGATTTGCGTAATGCAATGTGCGCCGTAGTAGCCTTCGGCTATCATATTCATTTGCAATTCTGCCGATTGCACGCTGTATCCTCGCCCTATCATGGTACCAAAGGTGCGGTTGCGGCTGAATTGAGAATATGCCGTAACCAGCAAATCACCCAAATACACCGAATCGTTTATATCGCGAGCAAGCGGATTGGCGGTATTGATAAATCGCTGCATTTCTTGTATGGCATTGGAAATGAGTACTGAAATAAAATTATCGCCATATCCTAAACCTATGGCAATACCGGTGGCGAGAGCCATTATGTTTTTAAGTACCGATGCGTATTCTATGCCCGCTACATCGTGCGAAGTGCAGGTGCGAATGTAATAGGTGGAAAGAAATCCGGATACTTCTGTAGCCAAATCTTGATTTTGCGAACCAATGGTGAGGTAGGAGAGGTGCTCCAACGCTACTTCTTCGGCGTGGCAGGGACCTGAAATTACGGCAGTTTGGCTGTCATTCACGCCAAAACGTTTTTTTAAGTATTCCGAAATGAGTGTAATTTCGACAGGTTCCATACCTTTTATGGCAGTTACCAACTCTTTGTGCGACAAATCGCTTGTAATACTGCCACACAGCGAGATAATGAATTTCGATGGTACACAGAAAATAATAATGTCTGCCAAATCCACTATTTCGTTGATATTATCGCTCACGTAGAGGCGGTCTATATTGTAGGAAATATCACTCACATAGAGTGAATTGCGGCTGTGAAGTTGCAAACTTTCAATAATTTCCGCCTCGCGTACATACCAATAGAGCGTATCTACGTTTTCGTGTATAATTTTTGCCAAAGCCGAAGCCCAACTGCCGCTTCCGAGTATTGCTATTTTTTTTGTCATATAGTAAGTGCAATTATTTGTATATAAACCCATCGAAACAGAAATCTTCATCAAGTCTTGTCCAATGTATTCCAAATGGAGAAAACGTGTACTCTTGTCGTTCTTTTTCCGATGCGTAATAGAGAGGCTTGTTGTCAATTAAAGGCAAATATCCTATAATGCCGTTTTTTTCAATATAGATGTTCGATGTATCAAACCATATTTTATAAGATGCTATCATAGTTCTTTCTCTTTGTAATTCCCCACAAAGATACAGTTTTTCAAAACAATGCCAACGCTTTTTGAAAAATAAAAAATCCCCTTTACTGATTGGAGTGAAGGGGGGGGAGTTTGTTGAAAACTATCAATTATATATCCAGCCCAAGTTCTTTTGCAAAATCCTTATTTACGTATTTACGTATTTCCACCCATGGCACGGTTATGTGTACAATGCCGGCTGCTCCGCAGGCTATTTCATATTTTCGATAAACAAAGGTGATAGAATTCAGGTCAAAATAAAAATCTCCATATTCGGGAATAGGAATTTTACCTTCGGGAAAAGTGATGCTATCCTCCGTATCAATTTCAACATCAGCGTATTTGAGTAAAATATCATGGAGCGCATATTTGCCGATTCCTTTTTTCAGAACGTCCTGAATTGTAAGTATTTCTTCGGTATTTCTATTAAAGGTTAGGTGTCTTTCTTCTAACCAAGATACACCGCAGCTATGTCCCACAAATGAATCTTCAATCGTAATGAATGTGTTGTCCATTGAAAAAAGACGTATTGTATAGTTGTCTAAAAAATCATCAGAAGGCTCCTTATTTTCCATGTAACGTTTTACTCGCGATATAATTATTTTTCCATTGCTATCTCGACAATAGGAACACGAATATGCTAAGCATTCTATTCGCATGGTATCTGCAAAATCATGGACAACAGTTTGTAGTCTTTGTTCCATATTTTGCTGCAAGGCTTGCTTGGAAAAATTGGAAAAATCAAAATTATCCGGAACCCAAGCACCGTAAATTGCTTTCAATACGTTCGGACTTTGTATATTCGGAATGTATTGTATGCTCGCTCTCCAAGCCCATACGCTATCAACTACGGTAACAAATGCTCCAATAGAATTGCTATCCACCCCGATTTCGGATGTTTGATTGTTTTGCTGGTTGCTATGGTTTTGTGCGCAACCGCACAAAGAAAAACTCATTGCCACCAACAGTATATGAATTACTTTTTTCATGTTTTTTCTGTACTATCAATGCAATAAACCGCCAAGCCCCAATAGTGCTGCCAAAGAAGCAAAAACAGTGAGTAACAAAATCAACCCGATTAATGAAATTATGAATCCGGCAATAGCAAGTCCTTTGGGTTCTTTGCGGAAGCCCGCTATTGATAAAATAAGTCCTAATATCCACAAAATCCAACCGAAAACAGGAATCCAACCGAGAAATGTAGCAAGTAACGCCAATACAAATCCGGCAACACCCAGTCCGTTTGATTGATTCTGTGGGGTTTGATTGATAATAATTTGTTGTGCACCCTGTGAAAAAACTTCTTGTTGTTCGGTACGAACGTCGGTTTCTTTTATATAATATGTTACTATTGCAGGAAATAAAAACCTACCCCTTGCTTGGTTTGCTGTTAAGTTTTCATAAAAAGTATTTGACACAAAACTTATGGGACTTTCTTGTCCATTTACTTTACTTTGAAAGAAACCTGTATTACTCGGCTCTCTTCCTTGTGCTTTCAGATTTTGCAAATAACCGAACATTTCCTCCGGCGATTGTACTTCAATTTTTGTTTCCATTGTTTATAGTTTAATTTGTTGCTGTTAAGTTACATAATTTTATTGCGCGTTGAAAAAATACCGCTTTTGTACATAATCAAAATTATGTTTTCCTAATAATTGCTCATGTTTTTTAATGTATTCGTATGCCGATAAAAATCCATGATATTCAATGCAAGAGTTGGCATTGATGCTTTTTAAAAATGTATCTGCCAGAATATTAAATTCTTTCAATGCAGTTTTGTAATTATCTACATCGTCTTTAAACCACGTTAAAGATGGATTATCGAAACAGAAACTATATAGATTTAATTTCTTTCCTTTAAATTCGGGGGCATTCATATTATTTAACATTCCAAGTAAATGACTGCATAGTTGTTTTATACCTCCACCATAGATTTTCTTTCCCTCGAAATGACAAATTACTTCATTTTTAAAACAAATAAATGCTTCTGTTATTTCTGGTGAAATATACTCATATTTATCTTTGTTGTCATATTTACTCTCAAACTCTATTTTTTCAGAACTTGAAATTTCAAACATTTTTACTTCAAATAAATCAATCGTATTTGTTTCTTCGCTTTCAATTTTAACATCAATTTGTGCAGGAGTGTCAAAAACGTTTAATTTTAATTCAAACTCCAAATTTTTGTCTTTTACACCAGAAAAAACATTATAGGCAAATGCTTGTGAACTTTTTAAACTCGCTGCCCATCTGTGATATGCAAATTTATCAGGAGTGTTTAATATAAAATTATCTGCACGATTTTTCAGTACAAAATTATGTACTCCATCGGTTACAAATTGAGGAGAAATATTTTTATACCCATCAATTACGAATTGTTCAATTTCTTGTTTTTTTGTCATAGTTGTCGTGTATATAGTATATGAGTATGCAAAAATATACACAACAATCTGAAAAACAATAACTTTCAATAGATTGTAATCTCCACTTTTATAGTCTTTGTGGCACTATTTTTATAGTTTGGTTTGTACATTTTGGGCAATATTCTGTGCTGAGATTTGGGCAAAAAAGTCGTGGCGCAAAACGAAGGAAATGCGCACTAAGAGGTCGGAATCTATATGGTGTTTTTTGAGAGTTTTGTGAAAACCATTGTATTCGCGATGCACTTGTGCGGCAAGCCACTTTTTGGTAATTCCCCGCGTTTTGAGCACTTCGCAAATCATGTTTCCTATATGTATTTGGTTTTCTTGCATAAAAAAAGCGTAAACTATTCGTGAACGCCTATTTAAAAGAAACTTGGTACCTGAGAACGACCTTTCGAGAGTAAATAAGCACAAATAGTTCACGCCACACGGCGCAAACTTTCGTAATCTCATTCTTCTCTCTATGTTGAAATTTCTCAGGTTTCGTTTCTTTGAGAATAATGCGTTTGAATTTTGATTATGGTATATGTATAAATTTCAGTGTTTATTCAATTATATCTTCTTTATTGTTTCGTTGTTCTTCGGTAAAAAAACCAATTCTGTGGTGTGGCTTCGCCGTTAGGCGGTTTTTTACTTGCATTTCGGCGAGTGTTCGATTAATTTTTTCTAATTGCACAAGGGTATCTTCATGTATATCGTTGTAATCAGTAAAAACTTCTTCTATGTATTGTTTCAGATTTCGTTTAACGGCTTCATTAAGTCTACCTGTGGGTACTGCATACATTTTTGCAAGGTCAAAGTCGAGCATTATTCGTTGTTCTCTGATTTCATATATTACATTCTGTATTGGTTGTAATTCCATAGTAGTAACCCGATATTGTGTGTTTTGTTTCCCTAAGTCCCCCAATGGGGGATTTAGGTGTTTTTTTACTGCCCCAGCCACGCTTTTACATCGTCTTGCGAAGGTGCGGCGAGTTCAAGTTTGTTTTTCTTTTTATAGCCGCAGAGTTCTTGGTGCAATTTGGTGTATTTTATTTCTTTCAGATGCTCGTAGCGCACATGACCCATTGCTTGCAGAATTTCTGCCCATTCGGCAGGAATACCGGCAGTGGTATATACGTCTATACTGTCTTTTTCTGCCTTTTTTTCAGGTTTCATTTGCGGAAAAAACAGTACATCTTGAATTGATTCGGCATTGGTCATAAACATACATAATCTATCTACGCCTATGCCCATACCCGAAGTGGGCGGCATGCCGTATTCGAGTGCTCGCACAAAATCGTGGTCTATGAACATTGCCTCGTCATCTCCTTTTTCGCTCAGCGCAAGTTGGTCTTTGAAACGCTCGTATTGGTCTATCGGGTCGTTCAATTCGCTGTATGCGTTGCACAATTCTTTTCCGTTTACCATCAATTCAAATCGCTCGGTAAGTTCCGGATTATTTCTGTGTTTTTTGCATAACGGACTCATTTCCACCGGATAGTCGATAATAAATGTGGGCTGAATGTAAGAACTTTCGCATTTTTCGCCAAAAATTTCGTCTATCAATTTTCCTTTACCCATAGATGGCTCGTGGTGAATTTCGAGTTTGTCGCATACGCTACGCAGTTCGTCTTCGTTCAGTGCGCTAATATCGTAGCCGGTGTGTTCTTTAATAGCATCGTACATGGTAATGCGCTTAAACGGACGTTTGAAATCAATGGTTTTGCTGCCCACCTGCACCTGTGTGGTGCCATGCAGTGCAAGAGCCACGCGCTCTATCATTTCTTCGGTAAAATCCATCATCCAATGATAGTCTTTGTATGCCACGTAAATTTCCATTACGGTAAATTCCGGATTGTGGGTTCTATCCATACCTTCGTTGCGAAAATCTTTCGCAAATTCATACACTCCATCGAAACCGCCTACAATTAAGCGTTTTAAATACAATTCATTCGCAATGCGCAAATACAGGGGAATATTCAGCGCATTGTGGTGGGTAATAAATGGACGCGCCGAAGCACCGCCCGGAATAGCCTGCAAAATAGGCGTTTCTACTTCCACATAGCCTTTTTCGTTGAAAAAACTACGCATGGTATTGATAATTTTTGTGCGTTTCAAAAACGTATTTTTCACCTGCGGATTTACCACCAAATCCACGTATCGCTGGCGATAGCGTTGTTCGGGGTCGCTGAACGCATCGTACAATACACCGTCTTTTTCTTTCACTATCGGCAGTGGGCGAATAGATTTACTGAGCACCGTGAGTTTTGCCACGTGAATAGAAATTTCGTTGGTCTGCGTAACAAAAGCATATCCTTCTACACCAATAAAATCGCCAATGTCGAGTAGTTTTTTGAACACTTCGTTGTAGAGCGTTTTGTCTTCTTCGGGGCAAATTTCATCGCGATTGATGTACAATTGTATGCGCCCGAAAGAATCTTGCAATTCGCAAAACGATGCTTTTCCCATAATGCGGCGAGTCATAATTCGTCCTGCAAGGCGCACATTCTGAAATGCGCGGCTGCCGGCGGTAAATTGTTCGAGAATTTCGGTAGAAGTTGCCGTAACGGTAAATTCCGCAGCAGGGTAGGGTTCTATGCCCAATTCGCGCAGTTTTTGCAGCGATTCGCGGCGGATTATTTCTTGTTCACTTAAATGTTGCATAGTGTTATAGTTTTGTTGAACGCAAATTTCTGTCATTCAGGTATTTGTTGATTCAGGTATTCAGTTACTCAATTATTCAGGTATTAATTTTAGTAGGCTATTCCAAAAAGTACTCTGCGTTTCGAGGGTTTTCCGGAGTAAATACATGCTCCTTCTTCTTCGGCAGCATCGAAAGGAATACAGCGAATGGTTGCTTTGGTTTCTTCTTTTATTTTTTCTTCGGTTTCGCTTGTGCCGTCCCAGTGCGCAAGCACAAATCCGCTTTGATTTTCTATGTGTTTTTTGAAATCTTCGTAAGTATCTACACTCACCGTGTGGCTTGCTCTAAAATCGAGTGCTTTTTGATAAATATCGTGTTGCATGGTTTCGAGCAGGTTTTTAACCACTGTTTCTATACCCTCTATTTTCATAGTTTCTTTGGTGAGTGTATCGCGGCGAGCAACTTCTATGCTGCCTTCTTCCAAATCGCGCGGACCAATAGCCAAACGCACCGGCACACCTTTCAATTCGTATTCGGCAAATTTCCAACCCGGTTTTTGTGTGTCGCGGTCATCATATTTCACCGAAATTCCCAAGTTTTCTAATTTTTCTTTTATTTCGCGTGCTTTCACCGAAATTGCTTGTAATTGTTCTTCTCCTTTATATATGGGTACTATTACCACCTGCGTAGGAGCCAATTTTGGTGGAAGCACCAGTCCGTTATCGTCTGAATGAGCCATAATGAGTGCACCCATAAGTCGGGTTGAAACGCCCCACGAAGTAGCCCACACGTAGTCGAGCGTACCTTCTTTGGTAGCAAATTGCACATCGAAGGCTTTCGCAAAATTTTGACCCAAAAAGTGAGAGGTTCCCGCTTGCAAGGCTTTGCCGTCTTGCATCAAAGCCTCTATACAATAGGTGTCGAGTGCACCTGCAAAACGTTCATTTGCCGATTTTACGCCCTTTACCACCGGAATTGCCAAAAAATTTTCGGCAAATTCGGCATATACGTTGAGCATTTTTACGGTTTCTTCCTCAGCCTCTTGGCGCGTGGCGTGAGCCGTGTGTCCTTCTTGCCATAAAAATTCCGCTGTGCGCAAAAATAGCCGTGTGCGCATTTCCCAGCGCACCACATTTGCCCACTGATTACACAAAATAGGTAAATCACGGTAGGATTGAATCCAATTTTTATAGGTATTCCATATAATGGTTTCCGAAGTGGGGCGCACTATCAGTTCTTCTTCCAATTTCGCCGCAGGGTCCACCACCACACCTTTGCCATTCGGGTCGTTCATTAAGCGGTGATGTGTTACCACCGCACATTCTTTGGCAAATCCTTCCACATGCTCGGCTTCTTTGCTTAAAAACGATTTTGGTATAAACAGCGGAAAATACGCATTCACGTGTCCGGTGTCTTTAAACATTTTGTCTAACTGCGCTTGAATTTTTTCCCAAATTGCATAGCCGTAAGGTTTTATAACCATACAACCGCGCACGGCAGAGTTCTCTGCTAAATCGGCTTTAATTACCAATTCATTATACCATTGCGAATAATTTTCGCTTCTGTTTGTTAATCCTTTTCCCATAGTACTTTTTTGGCACAAATTTTGTAAGAAGTATTTTAATTAAAATTTATTGCAAATAAATAAAAAAAAACAATACTTTTATCGTTTTAGAAACCGAACTGACGAAATAACACACATAATTTATATTTTAGGAGGACCTAACAATGAAAACACAAGCATTATTACCGATTATCTGCATAGCCGCAATGGCATCATGCAGTTCGTGGCAGGCTGCCAATGCACAGTTGGCAGACGATACCTTTGCTACCGGCGCACGTCAAACGGCGCGAGTGCAGCAACAGCAGCCACAAGTACAGCAACAGCCACAAGTACAGCAGCAGCGAGTACAGCAACAGGCTCAGCAGCAGGCACCGCCGCCCGAAGATCAATGGGAATGGCGATTTGATGAAGATGGCTTGGTGGGGCAACAAGATTTTGTGCAACAATCGCAACCCACAGTGATTAACAATTTTTATGGTGATGTATTTACCGATCAATGGAGCCGTCCTGTAACAGCAGTAGGTTTTGCGCCCGGTTGGGGCTGGGGTTGGGGAGTTTCATGGTGGAATAGCCCTGCTCGTTTCCGCTGGGGCTGGAGTCCATGGTGGGGTTCAACGGTTTGGTGGGGCACACCCGGCTGGGGCTGGGGCTGGGGTTCTGCTTGGGGACCCGGTTGGGGCTGGAATTCATCAATTTGGTGGGGACGTCCATCATGGGGTTGGGGTCCCGGTTGGGGTTGGGGTCCCGGTTGGGGTAATTCGTGGAATCGTCCGCCGGCATGGAATAGACCGCCTCATAACAGACCTTCATACGGACCACGACCCGGACGACCCGGAGTGGGCACAACGCCAAACAGACCTTCGCAAGGCGGACAAGGAAATATGACGCGCCCTGCGCCCGGAGCAAGCACGCGCCCTGCACCCGGAGTAAATCAAGGTACAGGAACTCGCCCTGCACCCGGAGCAAGTACTCGTCCCGGAGCAACTCAATCACCGCAAACTCGTGAGGGAACTGTAAATCAAGGACGACCGGCTACACGCCCGGCACAACCCGGAAGTGTACAAGGACAGCAACCCGGCAGTCGACCACAAGGTGCTGTGCAAGGACAGCAACCCGGTACACGTCCTTCGGCACCGGCAAATACAAATCAAGGTAGAGGTACTGCTACGCCACAACCCGGCAATGTAACGCCAAGTCAGCGAGGTTCGGCACAACCCGGAACTACTGCACCAAGCCAACGCAGTTCGGCACAGCCCGGAAGTAGCACACCAAGTCAAAGAGGTTCGGTGCAACAACCTTCGCAACGTTCTTCTTCTACCGCACCTTCGTCTTCACGAGGAGGTTCTGTGAGAAGCGGCGGCGGAGCACCTGCCTCAGGCGGCGCATCGCGACCAAGTAGTTCTTCATCGGCTCCGCGAGGCGGAAGCGGCGGCGGCGGTTCTTCACGCAGATAACACTATTACATTTCAACCACACTTTGTGCACATGGAGTGTGGTTGAATTATAAACAACAGCAAAAAAAAACGTAAAACATACAAAAACACAGTATTATGAAAAAAGTAACAATGATAGCAGCAGGGCTGCTTATGGTAGGAAGCCTTACCGCGCAGGATTACCAAGATGTACTGCGCACATCGGAAGTATTTCCACGAGGAAATGCGCGATTTATGGCAATGAGTGGTGCAATGGGTGCGCTGGGTAACAATATGAGCGCAATCAGTGTAAATCCGGCGGGAAGTGCCGTTGCTCGCAGCCACGCCTTTGAATTAACACCGGCATTTTCTTACATTAAAACCGAAAATCACTTTCAGGGAAATTACAATCACCGCTTTGAAACTGCGTTTCGATTGCCCAATATGGGACTTATGGTGGCGCAAAATACCCCAAATACCGGCGTATTGAGTGGAATTTCATACGGATTTACACTCAACAATCAAAACGTATTTGATGCCGCTATTCGCTACGAAACACCGAATGCCACAAGTTCTTTGACCGATGCGGCACTTGTGAATGCGGAATTATTTGGCGTTTCAGACGGGCGAGTGGAAAGTTTCCAAGATTTATTTTGGCAATCGTATTTGTTGCATAAAGATGATATAGGTTGGTTTACCGATTTTACGGAATGGGAACCACCTACCTACGGACAACGTCAAACTACGGTAATTACTCGTTCGGGTGGAAAAAATGAATATTTATTCAATTTTGGTATGGATTTTTCGCAATATGTGTATGCGGGAGCAAATCTTTCTATTCAAAATTTGAATTACAGTCAGCGATTTATGATGGAAGAACGCGATGTGCGAAATCAATTTGCGGTATTGAATAATTTTACATACAGAGAAAATTTAGATGTAAGCGGAACAGGATTTATGGGTAAATTTGGTATTATTGTGCGTCCTATTGAGTTTTTTCGCGTGGGACTTGCCTATCATACACCCACTACGTTTTTCTTAACCGAAGAATTTACACAACGAGTGAATGCGAATTTTGATGCCGATGCAAGTGATGATGGTAGTGGTATATATCATGCACAAGCGAGTTCACGCAATTTGTATGATTACAATATAACTACTCCGGGCAGAACGATTGCGAGTTTGGGTATAACTATTAAAAATATAGCAATGATAGGCGTGGATTACGAAAGTGTGAATTATGCCAATGCCTACATAGATGCGCGTGATTTTGCCTTTACCGATGCCAACGATGCGGTTGCCGATAATTTGCAACGCACCGATAATTTGAAAATAGGTGCCGAAGTTTCATACAGTATGTATAGTTTTCGCGTGGGTACCGCACTCTATGGCAATCCATACGTGAATAGCAGCAATAGCGATGCCTTTTACCGTACCGATATTTCTGCCGGTGTGGGTTTTAGAACCGAAGGCGGATTTTATTGCGATTTGGCATGGGTGAAATCAACGCAAAAACAGGATAATTTCCTTTATGCCGATTTGTATAATAATCCGGTAGAAGGAAATTCAAAAATCAAAAAAACTGATTTTGCCGTAACACTCGGATTCCGATTTTAAGTATTAAACACACAATTTTTAGACACAAGGCTATTAGACAAGAAATAATAGTCTTGTGTTTTTACCTACACCATAAAACCACACAATCATGAAAACAATAGTATATATAGGCGGAATTATAGTTGCCGCCATAGTAGTGAGTGCTTGCGCAAGCAGAAAAGCACAAGAAATAGTTGTAATAGATACCATATCGGCAGATTATGCCGCACAACAAGTAGCACAACGGCAACCTTCACTCACTGCCACGCGCTGGAATTTGGTGGAATTGAACGGGAAACCGCTTTCGGAAATGACCGTTGCCACACAGCCCTTTATAGTGTTCGACACTGTGAATACTCGCGTGAGCGGAAGTTTGGGGTGTAATAATTTTTCGGCAACATATACGCTCAATGCAAGTGCGCAGCGAATTTCGTTTGCGCAAATTACTTCTACGCAAATGGCGTGTATAGATATGACGGTGGAAGCGCAACTTTCGGCAATTTTGCCTACGATTGATAATTATTCAATCAATGGTGATACGCTCTCGCTCAACAGAGCACGAATGGCACCCTTAGCACGATTTGCGGCGGCACGGTAAAATTTTTACAACTATTCCACACGAAGAAATGTATTAAAAATTCAACAACAAATCAGTAATTTTCAATTTTCAATTTTCAACTCTCATTTTTTTTTGTAGATTTGCAGTGGATTGTTTATTGTGTGTAATTGTTTGAATACTGATTGTATATACAACCGTTATGGGAATGAACAATCGTTTTATGTTGCATTTCTAAATGAATAACGGGTAGTATATGAAAAAATGGACAACGGTAGTAGCAAGTTTGCTTTTGGCAGGAAGTCTTATTGCACAGAATTATGAAGATGTGTTGCGTACATCAGAAGTTTTTCCGCGAGGAAATGCTCAATTTATGGCAATGAGTGGTGCAATGGGTGTTTTTGGCAATAATATGAGTGCTGTGAGTGTAAATCCGGCAGCGTTTTTGACGGCTACGCTTGCTACAACAAAACAAGAAACATCGCGCTTAGGGGGCGATATAAGTGCAATGAATGGGAATGGTTTGCGCAGGTATGCAGTTGAATTGACTCCGGCGTTTTCGTATATCAAAACCAAAAATTACTTTCCCGGATACTATGAAGGGGGGCACGTGCGTGGATTTTACAAACATCGGGTGAGTACAGCACTTCGTTTGCCCAATATGGGATTTATGGTGGCGCAAAACACCCCGAATGCCGGCGTATTGAGTGGCGTTTCATACGGATTTACTATGAATAATCAAAATATATTTGATGCTGCTATTCGTTATGAAACACCGAGTTCTACAAGTTCTTTGACCGATGCGGCACTTGTGAATGCTGAATTGTTTGGTGTGAATTACGAGCGCGTGGAAAGTTTCCAAGATTTATTTTGGCACTCATATTTGCTGCACAAAGACAACGTAGGTTGGTTTACTGATTTTACGGAAGATTCTCCGCCCACCTACGGACAGCGTCAAACTGCTATAATTACTCGTTCGGGAGGAAGAAATGAATATGTATTGAATTTTGGCATGGATTTTTCGCGATATGTGTATGTGGGAGCAAATCTTTCGATTCAAAATTTGAATTATAGCCGGCAATTTGTGCTGGAAGAGCGCGATGAGAGTAATCTACTTCCTATTTTGAATAATTTTATGTATCGCGAGAATGTAGATGTGGAAGGAAGTGGTTTAATGGGAAAATTCGGTGTTATTGTGCGTCCTATTGAATTTGTGCGCGTGGGATTTGCCTATCACACACCCACTACGTTTTTCTTAACCGAAGAATTTTCACAATCGGTGAATGCTCAGTTTGACCAAAATGCAGGCGGCAAGGGGCAAAATATCATGACCGGCTCGGCAGATTCATTCAATTCATACAATTATACTATTTCAACGCCGGATAGAGTGCTTGCAAGTTTGGGCTGTACCATTACAAATATGATAACGATAGGCGTTGATTACGAAAGTGTGAATTATGCAAAAGGATACATAAATACTCGTAATAGTGATTTTGCCTATACCAATGAGAATACCGATGTGATGAAAAATTTAAAGCGAGCCAATAATGTGAAAATAGGTGCCGAATTTTCCTACAATATGTATAGTGTTCGCGTGGGAACTGCGCTGTATGGCAATCCCTACGTGAATAGCAATAATGATGATGGCTTGTATCGTAGCGATATTTCGGCGGGGATAGGAATGAGAACCGAAAGTGGATTTTACTGTGATTTGGCGTGTGTAAAATCTACTTACAAACAAGAAAATATACTCTATACCGATTTGCACAACAATGCGGTGCGAGGGATTTCAAGAATAAAAAATACTGATTGTTCCCTAACATTTGGATTTCGATTTTAACAATGAAACTCCACGAACTGATAACCGCCATAGAAGAATATGCGCCGCTTGCGTATCAAGAAAGTTACGACAATGCGGGTTTGCTGGTGGGCAATGCGGAACAAGAAATTTCTTCGGCACTGCTCACCATAGATGTTACGCCGGCAGTGATAGAAGAAGCGATTGTGCTGGGGGCGAATTGCATAGTGGCGCATCATCCGCTTATATTTTCGGGATTGAAACACTTGCGTGGCGAAACTGACGTAGAACGCTGCGTGGAGCAGGCTATTCGGCAGAATATTGCTATATATGCTGCGCACACGAATATAGATGCCGCTCGCTATGGCGTGAATTACAAAATAGCGCAGAAACTTGAGTTATGCGATGTGCAATTTTTGCAAGTCATAGACGAAGCCAGAGGCAACGGTATGATAGGAAATTTGCCGAAGGCAGTGCCGCTGCGAGAATTTTTGGAAGAAGTGAAACGAATTTTTCACTGTGAGATAATTCGCACTTCACCGCTCTGTAAATTGGAAATTATGCGTGTGGCAGTGTGCGGCGGCAGTGGCAGTTTTCTCATTCATGAGGCAAAAAAGCAGGGTGCCGATATTTTTTTAACAGGTGATGTGAAATACCATGATTTTTTTTACGCTGAAAATCAGATTGTTATAGCAGATATTGGACATTATGAGTCGGAACAGTTTACAAAAGATATTTTTTATGAAATTATAAACAAAAAATTTCCTACATTTGCACTCAATTTTTCACAGGTTACAACAAACCCCATTCGTTTTATATAAAATTATACCTTATGGCTACAAAAAAAACAGCAGAAACCGCAGCACCAATTACGGTAGAAGATAAATTAAAAGCACTGTATCAATTACAGGAAACCGATTCTAAAATTGATGAAATTCAGCGTTTGCGAGGCGAATTGCCACTCGAAGTGAAGGATTTGGAAGATGAATTGGCTGGCTTGCAAACGCGCATTGATAAAATTCAAGGCGAAATAGCACAACGCAAAGAAGACGTTGCCGCAAAGAAAAACGAAATAAAAGAAGCGCAAAATCAAATTAAACGCTATGAAGCGCAACAAATGGAAGTGCGCAATAATCGTGAATATGAGGCGATTACCAAAGAAATGGAGTTCCAAAAATTGGAAATAGAATTGTGCGAAAAACGTATTCGTGAATTTACCTTTGATATAGAAAATAAAACTGCGGTGCTTGAAAATACGCAGGCGAAATACGAAGAACGCATGGTGGATTTGAAACAAAAACAAAATGAATTGGACGAAATTGTGGGCGAGACCAAAAAAGAATTGGAAGATTTGAGTGCGAAATCGAAAGAATTGGAAGCTTTGATAGAGGCACGATTGCTTTCGGCATACAAACGAATCCGCTCGAATGCTCGCAATGGTTTGGCGGTGGTAAGCGTGTCGCGCGATGCCTGCGGTGGTTGTTTCAATAAAATTCCACCACAACGCCAATTGGATATTCGCAGTTACAAAAAAATTATAGTGTGTGAATACTGCGGTCGAATATTGATAGATAGTGATTTTGGAAACGCAAAACCTGCGGAAACGCCAAGCGAACAAGCATAAGTAGGCTGTAAATTCTGTATAATAAACCTTCGGTGAAAGAAAAACTCTTTTATTGAAGGTTTTTTGCTATATTTGTATTCCTTTTTACAGAGAAATTTTCATGAAATTATGCTTATATATACATATTTTACTTTGCTTTTTGCTTTGCGGATTGCTGTATTCTTGTCAAAAAGAATTGTATTCTACCGGTGCGAGCGATGTGCTTACGTTTTCGTCCGACACGGTGATTTTTGATACTATTTTTACCGATAGAGCTACCATAACGCACCGATTTAAGGTGTATAACCGTAATAAAGGCACCGTGAAAATTGATGAAATCTATATGGCGCAATCGGCGAAAAGTGAATTTTTTATGAATGTGAATGGAGCAAGCGGACCTTCGGTGCGAAATATGGAACTTGCCGCCGGCGATAGCATGTATATTTTTGTGCAGGCAAAATTGCAGGAAAACGCGATTGATACGCCGCGATTGCATAAAGATTCGCTGCTGCTGCGCTATAATAATCGCTCCGATAAAATTATACTTGCCGCGTGGGGGCAAGATGCGCACGTATTGCGTGGCACTACGCTGGAAGAAAATACTACGTGGAGCGGAAGAAAACCGTATGTGATATTCGATTCGCTGGTGGTTGCCGAAAACCAAACACTTACTATAGAAGAAGGCGTGAGCGTGTATGTGCACAATAAAGCGAATATTATAGTGCGTGGTTCACTGCGCGTGCAGGGCAGTTTGGTGCAGCCGGTGTTGTTTACTTCCGACCGCTTGGAAGCGAATTTTCGATTTATTCCGGGTCAGTGGGGAAGTATTCTTTTTGAAGAAACGAGTACGAACAATGCAATTTCATACGCGATAATTCGGAATGGTAGCAATGGATTGATAATCAATGCAAAACAAAATCAAGTTTCGGTGCACATAGCAAATACACAGATACTGAATATGAGTGTGCATGCAATTTTTGCCACTAATGCCGCCCTTACCTGTTTCAATACCGTGCTTGCCGATTGCGGCGGATATTTGGCGGCTCTGCATGGCGGGCAGTTTGCGTTTACGCATACTACGCTGAGTAATAGCGGTGCGGTTGCCGGCAGAAATACCATTACATCGGTGTTTGTGAGCAATATGAATGCGGCGCAGCAAGAAGAAATTCCGCTCGAAACGTCTTATTTTCGTAATTCGATTATTTCCGGTTCGTATAGGAATGAAATACAAATAAAAACGAAAACTGCCGGCGATGTGTTGCCTATGGTGTTTGATAACTGTTTACTGCGCCAAACCTTTACCGAAAAAGATGCAGTGTATTATAGTGAAAACACATTTATAACCAATATTGCGCAACCGCTGTTCAGCAATGTTGCTGCCACGCCATTTTCGCTTGCGCCTCGTTCTATGGCAATTAATATTGGAAAATTGGAATATGCCACAGGGTTTGAGTTCGATATTTTGAATCATTCACGTATTTTAGATGAAAAACCTGATGCCGGTGCCTACGAATTTTTTGAATATGAAGGTGAAAAATAGTTTTTTCGATGTTTTTGTGTGTCTTGTTGCGTGCTTCGCTACGGCACATAGTGCAATAGCGGCAAATACTCAAAAAAGGTTTGAAACGATTGATACTGTGCAAAAGCAGCAATTTTCGCTGATGTTCTATAATCTTGAAAATTTGTATGACACCATAGACGACCCCACGAAAAACGATGAGGATTTTTTGCCCACATCGCCCAAAAAGTGGAATAGTGCTGCGTATTATACAAAATTGAAAAACATCAGTAGGGTGGTGGCGGCTTCCGGAGCGTGGCATGTGCCCGATATTATTGGTGTTTCGGAAGTGGAGAATAGCCGCTGTTTGTTTGACCTTACGCACAAAACGCCGCTTGCGAGTAAGGAATATGAATACGTGCACTACGATTCGCCCGATAGACGGGGAATTGACGTAGCAATGCTCTACAATCCGCACACGTTTTCGGTGTTATATTCGCAGCCACTGCCGGTATATTTTGCCGGTGCTACGGTGTCCATCACGCGCGATGTGCTGTATGTAAAAGGTCTTATACTGCCAACGCATGACAGTTTGCACGTGTTTGTGTGTCATTTTCCTTCGCGGCTTGGCGGAAAAACTGCCAGCGATGAAAAGCGTGCTGCTGCAGCGCGAGTGCTGCGCTTGGCGGTTGATAGTATTCAAAATAACAATATACAAGCACGCATTGTTATTATGGGTGATTTCAACGATACGCCTACCGATGCCAGCATAGCGCAGGTGCTGGGTGCTTTGCCGCGTTTCAATTACAATGATACTTGCACGCGATGTTTGATAAATATAATAGACCGTCATGCACAAGGTACACACTGTTACAAAAACGAATGGGCATTTTTAGACCAAACCATAGTGAGCCACGCCGTAGTGAGCAATTACGTGGTGGAAAGTAAGGTTCAAAATCACGATTTTTTACTCGAAACGAATGCGAAAAACGCTGCAAAAACACCGTTCCGAACTTATAAAGGAACATACTACACCAAAGGATACAGCGACCATTTGCCTGTGGTGCTTTCATTGTTTTATTCTAAAAATGAGTGAGTTATGATATATTGCGTGGGAGAAACAGTGCTTGACATAATTTTTAAACAAGCGCAGCCGCACACGGTGCGAGTGGGAGGTTCGGCACTCAATACCGCCGTATCGCTGGCTACGCTGGGCAATGCGCTTTCGTTTATTTCGGAAATTGGCAGCGACCACGTGGGCGATATGTGCATTGATTTTTTGCAGAGTAGAGGAATTGATATTTCTTTGCTGCAACGCTATGAAAGTCGCCAAACGGCTATTGCGCTGGCATTTTTGAACGAAGAAAACAATGCTTCCTACCAATTTTATAAAGACGAAACGCCGCAGTGCGAATGTAGTGTTCCGCAGTTCCGGCGTGGCGATTTTGTGCTGGTGGCAAGTTCTTTTGCACTCAAAGAGCGCAATCGTGCGTTTTTGCAAAACCTGTTTTTTGCTGCGCACCAATCAGGTGCTACTATTTTCTATGACCCCAATATGCGCCGCGCCATGCACCCTCACTTGCCGGAATACCGTGCCTTTCGCGAAAATTGCGAAAATGCAACAATAGTGCGCTGCTCCGATGATGACTGCGTACATATATGGGGGCATTGCAATACTGCGCTCATTTACAAAGAATTACAAATATGTGGTGTGCAACTTTTTGTGTGTACATACAGCAGCGAAAAAGTTGAGGTGTTTGCACCTTCGGGCACGTATTCCTTCAATGTTTCTAAAATACCAACCGTGAGTACGGTGGGTGCCGGTGATACTTTCAATGCGGCGTTATTGCATAGTATTCATGCCGCGCACACAGATATACGCGAACTTTCTGAGGGATTTTATGCACAGGCACTTCCTTTTGCCATACACTGCGCCGGGCGCGTGTGTCAAAGTTTCGACAATTATTTGCTCGATTTTTGAAACAATCCGGAACTTACCCAATAGCGGAATTGCAAGAGGGTGAGGGCTGCGCGGAATTTCTGTAACATTAAGTATTTTACGGCGAGGAGAAAGGAAAAACCCCATTTTGCAATTTCTAAGGCGTATGCTCCTGCGAGTTTCGACCACGAATGAGCACAACGCAATCGTTCGCTTTGTCCGCTGCCTATTGCCTGTCGTCGAATAAATTCTTTGGTGGTGCGTGCCGTAGGAATTACGTGGTAAATCCACGCTTCGGGCACATAAAATACCTTCATGCGCTTTTCGCGAATACGGAAAAACATATCTTTTTCTTCGCCGCCCAAAAGATTTTTGCCCATGCGTCCGAGTGTGGTGTTGAAAGTCCCGCACTCTTGAAATACCGCTTTGCGAAATGCCATATTGGCTCCTATGGGATATGTTCGTCCTTTAAATTCTTTTATTTCGCTGCCAAGGTCGAGAGTGGAGTAGAGCGGCGTTAATTCGCGCGGCATCCAATCGGGTTGCTCGGTTTCAAATTTCGGCACAATTCTACCACCCACCACCATTGCTTGCGGAGTTGCAGTGAAAAATTGTATTAACGATGTGCAATACCGTTTCGATGCTATGGCATCATCGTCTAAAAATGCCACAATGGTACTACGAGCCTTTTCTATGCCGGTATTGCGTGCAAACGAAAGCCCTTGCCGCCGCTCGCGCACAAATTGAATGTTCAATTCCGGATTTGTTTCAATAAACTGCCTGCAAATTTCGGGTGTGCTATCGGTTGAATTATTGTCCACCAATACTATTTCGTAGTCTTCGGCAGGCATAGTTTGGTCTTTCAAACTCAATAGAGCCTCTAAAATACAATCTTCGCGATTGTAGGTGCATACAATAATTGAAAGTTGCATTAGTTCATACTTATAATTTTAAACTCTACACGGCGGTTTTCGGCGCGTCCATCGGCAGTGTCGTTGCTTGCCACAGGGTGGTCGAAACCGTAACCGGCGTATTGCAATCTACTTTTGTCGATTTGTTTTGATAAATAGGCAACCACCGCAGCGGCACGATTTTCCGAAAGATTTTGGTTATAGGCTCGTGAACCCACATTGTCGGTGTGTCCGCTAATCTCTATTACCATTTTCGGATTATCTTTCATAATTTTTATCAAATTATCAAGTTCGGCGTTCGATTTTGGGTCGAGTTTGGCACTTGCGGTTTCAAAGAATACGTTGCGCAATACAATGGTTGCATTGTTACGCAGCGGCAATAAATCTACTTCTTTCACAATTTCTTGGTAATTGGTGGTTGCCGGAATGTTGAAGTTTTCGGAATAGAACAAATATCCGTCTTTTTTTACGGCTATACCGTAATCTTTACCCGAAGGCAACGGCACCAAAAATTCGCCGGTGGCGGCATTGGAATTGAGTGTGGAAATAATTTGTCCGGTGGAGTTGTCGGTAACTACTATGCTTGCTTCAAGAAAATTTTTGGTTTCGGCATCGCGCACAAGTCCTTTGAAAATGGTAAGTCGGTTGGTGCGAATTTCCACTGCTTCTTGTGCCACCACGCTGGTTTGTATAGGGTTGGTAAGTGCACTTATCAGCATATTTTCGGTGCTCATGCTCAGGTGTTTGGGAGGACCAAGAAAGCGAATTTCGTAAATATCGTAGCGACCCATGCCGCCATCGCGAAAGGCGGAATAATAACCGAAACGACCACTACCTACGGTTACAAATGCGCGTTCCGAAGCAGGAGTATTGATTGGATAACCCAAGTTTACCGGTGTGGACCATGTGCCATCGTCTTGCAATTCGGTGCGAAATACATCGTAGTCGCCCATGCCTTTGTGTCCGGTGCTCGAAAAATACAGTGTTCTGCCATCGGGGTGGGCAAATACATCTACTTCATCGTATTCGGTATTGATAATGGGACCTAAATTTATCCATTTTCCCCATTTGCCATCGGGTCCCATTTCGCATTTAAAAATATCGTGTTCACCGTAGTTGGTAATTTTTAAATTGGCATCGCTGGTAAAATACACGGTTTTGCCGTCAAAGGAAAAACTTGCATTTCCCTCGTGTCCGTGTGCGGTATTCACCGGCGTGAAAAATTTGGGTGAGGACCACTCGTTTCCTCGTTTTTCGGAAATAAATATATCGCCGCCGTTTTTGCCGTTGTAAATAAGCAATCGCTGACCATCGGGCGAAAGACCCACCGTAGCATCGTTATCTTTGGTATTAATTGGTTTTGGCATTTCCTGTGCAGGCAGCCATTTTCCGTTTTTACGGGTAGAATACCAAATATTTTCATCGTATTCGCCGTATTCGTCTTTGTGAGAATTGAAGGAATTTGCGCGGCGCGAAGTGAAAAGCATCATAGATTGGTCGGCGGTAATTACCGGCGAGTGGTCGGTGCAGGGTGAATTGATATTTGCACCCATATTGTTCACAAAGGCTCGCGTGGTATCTTTCATAAATTCCATACCGTTTTCACTTTCGTAAATTCTGCGGTCTATCATTTTGCCTTCAAGTTTCAGTTGTCCCGGATTCAATAATGATTTGTATTTGCGAAATGCGGTAATGGCATCGCCAAATCGCATGGACATTTGATAGCCCAAGCCAAGATTGTAGTAAATATCGGGTGCAATGGTGGGATTGAGCAGCAGTGCGGCTTCAAAATAAGGAACGGCTCGTTTTTCTTCTCTGGTATGTACATAAATTTTCCCTATTTTGTAATTCAATTCGGCATTGTACGGGTTCACGGCAAAGGCTACGAGAAATTGTTCGAGTGCTGCCGGAAAATCGTTGTTATCGAAGGCTTTATTTCCTTCTTCCCATGCGTGTTTGGCTGTTTTAAATCCTTCGGGATTGTCGGGAAAATTCTTTTTATTAAATTCTATGTTTTGCGTTTGTGCCGCCATGCTGCCGCATAGTAATCCGAAACAAAGGAGGGTGAGAAGTCGCATATATACTGTTTTCATATTTTTTCTGATATTCCGTTATTCAATTAGTTTGTTATGATACGTTTAGTTGCAACCTGAAAGGAAACTGTCGGGAACGGCAAATCCTACGCTGCGTGCTTTGCGCAAATCATCGCAACTGCGGTCAAATTCTTGCAAAAGTTCCAATGAATTTGCTCTGTGGAAATAGGCAGCACCATAATTCGGGTCGAGTTTGATTGCTTGGTCGTACATAGAAATTGCCTCTGTGTGTTTATTTTGCATGGCAAGCATTACGCCCATATTGTTGTAAGCAAAGGTGTATTGCGGATTGATAGCGAGTGCTTTACGCAAATCTCGTTCCGCCGATTTGAAGTCATTTTGCAAAAAATATGCCTCGCCGCGATTGTTGAGTGCAATGTGGTAGTCGGGTTTGATGTCGATAGCACGATTGAAACTGCCAATGGCAGCATCGTAATTTTTCTTTTTTACTTGCAGCGAACCTAAATTATCCCACGCTACGTAAAATGCAGGATTTAAGGCTATTGCACGGCGATAATCACTTTCGGCATCATCGAATTTTCCTGTCATTTTGTAACTGCTGGCGCGGTCGCTATACGCATTGGCATTGTTTGCATTGATTTTCAATGCTTTGGAGTAGGCATCTATTGCTTGCTCGTATTCTTCCACAAGAAATGCCGATGCGCCCATATAATAAAATGTGTCTTCGCTTTGATAGCCGGCATTGATAGCCGCAAGAAAACTTTGCAAGGCTCCGCCGTAATTTTCCAACTGAAACAGTGCTATGCCGCGAGCACTCCATACTTGCCCCAGCGTGGAATCGAGCGCAAGCGCACTATCGAAAGCACGAATGGCATCGGCGTAACTGCCTGCTGCACTGCGTGCTACGCCTAAATTTACGTATGCTTGCGTAAACGAAGGTTTAAATGCTAAGGCATTTTGAAAAAACTGCGCCGCATTTGCATATTTTTTCTGCGAAAGTGCCGTTACTCCTTTGTTGTATTCAAGTTCTGCTTCTTGATTTTGCTCCACCACAATGGTGGCAGTTGTGTCGATTTGTGCCTGCGAGTGCACTGCTGCACTCATAAATAACACTACGATTGGAATGATTTTTTTGTACATATTGTGTTTATGATAAAATACCGACAAATATAGACATTCTTCCTGTAATGGCACTACGCCGATACGAAAAAAAATATTCGGATTGTGAATATGTGTCTAATTCAGTGTCAATTACTTGCCCTACATGTGCGAAACGGAGTGCGTTTGCAGCATATTGTGGAATGTTGAAAAAATATTGTTTATTGTTACTCAAAATATATTCCGCCGGAAAAAAATCGAAAAATTCCGCACCCACTTCGTAGTGTTGCGGGTGAATACACGGTGCTATGTATGCCGTTAAATCGTTTGGATTGACAAAGGCACTCAGTTCGTGCACGGTTTTTTCTATAATCCCTGTGTGCAATCCGCGCCAGCCGCAGTGAATAGCAGCCACAATGCTGAAATCTGTGTCATGCAACAGTATTCCTCCGCAATCGGCAGTGGTAATGCTCAAGAGGGTGTTTGGCTCTGTTGTGTAAAGCGCATCGCCTTCGCAGCCGTTGGTAAAAGTATTGTCCACTCGGTGAACGATGCTCGAATGAGTTTGCGTGCAATATGCTACCGTGCACGCTGGCGCAACGGTTTCAAACAATCGCCGGCGATTTTCCGCAACCTGTGCCGGATTATCGCCTGTATTAAGCCCCATATTCAAACTCTCATAATCGCCGGTACTGACGCCGCCTTTGCGCGTAGAAACTCCGGCAATGCCGTGTTTTGCTGCAACAAATTCAACATAACAAATACCGTTTTTACTGCGCAGAATAGGGGAAAACATAGGTTTTAAATACCTTCCAAGGCTTGTTCTATATCGTGTTTCAAATCTTCAAAATCTTCTAAACCTACCGAAAAACGAATGAGGGTATCGTCTATGCCGGCAGTTTTTTTCATTTCGGGAGTAAAACCGCAATAAATAGTAGATTCGGGGTGAATTGCAAGGGTTTTGTTGTCGAATAAATTGGTGGCGCGGCGAGCCACTTTGAGCGCGTCCATAACGGTATAGCAGTCTTTTTTCGAGGTCAAATTAATGGTAAACATAGCACCCGGATTTCCTTTAAAAAAAGCATCGGAAAGTGTTTTGTAGGGTGATGTTTCGAGTTTGGTATAACCCACATTTGCCACTTTCGGGTGTTTTGAAAAATGCTGCGCCAATCGGTATGCCGTGCCGCTCATGCGTTCGTATCGCACGTGCAGCGTTTCCATACCCAGCGATTGCAAATATGCCGTATCGGAACTCATGCTCGCTCCCAAATTACGCATAATTTCGCTGCGAATTTTGAAGGCGAAGCGTGAAATTCCTTTCATTTTTGGCGTTGCAGCCAATCGTTTATTCTGTGCCCAATCAAAACTGTCGTAATCTACAATCACGCCGCCCAAACTTGTTGCTCCGCCCGACACGTATTTTGTGGTAGAAACTATTTCAATGTCTATACCCACCGAGCGAGCATCGAAGGCGCACCAAGGAATGAGGGTGGTATCCACTATCATGGGAAGCTGTTTTTCTTTCAGAATCTTAGAAATTTCGGGAAAATTGGCAATTTCCATGTGCGGATTGGTAATCAATTCTGCAAAAAATGCGCAGGTATGTTCGTCAATGGCTGCTGCAATTTCTTCTACATTGTTGGTATCTACAAATCGAATTTCTACGCCAAATGCGCTGAGTGTGGATTTAAAAAACGAAAACGTGTTGCCAAACAATCGCGGCGATGACACAATATTGCAACCTGCGTATGCTATTGCCATAAACGTGTGGCTGATAGCCGCCATACCGCTTGCAAGGGCTATTACACTTTGCGCACCCGATGCGGCTTTTACTTTTTGCTCGAAATTTGCCACCGTAGGGTTAGAAATTCGTGCATAGGTATGCGCTGCTACTTCGCCGCGAAATGCTGCTGCTATTGCTTCGGAATTAGGAAATTCAAAGGCAGTGTTGCGGTAAATAGGGAAGGTAATGCTTCCGTGCGCATCGGGTTTTTGATACTCGCAGTTGATTATATCGGTTGAAAATGACATATATAGTAGTTGTTAGAGATTAGTTGGGAGTTATTCGCAACTTTTTTGCGAGCAAAAGTACACTTTAATTGTAAATTGTAAAACATTTTGTTCAACGAAGTTAATTGTTAATTGTAAATTATTTCAAAATAACTCCAACTGCTGCCATCCCACTTGCTTTTCCTTCTCTTTGCGACCGTGAAAGAGTTCCATGCCGCCGAATTGCTTGTCGGTAATGCTGAGTATGCCCACATAGCCGTGTTCGGGAAGGTGGTTTTTCACGCGCTTAATGTGCACTTCGGCATTCTCCATGCTGGGGCAGTGGCGCAGATACATAGAAAACTGAAACATTGTAAATCCATCGCATATTAGATGTTTGCGAAAATCGGCGGCGGCTTTGCGCTCCTTTTTCGTTTCGGTAGGCAAATCAAAAAATACAAGTACCCACATAATTCGGTATTGATTGAGGCGAGAATCCATATCTTTACAAATTCATGTCAGTCAAGAGATTACGCCGCGTATTCTATGCTGAGCGTTGTACAATGATTCATTGCCGGAATTTTTTTATGATAGCACAAAATTACGATTTTTCTCGGATTATCTCAACTCTTGCAGATACTTTCTATTTGTTTGATATACTGTCCGCAAATTAGTTGTTTTCAATGTGTTAAATATTCAAATTTTAAAGCAATTCACAACCAAGTTGCTTACGATTGCAAATCCTGCGTAATGTGATAGAGTGCAATGCCCAGAGCCACGCCTACGTTCATACTGCTGCCGTAGCCGAGCATATTGATGTGGGCAGTTATATCAACTTCTTGCAGTATTTCCGGAGAAATGCCGCCATCTTCGGCACCCACAATGAGAGCAATGCGGTGATAGGGAGAAAAATCAATCAAGGAAACTTCCTTGCTTTTGTTGGTAATTTCCACCGCAACAATGGTGTAAGCTTCGGCTTTGAGATGTTTTACAACCGCGAGTGTATCGCAGCCAAATTCACTCGGAATTTTACCGATTAATCCGCGACTTGTTTTTTTTAGTATGGTAGCACTCAGTTGGTTGTGCTGCGTGGAAACGTATATTTTTTCCACACCAAGTGCATCGGCGGTTCTAATAATTCCGCCAACGTTTGCACTTTGCGACACGCCGTCTAACACCACAGAAACGTGGTGTTTCAACGTATTGCGCCGGTGGCTGCTGTAATCTAATTGAATATTTGTATCTGTACTCATATCTCACTACTCTGTACTCACTACTATATTTGTAACCACCCCATGCCCGAAGCAAAAATTACCGCAATGGCTATGGGAGTAATGTAGCGCAAAATAAATCGAAAACAGCCGAAAAGCGGAAGGCGAATGTTGCCGCTATTGGTTAATTCATCGCGTACATCGGCAGGCTTCATGCGCCAGCCCACAAAGAGGCAAATGAAAAGTCCGCCCAGCGGCAAAAGTATGTTCGAGGAAAATGAATCGAAAAAGTTGAAGAGGTTTTTACCGAAAAGACTTATGTTCGGTAACATTCCCAGAGAAAGCGATGCCAATATACTCAGCACACCCACTACCACAGTTACGCACGCCATAGCCACGCGGCGCGAAAGTTTTTTTGCATCTACCAACCATGCCACAAGCACTTCAAAGAGCGAAATAGATGAAGTGAGGGCGGCAATAGCCAAAAGTGTAAAAAAGAGAATTTCCAATACGTAACCCATCGGCATTTTCGAGAAAATTTCGGGAAAAATAACAAACACCAAACCCGGACCTTGTGCCGGCGAAATACCGAAGGCAAATACCGCCGGAATAACCGCCAAACCTGCCAAAAGTGAAAATAGCATATCGGTACTCATAACTCCAATGGAGGTTTTTACCAAATGACTGTCTTTGGGAATGTAGGACCCGTAGGTAATCATGGCTCCCATGCCTATGCTGAGTGAGAAAAATGCTTGTCCAAGTGCCGCCAAAAACGTAGCACCTGTTACTTTCGAGAAATCGGGTTGAAACAAAAATCGCAATCCCTTCATGTCGCTATCGAGTGTAATGGCGCGAATTGCCAGCACTACTATCATTACAAACAGTATGGGCATTAAAATTTTAGAATATCGCTCAATGCCGTTTTTTACACCGCTCGATACCACAAAGGCATTGAGCGCAATGAACAATGCGCACCACACCAACGGCTGCACCGGCGAAGTTATCAAAGAAGTGAAAGTGCCGGCATAATAATCGCCGGGTAGGGTAGTGGGGAGTGAAAAAATGGATTTGCCTATGTAGGCAAGTGTCCAACCACCTACCACGCAGTAAAAACCGAGAATTACTAAGGCTGCGCATAGCCCCGCAATACCAATTCCCTTCCATGCAGAGCGCGGTGCAAGCACATTGAAGGCATCTATCACATCGCGTTGGGCGCGTCTGCCTATTACAAATTCGGCTATCAATACCGGCAAACAGAGTACTATCATGAAAAATAAATAAATGAGCAAAAATGCCGAACCGCCATTTTCGCCTACCATGTAGGGAAATCGCCATAAATTACCCAAACCTACCGCCGAACCGGCAGCGGCTACCAATACGCCGAATTTGCTGGCAAAGCCATCGCGTGTTATTTTTTGTTGCATATTCGTTTCGCTCTATTTCAATTATTGCGCAGCAAAGATATACATTTACGGCAAATGGCAAAAAAAACGGCGCAACAGATATATTCTGCCGCGCCGCCTTTTTTGTGTGTCTTCTCTTACGCTATAAGGTGGTTCAATATTGCAGAAACCACAGCCACAATAAGCGCAAATACCAATGCCCACACAAAACCATCAACTTGAAAATCGCTTCCGAAGATTTTACTCGCAAGAAGAATAATAAGAGCATTGACTACCAGCAGCAGTATCCACGATACGCCTATGCCGGGAAAAATGGTGAATACTACGGCATCTAAAACGCCAATAACTAAGGCTACAATGATTGCGTACCCATAATTTTTTACGTGTACGCCCGGCAATAGCCATGCAGCAAAATACACTGCCGCTGCCACCACGAGAAGTTGAATGATAAAACTCATAATGATTTGATTTTTAAGGTGTTTATTAATTTTTTGTTAGGTCAAAATTACACAATTATGCGAATTGACAAAGAAAATAGCGTAAAAATACTATCTTTGCGCCTATGAAAATGAGCATAGAAATAGTTGATTTGGCACATAGTTTTTATTTTGCATTGTAGTACATGAATATAGCAGCATTAGTTTCGGGGGGAGTAGATAGTTCGGTAGTGGTGCACTTGCTCAAAGAGCAGGGGCACAATCCGCACTTGTTTTATTTGAAAATAAGCAATGGCGAAGACGATTGCTCATGGGAAGACGATATTATTTTTTGCCGCATGATAGCGCGGAAATATGGCTGCAAACTCGATGTGCTTGACCTCAATAAAGAATATTGGGACACGGTGGTGGCATATATGATAGAAACCGTGCGCATGGGGCGAACGCCTAACCCCGATATGATGTGCAATAAATATGTGAAATTCGGTTATTTTGAGCAACTCTGCGGTAAGAATTTCGATAAAATTGCTACCGGACACTATGCCACCACTGCCGAAGTGAAGGGGAAAACCTACCTTGCCACCGCCAAAGACCCGGTGAAAGACCAAACTGACTTTCTGGCACAAATCAATTATCTGCAAGTGTCGAAATTACTTTTTCCGGTAGGCAATTTTATGAAAAGCGAAGTGCGTTCGATTGCCGAAGCAAGCGGACTTTCCAATGCCAAACGCAAAGATAGTCAAGGGATTTGCTTTTTGGGAAAAGTGAATTACAATGAATTTATAGAACGTCATTTAGGGCACATGCCGGGCAATATTATAGAATTGGAAACGGGCAAAAAATTGGGGCGGCACAATGGTTTTTGGTTTCACACCATAGGTCAGCGCAAAGGGCTGGGGCTGAGCGGCGGACCGTGGTTTGTGGTAAAAAAAGATGTGGCGAAAAATATTATTTACGTGGCAAACGGCTACGACCCCGAAGAACAATACGGCACGGTGATAGACCTGCAAGCCTTCAATTTTATAACCGAAGACCCATGGGGTGATTGTGCGGACGAACGCGATATAACCTTTAAACTACGCCACACGCCCGAATTTACACGCGGAAAACTCACCAAAACAGGCGAAGGGCTGTATCGTATAATTGCCGCCGAAAAGCAGCAAGGTATTGCAAGTGGACAATTTGGGGTGATTTATGATAAAAACGCGCACTTGTGCTTTGGCAGTGGCGAGATTGTATAAAAAAAATGGCTGTCATTCGGCAGCCATTTTTTTTTACGTTATTTCTTATTACGAAACACAAAGCCTTCGCCCAAGTGGTCTATAAGTATGTGGGAATCTTTGGTAATGGAGCCATCGAGTATGCGGCGCGAAAGTTCGTTGAGCAATTCTTTTTGCATAATGCGTTTCACAGGGCGTGCGCCAAATTGCGGATTGTAGCCCAAGCGAGCCAATTCTTCCACAGCATCGGGTGTTATGGAAATTTCAACTCCCATAGCGTGCAGGCGTTTTGCCATAATTTTAAATTGCAGTTCCACAATGAGTTGAATATCGTTTTTACTCAGCGGAGTGAACATAATCACTTCGTCTATACGATTCAAAAATTCGGGTCGCACACTGCGTTTGAGCAGTTCAAATACCTCGTTTTTAGCACGTTCTATCACTTCTTGACTATTGTTCTCGTTCATTTTTTCAAATTCTTCTTGAATAATATTTGAGCCAATGTTGGAAGTCATAATAATAATGGTGTTTTTGAAACTCACTGTTCGACCTTTGTTGTCGGTGAGCACGCCATCGTCTAATACTTGCAGCAAAATATTGAACACATCGGGGTGGGCTTTTTCAATTTCATCGAGTAGTACCACCGAATAGGGTTTGCGGCGCACGGCTTCGGTTAATTGACCGCCTTCATCGTAGCCCACATATCCCGGAGGTGCGCCCACCAAGCGGCTCACCGAATGGCGTTCTTGATATTCGCTCATATCTATACGGGTCATTAAGTTTTCATCGTCAAATAAAAATTCGGCGAGTGCTTTTGCCAACTCGGTTTTTCCCACACCGGTGGAACCTAAAAATATAAATGAACCTATGGGGCGTTTGGCATCTTGCAAACCGGCACGGCTGCGGCGCACAGCATCGGAAATTGCCACAATCGCTTCGTTTTGCCCCACCACGCGCTGATGTAGTTCTTCTTCCAAATTGAGGAGTTTTTCGCGTTCTGCCAGCAACATTTTACTCACCGGAATACCCGTCCAGCGGCTCACTACATCGGCAATATCGTCAGCATTCACCTCTTCGTCCACAAGGGCTTGGCTTGCCTGTTTTTCTTGCAGTTCTTGTTCCAATTTTTCTTTTACTTCCTCTTGTTCGCGAATTTTTCCGTAGCGAATTTCCGCTACTCTGCCGTAATTTCCTTCGCGCTCGGCAATATCGGCTTCAAATTTCAGGTTTTCAATTTCTTGCTTGATGCCTTGAATACGGGTAACAATAGATTTTTCGCTTTCCCAACTTGCCATGAGCGCGTTGCGCTGTTCTTGCAGTTGTGCTAAATTTTTCTCCAACGCTTCCAATTTGAGTGAAGTGCCTTCGCGTTTGAGAGCCTCGCGCTCAATTTCCAACTGGCGCACTTTACGGTTCAGTTCGTCTATTTCTTCGGGCACGGAGTTCATTTCCAAACGCAGTTTTGCTGCCGCTTCGTCCATAAGGTCTATGGCTTTGTCGGGCAAAAAGCGAGCGGTAATATAGCGGTGCGAAAGTTCTACGGCGGCTACGATTGCCTCGTCTAAAATCCGCACTTTATGGTGATTTTCGTAGCGTTCTTTGAGTCCGCGCAAAATCGACACAGTATCCTCCACCGTAGGTTCGTCTATCACTACCGTTTGAAAACGGCGTTCGAGAGCCTTATCTTTTTCAAAATATTTTTGATATTCATCGAGAGTGGTTGCTCCTATGGCACGTAAATCGCCGCGAGCAAGCGCAGGTTTCAAAATATTGGCAGCATCCATTGCACCATCGCTTTTGCCGGCACCCACAAGGGTGTGAATTTCGTCAATAAACAGAATAATTTCGCCATCGGCAGCGAGCACTTCATTCACTACCGATTTGAGGCGTTCTTCAAATTCTCCTTTGTATTTTGCTCCGGCAATGAGTGCGCCCATATCGAGAGAAAAAATTTGTTTCGATTTCAAATTATCGGGCACATCGCCTTTAATAATACGGTGCGCCAAACCTTCGGCAATGGCAGTTTTTCCTACACCCGGTTCACCTATCAGAATAGGATTGTTTTTGGTACGGCGGCTCAAAATTTGCAACACGCGGCGAATTTCCTCATCGCGACCTATCACAGGGTCTAATTTGCCCGAACGCGCTTGTTCATTCAAATTGATGGCATATTTTTGTAATGCCTGATAAGTATCTTCGGCACTTTGGCTGGTTACGGTGCTGCCTTTGCGCAAATCTTGAATTGCTGCCAGCAGATTTTTTTCGGTAACGCCGTTGTCTTTCAGCAGTTGCGACACTTGGTCGCCTGTTTTGAAAAGTCCTATAAGAATATGTTCTGCCGACACATATTGGTCGTTCATGGGTTTGAGTTGATTGAGAGCCTCTTGCAGGGCTTTGTTTGCATGCGAAGATAAATAGGTTTCGCCACCCGAAACTTTGGGATAACTTTCAATGATTTTGTTCAACACCGGTCGCAGTGCCGCAGTATTTACGCTGAGTTTTTGCAAAATAAATTGGCTCACACTTTCTGCTTTTTCAAAAAGTGCTTGGAGCAAATGCCCCGTTTCCACTGCTTGCTGCTGGTGCGAAGAAGCAATTTGAACCGCTTGGTTCACTACTTCCTGTGCTTTGATTGTGAATTTATTAAAGTCCATAACAGTAATTTTTTTGGTATGTGTTTTTCTATTCCTATCAAAATAGTTGCCAAAGTTCTATTGCTGACAAAATGGCAGGTTTTTGTACAAAGAACCGTTGTTGGTGCTTAGACTAATAGGCGTTATGCACTAAAAACTACTGTTTTGTTCACTATTTTGACCATTAAGCCAATTATTCAGGTATTAAAAAAAACCTTCTGCAAACATAGTTCGCAGAAGGTTTTTTGTTGAATGTCTAAAATCTCATATTTTGTGTCTAAACGTATCGCTCAGTAATCAGCGAAGTCAGTTTCTTACATTCTTCCACCGTTAATTGTCCCGGTGCGGTAGCCGAATTGCTATCGAAGGCAGCGAAGGTAAAGGGGCTGCCTAAAAATATATTTGCCACGCGGGTAATTGCGCCTTTTTCGCCCATGGCAAGGGCTACTATGTTATGGTTTTTATACTGCGCATAGAGTGCCAAAATTCGTGCGCTATCGCTGAGCGATGTGGCGGTGGTGGCAAGTTTTGCTATGTGTGCACCTTCGGCAAAGCATTGATTGATATTGTTTTGTAGTTCTTTGTTAGAAGGTGTATTGTTGTAATTATGATAAGAAATAATTACTTTACAATGGTGGTGTTTTGCGCAATCCACAATTTCTTGCTTGATTTCCTGCGAACTTTCTATTTCTATATCTACGTATGCTGCACCGTGTATTATGGCGGTTTTGAGTAATTGTACACGAGTAGTGTCGCTCACAATTTCGGGGCGGCAAGTGGCTATGGTAGGTGTTTTTGCTTGCGAAAATACGGTTTGCACGTCCGTTTCCGAAAATTTCGATAAATCTATGCGAATTTCCGCCATATCGGCGCAGGCGGTTTTTTCTATGCACTGCGCCACATTGGGTTCTACTATGCTAACACAAATCATGAATGTAGTGTTCTAATTGGGTGAATGAAATTTTTTCAACGTATGCTTTGCCAATTTCCGAAAGCAACACAAAGTGTATGGCACTTCCTTCGCGTTTTTTGTCGCCGCGCATGGCGGCGAGCAGTTCTTCCGGCGGAATAGATACCGCCGAAGGCAAACCGAGCACATTGAGGAGGGCAGTTAATCGTTCAACGGCGGCTTGGGGCAAACTGCCGTGCAGTGCCGAAAGTCGTGCGGCGAGTACCATACCTACGCTCACGGCGTGTCCGTGCGGAAGTTTCGCGATTTTTTCTATGGCGTGTCCAAATGTGTGCCCAAAATTGAGCAGGCGGCGCGTACCGTTTTCGCGAGCATCAAGGTTTACAATATTCGATTTTATAATTACCGAATCATATACAAAGCGTTCGAGGGCATCGCTATCGTAGCGCAGTACTTTTTGGGGGTTGTGTTCTATGTAGGTAAATAGGTCGGGGTCGGCTATTGCTCCGTGTTTTATAACTTCTGCCATACCGCTCAAAAGTTCGCTTGGCGAAAGGGTTTTGAGCATGGAAAGTTCACAAATCACGAATTTTGGCAGACAAAATGTGCCTATAAAATTTTTAAATCCTTTGAAGTTTACGCCGTTTTTTCCACCCACGCTGGCATCTACTTGACTCAAAAGCGTGGTGCTCACAAATCCGAAATCCACTCCGCGCATAAACGTAGCCGCCACAAATCCCGAAATATCGCACACAATGCCGCCGCCAATGGCGAGAATAAATGCCGACCGGTCGCATTCTGCATCGAGCAACTGTTCATACATGCGTTCCACACTTTGTAAGGTTTTATTTGCCTCTCCTTGCGGCACGCTTATCACCACATCGGCTTTTGGAAATCGGTCGCCATAGAGCGAAATCACCGTGTCGTCGCTTATGATTGCCAATTTTTTGTTTTTCGGTATATAATTGAGCACATGTTCTATGCGTTCGCCCACAAGTATAAGCGAAGAACCTATTGTGCTGTCTATGCTGAGTTGTTTCATTCCTTAGGAGTTAGGGGTTAGGAGTTAGGGGTTAGGAGGCAAATACTGCTTCCTAATCCCTACTTCCTGTTTTAATCTATGAATTAAGAATTTGATTTTGAATATTGATAGATTCTTGGTGAATTGCTTTAAATACTTTTTCTACAAATTCTTCGCTGAATCCACGTGTTTTCGCTTCTTTTTTCGATTTTTCAATAATTTGCTCCCAGCGTCCGGGTTGTAGAATTTGAATATTGTTCTCTTTTTTGTTTTTACCAATTTCTTGTACTACGCTCATGCGTTGTTGCAAAAGATTTAAAATATCGTTGTCGAGCACATCAATTTTTTGGCGCAATTCTTCGAGCGATTGTTTAAATTCTACATTGTCGCTTTCTACGTTGCGAATAACCAATTTTTGCAACATTTCGCCCACTTGTGTCGGCGTGAGTTGTTGTTTTGCATCGCTTAGTGCCACCGAAGGATTGTTGTGCGATTCTATAATCAATCCGTCAAGACCCAAATTCATGGCTTTTTGCGAAATTTCGTAAATAAATTCCGAACTTCCGGCAATGTGGCTTGGGTCGCATATAATAGGTAGTGCGGGAAGTCGGCGGTGAAGTTCCACCACTACTTGCCAGCGTGGTTCGTTGCGGTATCTGCCTTTATCAAAAGCGGAAAATCCTCTGTGAATGGCTGCTAATTTGGTAATTCCCGCGCCGGCTATGCGTTCTATTGCTCCCAGCCATAGTTCCAAATCGGGATTCACGGGATTTTTTATAATCACCGGAATATCGGCTCCTTGCAGAGCATCGGCTACTTCTTGCACGGCAAAAGGATTTGCCGATGTGCGAGCACCAATCCAGAGAATATCCACACCCATTTTCAGTGCTTCATATACGTGTTTTGCAGTGGCAACTTCGGTAGCGGTGAGCATTCCGGTTTCTTCTTTCACTTTTTTCAACCATTTCAAACCCACAGAACCCACTCCTTCAAACATATTGGGACGTGTGCGCGGTTTCCAAATTCCGGCTCTGAAAATTTGTATGCCCAGCGATTTCAAACCGCGAGCAGTTTCTAACATTTGTTCTTCACTTTCGGCACTGCAAGGTCCCGAAATTACGAGAGGTCTTGTGGGGTCTATGCCCCACGATTGTAATGAGTCTATTTTCATTTCTTTTTGTAAGTTTAAATATGTTATAAAAAAAGCCCCAAATTTTCATTTGAGGCTTTTATAATTTGTATTTCATGTTTTATACTATTTACATACACAAAGCCTCGTTTTTACTATTAAAGTAAAAGAACCAGAAATAAGAATATGTAAATGGCGAAAATTTCATTGTTTTTCGTTTTTGTTGAGGCAAAGAAAATAAGTTTTTTTCAACTACCCAAGTTTTTTGCCTGTTTTTTTTGAAAAAACGTGAATTTGGGCATCTTAGCATTCGCCTATCAATTCGTAGGCATCGGCATCGGTTATATGAATATCGTAAAAATTTCCTGTGCGAAGTCGCTTTTGTGTATTGATTATCACTTCGTTATCTACTTCGTAGGCATCGTATTGCGTGCGCCCTACAAAGGTTTTTCCTTCTTTGCGGTCTATGAGCACTTTTTGTGTACTTCCTATGAGTTTTTGGTTTTTTTGCAGTGAAATTTCGTTTTGCACAGCCATAATTGCATCGCGGCGGCGTTCTTTTTCTTCTTGCGGAATTTCGTCTTTGTAATGCTGCGCGGCAAATGTTCCTTCTTCGTGAGAATAGGTAAATACTCCCACGCGCTCAAACTGCGCGTGTTGCACAAATTGCAGCAGTTTGTCAAATTCCGCTTCAGTTTCGCCGGGATGCCCTACAATCAACGAAGTGCGAATGGCAATATCGGGCACTGCACTTCGCATTGTGTCTATCAATTTCCATGTTTCGTGTTCGGTAAAATTCCGGCGCATAGCCTTCAACACCACGTTTGATGAATGCTGAAAGGGAATATCTATATAATGGCAGATTTTTTTTGATTGCGCCATGATGGGCAAAATTTCCACCGGAAAATTGTTGGGATACAAGTAATGCAAGCGAATCCATTCCAAACCCTTGATAGATTCTAACTGCGGCAAAAGTTCCGCCAGCGCATTGCGTTTATATAAATCAATACCGTAGTACGATAAATCTTGCGAAATAAGCGATAGTTCTTTCACGCCCTCTTGTGCCAAAAACTGTGCTTCCTGCACCAAGTCTTCCACCGGCTGCGACACGTGTGCTCCGCGAATGGCGGGAATGGCGCAAAATGCACAGGAGCGATTGCAACCTTCGGCGAGTTTGAGATAAGAGGTGTGTTGCGGTGTGGAAACTATGCGTTCGTGCAACAACTGCGTGTTTGCCTGACTTTGTAATACCTGCAATACATCGGCAAAGTGCCGCGCTCCAAAGTAGGCATCAACTTCGGGAATTTCCGTGCGCAGTTCATCGGCATAGCGTTCCGAAAGGCAGCCGATAACAAATACTTGTTCTATTTTTCCCAGTTCTTTTGCCTGCACGGTGCGCAAAATCGTTTGAATAGATTCCTCTTTGGCATCGTGAATAAATCCGCAGGTGTTGATAATGGCAATAGGAGTGAAGCGGTTGGAATCGAAAACCACCGAATATCCAAGAGCATCCAACTGCCGCGCCAATCGTTCGGAATCCACCACGTTTTTGGAACAACCCAGTGTTATAATATTAATAGTTTTGTGCATGATAAATTTTTTGCAAAAGTAGGTAGTTTTTGTGTATAATTTCCAATTAATGTGTATTTTTGGTTTTCAAAATCATGCTACAAAAAAATGAACAAGCAATTTAGCGCAGTTTTGCAGAATATTTTGGCGTACAGCCGCGAGGAAACCATTCGTTTGGGTAATTCGTGTGTGGACGTGGACCACTTGTTTTTGGGATTATTGCGTGCCGGAAAGTCGCGTGCTACCGATTTACTCGAACGCTTTCACTGCGATACCAAAGAAATGAAACAGCAAATAGAGGACTGTTTGCGTCAGCAAGAACCACTCAATGTGGTGGCAAGCGAAAGTATTCCGATTTCAAAAAACGTGGAAAAATTATTGAAAATAATTGCGCTCGAATCAGCGTTCTTAAAGAGTGAGTGGATTTCGGAGGAACATTTGCTCTTGGGAATTTTAAAAGATACAAACGCACAAGCAACACATATTATGAATATGAACAATATAACCTATGACCTCATGCGCGAGCAGTTGCAAATTCTGCAACCGCAGGCTGCTGTGGATATAAAAAGCGAAGATGCCGGCAGCGAATCGCAAAAATCGGCGGGAAGTGCTTCGCGCACCGAAAAACGCACCGAAACGCCGGTGCTCGATAATTTTGGAACTGACCTTACCAAAGCCGCCGAAGAAGGAAAATTGGACAGTATTATAGGGCGCGAAAAAGAAATTGAGCGCATTGCGCAAATTTTGAGCCGCCGTAAAAAAAATAATCCCATACTTATAGGCGAGCCGGGTGTAGGAAAATCGGCGATTGCCGAAGGTCTTGCGCTACGCATTGTGAATAAACAAGTATCGCGCACGCTCTTTGGTAAGCGTGTGGTGGTGCTCGATGTGGCATCTATTGTAGCCGGTACAAAGTATAGAGGGCAGTTTGAGGAACGCATGAAGGCGATTTTGAACGAACTCATTCGCGCCAAAGAAGTGATTTTGTTTATCGACGAAATTCATACGCTGGTGGGTGCCGGCAGCGGTTCGGGTTCGCTCGATGCGGCAAATATTTTGAAACCTGCGCTTGCTCGCGGCGAAATTCAGTGCATAGGTGCTACTACGTTGGACGAATATCGTCAGAATATAGAAAAAGATGCGGCGTTGGAGCGAAGATTTCAAAAAGTGTTGGTGGACCCTGCGAGTATTGAAGAAACTATTCACATATTGCAAAATATAAAAAAACACTATGAAAAACATCACGGTGTGGCATATACCGATGAGTCTATTAAAGCCTGTGTGTATCTCACCGACCGTTATTTGAGCGACCGCCACCTGCCCGATAAAGCAATAGATGCTATGGACGAAGCGGGCTCGCGAGTGCATATTCAAAATGTGCACGTGCCGCAGGAAATAGAGCAGTTGGAAAAAGATATGGAAGTGGTGCGTGGGGAAAAAGTTGCTGCCGTGCGCAATCAAGATTTTGAAGGTGCGGCAAAATTGCGCGATACCGAAAAAGAACTTTTGCGCAAAATAGACGAGGCAAATAAACAGTGGCAAATGAATTTAGAACAATATCGCGAGCCTGTAACCGAAGAAAATGTAGCCGAAGTGGTGGCAATGATGTCGGGTGTGCCGGTAAAACGAATAGCGCAAGAAGAAGGTTCGCGACTGCTGAAAATGTACGATGAATTGAAACACAGTGTGATAGGGCAGGACGAAGCCATTAAGCGCGTGGTGAAAGCAATTCAGCGCAATAGGGCAGGACTGAAAGACCCCAATAAACCAATCGGGTCGTTTATATTTTTGGGACCAACAGGCGTGGGAAAAACGCAGTTGGCAAAAGTGTTGGCAGAATATTTATTCGATTCCAAAGATTCGCTGGTGCGCATAGATATGAGTGAATATATGGAAAAATTCTCGGTGTCGCGCCTTGTAGGAGCACCTCCGGGATATGTGGGCTACGAAGAAGGCGGGCAACTGACTGAAAAAATTCGCCGCAAACCTTATTCGGTGGTGTTGCTCGATGAAATTGAAAAAGCCCACCCCGATGTGTTCAATATTTTGCTGCAAGTGCTTGATGAAGGACACTTAACCGATAGTTACGGGCGCAAGGTAGATTTCAAAAATACCATTGTGATAATGACTTCCAACATTGGCACCAAAGAATTGGGTGAATTTAGCGGCGGCTTGGGTTTCAGCGCGAAATCGCGCGAAGAACAACAGCAGGAATACACCAAAACTACGCTCGATAAGGCACTTAAAAAAGCATTTACCCCCGAATTTTTGAATCGTATAGACGATGTGGTGCAGTTCAATGCTTTAACAAAAGAGAACTTGAACAGTATTATCGACATAGAATTGCAGCAGGTATTTAAGCGTGTTTCAAATTTGAATTTCAGTATAGAACTTTCGCAGGCAACCAAAAATTTCTTGGTGGAAAAAGGTTTCGACCCACGTTTTGGTGCACGACCGCTCAAACGCGCAATTCAAAAATATTTGGAAGACCCGATTGCCGAATTTATGCTGGGCAATACCATAGAAAGCGGCGCAAAACTAGCTGTGGATACCGTAGAAGAAGAAATTTTGGTGCGTTTTGCACCCGAACCATATAATGAAAATTAGTACAAAATGCTACAGATAGTATGTAGTATTTTTTTGAAAAACCAATGTATAAAACAAAAATAAATAGCCTTGCCACTCCTATAACGCTTGATTTGAAACTCACGCAGGTGGTGTTGTGCGATTATGTATTGCAGCCCGAAACCATTCAAAGCATACTTGCGTGCGATGGCATAGAAATTTGGGAAAACCGAAAATCGCACATTATAGCACTCAAAATAGCCGACAGTGATAAGGTTCCGCCTGTTTCTACCCTCGACCTTACCTTTATCGATGGCGAAGTGCAGTCGATAGTGCTTATAAAATCGAAAAAGATAGTGCACAGCGTGCGATTTTTTGGTATGGCGCATAGTGTGCAAATTGCCGGCGATTTTAATTCGTGGAATCCCAAAGGCTATGAATTGGAATTTAAAGACAATTGCTGGCAGCGCGATTTGGAAATTGAACCGGGTAATTATTCCTATCAATTAATTGTGAATGGCGAATGGATAAACGACCCCTCGAACGGCGAAGTGATAGAAAACGGCTACGGCGGTTATAATTCTTTGCTGCGCGTGCCCTTTACCCGTGTGCAAGACGAACTGTTTATAGAACCGCTCAAAGATTTGGAACAAAATATAGTAGTAACCTTTCATGGCACTATGACCAAGCACGTGGTGCTGTGGGAAAATACGAAAATACAGGCGAAAACGAACAATAAAACCATAGTAATTCCCATACCCGAAGCGGCGAAAAAGCAAAATCGCTCTTTTATTCGCGTGTTTGCGTGCAATGAAAATGCTATTTCCAATGATTTACTTATTCCGCTTGCCACGCACACCAAAGCAAATGGCGAAAAATTCAATGCGGCGGTGGTGTCGCGTATGCAATTAACGCGCGATGACAAAGAAGCGCAGGTAATGTATTTTGCCCTCCTCGATAGATTTTACAATGGTTCTCCTTCGCGGCAAACGCCCGATAATGCCGAAACAGGCATACACGCAAAACTCAATTTTCACGGAGGAAATATTAAAGGTTTGCACCAAAAATTGAAAGAAGGATATTTTAAAAAATTGGGAATCAATAGTATATGGATTTCGCCCATAGAGCAAAATCCTACTGCGGCGGTGGAAAAAAATGGACAAAAATACACCGGTTATCACGGCTATTGGCCCCTCGATTCATATAACATAGACACGCGATTTGGTACAGACAAACAGTTTCAGGCATTTATTCACGATGCTCATCAGGAGGGAATCAATGTGATTTTGGATTATGTGGCAAATCACGTGTATGAAAAAAATCAGATAATTCTGGAACACCCCGATTGGAGTACGCCGCTCATATTGCCCGATGGTTCAAAAAACATTGCTCGCTGGGAAACAGAGCGATTTACCACGTGGTTTGAAGAATTTTTACCCACTTTGGATTTTTCAAAACCCGAAGTATTGGAAAAAATGACTACCATTGCTCTTGAATGGGTGCATAAATTCAATATAGACGGCTTTCGCCACGATGCCACGAAACACATACAAAATGAGTTTTGGCGCACACTCACGCGAAAAATCAAAGAAGAATATTCGCTGCCGCTCAATAAACGATTTTTTCAAATCGGTGAAACCTTTGGCGGACGCGAAATGCTGAAATCCTACGTCAATTCGGGTATGCACGATGGACAGTTTTCCTTCAATTTGTACTACGAAGCGCGCTCGGCATTTTTGTATGAAAATTTGCACTTTGAAAAACTTGCAACTTGTTTGCGTCAAGAATTACTTAGTTTTGGCTACAATCACTTGATGGGCAATATTTCGGGAAATCACGATTTGCCGCGATTTATTTCATACGCCGGCGAGGATTTGTGGATGAATCAAAATGCCGAACACGAAGGCTGGGCGCGGCACATTACGGTGAAAAATCCCATAGGATACAGTAAATTGCTGCTTTTGCACGCTTTCAACTGCACTATTCCGGGTATTCCGGTAATTTATTACGGCGATGAAATAGGTATGCCGGGTGGCGGCGACCCCGACAATCGCCGACCGATGAAATTTACCGAACTCAATTCGCACGAAGAAAGTACGCTCGCCCAAGTGCAGAATTTGGTGTATATGCGCACACATTATTTACCGCTCATTTACGGCACCTTTGAATTTCTGCGCGTGGAACAGCAGATTTTGATATACAAACGAGTGTATTTCGATGCGGTGGCAGTGGTGGTGTTCAATAAATCGAACATAGAACGAACGGTGCAAATTCCTACTACTGCCATGCGCATGGATATTGCATTTTCATTTCAAAAAAATGCGCTAAAAATGACTCCGAACTATGTGGAAGTAACACTTCCGGCTATGAGTTTCGATATTATTCACTCGCAACCTCTGGAATTTTCCACAATCAACGAAGATACTATTTCGCATATATTTTAACAATGTACCCATACTTATATAAAAATAGATTGCTTCGTTCTTCGCAATAACGTGAAAAAAAACGTCATTGCGAACGTAGTGAAGCAATCCAATAAACAAATATTACTTTAAAACCTATCAAAAACTCATGAAAAAATTATTTACAACGATTGTAACAACAACTATTATACTTCACACATTTGCGCAGCAGCGCGAAGGATTGAATTACGGATTTCGCGTGGGCGCACTTTTTGCAAGCAATAAAACCGCCCAATACTACAACGGCAGCGGTTTGGGAAGCGATATTATGCGTATGATAACCACGCCGAATACTGATTACTACAATCAAATCAGTGAGTATTTCAACGATGATTTTTCGCTCTATTCCTACGCCGCCATGCGTTACAAACCGGCATTGCAACTTGGCGCAACGTTGCAGTATTTTTTTAGCCCGAAATTTGCCTGCATTACCAATTTGAATATTGCAAAATTGCGTTCCGAAGGAGTGATGCAGTTTGCGTTGGCATCGCCGCCGCAAACGCCGCAGCCGGGCAATCAAAATGTGCGCAATGCCTCTATGACTTCCACCGAAAATCGTTTTGGCTGGGAATTGGGTGTGCACTATACCAAAGCGATTGAAAATTCGCCCATAAGTCCTTATATAGACGGCGGTGCACTGCTTTCGGTGTTGAGTGCCACGAGTGCCACGCTTGAAGTAGGAAATTCGAGTTACACGCTCTATCGACAGTCGCAGGGAAATACTGAAACGAATCATAATTATTTCGGTTACGGAGCCTTTGTGTCGGTGGGAGCGCAGTATTATTTTGCCGAAAAAGCCACGCTTATGCTCGGTTTCGATGTTCGTGCTGTGAATTTTTCATCGCTGCCGCCCAAATCTGCGGTATTGCAAAATTCCATAACCGTGAGTGTGCTGTTTTAATATTGTAAGTAACGCGCTATATCATTGAAAATGAAAAAAGAATGTAGATTTTTTGTTATTATTCATTTGGCGTTGTCAAAAAAATGTATATTTGTACGTTGAGGGTATTTGTAATTTTTTTGCAAAATTCTCCTAATGAAAAAAATATACACACACCATGAAATATACATCACGAAAAATAGTTGTGTTGCATTTGCTTGTTGCACTCTGTATTTCAGCCGCTGCGCAGCGAACGTGGCAAAATAGCAGTTACGTTCCTATTTCTATCAATTCGGGAAATCCGGCGTTTCCCTATCCGCAGTTTTTGGAATATGCCAAAGGCAAAACGCTGGCGAAGTACAACGCCGAAGGGGTTACGCACGCCGATATGGAAAAAGCAGGGCGCGAGGCGTATCAAATTATGTCGCACCGCTGCCGCTACGAAGGCGGAACGCACTGCGGCGTGAAATACATTACGTTTAATGATTTTGTGAAACTTGGTGCTGCCGAACTCCCGCAAGGCGGCGCGGAATTTTGCTCCGAAGGCGATGGCTATATGCTGCTCGCTTCGGCTATTTTTGCCGACCAACCTACCTTCAACGGATTGTGGATGTGGATTCACGACAATCGCCTCTCGAAAGTGAAAAAATATTCCGATGGCTCGTGGTTGCGGCAAGGTTACACGCTCAATGGCAGACTTGTGTGCAAAGACCCCGAAGCGGGTGGCGGACTGCCGGGCTGGAATTGTTTTGCCGATGCTGCCGCAGGTGCGAGTAGTACTCACTCTGCCGCCGATGGCGACTACGATATTGCTATGGCTTTGCTCATTGCCTACAAGCAGTGGGGGGAGTTTATGTATCACAACGGTACGCAGGTGAAAGACGGCACCGGTGCGCCGATTTCCTACAAAAAAGCCGCGCAGGATTTTATCAAAGCGTTGGTAGATACCATTCCCTACTACACTGCCAATGGCGGAAAAAACGGCTATCTCACCGGCGATATTGGCGTGGACGGCTATCCCAAAGGGGGAAATTCGTGGGGCGAACTCACAAATTGGCGCAGTACGCAAACTATGTTTGGCGCAGAATTGCGTGAATTTCCCTCTATGGGCGGCGGCGGCGGCGGTGCTTCATACGTGGATTACAACGCACCATCGTATTTCAATGAATTTGCCTATTGGTTGGAGCAAGAAGACGGAGAAGGAACTCCTTGGCAAATCACGCAATTCAAACGTGCCGAAGCCGCCTCCGATTGGGTGGCAGGGCAGTTGGCAAGTCAGGGCGGCATAGCCTCTGTGGGAAAATATCAGATTAATGTCAATAATACCGTGAGTTTTACGCCCTTCAATGCCGGCGAGGATTTTCGCTTTGCGTGGCGGCATTTACTGAACTATTTGTGGCACGGCAATCCCACCACCACGTGGGACCCCGCCTCGCACACCGTGAAAACGGGCGGCAATACCTTTGAATACAATTTGGCGCAAAATCACGCTACGTTTATGAAAAATCCGGCAGGTAAATGTGCTAAAATGGGTGCATCGCCCGACCCCGGACAGCCCTCGTGGTCGGGTCCGGCGCAAATTCGCCAGAGTTATTTTATGGACGGGCAAATACAAGAGGCTTCGGGGAGTAATTACGCGCTCGGTTGCAGTGCGCCTGCTGCCGTTGCTTCCGAAGATTTGAGTTTTATAGCCGATATGTATCGCCAAAGCGAATTGGTGTGGGACGATGCTTCGGCGGTTTCCAACACGCTGAGCGATGACGACCGCTACATAAACAGTATGCCGAAATATTTTCACGGCTGGTTTCGCAATTTGGGTATGTTGGTCAATTCCGGCAACCTGCACGCGCCGCGCAATATGGTGCCGCGAGCAAACGTGAAGGTGTATATGTCGGTGGATAAAACCTACGCCTACAAAGACGATAAAATTACCTACACCGTGCAATACCGCAATTACGGCAGTTTGAAAGCCGAAGGCGTTACCGTAACAACTACCTTAGACCCCAATTACGAATTTGTAAGTGCTACCAAAGGCGGAAAATTGCAGGGCGGAAAAATTGTGTGGAACGTGGGCGAAATTCCGGGTTTCAAAACCGGCGGATTGGCTGCCACTATGGATTCCGTGCAGTTTACCGTGAGAGCCAAAGACATTAAAAATCCGCGAATATGCCTTACGAGTGTGATTTCGGGCAGTAATTTTGAAGATTGGGTGAGCAACGAATTTCCTAACCACGCCACCTACACTATGGAGCGCAATTGTGTGGATATTTTGGCAAATCGTTCGCTGTACATCGACAAATCCGCCAACCGCACTGCGCTCAATCCCAACGATGTGGTTACGTTTACCGTAGAGTTTGGCAACAAATCCGAAGGCGAAGATTCGTGGCTCAACGGCGGTCGCGACAATGTGCGCATATCGTATGGAAATTTTTACCAACAGGGCAATGCCTATCAATTTTATCAACTCTATCGCTTTTGGAACGATTCTTACGAAGCCTATATCAATATGAACAACTATCGCGTGTCGTACTTTATGTACGATGCGGCGGCTATTGGTTTGCAAAGTGCCACCAATCCTACGGGGTGGACTTTTGTGGTTGATAATCAAAACGATATGGATAAATATGGCTACAATCCGGCGAACGGACCCATTACCTTTGCCTATCAAAAAATTCCGCAGGGCGAAGATGCCAACGGCAAGTGGAATCAACGCTTGATGATTCGCTTTGCCAATACGCTTATGGCACCTTCTACGCACGTGTACGATAAATTAGACAGTAAATATTTGCTCCACAAAGGCGTGTTTGGTCCCGGATTTATTCGCGCTCGCTTAGCATCGAACCCGAATGCCGATTTGACCTCGCGCGTGCAAGACGATTGGTCGTTTTCCACTGCCGTAAAAGAAAATTCACTCGATGGACAGGGCACCACCTTTACCCTCATTTCGCCCTGCTGGGCAAATTACAGCAATCCGGGCTATGTAATCAATAACTATTCGCGGCACGTGTGCAACCCCACTTCGGCAAAAAATTACGGACGCATTTTGGTAGAAGAATTTGACGGCTACACGTGGAGGCGCATTCAAGGAACGGGTCCGCTGCCCGGAAAAGAGGCGTATAACGTTACGGTGGTCGATACCATTCCCTACGAATTGGTGTGGGTGGATTGGACAGACGACACCGCGCTGAAAGATGCCGCCGGCAATAAAATAAAAGCAACCTACACGCCTGCGGCAAATCCCGCTGCGGCGGGTTACACCGGCATTGTGAAGTGGACGATTCCCGAAATGCTCGTGGGCGAAAGCGATAAACTCGTCTATCGCTGCAAGGCTCGCGACTTGGGTTGCCCTACGGCTGTTGATAAACTCTACGACAACACCGCGTGGATATGGTCGGACACCGATTCGCCCGACTCCTCGAAAGTGAGCCTCAAAACCACCTGTGCCGAACTGCCGCCGGTGGTGGAGCCGCAAACATCGCTTTTCAAAACTGCCGACCGGAAAACCGCCGAAGTGGGCGATGAAATTACCTACAAAGTGAAATTTGTGAACACCAAAGGCACGCGCATAGAGGCAAATTGCAAAAACACCACCGGCTGGAAAGCACTCGGCAACGGCACCTTGCCCGCAGTAGATGCCGCCGGACTGAAACTCAGCACCACCGGCAACGGCACTCCCTACTTTTTTGCCCCCGAAAAATCCTATGGCAAAAACGGCGCGGTGTATGCGCAAATCGGCGGAAATCCAAGTTCTACGCAAGACCTCTTTTTGGTGTTGCGCTATGTGAGCGGCACGCCGGGGCAGGCAAATTTCAAAGGCGTGTGCATACAACTGATGGTGAATAAAGACGGCAAAAATAATTTTGGCTACCGCCTCTATAACGATGGCACAAAAATAGCCGAAGAAGGGCTGTCGTGGGCTGATGCCATACAGTTTCCGGGTTCAAACACGGCACCAACGTTCAAATTTGTGCTCAACGGCGACCATTTATATATGTACATCAACGATTTTGACGATGAATGGACCAACGTGTCGAAAGATTGGAAGGGCTTGACCTCTGCCGGACCGGGATATTTCGGTATGTGGGTGAATAGCAACGGAAATTCAAGCACCGTGCTTTCGCAATTCACCACCGAATTGGATTACGCCTTCGATATTGCTATTTCCGACAATCTTCCTGCTGAGTTGGGCACTATTACTGCCATTTCCAACGGCGGAACGCATACCGCTACCGCAAAACAAATAACATGGGCAACCGCCGCCACTACTGCTGCTACGGCACTTGCACCCGGCGATTCTATTGTTTATACCTTCAAAGCAAAAGTAAACTCGTGCAGCAAATACATTAATAATTACGGCGTGGCAAAAGTGCTCGGTATGAGTGAGTTGAAAGCCTTGAATACCATAGAATGCGCCACCTCCCCCCCCTGCTCAATAATCTCCGCCGCCGTTACTGCCACGCCCACCGACCGCTGCACGAGTGCTGATGCGCTTTTGCGAGTGAGTGCCGCGCCTGCTACGGCGAATGCTTACATCTATGAATATTATCGCAATGATGTAAAAATTTCGGGAACGGCAGGCGATACGTACAATGCCACGCAGAGCGGCGATTATTATGTGATAGTGGCAGAGAAAAACAACCCGACCTGTTCGGCAAAATCCTCTGCCGTAACTTTGACATCGCCGCCAACG
>JAITUU010000046.1 GCA_031286165.1 Bacteroidales bacterium
TGGGAGTGCAAATATTCACTCTTTTTTTGAACCAACCAAATATTTATACCACTTTTTTTGCCTTTTCCGTAAAGTTTTTTTTAATACGCTGATTTTCAAAGAGGAAATTTTGGAAAAAACACCCGCACAAAACCTTGCGTTGGTCATAAAAAAGCATGATATTGCACATAATTATGAATTAATGCTATTTTATCGTACCTTTGTATTTCATACTATACATACAATCGCATGTCTAAAAACGAGAAACATGAAAAAGGAATATGACACACTACGGTATTTTTGGCACATAACATCGGCACACACTATTGCATATTTTGTGGCAGGAATATTCGGACTTGCAGTAATGAATTACAAAGAATTATTTGCTACCGATATACTATCTTCACTCATGCTACCTGTGGATAGCCCTATTGTAGCCTTAGGTCCTGCGTTACAATTGTTTCGCGGCATACTCATAGCCTTAGTGCTGCTACCGCTGCGCAAAACTTTTTTTGAAGAAAAATATGGCTTATTGCAATTAGGATTATTAATTCTCGGTCTCTCTCTATTTTCTACTATTGGTCCTACTTCCGGTTCATTTGACGGATTTATTTACACAAAAATACCTGTTCCGGTTCAAATTTTGGGATATCCCGAAGCAATTTTCTATGTAGCACTATTTGTAGTAATACTTCATATCACACAAAAATATGCGCACAAAAAAATCATACTACCACTATCAATAGTATGCGTAGCGTTGATATGTACACTGTGTATTTTTGCTTTTATTACACGACTATAACGCTGCATTACTGCGCCGAATTACCTTCGGTAACGGTTTCTCCGTTCATCACAATTTCGCGTTTATTACCTTGTTGCAAGAGTTGTTTGGCAAATTCCTGCACATCGCTCATGGTAATTTCTTTCAATAGGTGTTCGTATCCGGTATTACTATCGAGTCCGGTGTTGTTTTTTTCATCAAGCACTCGCAACCAATAGGGGTTTTCGGTGCGCAGTTCGTTGATTCGTTTGAGCATAAATTCCTTCACTTTGGTAAAATCTTCGGGGCGCACGCCATTATCCTGCACTGCTTGTAATTCTTTATATATAATAGCGAGTAATTTTTGCACTACTTCGGCATTGGTGTCGAACATTATTTGCAGTGTAGCATAGGGTTCCGGAAATTTCGATACCGCACCATTCACACTCACACCATAGGTACCGCCTTCGTCTTCACGCACTTTTTCGGTATATACTATACGCATAATTTGCGAAAACATATCCATAAGAATTATGTTTTTCAAGGTGTAATCGCAGGTGCCGGTGTAATACACAAAGGCAGTGGTTTTGGCAGTTTCCATACGTTTTCCAAAGGCAGTGGCTTTCACACCCTGCGGCTGGCGGATGCCCACATCGGCAAAACTTTCTTTTTCTTTGGTTTTGGGCAGCGCACCTATATATTGTGTAATAAGGGTTTCCACACTATCGGGAGTAATAGCACCCACGAAGATAAACGTAAAATGGTCGTTGTTCATAAATCGCTGTTTATACATTTTTTGCGCCGCAGCAAAATCCACCTTGGGCAAAAGTGCAGTACGCATACGCTGCTTACGCGGGTGGTTATTGAACAATATAGCATTGATACTATCGCTAAACGTGGTCATAGGATTACGCTCGGCGTTTTGCAAATCGCTTTGTTTGCGGCTCATATAGGCTTCAAATGCTTGTTTATCGGCACGCGGTTTGGTAAAATATAAATAGGTAAGTTGCAGCATTGTTTCCAAATCACGCGGCGAGCAGGCTCCGGCAATGGCTTCGTGGCGCAGCGACACACGCGGTTGCACGTTCACATTTTTGCCGGCAAGGGCTTTTTCCAAATCGTTTTTACTCAAATTGCCCACACCGCTAATGTTTATCACATCGTTGAGCACCAAAATAGTGGCAATATCTTTTTCCGAAAGCAAACTTTCTCCGCCCTTACTCGATGCCTGCATCAAAATTTGGTCGGCTTTGAAATCAGTTTGTTTGAAAATCACAGTAATACCATTACTCAAAATCCAGCGCGTGGTGCCCATTTCCAAACTAGTTTTACTCTGCACCACCGTGCCGGGTTTGGGCAGTTTTTGAATTAATTGCGTATCCACCACCGCATCTACGTATGGCGTAATGGCATCGGTTTTAGCAGTCTGAAATACTTGCAAAATATGTTCTTTGGAGGGAATGTCCACGTTGTGTTTTTGCGGTAGCATAAGCACTATCACCACCGAATCGGTTATAAAGGTGCGAGCCAGCGTATTCACTTCGGCAAGCAACAGCGTTTGCGCACGTTGTGAGTAAAACGCAAACTCGAACTCAATACCCGGCGCAGGTTCGTTGTCTAAAAACAAACGAATATATTCCTGCACATAGCGTTCATTGCGTTCGTTATTACGCTCATTATACGCACTTTCCATTGCGTTCAAAAAATCGGCTTTGGCGCGTTCAAATTCCGTTTGCGTAAATCCGAACTGTCGCACGCGCTGTGTTTCGTGCACCATACGCTGTATGCTTTGGTCTATTTTTCCGTCTTTACTGTGTGCGTAAGTGGTAAGTGCACCCTGTGTTTTTGAAAAGAAAAAATCGCCCACCTCTACGCCCACGCGCACAAACGGAGCATCGGGTTTTTGCAAAATTTCGGCATAGCGAGCGTTCATCATACTTTCTATCAAAATTTTCGAGAACAGAAAATTCATGTATTCGTAGGTATTTTTCTCGCTTTCGGGAAAGGCATCAAATTTATTGAAAATCATAATTTGCGAAGATGTTGCCTCTTTGTCGGAAGCAATACTCACTATGGGTTGTACATTGGGCGTTACCGGCAAATACACGCGCTCGGCAGGATTTTGCGCCGCAGGAATTGTGGAAAATAATTGCTTTACACGCACTTCCATACTATCAATATCAAAATCGCCCACTATAATAATTCCCTGCAAATCGGGGCGATACCACCTATGATAATAATCGCGCAATTCCTGATATTGAAAATTATCAATCACCGACATCAAGCCAATGGGCAAGCGGTGTCCGTAGCGGTCGCTACCGTAAATTTCGGGTAAAATTTGTTCATACATACGCGCCGTAGCACCGGTGCGCGTGCGCCACTCCTCGTGAATTACACCGCGTTCTTTGTCGATTTCCACACTATCGAGGGTGAGGAAATTCGACCAATCGTGCAATACCAATAATACAGAATCCATCAATCCTCTACGCGAAGGTACGTTTTTTATGTTATACACCGTTTCGTCTATGGATGTGTAGGCATTCAAGTTTTCACCGAATTTGATACCGTTTTTTTCTAAAAAATCGCGCAAAGAAGTTCCGGGAAAATGCACCGTGCCGTTGAACGCCATGTGTTCCAAAAAGTGCGCAAGTCCTCGCTGATTTTCCTCTTCGAGAATAGAACCCACTCGTTGTGCAATGTAAAAATCGGCACGATTGGGTGGTTGATTATTGAAGCGAATGTAATAAGTCATACCATTGGGCAATACGCCGGTACGCAGTTTTGGGTCTTGAGGTAGTGGTTGTGCTGCGGAAATCAGTGCCGCACACAATACAACGAGGATTGCGAAGAGTTTTTTCATATAATATGTATAGTATATCCGTTATTCAGTTATTCGCTTTTGGTCAGATTCCAAAAATCGGCGGTTTGCACCCAACTATTGTCGCCGGCACCTTGCGGAATAAGCAGTAAGGAAATAGAGGCGTCTAATTCCACGCGCAGGTAGAACACATAACTCGGCTCGGCGGTATTGCGGTAATCTATCATTTGCATGGCGTATGTCAGTACAAAATCATCACTCGTTTCGTAGGCAAAATCGCGCGAAATAATACCGGTGCTCACCGAATCGCTTTCAAACACCACTTCGTAGGTATTATCTTCATTGAGCGTAACCTGCACAAGTTCTTCATTGGGAAGTTTATCCTGCCCCACATAATCGGTAGTTTTTCGCAAAGAATAGGTACCGTAAAGCCCCAATTTTTCGGAAGAATGAGCAGGTGAAGACGGCGTGCAGGCTGCCAAGCCCATTAGTAGAATTCCAAGTATGGCAGTTGCAATTCCGCCACGCATTGTTGAAACAATCATTGTTTTTTTCATGTTTTTATGAGTTTTGTGTGAGGCAAAATTACACAAAAACTCGAAAAACCATACGAAGACCACTACAAATTATCTATGATATACGTCATTGTTTTTAGGTAATAACCTGAGTTCGATTAATTTTTTATCTAAATATTTTTGATTATCCGTAATTAGAAATAATTTTATATATTTGCCTCAGAATAAAACAAGTAACAGTTATGGATATATTCAGTTTTACA
>JAITUU010000040.1 GCA_031286165.1 Bacteroidales bacterium
CGTTGGCGGCGATGTCAAAGTTACGGCAGAGGATTTTGCCGAACAGGTCGGGTTGTTTTTCTCTGCCACTATCACATAATAATCGCCGCTCTGCGTGGCATTGTACGTATCGCCTGCCGCTCCCGAAATTTTTACATCATTGCGATAATATTCATAGATGTAAGCATTCGCCGTAGCAGGCGCAGGCGTGGCACTCACTCGCAAAAGCGCATCAGCACTCGTGCAGCGGTCGGTTGGCGTGGCAGTAACGGCGGCGGAGATTATTGAGCAGGGGGGGGAGGTGGCGCACGCCGAAACAGCCTGCGCTTGAATTTCGTCATCGGCGTGCCCCATGAGTTTTACGTAGGCAAGATTGATAATAGATTCATTGCAGGTTGCAACGCTTCCTGTCCACTGCACGGTGTATTTTTTGCCGAAGGGAATAGGATTATTTTTGCCCGAAACAATATTCCACACAATGTCGCCGCTTTGCAGCGCACCGCTATTGGTAGCACTTGTGAACGTTATTTCCGCAGGTTTTTTATCTACTATGGTCAAATTATAGGCATAGTCGTAATGGGTATAAATTTTTGAAATAGAGTGCGTGCCGTAGGAATCTCCACCGGCTATGTTTCCGTTTTTGAAGCCGAATTTACCCACACCCACCGGCAAACCGCTCACGGAATAAATCGGTGAATTGGTAGTATCTTTATTGACCCACACACGGAGTAAATCATTATTCAAATCTATGCGCATGGTAAAGGGATTGCCGCCGCCGTAGGTGATTGTTTGCGTAGCCTGCACCAGCGTAGTATTATTTTTGTACAACGTGAGTTCCATTTGGCTGGTGGTGAGCGGTTTCACTTGGAGTGCAATGTTGGAACTGCCGTTGCGCAACAGCACTTGATAGGTGGCATATACCGCCGGATTGCACTCAAACTCCACATACCCGTTGGTGCCGTAGCCGTAGTCAAACAGTGCGGTGCCGGTTTGGTTGGAATTGGTGGTGAGTTTTCCGCCCGAAAGTGTCCAATTCGAGAGTTGCCAATCGGCGGTTTGCGTTTCGGCATTTTTCACAATCGAACCGTGCGTTTGCTCGTACTCAATGGTGTAGGTTATAGGGTCGCCCACTTTGTAACTTGCTTTGTCGGCAGTTTTTTTTAAGGTGGTGGGTACAATCGGTTCGGGCACTTTGGCGCAGGTTACGGTAATTTTTGCCGTATCATTTGCCGGCGAATTTTTATCGCCAAAAATCCACGCATAGTTCACAATATCTTCATCGGCTGTTTGGCAGATTTTTCCCGAAGGGAAGGTGGCTGTGGCGTTGTACACTATTTTCCCTTTTTGCTTCACTTGCAGTTTCGGAATACTCCAAATAATAATATCGCGCCCATCGCTCGTTTTGGCGGTAGAAAGTTTCGCGCCATTATCGGATAGAGGGCAATTTCCCACAAATGCCTCGAATTTCAAACCTTTGGGCAAGGTGTCGCGAACCACCACATTGTCCACATCTCTGCCCGGCATGGGTCCGTTGCCCAAAATTCTGCGCCACACGTAGCCGTCATATTCTTCCACCAAAATATTCGGAATGGTTTTAGCAGATTGCGAACAACCGCAGGTGAGCCATTTATTCACCGGCTCTTCTATGGATTTTCCGTTGGCATCTAATTTTTGCCACGAAGGAGTTACGGGATAGTACAATCCACCCTTATCATCGGTGTAGGTATTGCCCCACGACCAATCGTCTTTCCAATTTACGGTAGAATAATCGCTTGGAAACAACGCCCACACGCCGCGCAGGGGCGATGCTCCGCCTTTGTGCACGCGGCAATTTGCTCCGCCAAAATAGCGCGAAACGTGCATGGTGGTAGTTACCAAGAGCGGCGCGAACTGCACACTGATACGTTGATTCCAACTACCGTAAGCGTCTGTGCCGGGTACAATATTTTCGTGCGAAACCACCACGCCGGTTTTATCGCCGCCTTCGTAGATTTCGTTTTGCAAACCCCAACCTACCGGACAAGCTGCTCCGCCTTGATAACAATTCAGCCCGGCATCGTTCAAATAGTAGGAAAAACGGTAATTTCCGTAATTAATATAGGGTTCTATGGCATCGTTGAAAAGGCGGAACATCAGTTGCAGACGCGAACCGTCAATGCCGTTGGCAAAGGCAATATTCACACGCGGGCGACCGCCGTCTATCCAACCTACTTCCGAAGAATTTTCAAAGTCGATGGTGAAGGTTGCCTGATTGCCGCTGTTGAGTTTGGCTCGATTTGCCGATTTTTCTATTTTGAGCGAACGCGCCACTACATCGACACAATTTCGCTGCATGGTGGCGGTAACGTAGTTGGGATATTCGTTGGTAGTCCAGCCAAGTCCGTTGGTGCAGGTAATGTCGGCAGTGGTGCAGTAGCGTCCGGAGGCGTTGTCGCCGGCACGTACTGTGTAAGAAACCTGTCCTTTGGTGGCAGCCAGAGCGTTGGTTTTGAATCCTTTCACAGTGCCAATATTCCACGTTACTGTGTGTGCGGCGGCGTTATATACCCCACCGTTTGAGGCACTGACGAAAATAAAATCTTTGGGCACACGTTCCACAATGGTTACGCCTGCGGCATCTACCGAACCGTAATTGCGGTAATCGAGCAGATAGGTAATTTGGTCGCCGGTGTAGCAATAGGTTACGCTGTCTTGTATGGCACGGTAAATCTTCATATTCGCTTGCGGTTTCATTTCAGCCGGTGCCGGATAGTTTCCGGTAGCAACCATCATACCCATCTGGCGCATCCAGCCGTGCATATAGTTTGGCGTGGAGGTCAAGTAGCAATCGCCGCCTTTGGTAACGTCCCACTCTATGGCGCATTGTCTGTAAAGCAAGCCCATCAATTCATAATCTTGCGCAGACACAGCGGAGTACGTTCCTGTACCCACCTGCCAATTCAATACAAAAAAATCACTGCCCGAAACGCCGGTCATAGGGTCGTACTGCACATTGAGCGTAGCAGGTCCGCTGTACGGAAGGTTTTTTGGGTCGCCATATTCCACGCATTTTGAACCTGCGGCGGTATTCCAGCGAGCGGGGTCATTCAAAAATGCCGACATGCGCACACCGGCATCGTATTCGTGCGTATTGCCGCCGCTCACCACCGCGTGCGTGGTAGGATTCCACGAGTAGGTAGGATTGCCGTGCCACATGTAATTGGCTATGGTGCGCCACGAATTGCGGTAGTCCTCGCCCATATTGAAGTTGGTGAAGGTGGCTACGTTGTTGGCAGACAAGTCCACCCAACCGGCGGTGGGAATTGCTTTGGAATTTTTGGCAATCAACTGCCCCATAAGCCAATCCGAAGAGGCTTCGCCGCGCCGAAATTGCTCTATTTCCCAAGGGTCGCCGCCTTCGGCTTGCAAAAGTTCGTAAAATTCGCGGAAATATGCCGGAGCGTTGTAATCGAAGTGCTGAGTAGTGCTTCCGCCAAATTCGGGTATAATGCTCACTCCGCCTATATTCAGCGGATTTGCAGCAGCCCACGTAGTTTGCTCGTTCCACGTATCGCCGCCTTTGGGGTAGCCGTCAAAACCAATCAGCCCGGAATTGCTGCGGCGCGGATTTTCGGTAGGAAAGCGCGTAGAGCGTGCAACCAATCCGCGAATGACGTTTATCATTTCCTGTTTATACGAAATATTGTTTCCGCAGGCATCTTTTACTATATTTCCATTGGCATCGCGCATAAATTCGCCCCACTGCATATACGCCACATAGAGCGCGAGGGCAACGTCCACATCGCCATCGGCAGCGGTATTTCCACCTTCGCCGTCATCGCTTATGGCAAAATCGCCGTAACCGTAGTTCGGTGCATTGTTCGAGCAATCTTTGTAGCGTTTGGTTTTCACGCGGCGTTTGTCGTGCGTGCACATCCAATAGCCGTTGAAGGTTACTTGGTCTGCCATATACGCCGCCGCAAGCAGGGCATAGCCATCGCCTTCGGTGCAGTCATACGCCGATTTGTAGGGAGTCCAAATATATTTGATGCCCGCCCACGATTCGCCGGTGTATTCAAATTCGTTGGCATGAATGACGTAAGCATCGCGAATGTCCTGCTCCATTTCGGCGTGCACCACCCCCTCGGCATTGCGCGTGCCAAGGTTGCCCAACGTATGATTGCTTCCGTAAGCATATTCCAAAAACTGCGGAAAAGGATAGGCAGGATTGCCCGAATTGATGTACACCGGCACGGCGTGAGCAGTGGAAGAAAGAAGCAAAAATGCCGCAATGATATAATTTGTCAAAAATCGGTTCATATTCAAATTGATGTTCTTGCAGTATATGACTAAAAAAAAGCATAAAAGGTTGCATGGAGCAAAATTTGCTAAATATAGAAAAATTAATTGAAACACAAATACTTATTTTCAAAAAATTACATACTTTTGCAACCCCTTTACTTTAAAAAGCACGTAAAAATGAATTTGTTTTGTAGTATGCCACTTGCACACGTTATGGTATATGCTTTGAAGTAAAATTATGCACAAAAATTACATTCGCACGGTCTTTTTCTTCCTTGTAACGGTGGTTGCAGTGGTATGGCGTTTTCATAGTTTAAGCATTGCGCCTACCATCAAACCCTACAATTTATTGGCAGATGTTTCCATAAAAGAAACGCCAAAATTACTGGATTCGGTGGCAGTTGCGCCAACAATAGCCGTAGTACCGCCACCACCGCCGCGCGATTCGTTTCCCTACCCCAAAGGAGTGCTGCGCTTGGAAAATTTTACCGGCAATGAGTATCCTTTGGATTCACTCATAGAAAAATTGTTTACAAATGAGCAAGTGCGCGCGGCATGGTTTGGCGATTCATTTACCGAAGCCGATATTTTGGTGGGCGATTTGCGCGACACCTTGCAATCGCTCTACGGCGGCAATGGTGTAGGTTTTGTACCTATGGCTACCGATGCCGCAGGATACCGGCGCACAGTAGCACACAATCACAGCGGCTGGAACACCCAATCGTTTATCAACAAAAAAGCCGGCGACATCAATTTTGGCATTTGCGGACGAATTTATGAACCAAGTGCTGCCGCCTATTCTACCTACAAAAGCAGCAATTCGCACCGGCACACGCGAAAATTCGACAAAATTCGTGTATTCTATACTGCCCAAACCAATAGAAATTTTCTTATGCGCGTGGGTAGCGAAGAATGGCAATCACTGCCGCTTACTGCCACAAAACTACCGCAACAAGTAGTGGTGAACAATGGAAACACACAAACAGTTTCCCTGCGCATGAACGATACCATTGGCGGCATATCCTTCTACGGTGCATCGCTGGAAGACACTACCGGTTTTTACATCGACAATTTTTCCATAAAAAGTAATTCGGGTTTGGGAATGTTGCACTTGCGCGAAGATTTTTTGCATAGTTTCCACGAAATGCTGCACTACGACCTTATAGTACTGCAATTTGGGCTGAACGTAGCCGGAAAAACTCCCATGAACTACTCCAACTACACCAAGCAAATGGAAAAAGTAATCGAAAAACTGAAACAATCCTTTCCCGATGTGCCCATACTCATAATTTCGGTGAGCGACCGCAGCCACCAAGTGCAGGGTGAATACAAAACAATGGAAGGAATCCCCTATTTTGTGGAAGTGCAGCGCAAAATGGCTGCCGACAATCATCTGCTTTTTTGGAATCTGTATGAGGCTATGGGCGGCGAAAATTCCATGGCGAACTTTGTAGAAAAAAATCTTGCAAACAAAGATTATACGCACCTCAATCACGCCGGTGGACGAGTGCTCGGTCTAAAACTCGCAAACACGTTTATTCACGAAGTTGATGTATATAAAAAACGAAAATCACAACAATATCCGCATCAGGAAATAAATCCGCAAACACCTCATTTTGCCGACATTGTGCCCCACACTAGTATAAAAACCGAACTACACAAATGAAAAAACACGCATATTTCATTCTTCTGCTCATTAGCGCACCCCTGCTCTATTGCGCAAGCTCTGCGCATGAAGTGCGCAACACTTCCGCACACATGTCTTCTGCACTCGATTCTGTCTATCCTTTTCTCAATCTCGCCGCCGATAGCGTTACCGGCAGCGAATACCTTGCTCCATTTTTTGCAAAACTGCTCGAACTCGAACAAAACAACAACCGTATTATCAGCATAGTACACTGCGGCGATTCGCACATTCAAGCCGATATAATGACCGAAGAACTACGTTCACTCATGCAGCGTCAATTTGGCAACGCCGGCAGAGGACTAATTTTTCCGCATCGCACCGCACGGTCAAATGAACCCTATAATTTTCAAAGCACCACCACCGGCGAATGGAAACAAGTGAGCATAGTGAGCCGCGAGCGCGTGTGTGAACCCGGCATTGCCACACGCAGTATTTTCACCACCGACACTGCCGCCGCACTCAGTATTACACTCAAAAACGATTATTTTCAAAAAATGACCGTGTTCGCACCCAAAGGAGAGCAGTTTTGCGATTTTTCGGTAGAAAGCACCAGCGAAGAACTTCTTTCATCGCAATCACCCAATAATACATTTACTTTTACAAAATTATGTAACAACTTCACTATCAAACCAATACAGCGCGATAGCAGCGCGAAAGAATTTCGCTTATACGGAATTTGCTTGCAAAACGATTCTACGCACGGCGTACTCTATCACTCTATGGGTAGCAACGGAGCACACTTGCAGCAATACAACAATGCTCCCGAATTTTTCGCGCAACTGCCGCAACTCCACGCCGATATTATTATAGTATCACTGGGCACCAACGAAGGCGCGGCTCGCGATATTACCAAAGAAATAGTGTATAACAATGCCGTGCAAATGATAACAAACATTCGCCGCGAGCAACCGGAAATATCCATTCTGCTCACCACACCCACACACAATTTTTATCTAAAAAAATACCCAAATCAGCGTATAAAAATAGTGCGCGAAGGACTATTGCAAGCCGCTGCCGACATGCACTGCGGTATTATAGACCTCTACACCATTGGCGGAGGCGAAGGCTCGTGCTACAAATGGAAGGCGCAGGCATTACTCCGCGCCGATGGCGTGCACTACTCCGGCACTGGCTACCGCTTACAAGGGAATTTAATATACAACGCCTTACTCCATAGTTATGCTCACTATGCACATTGATTTTCACGCAGTAGCCAATCTTTTTGTGTATCACAAAGGCGATTTTCTATCTATCAATAGCGGATTTTTCTTGTTTTTGTTTATCGCATTCACCGGTATTTACAGTCTTGTGTATCGCCGCGAATTTGTGCGAAATTGGTTTATTATAGCATTTTCGCTCTTTTTTTACTATAAATCGAGCGGCGTGTATGTGGCACTGCTCGCATTTACCTGCATTTCCGATTATTTCATTGGAAAATTTCTTTTCGCGGCACACAAAAAACACGCTCGCCTTTGCTTGCTTCTTCTCAGCATTTGCATCAATTTGGGAATGTTGGTGTATTTTAAATACACTAATTTTCTCGGTGAAATGTTCAGTAATTTACTGCATCGCCCCTTTCAGGGATTCACTATTTTCCTTCCGGCAGGACTTTCGTTTTTTGTTTTTCAAAGTTTGAGTTACACCATAGACTTGTACAGGAAAAATACCGAACCGGCGCGTTCACTCAGCGAATATGCTTTTTATCTCACGTTTTTTCCACGTATTCTCACCGGTCCCATTGTGCGGGCAAAGGATTTTCTACCGCAAATTCGCCGCACGCCCGTAGTGAGCCGCGAAGATTTCGGGCGCGGAATTTTTTGGATAAGCACCGGACTTTTCAAAAAAATGATTATCAGCGACTACATCAGCCTCAATTTTGTAGATAGAATTTTTGATGAACCCACACTCTATTCCGGTTTGGAAAATCTCTTTGGCGTGTATGGCTACACTTTGCAAATCTACTGCGATTTTTCGGGCTATACCGACATGGCTCTCGGTGTGGCTCTGCTCATGGGTTTCACCCTGCCGGCAAACTTCGACTCTCCCTATCAATCTGCCAACATTACCGAATTTTGGCGGCGGTGGCACATCACTCTTTCGCAGTGGCTGCGCGATTATCTCTATATTTCGCTGGGCGGCAATCGTAAAGGAAAAATTCGCACCTACATCAATTTAATGATAACGATGGTGCTGGGCGGACTGTGGCACGGCGCGGCTATGCGCTACATTCTGTGGGGAACGCTGCACGGCGCGGCTTTGGTGGTGGAAAAATTCGTAAAATCGTTTACCAAAGGGCGCGTTATCATTACCAATCGCCTTATTGCCGGCGGCACGCACCTGCTTTCACAACTTGCAACCTTCCATTTTGTAGCCTTCTGCTGGATTTTCTTCCGCGCCAAAGATATGCCCACAGCAAAAAGTGTTCTCACGCAAATCAGCACACAATTTCACCCCGAAGTATTTTTGCAATTCATGCACGGCTACAGCACCGTACTATGGCTCATGGTGGTGGGTTACGCGCTGCATGTAGTACCACGCAGCAGAGAACTTCGCGTGCAACAATTTTTTATACGCACCCCCATAGTGCTCAAAATTTTCTATTTGGCAGTCATTCTCTTTACTGTAATACAAATGAAATCATCGGAAATTCAGCCCTTCATTTATTTGCAGTATTAACGCAACCTCCTCTAAATCCCCCAAAGGGAGAAAATGGCTCCTCCCCTTCGGGAAAATTGGGTGTTTTTTTCACTCTTTCACCACTCGTTTCACATATCTGCCCTTGTTAGTAGAAATGCGCAGCATATACACACCGGCGGGGAGTTCGGCTATTGAAATGGTGTTTGTGTGCATTTCGCTTTTCAAAAGCAAACCCGCCATAGAGAGCACTTCTACTTTTTCTACGTTCAGCGCACCGCTTTCTATGCGAATTTCTCCTTTGGTGGGATTGGGGAAAATAGCAATCGCTTGCTGTTCGGGCACTTCGCGCAGGGCAGTTTGCCCATCGCCTTCGGCAGCAAATTTAGAGAGCAGGCGAATGTAGGAGAGTTGGTAGCCGTTGCTGTTTTCGGTGATTGCCCACGAATTGAGGGGCCAACTTGTGTTGAAATCTTTGTACATTTTGGCATCGGGTTCGCCTACCGGTATTGTCTGCGAAGTGCAGAGGGCATTGTTCACGGAACTGCCGCAACCGCCGGGGCAGCAGCCGTCCCACGTGTAATATTTATTTGGTCCGCCGGTGAGAAATCCGGGTGCCGGTCCGGGTGTGGAGGCACTCACATAGTCCCATTTGGCACTGCCATCGGCAAACCATGTGTGGTAAAACGAGGTTACGCTTTTCGATGCGCCACGCTGGTTCATATTCGAGAGATAGACCATAGCAAAGGGATTGACACCGTGAATGTAGTGCGTATAATCTTCGGCGGCGGCGTTGTAGAGGTCGGCTTTGGCAGGTTCCACGCCATTTTTTACAAACAAATAAAAGTGCAGTCCGTAGTCGGTTTTGTATTTGTTTGACCCCCAATTATAGTCGTTAATGTAGGAACGATAGCCGTCCGCCCCAAGTTTTCCGGCATAGTCGGCGGCTTTGTTAAAGGCAGTTTTCAGGGCAGTGATAATGCCATTTTTCACCGTAGCATCGGCACCGGGCAGGGTAATGTAGTAGAGAAACATCATTTGCCCATCGACCTGCCATTGCTGCATAATATTGCCCCACGCAAAAAGCGGCAGCGAGCGATAATTGTTTTTGAAAAGGGTGTGATACACCTCATCGCCGGTCATTTCGTAGAGATACACGGCGGCGTTCAGGCGCAGGGTGAGGCGCGAAAGGTCATCGTTGATTTCCTGATTTCCGGCGGCAAGTCCGGCACTTCCGTTGGCAGAAGAGTTATTGTCGAACTTCACGTTTGGATTTGCCTCTGCCCACGTCCACGCGGCGAGTGCGGCGGTTCGGAGTTTTTCGGCATAGTCGCTTTGCCCTATTTGACTGTAAACCTTGTAGGCAAGAGCGAGGGCTTTGGCGGTAGCCCACGAAGCGGCAGCGGTGGCGGGTCCGTAGAGGCTTTGCCCTTTGGCGGCGGAGGGCGGCGATGCACCGTCCAAACCCTGCACGCAGAGCACCGAACCGTCAGCATTTTGCATACGCAGCACCCAATCTATGCCCCACTGCGCTTCGTCCAGCAAGTCGGGCACGCCATTTCCCGATTCGGGCAGGTTGTAGTCGTCTGTCCACACAGCGGGATTTTCCAAATAGGCGAGCATCATACTTTCTATGTAACTGCACGTCCACGTGGTGTATTTGTTCAAGTCGCCGGCATCGTACCAGCCGCCGTGCAAGTCTTTTTCGGTAGAGGCATCGGTTTTTCGGCTGAAAAGTCGGCAGTTTTTGTCCTGCAAATTTCCCACATGGCTGGCAGCGTCTGCCCAATCGGCACCGGCAAATTGCGCCGCTTTTTCGTATCCCGCACGTTGGTAAAAAAAAGTGCGCACGGCGGTTTTCAGCACCTCGTTGTACACATTGTCGGCAATGCGGAAGGAGTAGGATTTCACGTTGTTTTGCACATCGAGAATGTAGTATTCGCCCGGTGCGGACACGACAGAGAAATCGAACCACCAAATTTGGTCGCCCGAAGCGGCATCTTTCGCACCGCTTTTGAATTGCACGGGCGCAGATTCAAACACCGACTGCGCAGTAGTGGCGTTCACCACCTGATACACTGCGCCGGGCGCAAAAGACGAGCCACTATCGAAACCCTCCTGCGGATTTTTAATCACAGCCGTTTTCACCGCCTGCGTGCGATAGCCAAATTGGTCGGTGAGAATAAATTGCGACACGATTTGCGCGTGGGCGGCGAGGGTGCAAGCCAATAATAGGACACAAAAAAGCCCTACGTAGTTCAAAAAATGTTTCATAGATAATATTTACAAAAAAAGATAGTGCACGAAATTTTGTAAATATATGAATAATTTTTGAATGAGAAACACAAAATGACACACAGAGATTTTTGGCAGGTTCAAGCACCCTAATTATAAAACATCCACGAAGCCGAAAATACCACATAGCCGCTTGGTTGCGGATAGTGCAGGGCAAGAAAATGGCGTTCCAACACATTCGGATGCACACCGGCATTGTTATATTTTATCATTACCCGAATTGGTTTGTATTTCACGGTTAAAAAAGCATTCACAATCGGGAAATCACCAAGTTCGCGTTCGCTCTGCGGTGCATACACGCCCAGCGAAGGTATAAACTGCGGCGCGGAATAGGTGGGATAATACAAAGCCTCTGCACCCAGCAAGCAATCTATGAGTTTACGGTAAAATCGAAAACGCAGTGCCACAGAATTATAGGTAGCCCACGTAGGATTTTGCGTGCCACGAATGGTGCTTTGCTGGTAAATTATACCATTTTGCAGGGAAAGCCAGCGCAAATCGGTGTTTTTCTTCGCTTCCAAAATGGTAGATTGCGCCACATCGGGAGCCTGCACCGCCACCGCATCGGCAGTAATGTACATATAATTATTCAAATTATAATAATCGGCTTTCAGCGAAATGTTTCCGAAATCGGTGGAAATTTCGCCACCGGCGTGATGACTGCGTTCGGATTTCAAATCATTCGTCCACCGGGCAGTATTTGCCGCATACTGAGAATAAAATTGATGCGGCACTTGAAACAAATAATTGTACGATGCCTTGAATTTCAGCGTATAATTTTTAGTCAAGGGCATGAGGGCATGAAACAGGTTGTCTGTACTGTAATCGCCATTGTAATCGTACTGCTGTGTGTGGTCTATGAAAAATAATTTGTTTGTATAGCGCAGCGAAAGTATATTGAGATAGTGATTGCTATTCACCTGCGGAAATTGCAAATCGTAGTCGCGATAGTAATTGTACTGATATTCGTAGCCAAAGGCGAGCAAGGCGTGCAGCGATTGTTTATGGTGTCGCAATTCCCCCTCCACAAAGGCGGTAGGGGTAATTATACGAAACATTGCCGTATCCAACATTCTGAGTGAATCGTGAAATAAATTCGCGTAATTCGCCGCTTTCACGTTCATATCGCTATACAGAAAATTACTTTTTTTGTAATTCAAACTCACTCCCACCGCCAGCGGATAGTGCGGCATTTCTATGGAAGTACTGTCGATAATGGGCTGCGGCAGTAAATTCCATTTTTGCACAAAGAGCATGGTATTGTACGAAATGGTGCTTTGCGCGTTGGTCATGCGCGGCGTGAGTGCAATAGTGTTTATCAACGAATCCTGCACCACTCCCCCGCTCTCTTGGCGGTTGATATTGTTGAAATTAAAACGGAAATAGGTAGAAAATCGGTTGCCGTTGTAGGCAATCCAAGGGGCAATGTTGCTACCGCTTGATTGGTGTCGCTGCGATTCTTCGCCCACTACTTTATAATATTGTAAATACAAACCCACGTTCAAATCCTTATTCACATTCTGCGTGTGAAGAGCCTTTACCTGCTGCTCTTTGTGCATTCCGCCCGAATAGGTGAGCACCGTAAACGGCACAGTGGTGTTATACACCGGCATATCTTCGCTGTCGTAAAAAAGCGATTGCACGGCAGGCAGCCAAAACGGAATGGAATTGTTTATAGGCACAGCCCGCAAATTGAACGCCGGCGAGGCAAATTGCCCCAAATTGGTGCTGTACGAACTCAGTTGTGCATTGGGTTCATATTCAAAAAATCGCAGGTGCATGGTATCTATCGCACTCATTCTCCGCGCCGTAAAAAAACTATTGTAGTAATAGCGGCGGATTTCTTTCTTGCGCTTCACGGTGTCGGTTTTATACACCAGCGTAGTATCTTCGTGAAACCCTGTATTCTGCATAGGATTCACCATAGCGGGCACTTGCGCCGCAGCGTAGTGAAACGCGAAAAGTGCTATTAGTATGTGGAGTATGTTTTTTTTCATAATTCCGTTTTCCGCTGCAAATATACGAAAAATCCCTCTCCTACATCAAAGTAAATCGCAAATTCACGCCGCCGCTCATGGTGGAAGTTTTGTAGCCGTTGGTGAGTGGGCGATTGATGTTGTGGTCTAAGTACAGGCGCACGGTAAAGCGGTCGTTGATGGCGTAGTCGGCGTAGGATTTAAACGAAAATACTCTATTGCCCGAAATTTTTCGCGTAATATCTTCCACTATATTGCGGCGTATGGTTTGGTCGTTGCGCACCGAAATATCGCAGCGCACATTGAGGTCGTTGCTGAATGTTTTGCCACCGCGTGCATTGTTGATTTTTATTTTAAAGTTTTTGAACACATAGCCTATGCCAAACACATACTCAAAACCGCCGGTTTCCGAAATTTCGGTATTCTGGAAGGAAAGCGACACATTGCGATTGTTGCGCACCTCAAATTTCGCGGTTACATCGTTTTGCAATCGTGCATCTACGCCTATAAGCGGATTAAATCGCTCCGAAATACTCACACCGCCCACTGCATACTGTGGCGCAAGGTATATCAATCCGTCCACGCGGTCTATAAAAAAGTGCTCATCTACCATATTATCGCTCGAAAAATTCTGATACGAAGCCATATTATAGGTCGATGAATAGGCGTGATTCAAATTGATAGATTTAAAATAGGGTTTGAATAGTGAAAGTCGCGCCAAACCATTGTACGATGCTCGCCAATTCAGCGTGCGCAAAAAATTACCCACCGAAACAAACATGGGTATAAAGTAATTTTTGGTATATACTTTTTCGGGGTCTTGGCGCGTATATGCCGACACAAACGCCGGAATAAGCACATCTTGCGAAGTTTCTTTGAAAAGTGCCGGCATTCCCGTATTGGGATTCACCTCAAAATCGTTGCCAAACTGCTCGCGAATAAGTCTATTGGCAATAGCCACGCGGTGTGCGCGAAAACGCATATATGCTCTATCGGAATTAAAGGCAGAACCCATAGCATTGTAGGTCATGGTAAAATTACCGCTTACCTGCGCATTGCGCACGTTGGTTTGTAAATCGCCCACTATAAATCGCGAATAATTGCGCGAATAGGCGCGGTCGGAATTGAGGGTAATTCGCATATTTTGCACCGGTTCCAGCGTTGCCTGCGTTTTCCACTGCGTAGAGTAAATGTGGCGATATTTATCGGTGAGCAGGTCGTTATCTACTATCCAGCGGTCGGTGGTTAGAAAGTTTTCTATGTTACCCGGCACAAATCCTGCCACGTAAGGTGTCATAGGCGCACGATTGGTGCTTGCAAATGGACGATTGATTCCAAAAAACTGCGAAGCGTATTTATATCCCGGAATATAGGTTCCTTCCGATTGCATATAACTCACGTTCACGCTTTTTATCATCATCAGCGTATTCACTACTTTATCGGTGGCTTGGGTAAATGGCGTAACTTCCATATCGCGCTTGCCCGACACTACTATTTTTGCTTTGGCTACATCGGCGTTTGGCGTAAATTCTACCTCATTGGGCGATACTACTTTGGTAGTACCCTGCACTGTTTTTCCATCGGCATCGGTTACGGTCAGGCGCACATCTTCGGTTTTCAAGCGGTGTTTCAATTCGTATGGTTTGCCTTCGTGCAATTTTACATTCAATTTTTCGTATTTCACGGTTTCTTTGCGCGCTTGCTGCGGCTGTCCGCTTTGTGCGGCAGTGCGCTGCTGCTGTGCCGTGCGCATTCGTTTACTCACATCGCTCAAATACCGCGATTTTGTGTATAATTTCGTAAAATTAAAGCTTCCGTCTATGGTGTGCGTACCGGTATTTTTTATAGAGTTTCCAAAACTTATATCTTCGCGCAATTCCGAACCCAGCAACCAATCGTAACTGCCGGCGTATTTGTAATTCGATGTAATCCAATCGCTTGCCTTAAATTTATCGAAAGGAATTTGATAGGTCAAAGTCCATTTTTGCGAGAAGGAAACATTTTCGCCAAAGCGCATAAGTCCGTTTATCAATTCGCTGCGGTAGGCAGTCCATTCATCGGCATCATCGCGATTGATTACGCCAAAGGGTTCGTTAATGCGCGACACATTGATAGCCGAATAGGTCATTTTCAAATTTTTGGCGAGGGCATAATTCACGTTATATGCTCTGTCCCACGTAAAGAGTTTGCTCGCCGTAGTGGGCAAATTGCCGTAACTCGAAAGATTGCGGCGTTGCTGCTCGCGGTAACTGCGGTCCCAATTATTGGAAAACGTGTAGGAATTAGGGAAAAGAAAGAAATTAAAATCTTTGAAAAACTTAATAGAACTTCCTTTAAACGGCTGATAATTACGCGGTTGTAAATTATAGGTATAATTGAACGCCACGCGGTATTGGTGGGTGTAATTGCGCTCAAAATCAATATCGTGGGCAAAAAACCGACTGTACGCAAAACTCGTGGAAAAATTCGGCAAACTCCACGGACGCAGTTTTTGCGGCTGCCGCCCTATGCGCACATTGGTAAAATTGTAATTAAAATTCTGCGAATAACTGCGCGACATTTGCAAGAGTGAATCGCGCTGATGCTGCGTTTCTAAATTATCGAGGGCTTCTTTGAGCAAAATATCGGGATTCGTAGGGTCGTACTGCGGACGAATGTAGATTTCCGAAAAATCTATATAGAAGGGCAGGTTCAATTTCCACGCATCGGGGAAAAATTTGTGCAGCGACACATTCGATGCTATATTATATTGGTACATATCTTCCTGCGAACGTTCAAATACTTTTTGGTCTATGCTCCCGAAACCCGGTTTGGAGGTTTGCCCTGAAAGCGAAAGTGTGGCAAAATCGGCAAAATTCATGCGTGCCGAAAGATTGGCAGCCCAGCCGCTTTGGTCGTCCATATTGGTAAGGCGCATTTCGTTGAACCACACTATTACCGACTTCGGCTGCCCATCGTCATAGGGGTTCGAGGCATTTTTCTTGCGATTGCGCACGCCTATCATTATGGTGCGCACATTGCCCAAATTCGGGCGACCTTTTATGCTAATGCGATTGTTTTCGCTGTAAATGCTATATACATGAAAGGTTTGCAAATCGGGAATTGAGCCGCTGCTGATAACTTTATCGCGTTCGAGTTTCAAATTTTTAAGCACTTCAAAATCTATGGACATATTATTGGCAGTGGGCCACACAGCCAAGCGGTCGGCTACGCTATTATTGCTATATCTACCGTGTTCGGTGAGCGAAAGCGGCACTTCGTATTCGTAATAGTTATCGGTAAAATCGCTACCCAAGCGAATAAATGCACACACATCACCATCGCGCAAACTATTGTCGCCTATGAGTGCTTCGGCGTGAATAAACATATCTAATTTACCGAATTGGCGAAAATCTTTATTGAATTGCTTAAACACCGCTTTGGAATTTCCATCGTCAATATTGGCAACTATAAGTTGCAGAGCGGCTTCGTTCAATTCGCGAATGGTGGTATTGGCAGGGTCCACCACGCGATTTACACCCGGAGGAAGCACATAATTCACCGGCGTACGGCTTGCGTTTTCTTCTATATTTACCGAACTGATGTCTAAATCGGAGTCGTTGAAAATATCGTATTCACCAGCTTCGTAGAGCGGCGAATTGAAACTGCGCCAACTATTATACACCAGCGCGAAATCGGCTATACGCAAAATTACCGAATCGGTAAATCCGCGCAAAAATATCCGCATATTTTGAATATCGCGAAAATCGGAAATATCGCCTACGCGCTCTTTACTTTCGGTTTGAATAGGAATTTTGAACTGATACCAACGAGCCTGAATACGCGGAGCACCATTGCGCGGCGGCACATTTTCCATCAATTCATCTACTATAAAATTCCTTCCCACCACCATATCTTCGGGGCGCAAACTAATATGATATTGATAGTAGGCTTCGGTTTCCTGCAAGGTATTATCGTTGTTCAAGTCCTCATTATCGGGGCGATAGGTGGCAACACCTTGCGTGGTAGCAAGCGGAGAATTGCCATCGGTGCCGGTAAAATATTTATACAACCACGGAATGTCTAAATTTTCGCCGCGATTGTTCAAAAACGATGAAAAATTATCGCCCGAAGGGTCGTTTTTGTAGCGTTCGTAGGCTTCGGGAGTAAGTAAGGTTTCTATTTCGTGCAAATAAGCGGCAAAAAAGTTTCGTTCGTCAATATCGTTCAATCCGTCAAGACCCACATCTTGAATACGTCTATCTACGTCCACACTAAATCCGGTTTCCACTATGGAATAATTCGGCACGCGCCCCCACACGGTTTCATCGTAGCGCGTTCTATCGGGTAAAAGTCCGTTTTCCGCCGAGCGGCGACCATCGCGCAACACGTCTTCCGACATTCTACCCAAGTTCACGTAAAAATCTCCTCCTCTGTGCACTCGCGCAGTGTCGGTTACAAAAGGGTCCATCAACCAAAATTCTATGTATTCCACGTTGCTTTCTTCAAAATCGGTAGTGGTAAGCGATTGCATAATACCACCCCAGCGTGTTTCGGGATTACGCAAATATCCATCGGGGGTTAAACCGCGCGAAAATCCGGTACCGCGCGTTTCATAATTATTTTGCCCGCGTTCATACGGATAGTAGGCAATATTCAAAATTGTCATGGGAATATTTTCGTAGGCAGTCAAATCGCGGTTGGGAAACAAATCGCTTTGATACACCGGACGCGAAAACTGCTGCCACTGCACCGAACGCGCCACCGGCGAATTGTTTTGGTAAAAACTCATATTAATATTGTACCACGAAATCAAGGCTTTATTGTAATTGAATCCCAAATTATTCACCAGCGATGCTTCGGGAAACATTCTGCGCTGCCCTTGCGGAGTACTTGCCACACGCCACGAAGTGGGTTCGCGCAAATAAATTCGTCCTTCGGTATTTTCAAAATTATCTATTGCCACCGCATCGGTTATAAATCGCGATTGACCCGGTATTAACTGCGCAAATTCACCCGAAATTGCTATATTCGATGCTTCTTTGGTTTTCACAAAAGGCACGTATTTATCTACCAAACGGGTAAAAAACGGCACCGGCGATGAATATTTGGCATCAAGTCCCCACATATTGTTCACTATTGGGTAATCATCGAAACCTACTTTTTGCACCATCGGTTTTTCGCTCAAGCGCATTACCGTAGCCCCAAAGTTTATGTTTTGATTGTAGCGATATTCGAGGCGCGTGCCCAATAAATTTTTGGTGCGCATACTGAATAGCGGATTACTTTCGTAATTAATTTGAATATTACTGCCCGATTGCAATAGTCCTTCGTTGATAATACGCACCGTTCCGCCCATGTAATCCACCGTAAAATCCACTCCTTCCACCAACTGGCGACCGCCCACATTCACCGTAACCGAACCTTTTTGCACCTGCGTGGCATTGAGCGAAATTTCGGAACGCACACTCGATTTATAACTTCCCGAAAGCAAAAATTTATTCTTTTCGGCTATTTGCCGCGCGGCACTTTGCGTGGAATCATACAATTCTTGAAACACATATTTTCGTGCAATTTCGGGATTATCTATTTTTTTTGCCAAGTGCGACCCAAAAGGTTCCAACACCGGGAAATAAATAATTCCTCGCGAAGGATTAATGGTAAATCCTTCTATAAAATCGAAAATTCCATCGGCGTAGGGCAATTTATCGGTGGAAATAGTATCTAAATTCATTACCGAAAGCAGGTTTTTTCCTTTAATTGCGCCTTCGGGAATATAGGGAATTGGGGTGCCGGTGCGGTCGTCTTCGTACAAAATATTCAAAAAGAAATCCTGCGGACTAATGCCGTAACCACCTATGGCATACACGTTTTTCATCATCAAATCCCAGTTGGCAAACGATGGCGTATTTTGCGTCGATTTCATCAATTTCACAATCAACACATCGGGATGTTCCACACTTTCGTTGGCAAACTCACCCACTTGATACACCTGTCCTTTATATTCATATTCATAGGCAATGGCAAGTATTTTTGCGGGATTCACCGCCGAACGCAATGAAATATAACCGAGTTTGTTATTTATTTCATATTCATTCGCTTGCAGCATTACCGCCTGTTCCAATTTTTCGTAATCGCGCCCTTGTGTGTAACTACCACTCAGCGCACCCGAAATATTGTTAATATCGCGAATACCCGGAATGTTGCGAATGGTGTTGTACAATGTGCCGTTTGTAGGCAATTTATATTCCCGTCCGCCACCGGCTACGGGTGTGTATTCATCGCCAAGTGCCGTGAGCGCAAGTATATTTCGCGCATTTTCTTTTCCTGTGGAAGTTTGCGTAGTCCATATTTCCACACGGCGAATCACTATTCCACTCGTAATTTCGGGCGTTGTGCGAAATGCTTCTTCATAGTGTTCGCGAAAATAATGCCCCAAGAAAAAGTGTTTATTGCGGTCGTAATTGTCGGAACGCACTTCAAATTTATCGGTTTGCGCTCCGCCCTGCACGTTGATAGACGAAAACTCGCCCTGCTGACGCGAAAACACACTATTGACAAAAAGTTTTCCGAACTGCAATTCGCTGGTAACGCCAAACAAACTCTGACTACCGCTTATGAGCGAATTTGCCACCGGAAACGACACATTACCAACTTCTATTTTTTTGATAATTTCGTCCTCATTGCCCTCGTATTTGAGTTTTATTTCTTTATCAAATTCAAACTGCGATTCGGTGTCGTATTTAAGCGTGAGCGACACTTTATCGCCCACTTTTCCGGTTACGCTCATTTGAATTTTATTATTAAAATCAAAAAGCAACGACCGCTGCTGACTACGCGAAAAACGCGGATTTTGATTGTTCAAATATTTGAAACCCAAACTCACTTCGGCTGCGCCCTGTACTTTTATGTCTAATTGATTTTCATCGAAAAAGCCTACGCCATCGCCATCGAAATCCAAATTTGGCGCATACACCGAAGAACCATCGCCTGCCGTGCGTGCTTCCTGCGCTCGCGTTTGCCAATAGTCGGCACGGCGTTCGGCACCCGAAAAACGAAAAAATTCCTGCGGCGACATGGAAAATGGTGCGCCAATAGGCTCATTGCCCAGCATTTGTTGCAATTCATACTCGCCCGTTTCGGTATTAAATTCCACTTGATAGGTCAAATCGGGAGAATCGTGTAAACGCAGCGGCGTGCGCGCATCTTGACCCACATTGTCCCACGCATTGGGGCTTTGCGGCGGTATAGGAAAGGGTAAATCCAGCGTATCGGCAGAGGTAGTTTCAGTTTTTTCTTCGGCAAAAAGCAAATCGTAACCTGCTACAATGCTATTCGATGCAGACGCTATAACAATAGCCGCTCCGAGAGTGAGAAAAAACAAATATGTTCGTTTTACAAATTTCACGTATTCTATTTCTGCGCAAAGTGTTAATTACATGTGTTTTAGAGCCTGTTTCACAATCTCTTCAACGCTTGCGTGTGGCATTGTTTTTATTATCGTTTGTATAACTTTATCGGCAGCAGTTTTTGCAAAACCTAACATAGTCAAGGCTGATAACGCTTCATTTTGTATAATATTGCTTTGTAAAGGCATATTTTCATCAGAAACCGAAGATACTACAACTTTATCGCGCAAATCCACAATAATTCGCTGTGCGGTTTTTGCGCCAATTCCTTTCACACTTTGAATTAACGCAACATTACCGCTTGCTATTGCCTGCGAAATTTCGGAATTTGAAAGTTTTGAAAGAATTACTCGTGCCGTGTTTGCCCCCACACCCGAAACCGATATGAGCAAGCGAAAGAGTGTGCGCTCCGCTTCCTGTGCAAATCCATAGAGTTCGTGCGCATCTTCGCGTATAATTTCGTGCACAAGCACGATTGTGTGCTCGCCCTCGCGCAGTTGTTCGCACGTTTGCAGTGAAATATTTACAAAATAGCCAATGCCGGCGTTATCTATAATGGTGTAGGTTGGCGTGGTTTTGTGTACCTTCCCCGAAATATATTCTAACATACAATTTTTGCCCCCAAAAGTACATAATAATTGAGAATTGAAAGTTGAAAGTTGAAAATTATTTCAGAAAAGTATTATCGGCTTGTGTTGTACACAAGCAACACTACACATCTACCGTGAGTGTTTCGCCTTCGGATTTTGCCACCATTACCGCCACGCAGGTATCGCCATACACATTTACGGCGGTGCGCATCATATCCAAAATTCTATCTACGCCTATTACTAAGCCTATGCCTTCGAGGGGCAAACCCACCACGTTTAAAATCAATGCCATCATAACCAACGCAGCCATAGGCACTGCTGCCGACCCAATGGCGCACAAAAGCGACACAAAGGCAACCACAATTTGCTGCACTATGGAAAGATGAATACCGTAGGCTTGTGCTATAAAAATTACTGCCACACATTCAAGCAATGCCGTACCATTCATATTGATAGCGGCTCCGAGCGGCACGGTAAAATTAGTTACTCGCGGCGACACAGCGTCTTTGTGTTCCACCGCATGGAGTGTGAGTGGCAGCGTAGCCCCCGAAGAAGCGGTGGAAAATGCCGTTAGCAAGGGCGTTATCATATTTTTTAAATGCCGGAACGGGCGCACTTTGTAGAATCGCAACATGAGCGGCAGCCACACAAAGGCATGAATGAACAAACCGGCGGTAACAGTGAGTACATAAAGCAGCATAGTGTGAATAAGCGACCACACATTGCCCACGAGCGCAAACTGATGTGCCACAATAGCAAAAATGCCGATGGGCGAAAATCGAATAACAATAGTGGTGAGTTTGAGCACAAGTTCCAAACCGCTTTCTATAAAATCACTCAATACAGTGCGCCCTTTTTCCGAAATTTTAGGAATAGTAATGCCGCACAAAAACGCCACCACAATAACAGGAATAGTATTATTCTGCGCAAAAGCGGCAAAAATATTTTTCGGAATAAAATCGGTAATAATAGTGCGCACCGGCACGTTTTCGGCATTGAACGGTAATTCCGCTGGCGTGCTCACCTGTATATTTCCGCCCGGATTAATCCAATTGACCAATACCAAACCGGTAACGATGGCTATAATCATGGTAATAACATACAACAGAAAGGTTTTTAGCCCCAAACGGCGCAAACTACCATCGCCCGACCGCTGCACGCCTATCAAACTATTGGTAATAGAAAAAAACATAATAGGCACTATGAGCATACACAGTGCATTAATAAAAAGCGTTCCCACCCAATCGTAGTAAGGAACGCTGTGGGGCAATACATAGCCCGCAGTAGCACCCGCAACAAGTGCTATAAAAATTTGCCAATGTAATTTCATCTCTTTTTTTTGGTTTTTGTTCGGTGCAAGGTTAGTAGCCAAGATACACTTGCCAAAATGGTATTTCTTCGGGTGTTTCGTTGATTACTTCCTCAGTCTGCGAGTAAAAATACTTCGTTATGCTTTGTGTCCACATATTCCGAACGTTTGATTTGATTGAAGTAAGGTCTTGAAGGTTTAATTTTAAAGTATTCATAGCGATTTGATAGTAAATTGATTAAAAACTATTGATTAAATAAAAAATTCGTTTATTTCTTCGTGGGGTGCTCGTATGTTGTCAAAATATTTGTAAGCACTTCCTGTGCTAAGCAGAAGCACCCGTTCGCCGTTTTGTATCCAGCCCGAAGCACTCAATTCTTTGTAAGCGTGCCACAGAGCAGCACCTTCGGGCGCAGGCAAAAATCCTTCGTGCGAAGAAAGTTCGTGCAATGCTGCCAAAATATGTGCATCGCTCACACTCACGGAATTTCCATTACTTTGGCGCAACACTTGCAAAATTACTTTATCGGCGTAGGGTTTTGGCACACGCAGTCCGTTTGCCACAGTGAAACCGTTGTCTTTATATTCCGAACGCTCCGCTTTGTTTTGAAACGCAGTGTGTATGCCGTTGCAACTATCACTTTGCACAGCCACCATGCGCGGACGTTTGCTGCCTATCCAGCCCAATTTTTCCAATTCGCCGAAAGCTTTCCAAATTCCCACAATACCGGTGCCACCGCCGGTAGGGTAGAGAATTACATCGGGAAGTTCCCAATCGAGTTGTTCGGCAATTTCGTAGCCCATCGTTTTTTTTCCTTCCAAGCGAAAAGGCTCTTTCAGGGTAGAAACATCGAACCAAGCGCGTTCGGCAGCAAGCACGTTCACAAGTTTTCCGCAATCGGCTATATTGCCATCTATTTCTATCACCTCAGCACCCAAAAGCCGTGCTTCTATTTTGAAAGCATCGGGCGTTAATTTGGGCATATAAATATGCGCTTTCAGCCCGGCACGTGCAGAATACGCCGCAAGTGCACCACCGGCATTGCCGGCAGTGGGAGTTATACATTCCTTTACTCCCAATTCCTTTGCCTTCGATACCGCCAAAGCCATGCCGCGTGCCTTAAACGAACCCGTGGGATTAAAAGATTCGTCTTTCAAAAGCACCGTTTTTCCATTGGTGTATTGTGCAAGATTTTGTATGAGCACAATTGGAGTAAATCCTTCGCCAAGATTCACAATATGTTCTTCATTCAGAATTGGTAAAAATTCCTTGTATCGCCACAACGTGGCAGGACGATGTTTCAGTTCTTCTTTGGTGAGGGTATTTGCCGAAAAATTATAGTGCGCCGAAAGAATTGCCTTACAATCGGGATTTTCGCACAGAGTATGAATCGTGTGAATATCGTGCGATTTTCCACACTCCACACACTGCAAATCAGAATACAAACTATTGGTAGTCATTTGGTTAATTTGTTGAATAGTGGATACTTTCAAAAACAACTGTTTTCAAAAGTATCCACTCATTGTTGTTATTGTATTGTTACTTTTTGTGCGCCGCCGTAGTACAATCCATTGAAAAGGAATTTAAACGAAGCGTGCGGTTGAGCGCGGAAGGTAATTTCGGGGGCAAAAAGATACACGTGTCCGTTTCCCACATTGGCTTCGGCTATGGCAGTTGCTCCATTCAAGTACTGCTGACCCCATGCCCAACCACTGCGGAGCGGTGTTTCGGAATTATACCACGCTACTTGATTTACACCTTTTTGCGCAGCATCGCTCGCTAAGCGGAGTGCCGGACTATTGCTAAACACCACGTCCAAATCTTCGGTAATGCCGTAGGCAAGCGGTGTGGTATTGTTCACACGAACTTGTAGAATAGAACCGGGAATAAAGAATTTGTCGGTTTTAAACGCTTGTTCCGTGCCATCGGCTTGCACATCGGCAAGTGCGTTGGAAATAGGTAAATTGAGGTATCTGCCAAATTCCACCGAAGAACCGATTGCAAGCACCGTTCCGCCGTCTTCCACAAATTTTTGTAATTGCGGTGCGGTTTTGTCCCACGTAATTTTGCCCAACCAACTGCGGTATTGCTCCGGCACATCTTCGGGTTTAATTTCTCGTCCGCGACCGCTTTCAGCACCTTTGCGCGGGAATGCTCCCGAAGGAAGAATAATTACATCGTATTTTTCGCGTAAATTTCCGGCATCGAGCGTTTGCGGATACACCACTTCAAACGATGGAAAATCGTATTGTTGCTCAAACATCCAGCGAATCCAACCCGAAGGCATAGAACCACCATATTGGTCGTACAGTGCCACACGCGGTGTACTTAATTTCAAAGCATCGGATTTCACTTTTTGCGAAATTCCCTCAATATTTACTCCCGTAGCACTTGCTATGGTGGCAACGTTTCCGGCAGTTCCGGTTTTCGCGGGAATGTAAATAGTACCCGCAGCATAGGTTTTTTTACCCACTTTGAGTGGATTTTGCAACCAATATACTTCTTCACCGGCAGCGAGCAAGCGGTTTGTAGCAGTAAAGGCATCGTTCACCTCGTGGCTAATAAGATAGGCAGTAGCATTGGCAGGCGCAGTTACTTTTCCTGCCGGAGTAGGCACAAGTCCGTTGATTTTTTCAAAATTACCCGGTACATCGTCTAAAATTCTATCGAACTGCACACCCATTTGAAAAGCGAGGGTGTAACCTGCCACGTCATACGGTGGTTTGGGAGGTCCGCCTTCATATACAAAATCGTTCGGATGATCTTGCGGTTCAAACATATCGCGCAGGTGCGGACGAAATGCTTGTGCGGCTTTCACCACGTAGGAACCGGCAGGATAGGTTTTTCCATTCACGGTAAAATTCGCCGGTGCACGATGCACATCTACGCCGGCTTTGAGCAGAGCATTCACAAATTTTGTGGCAGTTAAAAAATCCGCTTGATTGGCAGGAATAATATACACACGCGGGTCGCGATTTTCTTTGGTTTTCAATTTTGTGTACAGTTCCACAGGAATACCTCGTGTAAAATAATCGCCCAACACCGGGTCGCTTGCCTCTTTTTGCGTAGCATGGTCTTTTTTGTACTGCGCATAGTCGGCTTTTAGTTTATCTATCCATTTTGGCGTAATAGTCCAATAATCCTCGCTTCCACGCTCTATGGAATTTTTTCCGGCACGATAAATTCGGTACAAAAACAGGTCTTTATTGCGAGCGGCAACGTCTAAAATTGCGCGGTCGGCAGAAATTATGTATTCTATACTTTGATGCAAATGCCACTGCTGCGGCGCACCTATGGGCAGTGGATTATTGCCGTTTGGCAATAGTTTATCGGGCACAAGGGGAAAATCCTGCGGTGTGGGGCTACCGTTGATTTCGGAAAGCAAACCGATTTGATTGTGAAACCCTACCGTAGTGCGGTCGCCACCATTGAACCATGTAGAAAATCCCGCTTCTTCGCGTTTCACGGCACCGCCTTTTCCTTCTTCAAGAAAACGATGATGCACCGCCGAACCCACCACATCTATACCAATAGGCACAAGAGGGTCTTGATTGTAATTGAAAGGGTCGCGAAAGGGAGCCATAAAAAGCACCGTGCCGGCAGGTCCGCTCTGATGCTGATTGTACATAATTTGCGGAATCCAATCAATATACATTTGACGATTGATAATTTCTGTTTCTATTTGATTGGCTATGTAGGAATCGCGGTTATTGTCGTGTCCCACGTATTTTTGGTACAAGCGCGGAATATTCTGATTGCGTTTTTTGGGGTCGCTTTCCTGCATATACCAGTTCGACACCAAATCCATACCATCGGGATTGGCAAGCACAAGGAGTGTAATCACGTTATCTAAAATTCGTTGTGTTTCGGCATCGTTGCGAGCAAGGAGGTCGTATGCTTGCACAAAAAGAGCCTGCGCGTTCACGCTTTCGGTAGCGTGCAATCCTCCGTCTATCCACACTATGGCTTTACCTTCGTTGGCAAGTGCGTGTGCTTGTTCATCGGTCAAACCTTCGGCTTTTGCAAGTTTTACCGAAATTTGACGATATTTTTCCACATTTTTCAAATTTTCAGGAGAAGAAATCACTGCCAATTTGAAAGGGCGTCCTTCGGGAGTAGTACCTACCGTAAGAATTTTGATGCGGTCAGACGATTTTTCGAGTTGTCCGAAATATGAAAGCAACTGTTGATAATTGGCAAGAAAATAATCGTCTCCTACGGTGTATTGCCCAAACACCGGTTTTGGAATTGCAGCCGAACCACCATCGTAGAGTTTGTTTTGCTGCGCACTTACAGCTCCCCAAAGGGACAAGGCAGTGAGTGCGGTCATAATTGTTCGTTTCATTTGTTTTGTTTTTTGATAGCCCCTCCCCAGCCTGCCCCATAAGGGAAGGCAAAGAAAAGGCGAGATTATTATTTAATTAATTCGTTTTTTTGTAGTTTTTCCTTTTGCAGTTTGCACCTGCGGCACACTATTGTCGGCAGGTACAGGTTGTGGAGGACGTTGCGGACGCACTACTTGGTGATTTTTCAAATCGTATTTGTCGCCTTTGCGTAAAAACACAAAATTCTCTTGGTCGGCACTGTGAAATGCAGCGTAGGATTCACCGATTACTTCCACATTGTCGCCTTGCACTACCACAGCCGTAGATTCGTCTATGCCAATGCCTATAAATTGCGGTGCTATGCGAATAAAAGCGGCGAGGTCGTTGTGGCGATTGCGCACAAGTATATGTTGGTCTATGGCAGAATTGCGCAAAAATCCCAAACCTTGCGTATGGTCGCCTATAAGCACTTCGTAGCCCGAAGTATCGCCTCGCCAAAGGAAAGAACCTTGTATGCTGGCACCGGCAGAACTTCCCGAAATTACGCCTCCGCGACCAAGCACGTTCCAAAATTCGGTATGCGCCAGTGTGTTGAGGTATATATCGGAAATGTGCCACTGCCTGCCGCCCACAAAAAACACTGCGGTTGCTTTGCGCAATTCCACGAGTTTATCGGGATTATTGGCATCGGCTATACTTTGCAAGTTCAATCCGCTCACACGCTCCGCACTAGCTATGCGAGTGCGCAGGTCTTCTATCAATTTTGCCGAAGCATTTGCAGAAGTATCACCCGAAGCGTTGGACACTACCACTATACGCACTGCATCTTTGCCGCCGCCGAGTTCAAAAATTTTATCCCAAATTTCATCGGTTTGCTTGCCGCCGCCCACTATTACGAGCGAACCTTTTTCGGGTCCGTGCCGCGTGGTGGAAGGATTGATTACAATAGGATTTTGTGCTATCGCCCACAAAGTAGCCGAGAATGCTATAAATAACGTTGTTAGTATTTTTTTCATGATTCTGATTTTTTTAAATTATTATTTGTGTTTGTTAATATCCGGCATTTTGAGTAAGGTCGGGGTCGTTGGTCAATACCGAAATAGGGAAGGGAAATACCCAATAGATAGGATTTTCGTAGCGTGCTTCCCACTGCCCGAACACCAGCGGTGCTCTTCCTGTGCGAATAATATCGAAGTAGCGATGTCCCTCAAACGCTAATTCATAGCGGCGTTCTTTTTCGAGAGCCAATTTCAAATCATCGGCAGAAAGTGAAGAAGCAAGTGGTGCTACGGAGGCTCTATTGCGAATAACATTTATATCAGCAGTTGCTCCTGCAATATCCGCAGTCGATTTTTTCAATCGTGCTTCGGCACGAATTAAATATTGCTCCGCCAAACGAAACACTTGCAAAGAACTCGAACCATCGGTTTTGGTAAATTCGCGCACAAAATACGGCAGCGTGTTTGGTGCCGGGCGATTGAAAATCAACTGACTGCGATTGCCGCCTATGCTGGGGTCATTCAATGAATCCGCCAATGCCGGTGTTACCACATAATCCTGCAAACCGCCATTTGCCGAAGGCAGGTAATACGTATATAAAGGTATTTTATCGCTCGTGCTGAACGGAAATTCAAAGATAGATTCGCTCGATTTTTGCGTTAAAAAATATCCTTCGGGAGTTGCCGTTAATTGAAACGCCGTATTTTCTATTACTTTGGTAGCATATTGCTCGGCTAAATCCCACTGATTGGTATAAAGATACAAGCGTGCTTTGAGTGCATACACCGCCCACACAGAAATTCGCCCTCTATCGGCAAGCGTGGCATTGCTGCCAAAAAGTGTTTCTGCTTGATTCAAATCGTTCAGTGCTTGGGCAAACACTTGTTCGCGCGGACTTTGCAAAATACCATTCTGATTGGTAGCATTTGAAGGTTTGGTAACAATAGGCACCGCACCAAAAGTTACGGTAAGATTGATGTAACTCAATGCACGCAAGGTGTATGCCTGTGCCAAAATCACATTTTTACCATCGGCGGTAAATTTATTGTCGGGCAATTCATTCACATTTGCTATCACATTGTTCACGCGATTAATTGCTCTATAATTGCCATTGTAGCCAAAGCCACTCGTGCGGTCGGCACTACCTACTATGGGTAAAAATGCAATAATAGTACTCTGTGCGGTAAACGGCACCATATTGTCGGCAGCAATATTCCACGACACATAACTACTTGCCACGCCATCGGCAGTGGCAGAGTATGCACCATTCAAGGCTTTTTGCGCCGAAATTTGGTCCACAATTATTCCTTCGTCCGACACATTGTTTTGCGGTTCAAATTCCAATAATTTGTCGCAGGAGGCAAAAAGTGCAAGTCCTGCAAAAAGTAATGCGCTTATTCTATTCTTTTTCATCGTTATTATTTTTTAGGTACGTTGATTTACTAAAATGTCAAATTAATTCCGGCAACAAATGAGCGTGGTTGCGGAGGTGTGCCAAAGTCAAGTCCTTGCACCAATCCGCGACTGTCGCTGTCTATATTCACCTCTGGGTCGGGACCGGAATACTTGCTCCATAGGAACAAATTCGCTGCGGTGGCATACACGCTCGCTTGCTGAATACCTACTTGGCGCGTCCAGCGTTTAGGCAAAGTGTAGGCTACGGTAATATTGCGCAAGCGAATAAAAGAACCGTCTTCTACCATGCGGCTTGTTTGGCGTTCGTAGTTGCCAAGCCCTCCGGCATTGGCAGTAGTTTTTGGTCGCGGCAACACATCGTGCAACAAGCCATCATCGCCCACTTTATACGAATCTTTATCTTCTTCCTTCCAATAATTATTGTTGCTTGCTTGAATAGAACGCGCCACACCATTCGTTCCGCCCGACTCTAAGAACATACGGGTATAGTTGAATAATTTATTGCCGGAGCGCACATAGAAATTGAAATCCAACGACCAATTTTTATAGCTAAGGGTATTTTTGAGCGTTCCTTCTACTTTTGCCCACGCATTGCCCATAAATTTTTTATCTTCATCGTTCAATTTTCCATCGCCATTCACATCGGTATAAACCGCATCGCCGGTGGCAGGGTCCACACCCAAATATTCCCACACCCAAAATGAATAGAGCGGTTGCCCTTCTTCCACGCGATACATGCCGTAACTACCGGTGGTGGCAGTTTTCATTTTTTCAATTTTATTGCTGTTGTGCGAAGCCGTTGCTATGGTTTTCCACGAAAAATCGCGTTTTTTAATATTCGTAGAGTTTATCAGCAATTCCCAACCTTTGTTGCTAATTTCTCCGGTATTTTTGGTAATACTGCTCAAACCTGTTTTTCCGGGTAAACTTTCGGCAAGCAAAAGGTCGTAGGTATATTTATTATACACATCAAATTCTACTATAATACGATTTTTCAAAAATCCTGTAGCAAGCCCCACATTCCACTGACGGGTAGTTTCCCATTTCAAATCGGGATTTGCCAACTGATAGGGCGCAATACCTGCTTGACCATCGTAACTCGCGCCGCCTTCCCACAATCCGAGTGAAGCAAAATCGCCAATGGCATCGTTGCCGCTAAACCCAAAACTTCCTTTCAAGCGCACATCGGAAAATCCCACGTGTTTTGGAAAAAATGCTTCGTTGAAAATATTCCACGCTGCACCCACCGCAGGGAAATAGCCCCAACGATTGTCTGCCGACACACGCGAAGAACCATCGGCACGCAGCGTGAAATCTATACTATAGCGATTGCTGTATGAATAATTCGCTCCGCCAAAAAACGAAAGCAATGACGACTGCGAACCCGAACTGCTACCCGAAGTTACTGCTGCCGAAGTAATACGGCGAAATTCATTGCTCGGAAATTGCGTACCGGTAAGGGTGGTTGATTCCGTATTTTTTGTTTGATATGAATTTCCCAAAAAGGCGGAAATATTGTGTTTTTCGCGGAAGGTTTGCAAGTAATTCAACGTTTGTTCCGCACTGAATAAATTCGATGTCCGTAAGTTGTCGTTCGCCGCGCCATTTGAGCCGGAACCGGCATTTAAGTACGTGTCGAAATAAAATTTCTCGTGATATTGATTGCGGTCGTTGCTCCACGAAGATTTAAAGAACAATCCTTTTGTAATTTCGTAGCGAGCAAACACATTGTTGATAATGCGCGTGCCGTATGTCCAGCCATCGGTATGTTCTATTATGGCAATAGGATTGTCGAAAGCCACCGGTTTGTTGTAACTGCCGTCTTCCTTAAAAATAGGGTAAAACGTAGGAGTGTGCAGTGCCGCTTGAAACAATCCGGCAGGACCATCGCCCACTTGCACCACTTCGCGTTTGGTAAGCGAAAATGTATTGCTCGTTCCTATTTTCAATTTTTTATTGATAGCATGGTCTAAATTCAATCGAAAACTATTACGATTAAATTCCTGCATTTTGAGTGTACTCTGCTGTTTATTGATTTCGCCACCAAGGAAAAAGTTAGTTTTATCGCTGCCGCCGCTTACCGAAAGCAAGTATTTTTGCCCTAACGCAGTACGAAAAATTTCATCGAGGCGGTCGTATGTTTTCTGATCTTCGGGATTTCCGAGTGCAATATTTTTGGTATCGCTATCGGCAGGGCGAAAGGGGCGTTGTTCCCAGCGTCCATCGTTTTTGTAGGCTTCGTTCACTATGGCGGCGTGTTCGGGTCCGGTGGTTATTTCCCACAAATTTTCTGCACGCGAAAGCCCCAATTCTGTTCCGAATTTTACCTGTGTTTTTGAACCTTGTTTTCCGCGTTTGGTAGTTACCAAAATCACACCATTGGCACCTTTTGCACCGTAGGCAGCGGTAGCACTCGCATCTTTGAGCACTGTAATACTTTCCACATCATCGGGATTGAGGTCGGCGAGCGGATCTATTTGCTGACCACCCAAACCACGCTGCTGCAAACTCACCGTACTCACCTGCACCCCATCTATTATATACAGTGGATTATTATCGGCATTGATAGACGTAGTACCGCGCAAACGAATAGTGGAGGAAGTTCCCGGCACACCCGAAGCACTCGAAATATTCAAACCGGCAACTTCACCCTGCAATTTTCCTGAAAGTGTAGGACTTACCGTATTGGCTATTTGCCCGGCACCTATGGTGCTGGTGGCACTTGCTATGGTTCCGCGTTTTTGCACGGCATAACCCACCACTACTACCTCATCGAGTAAATTCTGCTCCTCCTTGAGTATAATCACAAGTTGCCCCGCAGGTGCTTCGTAAATATCTACATCTTCTTTTTTGAAACCGGTGTAGGTAAATTCCAGCGTTACCGGAAAAGAAGTTTGCAGCGCAAAATTTCCGTCAATATCGGTTTCTGCGGCAGCGGCGGCATCTTTTTTTGCACCTACGGTGCGCACCCCCACTCCTATCAATGAATTACCCTTACTATCGGTTACTCTTCCTTCCAATGCTACTTTTTGCGCCTGTGCAGAAAGGGTAATTGAACTACACAAGGCTATAAAGAGTAGCCACACGATTTTCTTGGAGAAACGCTTATTCACGTTCTCCGAATTGTTTACTTGTACCATTGCAACATTATTTTTAGTTTATTTTTATAGTTTATTTTTAGTTTATTTTTTTCTTATTGCGTAAATGCCGATTGATACAAAAGTTCTAAGCGCGTTTGCTGTTCGGCACTTTCTTTATTGCTCAAATTCAAAAATCCGTATTCATGATTGAATTGCGCACTATGCGCCAGCACCCATTGCACAAAGTGTTGCACATCGGCATTGCGCGATAGTGTTTCTGGCACTTGCAAGCCATATCTACTTACCGGAATTTGTTCTATATCAGTATCTTCAAGTATCGAAATAATTGCATCTATATTATTCGATTGCAGTGATTTCGAGAGTTTTGCACCGGCATGTATGGGCAAAATTGCCACATTTTGTTTCAACTGCCGCGATTCGGTGTCGAACACATAATTGAGTGTATTGAAGGCTATGCCTGTTTCATCGCGCTGCACAGCACTCACCAAATGAATATCATCTCCTATGATTTTTTTACCGCGCAATCGTTCCGGTGTAGCATTGTAGGCAGTTGCCAGCGTAATAGAGGTGGAAACCGCGCCCTGCCGCGCATACACCGTGGCAGTATATTTTTCCTTCTCTTTTCGGTAATAGCCGCCAGCTTCTTCGTCATCTTCGTCTTCCAATACTTGCTCAAAAAACAGTTTCGACAAATCACTTTTCTTCAAACCCTTCCCGGCTTGTACTATAAGTGGATTTTTCACATTGCTCACCGGCAAAAGCGCGTATTTTCCTACATACACCACTCTTCCGCGAGTATCGGTGGGTTGTGCCACTATAAAAATTGCAGCATTGTTCGCAGTTTCTTCGTTACTCAGCGTAATGTGCGACTGCGGATTTTCTTTGGCATATTCCGAAATCAATTTTTCTACTATGGGTTGCACAAATTTTGCATTGCCCACATACACCGTTTGTGCCCACGCAGTTGCCGAAAGTAGGGTCAAAACTGCGGCTAAAAATCTTCCTTTTGTTTTCATTGTTGTTTGTGTTTAGTGTGTTTACTTTATTGTTTTGTGAAATCGAAAAAAAAACCGTTCTATAAAACGAATTATAGAACGGCGGGGTTATTTTGAAAAAACTTGTGTGTTCTATACGTATTCGGAGTGCACGTGCATACAGCAGCAACACATAGTGCATCCGGCGAATATTGCTATCGGCATTGCTTGTATGGTATTCATTGTGTTCATTTGTTTTACTCAATTTGTTTGTAAAAAACTACTTCGCAAAAATAGAATGAGCACCACGAACATACAATACCTCGAAAAGGGTATATTGTAGTTGTTAGTGATTAGTTGTTGGTTTTCAGTTTTCTCCCTACAATCTTTTTTTACAACAAAAATTTTCACGAAACGAAAAAAACGTTACTTTTGGGCAATTTTTCGCAGAATTGTAAGGCACTTCCTTTTCTGCACCGAAAAAGGAAACAAAACCCGAAGTGCACAATAAACTATGACATCGAAATTTACCAAAATAGTAGCCACCATTTCTGACAAACGGTGCGATATTCCTTTTTTACAACAATTATTCGACGAGGGCATGAACGTAGTGCGCCTCAATTCCGCACACTTAGACCACGCCGGTTTCGATAAAATAATACAAAACGTGCGTGCCGTGTCGAACCAAATTGCACTGCTTATGGACACCAAAGGTCCCGAAGTGCGCACCACTGCCAATGCCAATGACGACATTATACATCTCCGCGCAGGCACCTTGATATTGGTAAAAGGCGAACCTACGCAACTTTCGAGCAAACAGTGTATTTGCGTGAGTTATCCCAATTTTGTGAACGATTTGCAAATCGGCAATCACATACTGTTCGATGACGGCGAAATAGAATTGGAAGTAAAAGAAAAAACCGCCGAACACCTTGTGTGCGAAGTGCTCAACGATGGCGAACTCGGTAACCGCAAAAGCGTGAACATTCCGGGAGTGCGCATCAATTTACCTTCGCTCACCGAAAAAGACCTCAGTTCCATAGAGTATTGCATACAAAACAACGTGGATTTTATTGCTCACTCCTTTGTGCGCAATCGCCACGATATTCTCGCCATTCAAAAAATATTAGACGAGCGCGAAAGTCCCATAAAAATTATTGCAAAAATAGAAAATCAAGAAGGCGTAGATAATATTGACGAAATTTTGGAACACGCCTACGGAGTAATGATAGCACGCGGAGATTTGGGCATAGAAGTGGCACAGGAAAAAATACCGGGCATTCAGCGCGTGCTTATTCGCAAATGCGTACTTGCTCACAAACCGGTAATTGTGGCTACGCAAATGCTCCATTCCATGATAGAACACCCGCGCCCTACTCGCGCCGAAATTACCGACATAGCCAACGCCATATACTACCGCACCGATGCACTCATGCTCAGCGGCGAAACCGCCTACGGAAAATATCCGGTGGAAGCGGTGCGCACTATGGCAAAAGTTGCCCGCGAAGCGGAACTTACCAAAATGTCGGAAAATGATATTCCTATCAATTACGAAAACGATGGTTTCGACATTATGTCGTTTTTGGCAAAATCTGCCGTACAAGCAAACGTGCTTTTGGGTACCAAAATGACCATAACCGATAGTCTTACCGGCATGACCGCACGTACCCTTGCAGCCTACCGAGCCAAAAATCCGGTAATTGCAATTTGCTACGAAGAACGCACCACACGCCTTTTGGCATTGTCGTATGGCGTATTCTCCATTTATCAAGAAGAAAAAGACAACGCTCGCGAATATTTCTTTGGCGCACTCAAAACCCTCCTTCGTAGAGAATGGATTACCCAAGACGACTACATAACCTATTTAAGTGGTAGTCAAGGAGTTGGTGGCGGCACCACCTTTATTGAAATCAATCAAGTGCGCAAAATTTTACAAACAATACGCCACACTACCCTTGTGGGAATGGAAAAATAGTTATTAGTTGTTAGTTGTTAGGAATTAATTGTTCTCATTAGCATATTGCCACATTAGCACATTGTCATATTTTTTTCGCAATTCGTATTTTGTAATTCGTAATTGTTTTGTACTTTTGTTCTTTTTTTAATGAACTTTTAAATTTGAACAGAACATGAATACCAACGAAACTCCAAAAGTAAAATTTTACAGCGGAAACGATGTGCCTATTGAGTTGCACAAAGTTCGCATTGTGCAAAAACTCCATTTAGTACCTATCGAACGCCGCTTGCAGGCTCTCGAAGAGGGCGGATTCAACACCTTTCAACTCAATACCTTAGACGTATTTTTAGATATGCTTACCGATAGCGGTACCAATGCCATGAGCGACAATCAAGTGGCTGCCATGCTCCGCGCCGATGATGCGTATGCCGGTTCGCAAAGTTTTATTCGCCTGCAAAAAGCAGTGGAAGACGTGCTCGGCAAAAAATACCTCTTGCCTGCGCATCAAGGTCGCGCTGCCGAAAATATTTTGGGCAAAGCCTATGTGCGCAAAGGTTCGTTGGTGCCTATGAACTACCACTTTACCACCGCATTGGCGCACATTACCGAATACGGCGGCTCCATTGCCGAATTACTCTATGACGAAGCATACGTGATTGATTCCGTGCACCCTTTCAAAGGAAATATGAATATTGAAAAACTCGATGAAACCATACAATTACACGGTTCGGAAAATATTCCCTACATTCGTATGGAAGCATCTACCAACTTGATTGGCGGGCAACCCTTCTCTATTCAAAACTTGCGCGATGTGCGTGCCATTGCCGATAAATACGGCATTCGCTTAGTGCTCGATGCTTCGCTACTCGGCGAAAATGCCTACTTGGTGAAACAACGCGAAGACGAATTTAAAAACTCCTCGCTCGGCGAAATCATAAAAATAATGACCGGACTTGCCGACATTGTGTATTTCTCGGCACGCAAACTCAGTTCTTCGCGCGGAGGAGGTATTTGTACCAACGATGAAAAAGTGTATCGCGAACTCGAACCGCTTATTCCGCTTTTTGAAGGATTTTTGACCTACGGAGGTATTTCGGTGCGCGAAGTAGAGGCTATGGCTGTGGGACTTTACGAAACGCTGGACGAAACCATGATTTGCCAAAGTCCTGAATTTATCAAATATTTGGTGTACGAAGCAAAAAAACACGGAATCCCAATGATTACGCCTCCGGGAGTGCTCGGTGCGCACGTGAACGCCATGGAATTTTGCGCACACATTCCGCAAACGCAATATCCTGCCGGCGCGTTGGCAGCAGCCTTCTACCTTATTTCGGGAGTGCGCGGTATGGAGCGCGGTTCGGTGTCGAACCAACGCGATGAATACGGCAACGAAACCTACGCCGACATGGAACTTCTGCGTTTGGCAGTGCCGCGCCGCGTATTCACCCTTTCGCAAATCACCTACGTAATAGACCGCTTGCATTGGTTATACGAAAACCGCGAACTCATTGGCGGATTGAAATTCGTATATGAACCGGCAGTACTCCGTTTCTTTATGGGTAAACTTGCCCCTACAAGCGATTGGACCCAAAAACTGATGGCAAAATTCCGCGCCGATTTCGGCGATAGTTTGTAATCTGTGGAAAATTAAAAACGAGAGGTTGCTCAGAATATGAGCAGCCTCTTTTTGTTTGCAGGTTTCAGTTATCAGGGTTCCGTCATTGCGAGCGGAGCGAAGCAATCTATCTTAATTAACAATTAATAGTCGATTAGTCAAAATAATTCGTAATTCGTAATTCGTAATTCGTAATTCGTAATTCGTAATTCGTAATTCCTTAATTAATTTACAATTTACAATTTACAATTTACAATTAATTTGTACCTTTGCTTACATTTACTCTAAAAACGAAAAACGACATGTACAGAACACATACTTGTGGCGAATTACGCCTTTCGCACGTAAAAAAAACGGTAACTTTAAGCGGTTGGGTGCAACGCATTCGCAAACTCGGCGGCATGACTTTTGTGGATTTACGCGACCGCTACGGAATTACCCAAGTAATAGCCAATGGAGCCAATAATGCTCAATTGCAAGAACAACTAAACTCACTCGGTCGCGAATACGTACTTCAAGTGCAGGGCACAGTGGTGGAGCGCGAAAGCAAAAATGCCCACAATCCTACCGGCGAAATTGAAATAGAAGCGCACGAAATTCATATATTGAACAAAGCCGAACTGCCCCCATTCACCATAGAAGACGACACCGATGGCGGCGAAGAATTGCGCATGAAATATCGCTATTTGGACATTCGCCGCAATCCTATTCGCCAGAATTTGGAACTTCGCCACCGCATGGCGCAGTCTATTCGTCAGTATTTAGACAAACAAGGTTTTTTGGAAGTAGAAACGCCCGTACTCATAGGCTCTACTCCCGAAGGCGCACGCGATTTTGTGGTACCTTCGCGCGTGTGGAACGGGCAATTTTACGCACTTCCGCAGTCGCCGCAGTTGTTCAAGCAACTGCTTATGGTGGGCGGTATCGACAAATATTTTCAAATCGTGAAATGTTTCCGCGATGAAGACCTGCGTGCCGACCGTCAGCCGGAATTTACGCAAATAGACTGCGAAATGTCGTTTGTGGAACAAAAAGACGTGATTGCCATGTTTGAAGGCTTGGCAAAATTTATTTTCAAACAAGCAAAAGACGTAGAATTTTCGGGCGATTTTCCGCAAATGACCTACGCCGATGCCATGAAATACTACGGCTGCGACAAACCCGATATTCGTTTCGATATGAAACTACAAGACCTCACTGCCGCTTTCAAAGGCAAGGGATTTTCGGTGTTCGACAGCGCACAGCACATAGGCGCAATAGTAGCACAGGGCTGCTCCGACTATTCCCGCAAGGAATTAGACGAACTCACCGAATGGGTAAAACGTCCGCAAATAGGCGCGAAAGGCTTGGTGTATGTAAAATACAACAGCGACCACACAGTAAAATCTTCGATAGATAAATTCTACACCGCCGAAGAATTGCACGCCATAGCGGCGCAGTGCGGCGCAAAATCGGGCGATTTGCTGCTGGTACTTTCGGGCAATACCGATGCCACGCTCAATGCCCTGTGCGAACTGCGATTGGAAATGGGCAAGCGACTTGGATTGCGCCCCAAAGATACCTTTGCGCCGCTGTGGGTGGTAGATTTCCCTCTTTTTGAGTGGGACGAGGCAGAACAACGCTTGTACGCAAAACATCACCCCTTTACTTCGCCAAAACCCGAAGACATACATTTGCTCGACAGCAAAGCGCACAATGTGCGTGCCAATGCCTACGATTTTGTGGTAAACGGCAGCGAAATCGGCGGCGGTTCTATTCGTATTTTCGATTCGGCATTGCAGGCAAAAATGTTCTCCCTCCTCGGATTTACACCCGAACAAGCCGAAGCACAGTTTGGTTTTCTTATGGGAGCATTCAAATACGGCGCACCTCCGCATGGCGGACTTGCCTTCGGCTTCGACCGCTTTGTTTCTATTCTCAGCGGTTGCGACAGCATTCGCGATGTGATAGCCTTCCCAAAAAACAATGCCGCCAAAGATTTAATGGCAGAGTGCCCCACTCGAATTTCGCAAGCGCAGTTGCAAGAACTCGGCATTAGCATTACAGAAGCATAAAAAAAGCCCCTTGCGGGGCTTTTTTTATGCAAAAAACTCATTCACAATCCGTTGATATTCAAAATCCTGCATAGTTGAAAGTTCGCTCTTATCGTATATATCAACCAACAAAATGGTGTAAAGTTCGAGTTCCACATAAAACGTATATACAATAATGCGTGCTCCGGCACTTTTTCCTTTTTGTTTCGATTGTATTGCCATACGAATTTTGCGAAACCCTCCGCCTAAATCGTCTCCGATTAGGGGATTTTGCAAAAATTCATTCCGAAACTGTTCAAAATCGTCTTTAAGAGAGCGATATTTTTTGAACAATCGTTTAAACGATTTTTTGAATTTCGGTGTAGGTATGAACGTATGATTACTCATAGCGAAGTCAAAAAACTATCCATAGTTTGATATTTTGCTGTTTTGCCTGCTTGAATATCGGCAACCATAGTATGAACAGTGTGCATATTCTTTTGAATTGCCTTGCGCTCTTTTTCGTATTCCGATTGCACGCGAAATAAACCCGAAGACACCAAACCTTCTAATAATTGGCGCACGGTAGAATTTCGTGCATCATATTCCAATGTTACTGTTGCCATAGTATATAAATAACTGAATAATAGAGTACCCGAATACAAAAATACAATTTAATTGAGAATTGAGAACGGAGAACGGAGAATTATTTTACAAAAAAAACTCCTGCGAACAAAATGTTTGCAGGAGTTTTTTCGTAAGTTTTTGTTCTAACAACTACTTAACCACTATCTTTTTCACCGATTTACGAGCACCGCAGGTATGCTCCACTATATACGCGCCGCTTGCGGCGTGCAGTTGCACAGTGGCTACCATACTGCCGGCAGGAATGCGGTATTGCGCCGCTTGCACACCAAGTACGTTATACACCGTTACCACATTTTCTCCCTCGCTATCGGGGAAAAGGAAGGTGAGTGCATGAGTAGAATTGCCTGCGTTGTGCACGGTTTCAATCTCAAACGTTGGTAAATTCGTAGCACGCACTGCCACCACGCGGCTCAGTGTTTCGGTGCCATTGTAGTCGGTTTGCCCAAGTCGATAGTAGGCAATATTTGGAATTATGGCATTATCGCCAAACGAATATTTTTGCGGTGCGGTGGTAGTACCTGCTCCGGAAAACGTTGCTATGGCGTGAAACACTACGCCATCGTAGGAACGATAGAGGGTAAAATAATCGTTATTGGTTTCACTCTGCGTAGCCCACTGCACTCGCGCTCCACCGCCCGACTGCGCCACTGCAGTAAAGTAGGTAAGCGATACAGGATAGAAGCCTTTGTGAGGCGGAGGTACATTGTCATTCAAAAATTTATTTTCGCATTCTTGGGAGGTATATACTCCCCATTGCGCCATATTATCTACGGTAGAATTTGGAAAAGCGTAAAAATCGTCAATATCGGAAAGAACTCGTACTTTTTCCATACCATTAGCATCAATATATTTTTCATATCGTAATACTGTTTTGCTACTTTGATGTCCTGTTTGATTATGATAATCACGCACTATTTCTTTTTGTCCTTCTTGTGGTATTCCTTTTATATTATCAAAGAATAATATATTGAGCGGATTCTCATTTTTAAGCGTTGTTCCATCGAAATACCAACCCGAAGTTACTACCAACACCGTTTCGCGTTTATAAGAAATCTCGCTGTATTGATACACGGTAGCCGTTTTATTGCACGCTGCACCGGGACCGGAATTTACCACAGAGTAATAATCGGCTTTACTGCCATTCACGTAAGTACTATATTCTTCACTTCCTTCGGTGTTTTTCAATTTTCCGCCCACAATTTGCCAATCGCTGCGAATGTCTTGTTCTTTTGTTTTTTCGTACTGTGCCGGTTTATAGGTATAAATAGTAGCAGTAGTTTTGCCATCGGGAGCGGTGTGAGTAGCATAATAATTACTTGTTGTGGTTGGTTTATTTGCATCTGTTTGGTATGTTTCTCCGCTACTTGTTTTGGTTAATACGCCATTCACAATTTGCCAATCGGTAGCAAGAGAAACGGTTCGAGCAGGAGCAAAACTATATGTGGTGCTTGGAGCATTTAACACTTGTCCATCAGTTTTATGTTTAAACGTATAGTTATTACCATTTTTTTCAAAGCAATAATCACCTCCGCCATTTCGATACGAAGGACAGGCTTCTATTTGCAAACCTGTTCCACCTAATTTAGGTTCTGCTATACTATATTCTTCATATACTAATACATCCACTCCCCAATTATTTAATTTCCATTTCCCCGTTGCTGTTACGGAATAAGGAGTTGCTGTTTGAGTTGCAATTACGTCAAACACTTCTACTTTACCATCAGGTTTTGTTCTGTAATACGATGTTTGGTCATTCGCATAGGCACTCCACGTTTCTCCGGTTACATTGTTTTTAAGTATATTATTTGTCATTGTATAATCACTTACTACTATATCAACATTTGTTTGTGAATAGCCTTCCGGTTTCCATGTGTAAATTTCGGCTTTCCCTGTAGTGGTATTTTTTACATAATACGGACTTGTGCCGCTTTGTACGTTGGAATACATGGTGCTTCCGTTGGTAAGTGTGGTACCGCTTATATACCAAGGGCTATCCACTATGCAATATTCGGCTATGGCTTGATGTCCGGCTCCTTGCGGCGTGTATATATTCACTTCCACTCCATAGTTATTGGGATTTTGCGTAACTTCAAAATACGAGGTTGGTGCGCCGTTTTCGTCTTTCAAATACATTTTCTCTCCTGTTTTTGTATTGTAAAGTTCAGTGCTATCGGCATTAATGCGCCATTCACCCATAAGCGGACCATTATACAATACCAAAGAGCCGGTATTTACTCCCGATTCTTTATTCGGGTTTTGTTCATCGGTATTGTGCCAATCCCAATCATAATATCCTTGTGCGTAGTAAAGGCTACCACCTGCGTCCACCCAACCTATCATGTCGCCGCCACCGGAATAATTGCCACAGTAAAAGAGTTCTCCGCAACTTTCCACATGTACTTTATAGTTTTCACTTGGCACATTGGCTCCCACATTACCTATAAACACTGTACCACCGGCGGGGCATTTTCCATTAGAATCTCTTTCGCCCCCTTTCACATTAATTTGATTTGCTCCTGAACTTGCAGAATTACCCATTTCCAATCCGGTACACCACATATTGCCCCAAATATCCCATTGCGTATCACCACCTCCGGCATTCATGTGAAGCACACCTTTTTGGTCGCCATCCGAAGGTGTGGTATCATATACATAAATACCACCTCCTTCCGGTATTACAGGGCGTTGTCCTCCACTACCTCCTCCATCCGTATTTACTGTCAAATCGCCATCATATACATAGAACTCGCCCCATACACTTTGTTTATCGTTAGCCTGTTGGGTAAGTACCCAATTGGCATCGGTATTTTTCACCACAAACTTACTGCCTTCATTCATAAACATAAAAAACTGATTCTGTGCATAATTCGCTCCGGCTGCTTGTTGGTCTTTGGCATGTTTTTTTGAAGATGAACTATTAATTTTCTCAATTCCAATAGATACATCATCGGTTAATCCTTGTTTTCCGCCAATATATACTTCGCGCGAAGGATAATTTTTATTGTCTATATAAATCAACGCATCGTTTTCATTGTAAAAAAACGCGCCGCCGCTTTCGTTTGCACCTTTTCCTACTATAAATTCACAATCTTTTATATTGAAAGTTCCGTTATTGGTAAAATACAGTGAATTTGCTGCACTGTGCGGAGCATCTGCTGCATTTCCATTTGATTTATTCACCATTTTCGGGCGCATTTCAAATTTTCCCTTTGTTCCCGTACCCCACAATTCAAGCACCCCATTATTAATTACTTCCACTTTTCCGTTCAAAGTTGGTTCGGTAGTAAGGTTAAATTCCCCCATAATGTGCACAATTCCCGCAGGTTCTATTATCAGCGTTCCGCTGCTCATAGTAAAGCCTTCGGGTAAACGCAAGGTACCTTGCACGGTAAGCGTAAATCCCGGATTAATTTTTAAACTTGTGCAATTCCATTCTTCGCCTGCTGTAATCACAGTATTTGAAGAAATAACACAATTAGGATTAGGATTTGAACTTTGCGCACAGAGTGCTATCGCACCCATGCACAGCATAAAAAGAGACAATAATTTTTTCATTTTTCAATAAGTATAACACACAACTTCACTACAAAAATACTGTTTTTTTATGATACACACATCATTTTTTTGTGATTTATTTATATGACAATCAAAAACTTTCGTACCCTACGTGTTTTCTTATTGCATTTTCTTAACAAACTGCCAACAGAATTTACAAGGCATTTTTGGGCGCGCAAATCAACGCCCTATCTTGCAAAGAGGGGGAAGCACAAAAAAGTCTGAACCATGATTTTTGTGTGATTTTTAGGAGTGCTAAGATTTTTTTAATCCTGTAAATTTGCTTTTTGCGCACTAACATAATATATTTGTACGTTGATTTTTCAATACATTCAAAACAAGACGATATGCCTACTATATTTATCTTTTTCGGTTTGCGTTTCATGTTTTATAGCAACGACCACGAACCTATTCATGTTCATGTAGTGAAGGGCAAGGGGTGCGTAAAAGAATATGCTGTATTTCAAGTAATTCCGGAAACTATCCTTTTAGAAAATCATGGGCTAAAATCGAATGAATTAAAAATGTCTGAAATGGTTATTGAAGAAAATCGAGAAATTATAGTAGATAATTGGAATCGTTTTTTTAACACAAATGCACAAATATGAATATGGAAATAGTTAAAATTTGGATAGATAACGAAGCAGTGTATATTCAAAATAGTAATGGGGAAATATTCAATGAGCGTTTTGCCGATTATCCGCGCTTACGAACAGCAAATCAAACACAACGCGCTCATTTTGAATACGATAATATAGGTATTCATTGGAATGATTTAGACGAAGATTTAAGTTATGCGGGTTTTATAAAAAATTCTCATCAGCAAAACTGAAATAGGTATTTTTTGCCACTATCACGTGGTCTAAAAGTGTGCAATCCACAAAGGAAAGTGCTTGCTGTATGTGGTGGGTAAGTTTCTTGTCTGCCTCGCTTGGCTCCGCCTTTCCCGAAGGGTGATTGTGCACCAGCACTGCCGCCGCAGCAAGGTATTCCATAGCATATTTTCCTATGAGTTTTACATCTACCGCCGCAGTTGCCACACCGCCGCTGCTCAGTTTCTTGGCGGCTATCAAGCAATTTGCTCTATCTAAATACAACACATGAAATTCTTCGTGTTTGAGGTCTGCCAACACAGGCTGCATACGTTCAAAAATATGCGCACTTGTGGTAATTAGCGGCAATTTTTCGGCTTCGGCAGCACTGCGCCTGCGCCCCAATTCTATGGCAGCCATGAGCGTAATTGCCTTTGCCGTACCTATTCCTTTTATTGTTTTGAGGTCGGCTATGGAAAATTGCGAAAAATCGGCGAGATTATTATTCGCCGCGTGCAATATTCGCTTTGCCACATCTACCGCCGACTCGCTGCGGCTACCCGTAGCAAGCAATATGGCTATCAATTCGGCATTGGAAAGCGCACTCACTCCTTTGAGCAAAAACTTTTCTCGCGGACGGTCTTCCTGCGCCCATTCTTTGATAGGAAGCATAATGGTTAATTATCAATGGTTAATGATTAATTCCTAAAAAAACCAACACTAACACATAACACCAACCCCTAACCCATACATACCTAATAATTGAATAACAGAATAACAAAAACCAATTAACAATTAACAATTAATCATTATTTTTAGTTCTGAAAGCAGCGCACACTCAGTCCCGAAGGTTTGTAGTGTTTGTAGCGCACCACGCCCGAATAACTTTTATCTATTTGGCGTACCCACATAAATTTTCCGTTTTCGTCTTCTCCCACGCTGGAAGATACAAATACTCCCGCATCGCCATTTTGCGTATAAAGTTCATTTTCAGTCATATAGCCGCTATATGCAAATCCGTGCGTATCCACCATTTTTTGCACTACGTATGCCGCAGCACCTCTATTGGTTACTTCTATACCCGATTGCATAGCATCGGCAGGCGACATGCCAAGTGCCAACTCAAACAAAATCCAATCGGCATCGCTTGGTATATGAAATCCGCCGGGGCACAAGCCTTGCGTGTAACTGTGCGAGGCAGATTCTTTTTTAATTTGCGCCACCACATCGCCGGCTATGCGGCTGCTCACACCACTCGAAGCCGTGCGTGCCACCGCAGTGGCTATGGCATCTAACTGTGCGCTTGGGTCCATCCATTCGTTTTCGGGTGCTATTACGGTAGAAATCACAATAGATTCCACGTTGCGAAATACGCTTTCTTGCATAGCTGTTACGTCCACGTAAGTTTTATTGGCAGCAAAGAGTTCTGTCAAAACTTCGGTCATTACCCTATAAATTGCCTGCTGCATTACACTTTCCGTAGCAGGCGCAGGTGCTTGCGGTGCTATGGCGGCAGCGAGTTTTTCTACAAACTCTTTGGCGGCGGTGCCCGAATAAGCAAGGCTCACGGTATTAATATAGGAAGGCGAAGACGTAATATCGTCTATATAATCCCACACGCCATTGCCGTTTTTATCGGTCATATTTTCTTTTGCCTGCTGTTGCAATTTTTCCCAACTGCCATTGAGCGCGGTTTCCATAGAATAGAGCGAACCATAGGCATCGCAATTTCGCTCCACGTTTTGATAACAGTAGCGCACACCATTGCTCACTCCTTCGCTTTCGCCGCGAAATAATGCGCCGCCGTTTGGCGTTTGGTCGGCTTGCAGGTTTGCGCCGAGCACTCCTATCGAAGCGTCCGAAGCATCTATCACGCCATCGCCATTGGAATCAAACTGCACCGGCACCGGTTTCGGGTACAGCGTACCTTGATGTTCCATATATCCCTCCGGCGGGTCTTCGCGGTGGCATGCACACACACACAGTGCTATTGCAGCCAAAAGTAACGATGTTTTTTTCATACCTCTTTTTTTAGTAATTAGTCGTCAGTATTTAGTAATGAGTAGTGAGTATTTAGTAGTGAGTATAGAATACTCTGTACTATTATTACGGTTTCACTATGGTTCCTACTTTTTCGCCGAGCACCACTTGTTGTAAATTTTTCGGATTATTAATATTGAACACTATAATCGGAAGTTTTTGTTCTTCGCACATGGTAAATGCCGTCAAATCCATAATTTTCAAGCGTTTTTCATACGCCTCTTGAAACGTAAGGGTATCGTATTTCATCGCCGAAGGATTTTTTTCTGGGTCGGCAGTATATACACCGTCCACGCGCGTACCTTTGAGCAACACATCGGCACCCATTTCTACGGCACGAAGTGCGGCAGCGGTATCGGTTGTAAAAAACGGATTTCCTGTGCCGGCGGCAAATATAATTACTTCTTTTTGTGTAAGGCTGTGCTCCATTCTGATTTTAGAATATGCCTCGCCTATGGGTTCCATACGAATGGCGGTCATTACTCGCGAACGAATACCGATACATTCCAACGCCGATTGCAGCGCGAGGGCATTGATTACCGTAGCCAACATTCCCATATAATCGCCTTTCACACGGTCGTAACCTTGACTTGCGCCTTTTATGCCGCGATAAATATTGCCGCCACCAATTACAATTCCTATTTCGGCACCAAGTTCTACGGTATCTTTTATTTGCGCAGCGTATGAGTTCAACACCTGTGAATCTATGCCATGACCTTCTTTTCCTTGCAACGATTCACCGCTCAATTTTAATAAAATTCGCTTATATTTTAACATATTCTTTCTTTTTGCCTGCAAAATAGCAAAAAAAAAAGAGAGTTTTACAAGAAAACCCTCTTTTTTTTATATTGATATAGTTTTTTTACTTATTTCGACAAAGCAAAACGTTTGAATGATGTAACGGTAAGCGTTTTATTTTGTGCTTGTAAGTATTGCTCAATAGTGATTTTTGAATCTTTCACAAAATCTTGCGCCAAAAGCGTAGATTCTTTGTAGAATTTATTCAATTTACCTACGGCAATTTTTTCAGCCATTTCAGCCGGTTTCCCTTCGTTGATTGCTTGTTCTTTACCTATTTCAATTTCTTTTTCAATAATTGCAGAAGGGCAATCGTCTTTGCTTACCGACACAGGATTCATAGCGGCAACTTGCATTGCTACGTCTTTTCCTACTTGCGCATCTACACCGCTTTGGTTAAAACCTACCACAGTGGCAAGTTTGTTTCCGGGGTGAATATATGCGAAACATTCTTCGGCAGCAATACTTTCGTAATAGCCCAATTCTATTTTTTCACCAATTTTACCCATTTGGTCGGTAAGTAAATCTGCTATGGCATCTTTGCCTATTTTCAATGCTTTCAATGCTTCGGCATCGGCAGGTTTTTCGGTTAAAGCCACATTCAATACTGATTTTGTGAACTCTATGAAACCTTCGCCTTTTGCTACGAAGTCGGTTTCGCAACTTACTACAACTACGGCAGCAAATTTGCCATCGGCAGAAACACCTGAAAGCACACAACCTTCGGCAGCCTCACGGTCTTCGCGTTTTGCGGCTATTTTTTGTCCTTTTTTTCTTAAAAATTCTATTGCACCGTCAAAATCGCCGTTGCTTTCTGCCAACGCTTGTTTGCAGTCCATCATGCCGGCACCGGTAATTTTGCGTAATTTTGCAACTTCTGTGGCACTTATTTGAGTCATAATTCTTCTTTTTTATTGTTTTGGTTTACGAGCACTTGTTTTACGAGCAGGTTTTTCGGCTCCTTCGCCGTCTTCTTTTGCTGCTTTGTCATCGGCACTCACTTCTTTTTCTTTTTCCACTTTGCGTTCGCTCAACCCTTCGTTGATTGCAGCGCAAATTTTTCCCAAAATCACTTCGATTGATTTTGAAGCGTCATCGTTACCGGGTATTGCAAAATCCACTAAATCGGGATTGGCATTGGTATCTACAATGGCAAACACCGGAATATTCAAGCGGCGTGCTTCGGCTACTGCAATGTGTTCGCGCACAATGTCGATTACAAAAAGCGCAGCAGGAAGGCGAGTAAGGCTCACTATGCTACCAAGATTTTTTTCTAATTTTTCGCGTTGGCGAGAAATTTGCAATTTTTCGCGTTTTGAAAGCGATGCAGTCAAACCATCGGTTTCCATACGGTCGATTGACGACATTTTTTTCACCGCTTTGCGAATTGTAGGGAAGTTGGTAAGCATACCACCGCTCCATCGCTCGGTAATGTATGGCATTCCAATTTCTTGTACTTTCGTTGCAACTACTTCTTTGGCTTGTTTTTTTGTTGCTACAAATAAAATTTTACGTCCCGAACGAGCAATTTTTTTAAGTGCATCTGCCGATTCGTCTATTTTTGCAATAGTTTTGTGGAGGTCAATAATGTGGATACCGTTTTTTTCCATAAAAATATATGGAGCCATACCGGGGTGCCATTTTCTTTTCAAGTGTCCGAAGTGTGCACCTGCTTCTAAGAGTTCATTAAATTCTGTTCTTGCCATTTGTTTTTGTTGTTTTCATTCAATTAAGAGCAACTTCTCAGTAGCACGCCGCGGCGTAGTCTGAGGAGTTTAGAGTATAAACAACGCTCTCTTTTAAATAGGTTTATAATACTATTAACGTTTACTGAATTGGAACCGTTTACGGGCTTTTTTCTGACCCGGTTTTTTACGTTCTACTTCGCGTTGGTCGCGAGTTAAGAATCCGTTTTTACGAAGTACTGCTTTGTTTTCTTCGTCAAGTTTCACAAGTGCACGGGCAATAGCCAATCGAAGTGCTTCGGCTTGACCTTTGAAACCACCACCGCATACATTCACATTGATGTCGAAAGCACCGTCTTTTTCGGTTGCTTGAAGAGGTTGTTTTACAATGTATTGAAGACGTGCTTCGGGGAAATACGTTTGTAATTCTTTTTTATTAATGGTAATGCTACCTTTACCTTCTTTTACATAAATACGGGCAACGGCTGCTTTTCTTCTTCCTAAGGCGTTTATTACTTCCATACGTCAAATTAAAATTTTAGTTCTTTGGGTTGTTGTGCTTCTTGATTGTGATTTGGACCGGCATATACGAAAAGATTTTTCATACATTTACGTCCTAAAATAGTTTTGGGCAACATACCTTTTACCGCGTGTTCTATAATGCGGGTAGGTGCTTTTGCCAACAAACTTTCAGGATTTTCAAATCGCTGACCTCCGGGGTATCCGGTGTGGCGAGTATATACTTTATCACTCATTTTTTTGCCGGTAAATTTTGCTTTCTCAGCATTTATCACTATCACTCTATCGCCACAATCCACATGAGGAGTGAATGATGATTTGTGTTTACCGCGAATAATTTTCGCAATTTGAGAACTCAAACGTCCTACTACTTGGTCTGTTGCATCTACTACAAACCATTCTTTTTGTACGGTAGCCTTGTTAGCCGACTTTGTTTTATAACTTAAAGTATCCACTTTTTTGACTTTGTTTTGTTTACTAAAACTATTTATTATCCCAATAAATTGGACGGCAAATTTACAAATAATTTTTAATTGCAAATATTTTTTACCGTTTTTTTATTTTTATTTGTGATTATTCACAATCAGTATTACTCTATATCTATTTGCAGATTGCTTCACTGCGTTCGCAATGACGTTCTTTTATGCGCCATCACCTTCGATGTGGGCTGTGCCGTTGCGAGAAACGAAGCAATCCATTCTCAACGTTCAACTCTCAACTAATCCTTAGCCTCATACACCCAATTTTTTGCTCGTCCCAATGGTGGTTCGCCGCTTTCGGTGGGCAAAAATTTATCTACTTCGGGCAGTTCTATGGGTAAATCTTCTTCCGCCACGGCGTAAGGCATTCCATCTTTATAATATATAGGAAACGGTTCGCCCCAATATCGCTGACGGCTGAAAATGGCATCACGCAGGCGATAATTTACTTTCACTTTGCCGAGATTATGCTCTTCTATATACTGTTTTGTTTTTGCAATCGCTTCTTTCACGGTCAGCCCGTTGAGAATAAGTCCTATATCCTGTTTCCTATCTCCTGTTTCCTGCGGACTATTCATTACAATTCCTTCTTTGGCATCAAAACTTTCTTCACTCACATCGGCACCTTCTATCAAAGGAATTATGGGCAGTTTGAAGTGTTTTGCAAAGGCATAATCGCGGCTATCGTGAGCAGGCACAGCCATAATTGCGCCGGTACCATAACCTGCCAGCACATAATCGGAAATCCACACGGGAATTTCGGCTCCGCTCAACGGATTAATGGCGTAAGAACCCGAAAATACACCGCTTACTCGTTTGTCGATTTGTCGTTCGCGTTCGGTACGTTTTTTTGTAGCATCTAAATATGCCTGCACTTCGACTTTTTGCGCAGCGGTAGTTAGTTGCGCCACATACTCACTTTCGGGCGCAAGCACCATAAAGGTAACGCCAAACACCGTGTCGGCACGAGTGGTGAAAATTTCCAATTGCACATCGGAGTTTTTCACGTGAAATTTCATTTCGGCACCTTCCGAGCGACCTATCCAATTTCGCTGTGTTTCTTTCAAACTTTCAGTCCAATCGAGGCTTTCCAATCCATCGAGCAATCGCTGTGCATAAGCACTCACGCGCAAGCACCATTGGCGCATTACTTTTTGCTCTACGGGGTGTCCTCCGCGTTCCGACACTCCGTTTATCACCTCATCGTTTGCCAGCACCGTTCCCAATGCCGGGCACCAATTCACCATAGTATCAGCCAAATAGGCTATGCGGTAGTTCATTAAAATTTCCTGTTGCTCTTTTTCCGATTTCGACTTCCATGCTTCGGCAGAAAATGTGAGCTCTTCACTTTGTGCCACGTTCAAAGTGGCACTTCCTTCGCGTTCAAAATGTGTTATCAATTCCGAAATAGGGCGAGCCGTTCCACCTTGTATGTTGTTACTTGTGCCTTGTTTTTCATAATAAGAATGAAACATTTGCATAAAAGCCCACTGTGTCCATTTATAATATTCGGGTTCACAAGTGCGCACTTCGCGGCTCCAATCGTAGCAAAACCCTATTTTATCTAACTGCTGGCGATAGCGATTAATATTTTGCTCGGTAGTAATAGCCGGATGCTGACCTGTTTGAATGGCATACTGCTCCGCAGGAAGTCCGTAAGCATCGTAGCCCATAGGGTGCAACACATTGAAACCCTTCAATCGCTTGTAGCGACTATAAATATCGGAAGCAATGTAGCCCAGCGGATGCCCCACGTGCAAACCCGCTCCCGAAGGATAGGGAAACATATCGAGAACATAATATTTCGGTTTGGCGGTATCTTCGGTAACTTTATAAGTATTGTGTTCCTTCCAATACTGCTGCCATTTGTGTTCTATTTCGTTAAAATTATATTCCATACCTTATATAATAACTGAATGATTGAATAACTGAGTAATCGCGCCAAAAATACGATTTAATTGAGAGTTGAAAGTTGAAAGTTGAAAATTATTTTTAAAAACATGAAAGAGTGAAAAACTAACAACTAAACACTAACAACTAACAACTATTTCCGCAATAGTAAATACACCAAACACAATGCTGGCAATACCGTTGGTGGTGGCAAAGGCAAGATTGACGCGAGAAATATCGCGCGGAGAAACAATGGTGTGCTGAAACACCAAACACGCCACAAAAATTCCGGCACCCACCCAGTACAACAGCGAAAAAGTAGCAATTACACCGGCTGCAATTACCAGCGCGAGCGTTATGCCATGTATGGCAGCGGAAATGATGAGCGATTTTGCACGTCCAAAGCGCGCCGGGATACTATGCAAGGCTTGCGATTTATCAAAATCTTCGTCCTGCAAGGCATACAAAATATCGAAACCGCCGCTCCATGTGAGTACTATGAGCGAAAACAAAATAGGCACAAGCGCAAACGCTCCCCTAACGGCTATATACGCACCTATGGGCGAAAGCGAAAGCCCCACGCCCAAAATAATATGACACCACGCCGTAAATCGCTTGGTATAAGAATAGCCCAAAATAACCGCTAACGCCACCGGCGAAAGTACAAAACACAGCGGATTGATAAAATACGTAGTGAGTATAAAAAGTAACACATTTACCACGCAAAACACTAAGGCAGCACGCGGAGAAATTTTTCCGCTCGGAATTTCGCGCACCGCCGTGCGCTCGTTTTGCGCATCAAATTCGTAGTCGATATAGCGATTGAAAGCCATAGCCGCAGTGCGGGCAAATACCATACACAGCAGCACCAAAAGCAACAATCGCCATGCAAATTGCGGTTCGCCGGAAGAAAAAACACCCAACACAAAACCAATTGCCGCAAAAGGTAGCGCAAACACCGTATGACTGAATTTTATGAGTGAAAAATAATGAGTGATTTTCATGTATTGTGAATTTTTTCGCAAAAATACAAAAATTTACCGCACCGAACAATTTTGTGATACACATTGCGTTTTCAAAGAGCAAAAAATTGCTATCTTTGCAGAATTAATTAAAAAACAGAAAATCAGTGCCTACAAGCACTCTATGAATACATAAAAAAATAGCGTTTCGCTTAAATTCCCTTCATCGAAAATACGACCAATATTATAAGATAATCAAAGGGGAATTGGAGAAGAAACGTCTGCGGTGAGCGTGGGCGTTTCTCTTTACTTTGGTTTTCAGCCTTTGGTCGGGCTTTTCGATGTAAGTAAAGAGAAATTCGTTTGCGCTCTTTTTATGCTCTTTTTTGAAATAATAAATCTTAATAATTACTTAAATCTTACAACAAAATGAAAAAAGTTTTTTTATGCGTTACAACATTGTTCTTTTGCGGTTTCTTGCAAGCCCAAAATGTAGAAGTTCACATCAATAGTTCGCAAGCAAATGCAAGCAGTAGCGATTGTGGTTACAAAATTGCAGGAGTGTGCTCGTCCGAAGATGTGGGCGGAGTAGAAACAAACATTAGTTCATATCAAATAAACTTCAAAAATTATAATGATTTTGCGGTAAATGTAGTGTATGAAATCAATGGAGACAAAATAGGTTCGTTAGTTTTGAAAGCAAATGAAAATAAGAATGTTGCTGTTTCTTATTCTCAATCGGGAAAACCAAGTGTCAAGTTGATAGTAAGAAAAAATGCTTCGGTATCTGACGATAAAATTACACTTATGGGTTATTTATACGTATTTCCCGAAGATTTAGGGCATTTTTACGCATATCCTGCTGCTGCCGTAAATGCTATTAACAAACGGGGAACATACGGCATTAACACATGGCGCCTACCAACACATGACGAACTAAAAATTTTAGACCAAAATGCTCAAAAAATTAATTTAGGACATTATTGGGATTATGCAAGCCAATACGACCTTGAAAAAGGAAAATTTGAATTAGACCCTTGGAGAAAAGGGAAAAAAGTGCGTTTAGTTGCAACGGAAGAATAAACATCAATCAACAAAAAAATTATCATTATGGCAAAATACTTGCGAACATCTTCAATTTCAGCAGAAGTAGAAAATCTTATTCGAGATGCAAAAGAACGATTATATATTATCAGTCCTTATCTTAAATTATCGGACAATATCAAAGAACTATTTAATGACAAAGAACGAGACAAAACAGACGTGCGAATTATTTTCGGAAAACAAGAACTCAATCCCTCTGAAATGAGTTATTTGCAACAAAAAAAATATATTCGTCTTTATTTCTCAAAAAATCTACACGCAAAATGTTATTTGAATGAAAAGAAAATGGTAATTTCTTCTATGAATTTATATGAATTTTCTCAAGTAAATAACAAAGAAATGGGAATTTTGATAGATAGAGATGATGAAAACGACAAGAACGTTTATGAAGATGCTTGGAGAGATATTGACTCTATTTTAAACAATGCAACTGATTTTGCCTATATAGAAGTCCCAAAAGAAAATAAACAAGAAAAAGAAGTTGCAAAAAAAACAACTCAAACAAAACCAAGCACCCCCAAACAAGGATATTGCATTCGCACAGGAGTTCCAATTCCATTCAATGTAGAAAAACCAATGAGTTACGAGGCGTATCAGCGGTGGGCAGAATATGGCAATCCCGATTATCCCGAAAAATTCTGTCATTTTTCGGGCGAGCCATCAAATGGCAAAACCAGCGTGGAACGCCCAATATTGCAGAAAAATTGGAAAGAAGCACAAAAAGTACCTGGATTTTGATAATTTCCCTTTCTAAAAAATCAACCTCAAAAAAATCCCAAATGACTATTGCTCGTTTGGGATTTTTTTATCGTTTTTCAAAAGAAATCTACACTTTTTTCAAGAAATAAATGTGATTTCACAACACTTTTTTCAAGTAATAATTGCCGCATCACCACACTTTTTTCACGGAATGTGCATTAAACTACTCTCTACGCAAAATAATTTACAATTTGTAATTTACAATTTACAATTAATTGTACCTTTGCACTCAAAAATTAAAAAATTACGAATACAATGGCAGCAGACGATATTTTAAAAAAAATTATAGCCCACGCAAAAGAATACGGATTTATTTTTCCTTCGAGCGAACTATATGACGGACTTGGCGCAGTATATGACTACGGGCAACTCGGCAGCGAACTCAAAAACAACATAAAACAATATTGGTGGAATGCCATGGTGCGCTTGCACGAAAATATTGTGGGAATTGATGCCGCAATTTTTATGCACCCCACCACATGGAAGGCAAGCGGACACGTAGATGCCTTCAACGACCCGCTCATAGACAATAAAGATTCAAAAAAACGCTATCGCGCCGATGTTTTGATAGAAGAACATCGCGAAAAAATGAATCAAAAAATAGAAAAAGAACTCGAAAAAGGACGTAAAAAATTCGGCGACAGTTTCGATGAAGCACAAGCACGCGCCACCAATCCGAACATTCAGCGCGAGCAAGCAAAAATAGACGAACTCACGGCACGATTTGTAAAAGCATTGGAAGCATCAAATTTGGAAGAATTGCGCCAAATTATTATAGACAATGGCATAGTGTGCCCTGTATCGGGCACGGCAAATTGGTCGGACGTGCGCCAATTCAACTTAATGTTTGAAACCAAACTCGGCGCAACTGCCGAAGGAGCAAGCACTATTTACCTGCGCCCCGAAACAGCACAAGGAATTTTTGTAAATTACCTGAATGTGCAAAAAACCGGTCGCATGAAAATTCCTTTCGGTATTGCACAAATAGGAAAAGCATTTCGCAATGAAATAGTTGCGCGACAATTTATATTCCGCATGCGCGAATTTGAACAAATGGAAATGCAGTTTTTTGTACGTCCCGGCAGCGAAATGGAGTGGTTCTACAAATGGAAGGAAGCACGTTTACAGTGGCACAAAGCACTTGGTTTCGGCGATAGCAATTACCGCTATCACGACCACGAAAAACTTGCGCACTACGCCAACGCCGCCTGCGACATTGAGTTCAATTTCCCTATGGGTTTCAAAGAATTAGAAGGTATTCACTCTCGTACCGATTTCGATTTGAGCCAACATCAACAGTTTTCGGGCAAAAAAATTACCTATTTCGACCCGGAATTGAACGAAAGTTACGTGCCATACGTGGTGGAAACTTCGGTAGGATTGGATAGAACCTTCCTTGCGGTGCTTTCAAAATCGTACCACGAAGAACAACTTGATAACGAAACTCGTGTAGTTTTGCGCATTCCGGCAGCACTTGCACCTATCAAAGTGGCTGTTCTACCGTTAGTAAAAAAAGACGGTTTGCCCGAAGTGGCGCGTGAAATTATGAAGGAATTATCCTTCCAATTCAACTGTCAATACGATGAAAAAGATTCGATAGGAAAACGCTATCGCCGTCAAGATGCCATAGGAACGCCATTTTGCATTACCATAGACCACGAAACACTTACCGACCAATGCGTTACCATTCGCGACCGCGACACCATGCAACAGGAACGTGTGGCAATTTCAACACTCGCAGGCATTATCGACAGCAAAGTTTCTATGAATAATTTACTCAAGCAACTATTATAAGTCGGCACGTCCACAAGTTGATAAGTCAAATAAACATACAGACTTTTAGACTTGCGAACTTATGGACTTATGGACTTATGGACTTTTAAACTTACCGACTTTTACAGATGAAACAGCGTTCGGCACACAACTCAATGATACAATGGCGTTTGGCTACGTCATACACATCTTCGCTCATTAGCATAGCGTTGGTGCTTTTTGTATTGAGTGTAACGGGCTTAATTCTCATGAGCGAACATCGTATTTCCAATCACATAAAAGAAAGTGTGAGTTTGACCATTTTTCTAAAAACCGATGTAAACGAGGCAAATCAAATAGCATTTCGCAAAAAAATTGATGCCCACGATATGGTGAAATCCACCGAATATGTGAGCGAAGAACAAGCAAACGAACGCTTAGCGGAAACGCTGGGCAAAGATTTTTTGGATTTAGCCGATGGCAATCCGGTGCCGCCGAGTATAGAAATTCGCTTATACAGCGAATACGCCACTGCCGAAAATTTTTCCGCGCTTGAAGAAGAATTTAAAACCGAAGAAAGTGTAGATTCTATTCACTACAACAAAGAAAATGTGGCGAATTTGAGTAAAACCATTCAGCAAATTAGTTATATATTGCTATTACTGAGCGCATTACTCTTTATTATTTCCACCGTACTTATTCACAATACCATTCGCCTGCGAGTATATTCCAAGCGATTTATTATACGCACCATGCAACTTGTGGGGGCAACCAATTCCTACATTCGTTCGCCGTTTATTGCACGCGGAGCAATTCAGGGAATGTTGAGCGCACTCATTGCCATAGGGCTTTTGAGCGGAATTTTGTATTTTTTACAAAAAAATGTAAAAGAATTTGTCAATTTCCTTGACTTTGAGTTGCTCGGTATATTATTTTTGTCGCTCATAATTGTGGGAATAGTACTTTCGGTAATTGCCACGTTTTTTGCAGTCAATAAATTTTTACGCATAGATAAAGACGATTTATACATATAATAATACATCACAAACATGAACAACGAATTTACACTATCACGAGGAAATTACATACTGCTTGCTATAGGCACAGTAATTATTATTGTAGGATTTTTACTCATGTCGGGCGGTGGTATTCCCCTCGATACTCCCGATGCGTTTTTCCCCAACGATGACCCCACGCAAACGCCGCTACTTTTCGTAGCACGCCGCATTACCGTAGCTCCGCTCATGGTAATTTTCGGCTTTGCCTTCGTTATTTTTGCTATTATGGCAAATCCCGAAGCAGGATATATGAAAAAACTTTTTGGAAACAAATAACGTACAATATCAAGAACAAAGTATTGGGTATTAGGTATCAAGTACTTGACACTTGGCACTAACTACTCACTACTCACTACTAATATGACCTTATTTCAATCAATTATTATAGCCATAGTGGAAGGAATCACGGAATTTTTACCCGTTTCGAGTACCGGACACATGATTTTGGCAGAAGGATTTTTGGGCGTACAAAGCAATGATTTTGTAAAAGCCTTCACCGTAATCATTCAATTTGGCGCAATACTTTCGGTATTAGTGCTCTATTGGAAGCGATTTTTACAATCGCTCGAATTTTATTACAAACTCCTTGTGGCATTCATTCCTGCTGCGGTATTGGGATTTTTATTCAGCGACAAAATTGATATGCTGCTCGAAAGCGTGTGGGTGGTGGCACTCATGCTCATAGTAGGCGGTGTGTTCATGCTCTTTGTAGATTCGTGGTTTACCCATGCCGAAGAAGGCGAGCCGCCGCTGAATTACAAACGCGCTTTCCGCATAGGGCTGGCACAATGCATTGCCATGATTCCGGGTGTTTCGCGTTCTATGGCAACTATTGTGGGCGGTATGGCACAAGGGCTAAGCCGCAAAACAGCCGCAGAATTTTCCTTCTTTTTGGCTGTGCCCACTATGGCAGCCGCTACCGGATATAAATTGCTGAAACTTGTAATGGACGATAGCAGCCGCGAACTTTTGGCTGCAAACGTTACCCCACTCATTGTGGGCAATATTGTGGCATTTGCAGTGGCAATGGCGGCTATCAAATTTTTTATAGGATTTCTCACAAAATACGGATTCAAAGCCTTCGGATACTACCGCATTGCTGCCGGAAGCCTTATTTTAATGCTACTGGGCAGCGGTTACGAATTAACCATATAATGAATAGGTATTGAATTTTGACAATAACAAACGCCATAACGCAACTTCCCGCCAACTTCGATTTCTCGCAAGGACACGTATTGCTTATCAATAAAGACCTGCGCTGGACATCTTTCGATGTAGTGAATAAAGTGCGCTATTTGATAAAACAATATGCCGGCATCAAAAAAATAAAAGTAGGGCACGGCGGCACGCTCGACCCTCTTGCCTCCGGAGTATTGGTAGTGGGAATAGGAAAAGAAACCAAAAATTTGGCGAATTACCAAAACGAAGCAAAAGAATACATTGCCGAAATTACCTTTGGAGCAATTACCGCTTCCTACGATTTGGAAACACCGCCCGAAGGCAATTTTGAAACCGCGCACATTAGCGCAGAAAGCATTCAAAACACGTTGCGCGAGCACTTTACCGGAACTATTCAACAAACACCACCCATATTTTCGGCAAAGAGCATAAACGGACAACGAGCCTACGTGGCAGCACGCAATGGAGAGGATATTTCTATGAAATCACAAGAAATTACGATATATAACGCTGAATTACTTGACTTTGCCGAAAAAAAAGCGTATATTCGCATCGCCTGCTCAAAGGGCACCTATATTCGCTCCATTGCTCACGATTTGGGCGTGCAATTACAAAGCGGTGCCTACCTTTCGGCACTCACACGCACTAAAAGCGGCGGTTTTTCCGTTGAAGAATGTATGACGATTGAAGAATTTAAAACAATAATAAAAAGCCCCCACCCCACGGAGGACTAAAAACGATTAAAAACTGTTCCCAAGCCCCCCAATGGAAGATTTAGGGGGCGTAACACCGAAACACTAATTACTAATCCCTAATCACTGAGTATGAAACTATCACAATTCAAACTAAAACTTCCCACCGAACAAATTGCACTCTATCCTGCACCAAATCGAGAAGAATCGCGCCTTTTGGTACTCAATGCAAAAACAGGCGAAATTGAACATCGCATTTTCAACGATATTTTGGAATATTTCGATGATAAAGACGTACTCATACTCAACGATACCCAAGTGTTTCCGGCACGGCTCTATGGCAATAAAGAACGCACCGGTGCTCGCATAGAAGTATTTTTACTGCGTGAACTCAATGAAGAACAACGATTGTGGGACGTGTTGGTGGACCCTGCGCGAAAAATTCGCATAGGAAACAAACTCTATTTCGGTGAAAATGAAGAACTTGTAGCCGAAGTGATAGATAACACCACTTCACGCGGGCGTACTATTCGCTTTTTGTGCGAAAAAGAACACTCAGAATTTAAACGAGTACTATTTTCTTTGGGGCAAACACCCCTACCCGAACACATAAAAAGTGCCCGTAGTGTGGACGAAAACGATTGCGAACGATTTCAAACCATTTTCGCAAAAAATGAAGGTGCCGTTTCGGTGCCCGCTGCAGGATTGCATTTCAGCAAAAATTTGATTAAACGATTGGAAATCAAAGGTGTGGACTTGGCATATTTAACACTGCACATGGGTTTGGGCAATTTTACCAACGTGGAAGTAGAAGACCTTACCAAACACAAAATTGATTCGGAACGTATGATAATTCCCGAAACAATGACCGAAATAGTGAATACCGCAAAAGAAAATAGAAACAACGTATTTGCCTGTGGTACAACGGTTTTACGTGCCATAGAATCGTCTGTTTCCACCAGCGGATTTTTGAAACCCTACGATGGCTGGACCAATAAATTCATATTTCCACCCTACGATTTCAGTATTGCAAATCGCTTAATATCGAATTTTCATCTTTCGCAATCCACACTGCTTATGATGGTGGCTGCTTTCGGCGGCTACGATGTAGTGATGGAAACCTATCGCACTGCCATAAAAGAAGGTTACCGATTTGGAACCTACGGCGATGCAATGTTGATTTTGAAATAACAAGAATTTATGAGCGAACAAAGCGTTTCACTTGCCGACATTCAAAAAATTTTCAGTTCCGGGAATGTGGAACTGATATTGCAATCACTCGAACACATTCGCGAAGTGGGCAATGAGCAGATTTTTGATTTTTTGATTCAGCAACTTGCCGCAAACCAAAATGCGGATATTCAGCGAGCAATTTCTGCCTGCTTAGCCGATGTACACAATCCTCACTGCGCTCCTATTTTGGTAAAATATGTGCAAAATCCCGACTTTGCAGCCCACAAATCCGTACTTTTTTCCATCGCGTGGCAAAGTGCGTTAGATTTTTCGGAACTCGCCGAATTTGCAGTAGAAAGTATTTGTAATGACGATTTTGCTACGGCTTTCGAGGCACACACCTTGCTCGAACACATAAGCCCGGCACTTTTGCCGGAACAAAAACAAGCATATACGCAGCAATTTGAAACCGCACTGCAACACTGCACCGATACTCAAAAAGAATTTTTGCTCCGCAGCAGTATTGACGTATTGAATTGAGAATCTCCTCAATTCGCATGAGATTGCTGTGTACCTCGCAATGACGTATAAAAGGAATGACGAGCAAAAAAGCGTCATTACCTTCGGTGAGGGCTTCGCCGTTGCGAACGCAGTGAAGCAATCTAAAAAATCGCTATGCGATTAAAAATTCGAGAATCGCCCTATAACGCCGAGAGGTAGTTTTTTATTGAAAGCATCGTTCAAATACAATTCCCCGATTTCTTTGGGTGCTTTGAAATTGCCAAAAATTCCGTTCAGTAAATTTTCTATGATAAACGCCGAAAATCCCAACGAATAGGTATTGAGAATAAAAAAATGCGTATGTGGGTCTAAAATTTGTGCCACATCTTTGAGCAGCGCGTTCAGGTCGCGTTCCAATTTCCAATCTTCGCCGTTGGTACCGCGCCCAAAAGCCGGCGGGTCCATAATAATGCCGTTGTAGGTATTGCCACGTTTTATTTCGCGACTTACAAATTTCCGCGCATCTTCTATAATCCAGCGAATATTATCGCTTCCCGAAGATTCCATATTGTGGCGTGTCCATTGCACCACTTGTTTAATGGCATCTAAGTGGGTAACATCGGCACCGGCTTTGCGTGCAGCCACCGATGCTATGCCCGTGTAGCCGAATAAATTCAGCACTTTCAGCCCTTTGCGTTTTGAGCATTTTTCGTGAATATAATCCCAATTCACCGCTTGTTCGGGGAAAATTCCCACGTGCTTAAACGCCGTAAATCGCAGATTACACGTAAGTTGCAATTTTTTATACTGAATTTGCCACGTGTCGGGAATTTGTTTATGCTTCACCCACTCGCCGCTATTGCTCGATTTTGCTACAAAGGTAATAGTGGCGCGTTTTTGCCACTCATTCTCACTCAGCGTTTTATCCCACACGGCTTGCGGTTCGGGGCGAATGGTAACAACCGTTCCAAATCGTTCCAATTTTTCAAAATTACCAGAGTCAATCAACTCATAGTCAGTCCAATGGGCGGGGGTAAGATAGAGCACAATTCGTTTTTTTTAAGTATTTCACAAAAGTACAATTAATTGTAAATTGTAAATTGTAAATTGTAAATTATTTTGTTTTCTACCCAATTTTCGCCGCGATTGTTTCCCACTCAGCCATTGTGTCTTCGAGTTCTTGTTGCAGGTCGGCATGGCGTTTATAGTCTTCCGGCGTGGTATTTCCGGCATTTTCTATAAAATATTCGTTCATTTCGTGCAATCGGGTTTCGAGCGTTTGCACTCGTTCTTCCACTTTTGCAAGTGCCGTTTGCAATTTACGCAACTCACGTTCCTGCTCTTTTTTCTGTTCGTAGGTTTGTTTCTGTTTCGATTGTTCGTTTTTCTGCTCGGCAACTGCGCTTTGTTTGGGTGTTTCAAGCATTTCGGCGTGCAGTTGCTGCAAATACGAATGTAAATCGCCAATAATTTCGCGCACTTTTGTTTGCTTCACTTCGTAAATGTGGGTAGTAAGTCCGTCCAAAAAATCGCGGTCGTGCGACACCAATATCAACGTGCCGTCATATTTTTGCAACGCTTGTTTGAGTACTGCTTTCGATGCTATATCTAAGTGATTGGTAGGTTCATCGAGTATAAGTAAATTGTAAGGTTCGAGCATTAATTTCGCCATAGCCAAGCGATTGCGCTCGCCGCCCGAAAGCACTTTTACTTTTTTATCGGCATCTTCGCCGCTAAAATAAAACGCGCCCAAAATATCGCGCACTTTGGTGCGGATTTCGCCTACGGCAATGGCATCGAGGGTTTCAAATACGCTGAGATTTTCGTTGAGAATTTCATCTTGATTTTGCGCAAAATAGCCCACGCGCACATTGTGCCCCAATTGAATTTCGCCGCTATATGTAGTTTCGCCAAGCACACATTTGATAAATGTAGATTTTCCCTCGCCGTTTTTACCCACAAGCGCAATTTTATCGCCGCGTTCTATACTGAAATTCACATCGGCGAGAATAGTTTTGTCGCCGTATTTTTTGGTTAAATTCGTGGTTTTGAGTACCACTGAACCGGCTCGCGGCGCAGGCGGAAAAGAAATTTTAAAAGCACCTTCGTCTTTTTTCTCAACTTCCAAGCGTTCTACTTTATCTAATTGTTTTATGCGGCTTTGCACCTGCACCGATTTTGTGGCTTTGTAGCGAAATCGTTCAATAAATTTTTCGGTATCGGCTATCATTTTTTGCTGATTTTCGTAGGCAGCCAACTGTTGCTCGTAGCGTTCTTCTTTGAGCACAAGGTATTCGCTGTATGGCGCAGGGTAGGAAGTGAGTTTATTCAAACTGATTTCAAAAGTTTTTTTAGTAACGGCATCTAAAAATCGGCGGTCGTGCGAAATCAAAATAATAGCACCTTTGTAATTCACCAAAAATCGTTCGAGCCACTCAATAGACACAATATCCAAGTGATTGGTAGGTTCATCAAGCAGAAGCACCTGCGGCTGTTTCAAAAGAATTTTTGCAAGTTCTATGCGCATACGCCAGCCGCCGCTAAACTCTGAAGTAGGGCGATTGAAATCTGAGCGCGAAAATCCAAGACCCGTGAGCATTTGCTCAATTTCACCGTCAATGGAACTTTCATTGTGCAAGTGCAAATAATCGGAAATTTCGCTCATGCGGTGAATGAGATTCATATACGAATCACTCTCATAATCAGTTCGTTCCGACAATTCATTCTGCAAACGTTCCAATTCTTTGCTGCGAGCATTTATGTCATCGAAGGCAGAACGCGCTTCGTCTATCACGGTTTTGCCATCGGTAATTTTCATTTGCTGCGGCAAATAACCAATTTTGCAGTGTTCGGGCACTATTACCGTACCTTCGGAAGGCTCATCGGCAGCGGCAATAATTTTAAGCAGTGTAGATTTTCCGGCACCATTGCGCCCCACAAGTCCTATGGTATCGCGCTCGGTAATGAGCACCGAAATATGTTCAAATAACGTATAGCCGCCAAATCGCACGGCAAGATTGGAGAGAGAAATCATAATTCAAAAATTATTTGCGGCGCAAAAGTAGCACTTTTTACACAAAAAACACGAGGCACTTTATGAAAATGCCTCGTTCAATTATTGTAAATATGTTCACACTGCTGCTTAGCGCACGTGAGTAATGCGGCGGTGGCGGCGGCGTTTTTTGTTTTGTTTCGGTGGTTTTTCGCCGGTTACTGCGGTAAAAACAGCGAAATCTGCCATTGAACTTTGTTGAATTTTTTCGTTTTCGGCAGCAATAGCAGCATTTTCTGCGGCTATTTTCACGTCCATTACTGTGTGGGCTTGCATTACTGCGGGAAAACAAATACACGCACAAGCGATAGCCGCATTGCGCAATACACGTTTTGTGTTACATTGAGTTGTTTTCATTCTTCCTGTTTTTTTATTTTTCCTACAATTGTGTTCTTGTTAGCAAACGCTAAATTAAAACTTTAATTGTTTTATTGTACTAAAAATCAAGTTTTTTTTCACAAAATACGTTTTTTTACTCAGTTACACTTCCCAAATCACAGCACCGCACACATTTTTGCGTGCACCGGTAACTGAGGCAAGGCAATTTTCTTTACCCTGCACGCGCAAAAATCCCAAATAAGCGAATATCAATGCTTCTTTGAAATGCACAATTTCTGGTGTGGGAATAAGCAACTGCGACTGCGTGTAGTGCGCTATGCGCTCCATAAGAAAGGAATTGCACACGCCGCCGCCGGTGCAGAGTGTTTTCGTGGTTTTTCCCTGCAAAGTGTTCCCTATTTCTTGTGCGCAGTGTTCATAATAGGTACGCATCACATCAAAATCCGAGAGATTGTGCGCATGCAATATTGGCACAATTTCACGCTCTACCCACTCTCTGCCGAGTGATTTTGGTGCCGATTGCGCGTAAAATGGCAGGCGATTGAGTTTCTGCAACAATGCTTGATTGATTTCTCCTTTTCGTCCCAAATTTCCGCTTTCGTCATAGTCCTGCCCGTGTTTTTTTGCATATTCGTTCAATACAATATTCGCAGCGCATATATCCCATGCCATGCGCGCACCATGCTGCTGCGTGGAAACATTGGCAAATCCGCCTATATTGAGGCAATAATCGTAATCGGCAAAAAGGAATTGGTCGCCTATGGGCACTAAGGGAGCACCTTGACCGCCCATAGCAACATCGAGGGTGCGAAAATCGCACACGGTGGAAATACCCGTAGTGGCGGCTATGTGCGCTCCTGAACCAATCTGCACAGTCAATCCGGTGTGCGGCGTATGAAAAATCGTTTGCCCATGACTTGCAATATAGGCAGGTTTCAAATTGTGCGTGCGCACAAATTCATTGATACATTCGCCGCAAAACACGCCGTAATCCACCGAAAGTTGCTGCAATTCCACACCCGATATAGAAAAAGCATCGTTCAAGCGATTGCGCCATGCGGTAGAAAACACAAAAGTTTCGGCAGCATGAATGTGAAAGATATTTCCGGAAAATTCCACCGCGCACACATCTAATCCATCGAGCGAAGTGCCCGACATGGTGCCTATGTATAGTTGATTTTTCGCCATCGGTTATTGATTATGAATCTGTAAAAACGCCTGCGGTAAAAAATCCACAAGGCTTTGCGCAGTAAGCGATTCTTCGCCTACGGCGATTTTTGCGCAATCACCCGAAAGACCATGCAAAAATGCGCCATACACCGCACTTTGTGTAATACTATATGTTTGCGCAAGCAAAGAAAGAATAATACCCGTGAGCACATCGCCGCTACCGGCAGTAGCCATGCCCGCATTGCCCGAAGAATTGAAAAACACTTCGCTTTGCGGTGTACACACGCAGGTATAGCGACCTTTCAAAAGTATGGTGCAGTTATAGTATTGAGCAAAGTTTTTCTGTGTTTCAAATCGCTCAACGGTAGTTTCGTGCGCGTGGGTCAATCTATCAAACTCGCCGGGGTGAGGCGTAAGAATGCAATTTTCGTGTAAAAGTGCGAGTAAATCCTTATGTGCGGCTATGCAATTCAGTGCATCGGCATCTATTACCGCCGGTTTTCCGCTGCGCAACACTGCTTCCACCACCGCAGCAGTTTCGGGCTGCGTGCCTGCACCCGGTCCTATACCAAGCGCGGTATATGCTTCAAGCGAAGAAATATGCGAAATATAGGTTTCGCAGTCATCAATATCGGTCATAATTTCGGGAGCGGCAATTTGCATAATTACATTGCCTCCGCGCGGAATGTGCGCCGTAACAAGTCCACACCCGGCGCGAATGCAGGCTCTAGCCGCAAGTACCGCCGCACCCATTTTTCCTTCGCTGCCTGCCGCAAGCAGGGCGTGCCCAAAGTTGCCTTTGTGCGAACATTCATTGCGTTCGTGCAAATGAATATCTTGTGCGGTTATGAAATTTGCATCAATAGGAAACATTGATAATAAGTAATGGGTAGTACAATTATTCTTTTCTAAGAACTAATACCTAACAACTGATACCTATAAAAGATTAAAATTGTCTTTATCGGTAATTTTTTCGCAATATACACATTGCAGTGTGGTAGGATTGCTTGCCACTACGTTGAATTTTTGCGTAATTGCCTGATGATTGGTAATACACACCGGATTGAAACAGCGGGTAATGCCGGTAATTTCGGCAGGAAGGCTCACATGTTGCTTTTCCACCACCGTATAATTGCGTATAATATTCAGTTTTGCTTCGGGCACCACTATGGCTATTTTATTGATTTCATCGCCGGAGAAAAATTTGTCGGAAATTTTTATGATTGCCTTTTTCCCCAGCGTTTTACTTTCCAAATTACTGCCAAAGGTAATTTGCGATGCTATGCTGTCTAATTTCAGTATCGAAATCACTTCAAAAAGCCGGTTCGAGGGAATGTGGTCTATTACCGTGCCGTTTTCTATGGCACTCACTATTAAATGCCTTCCTTGTATATCGCTCATATATTATTGTAAATCAAGTAAATACGAAATAATTGCTTGTCGGGTAAACACCCCATTGCGAGCTTGCTCAAAATAGTAAGCGTGTGGACTTGCGTCCACATCTACGTTGATTTCGTTCACTCTGGGCAGTGGGTGGAGTATGCGCATATTTTTTTTCGCTCCGCCAAGCATGGCATTGCGCAATACATACAAATTTTTGGTGCGTTCGTACTCCATCGGTTCCGAAAAACGCTCTTTTTGCACCCTCGTCATATACACAATATCGGCTTCGGGAATCACTTCCTGCATATCTTCGTGCAAGGTGAAAGGAATATTGTGTTCGCGCAAAATTTGTATATATTCTTTGGGCAACTGCAATTCGGGCGGGGCAACCAAGTGAAAATGCGGCGAAAAGTGCATCATTGCCATAATGAGCGAATGCACGGTACGTCCGTATTTGAGGTCGCCAATGAGGGCAATGGAGAGATTTTCGAGTTTTCCCTGCGTTTTTTGAATGGAATACATATCGAGCAGCGTTTGCGTGGGGTGCTGATTTGCTCCATCGCCGGCATTGATTACCGGCACAGGCGAAATTTCCGCCGCATAGCGAGCCGAACCTTCGAGCGGGTGGCGCATTACTATCAAATCGCAGTAAGCGGCTACCATAGTAATGGTGTCGTGCAGCGATTCGCCTTTGGTGGAACTTGTGGTGGAAATATCGGCAAAACCAATAACATTGCCCCCCAAACGATTGATAGCACTCTCGAAGCTCAGGCGCGTGCGCGTAGAAGGCTCAAAAAAAAGGGTCGAAATAATTCGCCCCTTCAATACATTTCTGTAACTATCAGCCTCAAACTGAGCAGCCAATTGAATGATATTCAAATAATCTTCAACTTTGAAATCGGAAATCGAAACTAAACTTTTCATGACTTGTGTTCTTTGTATGCAAAGATACAAAATTAGTTGAAAGTTGAGAATTGAAAGTTGAAAATTATTTATACAAAAAAAATCCCGCAAGCACCGCTCGCAGGATTATTAATTACAAATTACGACTTGCGTATTCCACCGCTTTTTTGTTCAATTCACTTACCGACATATCAGCATAATGCTCTCGTTGCCATTTTGTGTAATCAAGAGGTTCCCGAATAATTTGCGATATAAAAATCTCTGTTTCCACAACTCCAAGTCGCTCCACAAGGCAACTAATGCCCTCTTTCATAATAGTTGCTGTACTATTCATAAAAAATCCTCCTCAATGGTTATAAATTGTATTGGCGAACACACGTGTATATCGTTTGCTCTATATTTTTTCAAAATCCCGTCGTCGGTAGTTATAAAATAATCGCATTTTGCCTCTATTGCGCATGAAATATGCAGAGCATCTTTGGCTCTTATGCCGTATTTTATAATTCCGTTTGCTCTTTTTTCTATTATACCTGCTTTATCTACATCAATGTATGTTACTGCATTTTCAAAAAATCGCTCTATTGCTATTTTATTTTTGAAATACGGACTATTTCCGTTTTCATAGCGAGAGATATACGAGAATGCCAATAATAAATATCCGGAACATATCAGTTGTTGAATATATAACTTTGACTGCGTTTCCAAATAAATGCGCATTTGACTTTGGTCGTCAAAGGGTCGATTATAGGAGCAGTTGTCAAGATATATTTTCACTTTCTTTATCATAGTACAAATATAACGTTTTTAAGAAGAAAAAATTTTTTTAAACAAAAAAAATCCCGCAAGCACCGCTCGCAGGATTTTCTTACATTTAGAATTTACAATTTGTAATTTACAATTGAAAATTATTTTTTCACAACTTTGGCTACTGTTCCGTCAGTATATTTTACAAAATAAATACCACTTGTAGGCTCTACGCTAAGTTGTACACCGGTAACGCTATAAATACCGCTTACTGTTTTTGCAGCATCGAGTACAGAAATTGCAGTAGGAGATTTTTTAACAACAGAAATACTTACGTTAGAGAACGCAACTGAAGCAGTTGCTGTTGCATTGCCTGTTTGGTCGGTAAATGCAGCATTGGCACTTTTTGTATTAATTACCAATTTTGTATTTGCCCATGCAGCACCAGCAGGAAGTGTTTCTGCAAGTGTCAATGTAACTGTTTCGTTGATAGAGGCACCTGCTGCAACAGCACTTCCAAGTGGAACTACTTCCGACAATGTTGTCCAATAACCGGCTGCTGGTGAATCATCTACAAGTACAAAATCAATATCTGTTAAATCAAAACTTGAAGCATTGGTTGCTTGAATAGTAACTTCGTATTCTGCACCTGCTGTGGCTGTAACCCCAAATTGAGTTAAAGCACCTTTTGCTTGTGCCAAACCTGCTGCTTGATACGCATTGTTGGTAATCAACGCTGTTGGAGTTAATACTGCGGGCTCTACTTCTACTGCTGGTCCTGTGTATGGAGTTACAGTAACCACCAAATTTTGAATACCGAGCATAGTACCGGCAGCGTGTGCTTGCAAAACAAGAGTATTTGCGTTATCAACCGTAAAATCAGCAGGAACGGCAGTAACAGTTAAAACACCGCTTACTGAGAATGGAGTACCGGCTACAATAGCAGAACTTCCTTCTAAGTTAGGAGAATCTGATAATTCTGCCCAGTAAGAAGCAGCGGCTGATTGGTCCACTGCAACAGCATTGAATTGAGAAATATCGGCACTTGAAGTTCCTGAAACTGTAATAGTGAATTGGTCGCCTGCTGCGTATGGAGCAGGAAGTGTTGTTGGTGCATATTGTAACTGCAACACTCCCGAACCATCACCTGTAAATAATGTTCCATCGGGAGTTGTTTGTTTAACGATTGTAATAGTTACACCCGATAAAGCGAACGAAACGGAAGCAGTAGCACCGGGACTGTTCCACGAAGAATTACTACTTTTTGCATTCACTGCCAATTTATTGGTTGCAGATAATGTTGCAGGTACAGCAGCAATTTGTGCGTCTGTTTTCACGGTTAATAAACCTGAAACAGTAAAAGTTGAACCGGCAGCAATTGCTCTTTCAACTGAAACAAAAGCACTTAATTCTCCCCAGTATCCAGTAGGTCCTGCGGTAGCATCATCATCAACAAAGGCAAATTCTATTGCAGTTAAATCGTAAGAACTTGAATTGGTTGCACTAATTGTAATTTGATAGGTTTCTGTTGCTGCAAGAGAAACGCCCCATTGGGTTAAAGCACCCTTTCCTTGTGCGGCACCGGCAGCTTGGTAGGCATTGTCAAACGATAACGTAGTAGGACCTACACTTCCGGCAGCAAACGCACTAAACCCAAAAAGGAGTGCGGCACCGATAGATAATAAAGATTTTTTCATAATAAAAAAGATTAAATTGAGATTAAAAATACTATTTTGTTTAATTGGGTACAAAGGTAGAAAAAAGTTTTAAATGATAAAACTTATCTCGTTGTTTTTTTGAGAAAAAAAATCCCGCGAACGTTGTCCGCAGGATTTTCTTGTATCTGTTTCTAAAAACTTGTGTCTAACAAGATTATTTCACAATTTTAGCAGAACCTTCTGCTGCTTTGATTACATATACACCACCTTTCAAAGTGTTAGTATCGAAAGAAGCGTTAGCCACTGCTACCACTTGACCGGTAATAGAAGTTACTACGATTTGACCTGCTGAATAAACAACACCGTTTACTACTTGCAATTCTGCACCGTTTACGGTTTTGATAGCAGAAGAAGCCGGTTTGCCTCCAAGTTTAATATTCGTCATTACCATAGTTGCTGTTGCTGTTAAACCTGTTTTATCGGGGAAAAGGGCAATATCAAAACCAATAATTCTATCTGAACGCATAGTAGCACCGGCATTCACGCTCTCCCATGGATTTGTCACATCAAAAAATTTAGGAGAGTATGAATCGGTAAGAACCAATTTGTTGTCTACTACAGTAGTAGCAGGAAAATCTTCAGAAGTAGGCACCGTCAAGTCATAGTCACTAGCATCAGGATCCCAAGTAATAATTGCATGAACGGGAGTAGAAGTAGGGGTAAGACTACCAACAATACGAGAGATTTTATCAGTTTCATTAGTATTTGCCACACGACCTAAAATATCACGCAGGTCAAGTTGAAATACCACTTGTCCTTGATTAGAAGTTAATGTATAATCAAATTCCATGTAGGCATTTGATGGATTTGATAAATCTACCGAAGTACCACGCACTACCATAGGTTTTTCTGAATAAACAGCATCACCGGTTTGACCTTCTTGTGTGCTATAGAATTTGTCTATCATTACTGGTCCTGTACCGTCTTCTCCCGCTTCATCGCTCCAACCAATAAATTGTGTAGAAACACCCGACCAGTTGTCAGTTACACCTGCGTTAAATTTTGAACCATCATATTGCAGAGTCAAAGTACTGCCTGAAAAAGAAGAACCTCCATAGATATTTCCTTGCCAAGAACCTTGTGAAAAATCAAAACCATCGAGAGCGTCAGTTATTTGAATAGTCGCTACAGATTCAGAAGCATCGAGTACTGAGAAGTTGTCGCCTGAAACTCCGGAAGTAACTTTTGTTACCCCGTCAGGAATAGTTGCTTGTGCCATAGCACCAAAGCCGAACAATAATGCGGCTCCAATTGTAAATAAATTTCTTTTCATAATAGTAAAATTTTAATTAGTTTATTAATTTATGAGCACAAACATACAACTTTATTTTGATTTACACACATTTTTATGAAAAATGTTATGAACAATGCAAAAAAATCCTGCAAACAATGTTTGCGGGATTTTCTTTAATTGACATATTGCCTTATTGGCATAGTAGCACATTGTATTTATTGCTTCACAAATCGCGCATGTTCCACCGTGGTGTTTTGTAATTCTATACGCACAAAGTACACGCCCGTTGCCAAATTACTCACATCAATCGTTTCATGTTGCGATTGCGCGCTTTGTTCAAGCACTTTCACGCCTACGCTATTGATTATACTGATTTTTTGCATTTCCTGTGCAGTTTCTATATTCACCACAGTGCTTGCCGGAGAAGGATATACTACTACATTTTGAGTTGTTTGTGTAAAATCTATGGCAGTGGCAGGTGAAGTGCGAGGAAATTCCGCATCGGAAGGATTCCAAAAATTACCGGTCATCATAAATAATGTAATACACCGGAGCGTTGCGCTAAAATAGTTGCTATTGGTATTGAGGTTATTATTATCTATTCTTCCGTTTTTAGTTACTACCGAAGAATAGAGTTTATTCAAACTTGCTTGATTGGCGGCTCCCATAGCAGCAAGCGAAGTCATGTACGATGTTCCGGTAGCCCAAGCATTGCCCGTTATTGGCGTACCATCAACATTCATCAATATACGCACATTCGATTCTTTATTTACCATAAACGCGGCAACTTTGGTGCAAATATCGTTTCCGGCTATTGCCGCATTACCATTCCACAGCACATCGGTAGCCATACGCCATGGATTGCGAATAGATTCGTATCCATATAATGTGTCGGTATTTTTCTGTGTTCCATCGGGTAAGGTAACTACATTACCGGAAGAACGAATTGCAGGTTTCGCAGTTGCATAATTCGACCAATTACTTACTAATCCGGTAATAGGATGTCTGTTTGTCATTACGTGCCATTCGGCTTTTTGTACTGCTGTTACACTCCAAAAATTTGCATTATCAGTATCTATGTTTGCAAATTGGCGATAGTAGGCAGGAGCATAGTAACTTGGATTTCTTTGCGAATTTTCTTGCCAGCCATCGCCGCCTTTGGTATCGCCGGCAGATGTCATTTCTTTGGTGCGAATGGCAGTTATCAAGGTTTTTGCATCGGTGGCGTATGTACCGGAAGTCCACTGCACTGCTGCAGCTACGAGTGCCATAGCCGCATCGAGTTCAGCATCGGTGGCACCACCACCGGTGGCAGACGTACAGCCGGTAGTTTTCCATTGCATTACGCCATTAGCATTTTTGAATTTTTTATAAAATGCCCACAAGCCATCAAAGGTTTCTTTATCGCCGGCGTAGGCAGCAAGCAACATTCCGTAAGCAATTCCTTCAGATACCGTATAGGCTATTTGGTCGAATTTCACTCTTTTTGAGCCATCGCCGCAATCTTCCACAAAATCCTGCACCCAATAATTATAAGCAGTAGCAGCATCAGTTGCCCTACCATAGGTTCCTGTAGTAGGTAAATTGGAAGGTACTAAGCCATATTTGTAATAGGTATTAACCCCAAAGGGGCGTGCCGGATTGCCGGTGTTAATGTGGTCGGTTGCCGGTTGTGAAAATGCTGTTCCTACTGCGAAACAAGTAGAAAAAGCGAGTGTAAAAAAACGTGTCATTTCTATATACTGTTAAAAATTCGGTACAAAGATAACGAATTTTTATTGATTGTATTACAACAAATCAACAATGCCCTCTAAAAGAATAAAAAGTTACGGCATCTTCTTCGTATGTATAAATAATTCGATGTTCTCGATTGATTCTTCTTGACCAAAATCCCGATAAATTTTCTTTCAATGCTTCCGGTTTTCCAATACCAAAAAGCGGATGTTGCTGTATATCTTTAAGCAACGCCTCTATGCGCTTTATAATCTTTTGATTTTTAGCAAAAAATTGCAAATCACGCTCAGCAGTTTCCTTAAATAGAAATTCCATAGTCCGTCAAATTAAGTTTTTTTGACGGCTCTTTTTCTGCATTTTTAATTTTTGAAACAAAAGCAGTATCGTAGCCCACACTATTTTTTGCTCTTACTCCCAGCGTGAATAACAATTCAAACGCTTTGCGAATAGAAACATTCCGCGCATCATAATCTAATGTAATTGTTGCCATACCTGTAATTATTTGCACAAAGACAACAAATTTTTATTGATTTTATTGCAACAAATCAATCATGTCCTCTAAAAAACAAAAAAACGCTCCATATTTCTATGAAGCGTTTTAATACATATATACTGCAATTCAATTAGCGTGCTATTGCAGGCAAAATTGTGTAATCACGAGTATAGTTTGAGCGCGATACTACGGTAAGTGTATTTGGCTTTGTAAAATCTGCACCTGTTAATGTATAATAACGGCGTTGTGCATTATAAGGCAAAGCCACGCCATTGAACACAATAGATGCGTTACCGGCAGCAATATTCATAGACACACTTCCGGCAAGATTCATACCATTTGCTCCGGCATCGAATAATGGTTGAATAGTAGTTCCGGTAACAGTAAACGAAGCATAGCGAGCCGCAGGAGTTGTGAACACAAAACGATACGCCGTATTGTTCGGGTCGGAAACAAATAAAAAACAAGCAGTATCAACCACAGTAACGTGTTTTTGATAAATTGTTTCTTTGTATTCTGTTCCCATTTCGTAAATATTACGCGCTACAAGCGTCATGGTAAATTCACCCGGTTCATCAAAATAATTTTGTACAACAAAATCATCGTTTGTTTTTTTCATGAATATACCAGAGGTATTCATTTCTACAAAATTCTGGTCGCCGCTTTGTTGTTCCGAAGTTCTGCGTTTGCTGTAATCAGAAGAAGGAGTACCCATCCACAGCGAATAGGTATCGCCATCGCCGCCTTTTACTACAAATGCCAGCGGTATATCGGTATAAAGCAATTCGCCATCGGGTATAGGTTCATCTATACCCAAGCCATAATTGTAAGGAGTGTATAGTTTCAAAGTACCGCTTGGTGCTTCTTTTTTATTGCAGGCTGCAAATAACAGTGCAAGCGATGCAAGAGAAACGAATATTATATTAGGTCTTTTCATTGTTTTAGAATTTTAGAATTAATAACCGGGATTTTGAACTAAACTACCGCCTTGTGCGCGAATTTCGTTGATATTGATAGGAAACCAACCTCTGCGAGCAGGATTCCATGTGCGAGGATTACCGGCAACATCGTTACCCAAATTTGCTAACACATAGTCGGCATAAATATTATCGCCATCTTGGTCAATGGTAGCATTCCAACGAAGAAGGTCAAAATAGCGCGTTCCTGCTTCACAGAACAGTTCTCTTTGACGTTCTTTTTTCACATCGGTTATAGTAATTGCTGTTAATGCAGCAGGTTCCGCAGATGTTCCAAACGTCCACTCATCCATAGTAAGTGCTTTTTCTATCACTTTACTATTGCGAGCGCGATCGCGAAGTTGATTCACCCATATGAGCGCATCGCCGGTATTGCCGGTGCGCACAGCGGCTTCGGCACCTATTAAGAGCACTTCTGCCCAGCGCATAAGTATATAATCTTTACCGCTCGATTGACCATTGAATACGGCTTGATTCAAGAAATTTTTCAAGGTATAGTTACCGGTATTCAAGCCGTTTGCCATTTTACCGATTTTTTGCCATCTACCGTCCCAATATACCGAGTCGGCTACACCACTTGGCGCAGTTTCTTTCGATTTTGCCATCATATCTAAGCGTGGGTCGGTAGCATCGAAAGCACTTACCAGTATTTTGGTAGGAATCACAAGACCATAGCCTACTGCGGTATTTTCGGCAGCAACACCACTTGCATTAATTGTTACACGCGGTGAATTGTCAATCACACGAATAGAACCTTCGTAGTTACGGCTATCGTTAGTACCATTTACATATTGCACGGCAAAAATAATTTCTGAAATCGAACCTTCGTTTGCAATGTTATCGAAATTAAATACTTGTTGGTATTGCGACATCAAACTTGCGCCGCTGCCAATCAAATCTCTGGCAGTAGTGTAGGCTTTTTGGAAATCGCCCTGATACAAATACGCTTTTGCCAAGTAGGCACGCACGGCAGCATCGCTTACCATACCAAAATTACTTCCGCTTTGAACGTTTGGCAATACTCCTTTGATTGCTTCTAATTCCGAAACAATAAATTTGTATGTTTCTGCAATTTGATTTTCTATGGAGCCGTATTGACGGTTACCATAGCCTGCGGCAGCAAGTGGACTAATTACATCGGTAACTAATGGCACCGGTCCGAACATTTTCACCAAATCCATATACGCAAAGGCTCGCAAGAAACGGGCTTCGGCACGCATGGCTTTATACGCCGGAATGTTTTCTTTTGCTTCGGTGCGATTAATCATCAAATTGGCACGTGCTATAATAATATAGGCAGTTTTCCAAAAATTGTTTGCTACCACATTGGTTGGGTCTGCATTGTACAAAGCCATTTTGTACATTTCACTTTGGTCGGCACTGTAATTGTTCACATTTACCACCGAGCCGCCTTTTTCTGCTTCATCGGAAAGCATATCGAGCACTTCGGCATTACGTTGATAGTAGGTTTGCCAGCCAAGTGGGTCGTATATGGCATTTACCGCCATGCGGCATTGGTCTTCGGTGTCGAACCATGTTAAATCGGTTCCTCGACCTTTGGGGTCTCTCTCTATAAACTCTTTGGTACACGATACCAGAGCAAGAACAGGAATTAATAAAAATGCTATCTTTTTCATTGTATTTATTCTCCTTTTTATTAATTAAAATGTAATATTTACGCCATATACAAAGGTACGTGCTTGCGGATATACACCACGGTCGATACCAAATTCAGGACCTTCCCAATTTGTATCTTCATTTGAACCAATTTCAGGGTCAAATCCTGAGTATTTGGTAAAGGTAAGTAGGTTTTGTGCTTGCACATACACACGGAATTTTTGAATATGAACTCGTTCGGTAATGCGAGCAGGGAGGGTATAGCCCAAGGTAATGTTTTTCAAACGCATAAACGAACCTTTTTCTATAAATGCTGAGTTAGGGAAGTAGGCAGTATTGGTAAACCAACTTGCATCGGTTGGTTCGCTTGAACCTCTGTTGGTTTCGCTCCACGCATCTAAGCGGCGAGTACTCATATTCGACAACTCAAAGCCACCATCTAAATACCATTTTGTGGCATTGAAAATATCGTTGCCTTGTACACCTTGGAAGGCAAGTCCTAAATCAAATCCTGCATAGCCGGCATCGAAATTCAAACCATAGGAGAATTTTGGATGAGGATTACCTATATAGGTTTTATCATTTTCGGTAATTCTGCCGTCGCCGTCAATATCCACCAATCGGAAATCACCCGGTTTTGCATCGGTTTGCGCACCTTTATTTACTTCTTCCCATGAAGAGAATACTCCATCAACTTTGTAGCCAAAGAAAGCAGCAATAGGGTAGCCTTCGCGAGTTGTAGTTAGCAATACATCAGGTGGGTTTACTCTACCACCATACAATTCACCGCCTTCCATACCGGTAACTTCGTTGTTAATTATGGTAAAGTTACCATTTACACTATAGGTAAGTGGGAATTTTGCAGTTTCGCTTGGCAACCATTGGTCTTGGTAGGTCAAAGAAAACTCTGAACCATAGTTGCGAATTGTTCCGGCATTTACCGTAGGCCATGAAGCAGACACATTATCAACACCCGCAACTGCCGGTACTGAAATTTGAATTAAGTTGTCGTAGTTGTGTTTGATAAAGAAATCGTAATTGAACACAATTTTGTTTTTAAACAAACTCAAATCGCTACCAATGTTCCAACTCGTAGCCTCTTCCCATTTAATATCGGGATTGATAGTTGAAAGTGCCGCAGCACCATCTACAACAGATCCACCAAAAGAATAACGATTTGGCACAGCACCACTAGTACCGTATTGAGAAAGGAACAAGTAATTACCGATACTTTCGTTACCAATTTTACCCCAACCTCCGCGAAATTTAAACATGGTTACATTTTCACGCAACCATTCGTTGTTGTAGAAGAAGGGCTCTTTATTCACCTTCCATGCCACGCCCACCGATGGGAAGATACCAAATTTATTGGCTCCGCCAAATCGAGAAGAACCATCTCTACGAATTGTTCCATTCACTAAGTATTTATCTTTAAAGCCGTATTCCGCACGACCAATGTATGAAAGCATAGCGTGTTCAGTAGGCAATAACCATGAAGGTACGGTGTAAGCATTTTCATCTGCCTTTTTGCCGCCGTGTCCATCCGGTAGCATCAGTGAACCCATTGAAGGATAACGCATATTTTCGGCTTCAGGAACATTACTCATTTTTATTCTATAACCATCTTGATATTCATACAATGCTTCATGTCCTGCCAACAAACGAATTGCGTGTTTCACGCGAGTACTATCGGCTTTGTCCTTCAAATTCAAGGTATATGACAAGGTGTTCGATACTGTCCAGTTATAGCCACCGTTGATAGTGTTTTGCAAGAACGATATATCGTTGAATTGGTTATTAATGCGTGAAATCATAAATTCAGGCACATATACTTCGTCATTGTTTTCCCAACGTCCATAACTTGCTTGTGAACGAAATTCCAAACCTTCAACATGAGGAATTTTTATATTTACCCATGCTCCTGTTCCCAATCCATAACCGTTGCGAGTATAGTTTTGTGAACCCGCATCGTTTTTCAACACCAAACCAAGCGGGTTTTTGTATTTGTAGGTTCCTGCAAGTTGTCCGTCTTTAAATGGCGCAGTAATAGGCGGTGCTATGAGTGCATTACCCAATACGGTATTGCGTAAGTCGTTACCGGCTGCCAATACATCCATAGTATTTTGATTGAAACCTATATTAGCACCTAAGTCTATATAGTTGTTCAATTGCCACATACCTTTGTAACCGGCATCGTAACGTTGATAGCCCGAACCTTTCACTATACCTTCTTGTTTGGTAGAACCGGCACTTGCACTCCATGAAGTTCGAGGCGAACCTCCTTCCAAAGTAATTTTGAATTTATCTATCAAGCCTTTTTGGAAGATTTGGTCTTGCCAATTAGTATTTTCTTCAAAACCTGTCCAATCCAAAGTTGTTCCGGCAAGTTGTTCTTGTGCTTTGCGATATTCATCACCACTCATTACATCAAGTTTTTTCCACGCTTCTTGTCCACCAATATAAGCATCGAAACTCACATTGATATAATCAGAATCGGCACCCGACACTGCGTTACCACCACGAGTGGTAATAAGCACTACCCCATTGGCACCGCGAGCACCATAAATAGCCGTAGAAGATGCATCTTTCAAAATCGAAATAGATTCAATGTTTGAAGGGTCGCCGCGCCATTCGTTCCCCACAGGCACACCATCTACCACGTAGAGTGGACGAGCATCGCCGGCAGTACCACGACCGCGCACTACAATGTCCATACCTCCACCGGGGCGACCTGAGTTGGCACGCACTTGCACACCTGCCGCTTTCCCTTGAAGAGCTTGGTCCACTGCAAGCACCGGTGCTCTCGAAACCGTAGAACCGGATAACTGCGTGATACCACCCGTTACGTCTTCGGGGCGAGCACTCGCATAACCAATTTTTACCACGCCGGCAAGTTCTGTTGCCGCAGCAGGCTGTAATTTTACTACGCCGAAATTTCGTGTAGCACCCACCGTTTTGGTTTGTGTAACGAAATTCGTCAATTCAAATGTAAGCACCGATTCAGGACTTTTTACCGATAGTTGCCATGCACCATCTTCTGTCCAAATTTGAACCCCATTGTTTGTACCCTTTTCTATAACCGAAGCCCCTATAAGCCCCTTGCCGTCTGGTCCAACAAGGGTACCCGAAACTACGATTTGGGCGTGTACATACCCAATAAAAAACGATGCCGAAAGCAATAGCAGCAAGCGTTTTTTAAACACGTTGAGTTTTCTCATGAATACCATTTTAATATTTAACCTAAAATTATTTAATAGTACAAAACTACGTATATTTTTTTACCCTGCAATGTTTTTTTCTGTTTTTTGTTAGTTTTTTTTATGACGCAGGGAAACAATGTGCTAATACGGCACTATGCTAATGTGCTAATGTTCCAATATACTGCTCACTAACAACTAATAACTAACTACTGAATCCTCCGCAACACTATCGCGCGAATTTTTTCGGCATCTATCAACTGCTGCGGCGTGAGGTCGGAATGTTCTGTTTCTATATGGTTGCATAAGGTTTCTATCCACTCGTTGTGGTGAAAATTCTCAAAGGCATCATCTACTTTTACAATGGTATTGTAGAGCATACACAGCACTATTTTTTGCGCCAAACGCTGCGCCACTCCCGAAGTATCGTGCATAATGCTTTCATACACATCGGCTACTATGCTTTCAAAATCTTCACTATGGTGATACAATATATATATATGTATCACAAGTGCTTGGTAAAAATTCTCCGCCCATACCTTTTTCGGATTCTGTTCATAGGCATCTATGGTTTTTTGTGCATACACATAGGCTTTTTTGAGTGCAGTCAATCGCTCCTGCTCGTGTTCAAAATTATCGTACCGGTAATACAACAACAATGCTTTTGCAAATTTCCACAGTTCGGCATCTTCCAAATCCACCGCAGCAGTGCTTTGTGCTACATGAAAAATTTTGCGCAATAGCGGTTCTGCTTGCGCTTTATTGTGTTCGCTCAGTTCGAGAGCAGTATCGAGGGCTTTTGAAAACATGTTATTTAGTTGAAAATTGAAAATTGAGAGTTGAGAATTAGAATACAAATAATGTAGAACATAAAAACACAAAGATAGAAGTTTTTAATTCGAGAGGGGTATATTCCAATAAAATCTGTATTTTTACTTTTTCTTGCAAATATACTTTATACTAACTACTCATTACTAATTCCTGCCAATGTCTTTTTTCGATATTATACTAAGTATTTGCATTATTACGGCGGCATTTATTGCGGCACAGCGCATATACGCTAAGCACATAGACGCACAGTGGAATTACCGATTCTACAAAAAAGCACTCAGCGCACGCATTGCATTTTCTATTCTGTTTATTTTGGTATATACCTATTATTATGATGGTGGCGACACAGTATATTATTTTCACGGAGCAGGCTCCATAGTTGCGCTGGTACAGAAAAATTTTGGCGCAGCCCTGCGTATGTTTTTGGGCGAACGCAGCGAAGAACTTCGTTCGTTTTTCGACAATCGCACCGGCTATCCGCTCTATTTCAAAGATGCCAATGCGTGGGCGGTGAGCCGATTTATTGTACCGTTTTACGTACTTGCCTTTGGTTCACAACTCGGCACCACGCTCCTACTCACTATTTTCATGTTTTTTGCAATCTGGGATTTCTACACCATGCTGCTCAAACTCTATCCCAAAGAGGCAAAATATATGGCAATCGCACTATTTTTCCTGCCATCGATATTGTTTTGGAGCGGCGGCATACTCAAAGATGTGTGGTGCTTGGTGGCAACACTGCAAATATATAAAGCACTATGGCTCATATTTTTTCGCAAACATCGCATTGGAGCCAATATTCTACGCTATGCCTTGTGCGCCTACGTTCTTATTTCCATTCGCCCCTTTGTGTTTTACTGCGCATTTGCCACAGGTTCGCTGTGGGTGGTATTTTGGTATATCAAGCGAGTACCCAATCAACTTATTCGCATGGCAGCCTTTCCGTTTATTTTGGCAATTTCGCTGCTGACACTTGTAGTTATTCTTTCGCAATTTGGCGAGGCGGTGGAAGGACGCTACGGTAGTTTCGACACCATGCTGCAACACGCCGTAGTGGTGCAAGACGACCTATCGAAAGAGTACTACGGCGACAATAGTTTCAACATTGGGCACTTCGATGCCACCGTTCCCAGCATACTTTCCAAAGCACCTATTGCCATAGTGAGTGGCTTGTTTCGTCCGTTTTTGTGGGAAGGGCAGTCGCTTTTTCTAAGAATTTCTTCCATAGAAGCCGCCTTCGTGTTTTTCTTTTTTATCTATCTGTGCATCAAAACGCGCATTGTGGGTTTTATACGCGCCATTATCAACGATAGTTTCCTCAGTTCTCTCACTATTTTTGTGATTATTCTCGCTTTTTTTACCGGTTTAACCATTGCCAATTTTGGTGCGCTGGTGCGTTACCGCATTATGTATTTGCCGTTTTTTTGCATTATACTCATTCGCACGTGGCACGCAAGCAAGAAAAAAACAGAGGAAGAAAACGATATTGACGAAAATAACTAAAAAAACTATGTTTATCGTTGAAAATCAGAAAAATATACACTATATTTGTTCTGATTTTTTGTTTTACACCACTTCTAACAATTAAGAATTAAGAGATTTTCAACGGCGAAGCCCTCGCCGATGGTAATTAAGATGAACACTTTCAACTTTCTGTTCTCAATTATTCCGTTATTAAACACCATAATCATGAAAACACTTGTACACCAAAGTCGCTCACACGCGCGAACGCTTATACACTGTTGCAGCGTTTTTTTGCTCATTAGTTTCGGGTTTTGCGCCGGAGCACAAGCACAAACAAGTACAACTTCGCGCCAAATGGAAAAATTAGACCGCGGCTTGGTAGCCGTGAAGGTTTCCGGCGGCGTGTATATCAGTTGGCGGTATTTGGGCACCGATAGTCCCTCTGTTGCCTTCAATCTTTACCGCAACGGCACAAAAATCAACGCTTCGCCCATTACCGGAACCACCAACTACACCGATGCGAATGGTGCAAACTCTTCTACCTACGTGGTGAAATCGGTGCTGAACGGCGTGGAGCAGGAATCTTCCAAAAGTACGGCGGTGTGGGCAAATCAGTACCTTACGCTCAACCTGCAACTTCCAAACGGTGGCACTGTAAACGGCGAAGCCTACACCTACACGCCAAACGATATGAGCGTGGGCGATGTGGACGGCGATGGCGAATATGAACTCTTTGTGAAATGGGACCCCTCGAACGCCAAAGATAATTCGCAAAGCGGCTACACCGGCAATGTGTTTATAGATTGTTATAAATTGGACGGCACCTTTTTGTGGCGCATTGATTTGGGCAAAAACATTCGCGCCGGAGCGCACTACACGCAGTTTCAGGTGTATGACTTAGACGGCGATGGCAAAGCAGAACTCGTGTGCAAAACCGCTCCCGGCACCAAAGACGGCAAGGGCAAAAACGTGATTATGGGCAGCGACAGTCCTACGGCAGATTATCGCAACGAAAGCGGCTATGTGCTCAGCGGACCGGAATATCTCACCGTATTTAAAGGGGCAGACGGCAGCGAAATTCACACCATTGCCTACAATCCCGCTCGTGGCACGGTATCTTCGTGGGGCGACAACTACGGCAACCGCGTGGACAGATTCTTGGCGTGCGTAGCCTATTTAGACGGCGTGCACCCCAGCGTGGTGATGTGTCGCGGTTACTACACCCGCTCCACCCTCACTGCCTACGATTTTAAAGAGGGAAAATTGGTGCAACGCTGGTATCACAATTCCGCCACAAGTGGACAAGGTGCCTACGGCGAAGGAAACCACAACCTATCCGTAGCCGATGTGGACGGCGATGGTTTTGACGAAATTATCTACGGCTCTGCCTGCATAGACCACGATGGCAAACTACTCTGGCGCACCGGCTACGGACACGGCGATGCCATGCACGTTTCCGACTTAGACCCCTCGCGTGCAGGCTTGGAAGGCTGGTTTGTGCACGAAGACAAAGGCAGTGCCTACGGCTACGAACTGCGCGACTTGAAAACCGGAAAAGTGATTTTCGGCGAACAAACCGGCACCGACAACGGACGCGGACTTGCCGCCGACATTGATGCCGCCAATCCGGGTTTCGAGATGTGGAGCGCATCGAGCGGAAATGTGTATAACTGCAAAGGGCAAGCAATCTCGACCCGCAAACCGAGTGTCAATTTTCGCATCTATTGGGACGGCGACCTGCAAGACGAACTCCTCGATGGCAATAAAATAGACAAATGGACTTCATCAGCCATCAACCGCCTCTACACCGCCACCGGAGCTTCGGTAAACGGCACGAAAGCAAACCCCTGCCTGAGTGCCGACATTCTGGGCGATTGGCGCGAAGAAATTATATTATATAATACGAATAATCCTTCGCAGATTTATATTCACACCACCACCATTCCCACAAACTACCGCCTCTTTACGCTCATGCACGACCCCGTGTATCGCATGGGCGTGGCGTGGCAAAACACGGCATACAACCAACCGCCGCATCTTGGTTTTTACATCGGCGGCGGCGTGAGCAATATTCCGCAACCCGATATTTACGTGCCGGGCGGAACTACGCCGATTGTTACCCCCAACCCTGCCACCATTGGACGTGCAGGCAGCGGCGGCGCACGCAATCAAGAAGTAGTAGTGGGCAATCCCATACAGACCGTTATTTTCAACTATACCAACGCCGAGTCACTCCGCGTGATAGGTGTTTTGCCAAACGGAGTTACCGCCGTGAACGCCAACAACCAACTACGCATAGGCGGCACACCTACCGAAGTGGGTGTGTTCTCCGTTCAACTCGAAAGCGTAGGCGGCAACCCGAACGCCACCGACCCCGGAGTGAATATTACCGTAACTCCGCAACAAACCATCCCCCTCACCCTCAGCCTCAATGCCAACGGCGGCACGCTGAGTAGCACAAGCATAAGCGTGGCAAAAGGCGGCGCGGTGGGTACTCTGCCCACACCTACGCGCACGGGCTACAAATTCACCGGCTGGAACATAGGAACTACTACGATTGATGCTACTTATATATTGAATGC
>JAITUU010000043.1 GCA_031286165.1 Bacteroidales bacterium
GGAATTTACATACCAAACGCATTCAGCCCCCACAACGCTTCGGAATCGGTGCGCATATTTAAACCCATAGCATTTAACTTACAGCAGTGTAAACTATGGATTTACGACAAATGGGGCAATTTGATGTACTACTCCGAAGAGGTGCAAAACGGCACTTTCGCCGGCGAGTGGGACGGCACCTACAACGGCGAATCGCTGCCTGCGGACGTGTATATGTGGAAGTTGGAAGCACAATTCTTGGACGGCAGCACATGGGCAGGTCAGAAAAAAACACTCGGCTACACCCGCTTTGGCAATGTTACTTTGATTCGGTAATGTTGAGAGTTGAGAGTTGAGAAATTTTATTCTTAAAAGTTACATTTACTAATTGAAATTATGTATATTTGTGTTTGCATGAGCAAGCCAACATCATATAAAAACAATTTGAACACCCACAATCATGAAAAGAAAATTAAAACAAGTCGCAGCAGTTGCAAGTATGTTATTTGTAGCAAGTTCAGGCTTTGCGCAAATAGAGGTAAATAGTGTAGGGAATGCCGCAGTCGGAACTACTCCAATACCAACCGCACGGTTACTTGTAAGTGAAGGTTCTCTAAAAATAGGAAATAGCAGTACCAGCACTGAACGAGCGAAAAATATGATAAAAATTGGTGATGGCGACTATATTCAAATAGGCGAATGGGAATCTGATAATATGCTTTCATTTAAAGCAAATAAATATAATTTTAATAATGGAAACGTAGGTATTGGTGTTGCAAGTCCATCGTATAAATTGCATATTGTCGGCGATAGTTATATGAATGGCAATGGTTATGTGAGCAATAATTTTGGTATAGGAACAACATCCCCCTCTCAAAAATTACATGTTGTAGGTGATTCTTATTTTAACGGAAATATTGGAGTAGGAACATATCCTTATGCAAGTGCAAAATTGCTTTTAAGTAACAGTAATTATGGAACAAACAATGTGAATTATGGAGTTAATTCAAGTAATTATAATTATGGAAACAATAATCTAAACATTGGCGTTTACGCATCTAATTATAGTCATGGTTATGATAATGTTACTACGTATGGACATTATGTAACTAATTATCATACAGGAGCATCAGGAAAAATTTATGGTTTTTATTCAAATCAATATCATACTAATACAGATGGTTATTCTTATTTATTCGGGTTGCATTCAGATATTTCTTCGACAGGAAATGGAGGAAGTACATATGTGCAAAATGTTGATTTACGCACTTCCAAAGCAACTGGTTCCGGTTCCATAACAAGTATAAATGCAGAGAATATATCAAGTAGTAATGAAGATGTTGGTTTGAATGGAGTCTGGGTAACAAATACAAGGTCGGCAGGTTCCGGATATATGACCGGGATATGGGTAACAAATACAAGAACTGCTGGTTCTGGAAGTAGTATATGGGGGGCAAATATATCATCAACATCTTCAAACACGAAAGATATGATATTTGGTGTACAATCAACAGTTTCAGGCGGAGACCCTAATTGGCGTTATTCCGGTTATTTTGACGGAGGCAGGTTTGTTGTAATGAACGGCAATGTTGGTATAGGTAAAACACCCACATTAGGCATGTTAGATGTCGCAGGAAATATTTATGCAAATGGTAGTATTGTTACCTCAGATGAACGGTTGAAAAGCAACATAAAAAATGTAACAAATGAAACTGAAAAATTGTATAAATTACAAGGAAAATCATATACAAAAACAATAGCACCAACTTTTGAAATAATAAATGATTCGATACATAATTCGATACGAGAGAAAAAATATGAAACAGAGTATTTTGAATATGGCTATTTAGCACAAGAATTAAAAGAAATTTTCCCCGAATTGGTAAGTCAAGATTCGGAGGGGTATTATGGTGTCAATTATATTGCATTAATTCCAGTGATTGTGGAGGCATTGAAAGACCAACACAAAACCATTGAGAAGTTGCAAACCGGAGTAAAATCAAAGGAAGAACAAAAACAATATGATATTGAAAGTTTATTGCAAAGAATAGAAATATTGGAAAATATAATAACAAATTGTTGTGCGGTCAATGCTCTTAAATCAGTGAATACTATTGATATTTTGGCACAGCAATCGTATGGTTTTGCCACACAGAATATGTCTCTCTCTGATAATTCAGCAACGGAAGATTTGAAACTTTACCAAAATGCACCCAATCCGTTTAATGAACGTACAACAATACGATGCTACATTCCTGAACATTATAAAAAAGTGCAATTATGCGTATATACTATGCAGGGTGTGCAAGTGCAGTGTTTGAATATTACAGAACGAGCAAATGTTTCTATTGAAATTGAGGCTGGCGCACTTTCGGCAGGTATATATAGTTATGTGTTGCTTGGCGATAGTATTGCAAGTGAAACGAAACAAATGATTTTGACGAAATAGAAGAAAAGTGTTGTAGAAAATAAAATATTGAAAATTACAACACTGACGGATGGAGGAATGTTTGGAGTTTTTCGAGTGCTAATTCAGCACAGGAAAGAACAATAACAGAAACGAGGACAATGCCTACTTATACAGCAAGGAAAGTATTTATTAACAGATAACAATATGAAAATTTATCAATTTTTAAGGTATGTAGGATGTCGATTTGTTGCGACTGTGTTTATTGTATTTTGTGCAGGAAATCTTCACGCACAGCATATTTTTTCTGTTAATTATGGCAATGTATCACAAGATACTATAACTCTGATTAAAAGATATGGTACTTCTGCATTGGCGAAGCCTATAACAAAGAATAGCAATGATAAAGAAGTGTATTTGTTCTCTCTTGCATCTGTTCACAACACCAAAATTGTGATTTTGAATGAAAAAACAGGAAAAAGTGTAGTAATAACTCCTGCTGAAAATTTCTCCGCTCAATTCGAGTTATCGCCGTTTTTTATAGAAGAAATCAAACAAGCGATTTTAGGGGATGCTGAACGATATTTGGTTGCAGAAACCAATGTCGATTTTTCTATTAGAAATGTTGTATCTATTTCTGCGAAAAATCAAGAAGTATTTATACCTCGTTATTTTTATGGACAGAAAGAAACTATGAAAGAAGCATTGCCAAAAGATAGGCAAATTGTTCACATATTTAAGGAAAAGCCAAAACTTATTCCTGCCTTGCCCAATGACCCTGAAAACTTACGTTTTGTAGCAGAATTAGAAGAGAAAATGAGTTACTATGTATATATGTATCAACTACCCGATGGAACGTTGGCTATATACGATGAGCATTTTAATCCAAATGGAGAAAAGAATGTAACTAATACAAAAAAGAGAATAAATCCTTGTTGTTCATATCTTGAATTTAATTTAAGTGGCACACTAACTCAGCAACAACAGAGTGCTACGGAATATGCCTTAGAACTATGGAGTGAACAGTTGGGGGGTACAGTACCGATTGACATCACAACTTCATTTGTTCCTATGGCTATTGGCATTCTTGGTAGTTCTTATACAATGCCAACGTATTTGTTTAATAACACATGGTATTGTTCTACGTTGGGAAATCAATTGGCTGGATATAATGTGGATAATTTGTATGACATTAGAATAGAAATGAATTCCTATTACAGTAGTAATTTTTATTATGGTTTAGATGGTAATGCAGGGAATTTAACCGATTGGGTTACCGTTATGTTACATGAAATAACGCATGGATTGGGATTTTACTCAAACTGTATGCAAGACGGGCGGTATTATTATGTAGCATCTAACGGAAATGGCTACTACGATAATTCTAATCGTCCCACAATTTTCGACCGGCAGTTGTATCAAGGAAAAGCAGGGAATGTGTGCTTAACAGACCTCAATCAATCTCAACGTGCCGCGTTGATGATAAGCGATAATCTTTATGCCGGTAATTCGAGTTCTCACTTATTGGCAGTAAATGATGGTATGCGTGTAAAAATGTATGCGCCACCTACTTGGCAGCAGGGTTCGAGCGTTTCGCATTGGGACAATAACCACGGATTTCCTAATTTTATGCAGTATGCGTACCAATATCCGTTACACTCATTTAATGCAAGAAAAATAGGCATACTATTCGATATGGGTTGGGAACTTCCTTGTTCAAATTCAGTTTTGTATGTTACGCCTCCCGCCTATACCAATATTACAACACCATTATCACCAATTATAAATGATTGTGGCGATATTTTTGTAGAAGACGTACAAGTAAAAAATGGTGGAGGTTTACTACTTGAAGCCCCTAATGGTACTGTAAAAATCAATAGTAATTTTAAAATGGAAGCAGGTTCTACTTTGAAAATACAGTAAACTCAATAGTGTATTTCCGAAAAACTTATGCGAAACACATTCTATGAAAAAAATAGTATCAATATGTTTGTTTCTCCGTGTTTGTTGTTTTGTTGCAGCGCAAAATTGTGCTGTTCTCTCTGTTACTGCGTTGAAAAAAGATGTGTGCCAACATGAAGTCATACAATTAACCTTTAAAGGCACGCCGCCATTTACCGTACATTATACCGTTAATAATGGCGTAACGCACATTATGACTGTTACGGGAATGAGCACAACGTTTGTGGCTACTCAATCGGGTAAATATGTATTTACAGTGCGCGATACGTGTTCTGTACTAAGTCAAAAAGACGGTGTGGAAATTAATGGCGTTATATGGGCAACCAGAAATGTTGATAACCCCGGAACGTTTGCAAAAAATCCTGAAGATGCAGGAATGTTTTATCAGTGGAATAAAAAAAAAGCGTGGGCTGCAATAGGAGCGGTAGCAGGTTGGGATAATACCGTTACAACCGTTCGGCAATGGGAAGAGGCAACCGACCCATGTCCTATGGGTTGGCGAATACCCACTGCTACGGAAATAGAAAATTTGAATAATTCAGGTAGTAAACGAACAACAAGCAACGGCGTGGGTGGTTTTGAATTTGGAAATGGTGCTAATACCATTTTTGTTGCAGCCGGTGGTTTTCGCTACTTTACTGACGGCAAACTAATGAGTGTTGGAGAGGCAGGGAATTTTTGGAGTAATGTAGAAAGTAAATTTTACAATCCGTATGCGTATCACATGGGGTTTAATATGGGTTTTTCTGCATTAACTCACTCCGAGCGAAATTTCGGATTTAACATCCGCTGTGTAAAAGACCTTCCTAAAGATTCCGTAACCGTTCGCCCCACAAAAAAAGAAACAAAAACCGCTACAATTTGTTCTCCCGACACATATTTTTTTAATGGGAAATATTATAACACCACCGGCGAATATACAGCATCGCTAAAAACATCGTTCGGGTGCGATAGTATTGTAACGCTCAAACTAACAGTAAATCAATCATATAACATACAGGAAGTAGTAACAATTTGTAGCGATGAATTACCGTTTACGTTTCGCGATACCACGTTTCGCGCAGGCGCGCAGAGCGGAAATTATGTATTCAAAAGAAAAACTAAGCAGGGTTGCGATAGTACGGTAACACTCAAACTCACTGTAAACGATGCGTTGTACGAAGAAGAACAAATTGCAATTTGTGAAAATGGACTGCCATTTACCTTTCGCGATACCACGTTTAAAGTCGGTACGCAAAGTGGCGTATATGTGCTCAAACGCAAAACACCGCAAGGTTGCAATAAGATTGTAACATTAAATCTTATAGTGCATAGAAGTTATAATTTGAAAGAGCAGACGTTTTTATGCGATGCCGCATTGCCGTTTAGGTTTCGAGATACTACGTTTGACATAGGAACTACAAGTGGAAACTATGTGTTCAAGCGAAAAAGCATATATGGTTGTGATAGTACGGTAACGCTTGCTTTGCGCGTAAATCAACCGGAATTAACAGAATATGCCGCAATTTGTGATAATGCCTTTCCTTTTGTATTTCGCGATACCACCTTTCGTGCAGGTACACAAAGCGGCGATTACGTATTTCGGCGCACATCACAGTATGGCTGCGATAGTATTGTAATACTCAAACTTTCCGTAGATAACACATATACCACTTACGACACTATTACGCTCTATGATAATGATTTACCTTTCACATATCTTGGAATGACCTTTACGCACGGTTCGTATAGTGGCGATTATATGTTTAATCCTCGCACCGCAACGGCTTGCGATAGCATTGTGCTACTCAATCTTACTATCTATCAAATATTGCATCAAACCGTGTGCGAGAGCGAGTTTCCACTTCAAATTCGTGATACATGGTTTCCAAAAGGAACGCAGAGTGGTGTGTATGAAGTAGATAGTGGGAAAACGACTTTGATTCTCACGGTGAATCCTACGCCGCAATTTACGATAGGTGATGCAGATGCAGTTTTAAAAATGATTACGATTCGTCCGCCTGCCAACGTAGATACTACCCATTTTATCGGTAATACACTACTGAAAAGTGCCAACATTATTTCGTGTACCAATGCGGACTATGAAAATGTGGCTGCAGGAGATTTTTCGCCGCCGTTTAATGCCAATGCTCGTGTGCAGTGGACTATTATCTATGAAAACGGCAACCGCTACACAGTACCCAACGCAAACTTGCAAACTTTGCTTGCCGCTACGGAATTATTTCCTTCTGTGGGCACCTATCGCATAGAGGCAGTGTATCAATATGAATCGAACGGCAAACTGTGTGCAAGCGAAACTGCTGCCATAGAATATGCAGTGATTGACCCGCCGCAATCGCCGCTAATTACCCAACAACAAAGGCTGTGTGAAGGAGAACTTACACCCCTGCACGCAGAAGGAAGTCCGCAGGTACGGTGGATTAGTACTGATAAAAAATTACCTAATAGCGAGGGGGTAATCTACGATTTTGAACGATTGGGTCAAATGAATATTCCCACCGGTCAGTATCAATTTGAACTCTTTGATACCGATACTGTTTCGGGTTGCGAAAGTAACAGAGTGGCGTTTTCTCTCGAAATTGCACCTGCGGCACAGCCTCACATTGTGGGAAATACCGAATTGTGCGTGCAAGCAATAGAGGAATTGTATGAAGTAGAAACAGCCGCACAAGGCAGTACATATTCTTGGAAAACATCGGGCAATCATTATAACTACTCCAAAAACGGAGATTTATATTCATCAACGCGCTATGTTGATTGGAATGGCGTGGGAATTGATACACTCATCGTACACGAGCGTACGCTTGCCGGTTGCGAGGGGAGTGATACGCTGATTGTAAGCATAGCCGATTACCCGAAACCAAACTACACATATACTGTACCGGATGCAACTACTGCCATAGAATTTACCGATGCCTCGTATCAAGCACCTATTGTAGCACAAAATTCCAATGGCACGCAGGTAGAAATTCCGCTGACCTACACCATGGAGTGGTTTTTCGATAATGAAGAACAGACTACTTTGTTTGTAGAGTATCACGAGAGATATAATCCGATACGCATAGAACAATATTCCTATGGCTATAAAAATCCGATATTGACCGTAACCAATAGTTTTGGCTGTCAAGTGCAGTATTCTACTGAAATATTTGTAGATATTCCGAGTGGTATTTACATACCAAACGCATTCAGCCCCCATAACGCTTCGGAATCGGTGCGCATATTTAAACCCATAGCATTTAACTTACAGCAGTGTAAACTATGGATTTACGACAAATGGGGCAATTTGATGTATTACTCCGAAGATGTGCAAAACGGCACCTTCGCCGGCGAGTGGGACGGCACCTACAACGGCGAATTGCTGCCTGCGGACGTGTATATGTGGAAGTTGGAAGCACAATTCTTGGACGGCAGCACATGGGCAGGTCAGAAAAAAACACTCGGCTACACTCGCTTTGGCAATGTTACTTTGATTCGGTAAATGCGCTAATGTGCTAATGTGCCAAGACGACAATACGGTAATTATTACATTGTTCATTAATCATAACTTGTTCGTAACCGTTCCGTAATTTCCGCCACCTACTTTTGCATTGTAAAATTTTAAACAATGTAATATGCAAAAGAAATTAATTACAATCGCAATGGCTTCCTGCGCATGGCTGGGGCTATTTGCACAAGAACAAGAAAATGCACTCGACCAAAGAGTGGAGCAGTTGGAAACAAGCATTGACGGACTTTCTTCGTCTGTGAGAAAATTGCAAAAAATCAAACTTTCGGGTTATATTCAAACGCAGTATCAATGGGGAGAAAAAGATGCTTCTCTCAAAGTGGGCGGTGCAAACGAAAATCCCGAAGAAAGTTTTAATCGCTTTGGCGTTCGCAGAGGACGTATTAAATTTACCTTCGATGAGGGAATTGCTACGGGCGTGTTTCAACTCGATATTACCGAAAAGGGGCTGGGTGTGAAAGATGCGTATGTACAAGTGAAAGACCCGTTTTTCGGCAGTTGTTCTCTTAAAGCCGGTGTGTTCGACCGTCCCTTTGGTTATGAAATCAGTTATTCGTCTTCACGCCGCGAATCACCCGAACGTTCCACGATTTTTCAAAAACTTTTTCCCGATGAACGTGATTTGGGCGCAATGCTCACTCTGCAAGCACCGAAAACTTCGGCATGGAGTATTCTCAAATTGGAGGCAGGATTATTTGCCGGCAACGGTATTCGTCCCGAAATTGACAACAAAAAAGATTTCATAGGGCATTTTTCGGCAAATAAAAATTGGAACGGTACGGTGAGTTTGAGTGGAGGAGTATCGTACTACAATGGTGGTGTGTATCAAGGTACTAAAAAAGTATATACCATGACCGGTACTACGTTCGCAGTAGATAGCACAGAGAGCAATAAAGGAAAATATGCCACACGCGAATATGTGGGCGTAGATGTGCAATTTGCCGCAATCACGGTGGCAGGATTGAGCCAACTGACGGCGGAATATCTTATGGGAACGCAACCCGGCACGTCTTCGTCAAGCGAAAGTCCGAAATTTACCGCATTGCCCACCGGCGATACCTACATTCGTAAATTCTCCGGTTGGTATGCTATGTTGGTACAGGATTTTGGACGATTGCCGCTTTCAGCCGTGTTGAAATACGATGTATATAATCCGAATACCGGAGTTTCGGGCAATGATGCAGGCGTAAAAGGAAGCGGAACCGGAAAAGCCGACCTTGCGCAAAATACCTTTGGATTCGGAATGTTGTGGCGTGCCACAAATGCACTTCGCCTGCAAGCCTACTACGAAATCAATTCCAATGAACGTTCGCAAAACGTGAAAGGTTACGAAGAAGAGAGAAAAGACAACGTGTTCACGCTGCGTTTACAGTATAAATTTTAAAGAAAAAGCCCCCTCTAACTCCCCCACAAGGGGGAGGATAGAAAGGGAAAAATCAAAGTTATAAGTAGTAATCATAAAATCAAAAAAATCAATACCTATGAGAACAAAAATTTTAGCAGTAATCTGCACCGTAGCACTCTTTGCACAAGCAATTATGGCTCAATCAATTAAAGGAAGTGATACCGCTTTGCCGCTCACGCAAAAAGCAGCGGAAGCATACATGAAGGCAAATAAAGGCGCGAAAATAACCGTAACCGGCGGCGGCAGTGGTGTGGGAATTACTGCCTTATTGGACGGCACAACAGATATTGCCATGTCGAGCCGAAAAATGAAATTCGATGAAAAATCGAAATTCCAGCAAGGCGGAAAAACAGTGGTGGAAAAAGTGATAGCCTACGATGCGCTTGCCGTAATAGTGAATCCGGCGAATAAAGTGAATCAACTCACGCGCCAGCAGTTAGAAGATATTTACACCGGAAAAGTGAAAAACTGGAAGGAAGTGGGTGGCGATGACGTGGCAATAGTGGTGTATAGCCGCGAAACGAGTTCGGGAACCTATGAATTTTTCAAAGAACAGATTTTGAAAAATAAAAACTACATGTCTTCGGTGCTTTCCATGCCTGCCACCGGTGCTATTATGCAGTCGGTGAGCCAAACCAAAGGCGCGATAGGTTATGTGGGATTGGCGTATTTGAACAGTAGTGTGAAAGCCTTGAAAGTTTCCTACGATGGCAAAAATTTTGTAGCCCCTTCGGTGGAAAATGCGCAAAACAAAACCTACCCCATAGTGCGCCCGCTCTTTTTTTACTTCGAGAAAAAATCAGAAGCAAAAGTAAGTCCATTTATTACCTTTATGCTTTCGCCCGAAGGACAAAAAATAGTGAAACAAGAAGGCTATATTCCTTTGCAATAAATTACGAATTACGAATTACGAATTAAAAATTACGAGAAAAGTTGTTCGGAAGCGGACAACTTTTTTATGCCTCTAACTCCTAATTCCTGTTTCTTGTTCCCCAACACCTAAAATAACCAAAGCATAACAAATTCGTAACCGATTTGTAACACAAAAAGGGGAAGTTTGCAATGAAATAAAAACAGAATAGCGTGCGGAACAGAGCAGAAAAATTAGTAGAGAGTTTATTCACAATCAGTGGTTTTGTTACAAGCATTGTTATTGTGCTGGTGGTGGTGTTTTTGTTTTCGGGCGGAGTGCACCTGTTTCGTTCGCCCTCTATTGAACATGGCTATGTGGTGGCGGTAAATGCCGATAATCCTATTGACCGACTTTCGCCTGCGGAGTTGAAGTCGATTTTCGATTACGAGCAAACGAATTGGCAACAGTTTGGCGGTGCAGACGAGGAAATTCTGGTGTTTCGATTGAATGATATTACCAATTATTTTTCGGAGGAGGACTTGGGCGAAAATTTCGAGTTTGTGTCCGAGCGCATATCGCAATTAATTTCTGAAAATCAAGGAATTATAGCATTTATTCCGCAGGAATATGCAGGCGAAAATTTCAGTGGCAAGGAAATTGACGGCGGTACGATTTCGCTTTCCGAAGTGTTTGGCGGAAAAGAATGGTTGCCCACTGCCACCCCCGCGCCGCTTTTCGGCTTGTTGCCCTTGATTACGGGTACGTTGTGGGTAAGTTTTTTCGCCATTCTCATAGCCCTGCCTTTTGGACTTTCGGTTTCTATTTTCATGTCGGAAGTGGCGAGTGAGCGCGTGCGCGGCATTTTGAAACCGGTGATAGAACTGCTTTCGGGTATTCCTTCGGTGGTGTATGGATTTTTCGGTTTGGTGGTGGTGGTGCCGCTTGTGCAGCAAATATTTAATTTAGACGTGGGCGAAACAGGACTTACCGGCAGTTTAATTTTGGCAATTATGGCTTTGCCCACCATTATCACCGTTTCCGAAGATGCTATGAGAAATTGCCCGCGAGCAATGCGCGAGGCGAGCCTTTCACTTGGTGCAAATCGCTGGCAAACAACCTATAAGGTGGTAATTCCCTATTCCATTTCGGGTATTACTTCGGGGGTGGTGCTGGGCATAGGGCGGGCTATGGGCGAAACTATGGCGGTACTTATGGTTACGGGCAATTCTGCGGTTATTCCGCACACTATTTTACAACCGCTACGCACCATTCCGGCTACTATTGCGGCAGAATTGGGCGAGGTTTCGTCAGGAAGTCCGCACTATCAAGCACTGTTTGTGCTGGGAATTATTCTTTTTGTAATAACCTTTGCTATCAATATGTGCGTGGCATCTATTTCGGCAAAACACAAAAATAGTTGAGAATTGAAAGTTGAAAATTATGGACGATACTATACAATATGAATTGAAAAAGAACCTTACGCAAAAAGTGGCGTTTGGGGCGGTTACGCTGTTTAGTGTGGCAATAGTGGGCATTTTGGTTGTTATACTTTCCTTTATTATTATCAAAGGCGTGGGGGTAATTAATTGGGAATTTTTGAGTACTGCACCCACTGACGGCATGACCAAAGGGGGAATTTTTCCTGCCATTGTGGGAACGTTTTATTTGATTCTTGGCAGTGCGCTGTTTGCCTTTCCGGTGGGAATTATGAGCGGAATTTATATGAATGAATACGCCCCGAAAGGTTTTGTGCTGCGATTTATTCGTACTATGACCAACAATTTGAGTGGTATTCCGTCCATAGTATTTGGGTTGTTTGGTATGGCATTTTTCGTAAAACAGTTGAATTTCGGCACTTCCATTGTGGCAGGTTCGCTCACGCTGGGTTTGCTCTGTTTACCGCTTATAATTCGCACTACCGAAGAAGCATTGAAGGCAATTCCCGATAGTTATCGCGAAGGTAGTCGTGCGCTGGGTGCTACCAAATTACAAACGCTTTTTCGCGTGATTTTACCTATGGGAATGCCCAATATTGTTACCGGATTGATACTTTCAGTAGGGCGCGTGTCGGGCGAAACAGCACCGATTCTCTTCACCTGCGCTGCCTTCTTTTTGCCGCAGTTGCCCACCGGAATTTTCGACCAAGTAATGGCGTTGCCCTATCATTTATACGTGATAGCCACCAGCGGCGGCGATTTGGAAGCGCAGCGACCTATTGCCTATGGAACCGCTTTGGTGCTCATTATCTTAGTGTTATTAATCAATTTACTTGCTACTGTGGTGCGCCGCTATTTTGCGAAAAAACTGAAATAAAAAAGAATTATAACCACTAATTACACCAATTATCACGAATTATTTTTCGTGTGCCATTTGTGAAATTCGTGGCAAAAAAAATAAGAAAAATGAATATGATAGAAGTCGAAAACATCAATTTTTACTACGGCGATTTTCACGCGCTTAAAAATATTTCTATGGAAATAGAGCATCATTCGGTGGTGGCGTTCATAGGACCTTCGGGTTGCGGAAAATCTACGCTTTTGCGCTTGTTCAATCGTATGAATGACCTGATTCCCAACATTCGCTTGGAAGGAAAAATCTGTATTGACGGGCAGGATATTTATAAAAAAGGCATGGCGGTGGACAGTTTGCGCAAAAATGTGGGCATGGTATTTCAGCGACCCAATCCTTTCCCGAAAACGATTTTTGAGAACGTTGCTTACGGACTGCGCGTGAACGGCGTGCGCAACGAAAAATTTATTGCCCAACGAGTGGAAGAAAGTTTGCGCGATGCCGCGTTGTGGAGCGAAGTGAAGGATAAACTCAAAAAATCGGCATTTGAACTTTCCGGAGGGCAGCAGCAGCGGCTGTGCATAGCCCGTGCGCTCGCCGTTCAGCCTACGGTGCTGCTTATGGACGAACCGGCTTCGGCTCTCGACCCTATTTCTACCTCGAAAATAGAGGAACTCATTCACGAATTGAAACCGCATTACACCATTGTAATTGTTACCCACAATATGCAGCAGGCAGCGCGAGTGAGCGACAAAACCGCATTTTTCTATCTCGGTGAAATGGTGGAGTTCAGCGATACAAAAAAAATGTTCCTCAACCCCGAAAAAGTACAAACACAGAATTATATAACAGGGAGATTTGGGTGAAACAAGTTGAAAATTGAGAGTTTTATCTTCTCGGTTTTCAGTTTTCAATTCAAAAAAATAACTTTCAATTTTCAACTACTATGAAACATTCAGAAATAGAACTACAAATGCTCCGCGAGGAGATAAACCAAATGTGGAAATTGGTAATTTCGCAGTTGGAAAAAGCAAAACAAGCGTTTTTGAACGCCGATATAGAACTTGCACGCGAAATTATCAGTCGCGAAAAGCGCGTAGATGCGCTGGAACTCAAAATTGACAGTGATTGCGAAAATTACATTGCCTTGTTCAGCCCCGTAGCGGTGGATTTGCGCTTGGTGCTTTCCATTATGAAAATTTCGAGTACGCTCGAACGCATTGCCGATTTTTGTGAAGGAATTGCTCGCTATGTTGCTGACAATGAGTGTGGCGAAATCAATCCGCAGCTGCCGGAAGAATTGCGCATGGAGGAAGTTTTCGATACCTTGATAAGTATGCTCAGCGATGGATTTGTGGCGTTGGAATCGGAAAATACCAAAATTTCGGGTAAAATAATGGCGAAAGATGAGTTTGTAGATTCTCTGTATTTCAATGCAATAGGTATTATTGCCGATTATTTGCGGAAAAATCCGGAACAAATGCGCTGCGGACTGAAATTGATGTTGCTCATTCGCAAACTCGAACGCATAGGCGACCACTGCAACAACATTGTGGAAGAAATTGTGTTTTACGTTGATGCCAAAATTCTGAAACATTCGTAATAGGTGAGAACTGATAACTAAAAACTATTCACTACATTTGTGAACATTAACCAGCAATCAGTAATAACTAAGCAACTAATAACTAACCACTAAAAAATATGGCTCAAAAAATTCTTATCGTAGATGATGACGAAACCATACGCGAAGTGCTTGAATTTAATTTGTCGCACGAGGGTTTTGATATAACTTCGGCAGTGTCGGCAGAAGATGCACAGCAAAAACTCACTGCCGAACACGCGCTCATACTGCTCGATGTGATGATGGGCGGAATGTCGGGCTATAAATTTGCCGAAGAATTGCGCAAAAAAGGAAACCTCACGCCTATAATTTTTCTCACTGCCAAAGATACCGAAAACGATATGCTCACCGGCTTTTCCGTAGGCGGCGATGATTATATAGCAAAACCGTTTTCCATAAAAGAAGTGATTGCGCGAGTGAAAGCAGTGCTCAAACGACAAAAAATGCAGAGCAATACCGAACTGATTTTTGGTGATTTATCACTCAATGAAAATACCAAAGAAGTATGCCTAAAAGGTAAAAAAATAGACCTCACCAAAACCGAGTACAAACTTCTTACTCTACTCATAAAACACACAAACAGAGTACTTTCGCGCGAAGAAATTATCGACACAATTTGGAGCGAAACGCCCTACATTACCGAACGCACGGTGGACGTGCACATAGCCCGCCTGCGCAAAAAACTCGAAGACTACGGACAGTTTCTTACCAATCAATCGGGTTTCGGCTATCGCTTTGCGGAGTTTTAAATCACTAATTACACTAATTATCGCTTATTATATTTGTGTAAATTCGTGTAATTAGTGGCAAAAACAAACAACATGAGAAAAAAAATCCTTATCAGTTTTGTGTTTATTTTCACCTTGTTTACCGTAGGTATTTTGGTGTTTGAATATTCACGCGAAAAACAGTATAAAACCGATGCTCTGAGCGAAAAATTGGACGCTTACGCCGAAGTTGCCAATGCTTTGTGGCAAAAACACGCTTCGTTGGAAGGCTCCGACTACCTTTTTCCGCCGCATTTCCGCCTCACACTCATAGATTTGAACGGTAAAGTGCTCTTCGACAACGTAATAGCAGAATCTACCGACATGGAAAATCACGCCGACCGCCCCGAAATTCAGCAGGCACGCAAACATCGCACAGGTAGTGATATTCGCACTTCGCTCTCAACCAATCAGGAATATATTTACTATGCCAAACGCTTTGGCAATCACTTTGTGCGCGTGGCACTGCCCTACAATGTGCAGGTGCAAAATCTCTTGAAACCCGACAATTTTTTCCTGTATTACATCATTGCATTGTTTGTAATCGTTTTACTCATAATTAATTATACCTCTTCACGCTTTGGAAAATCCATAGAAGCATTGCGCGATTTTTCCATTACCGGTGAGCACGGTGGTAATTTTCCCGAAGATGAATTGGGCGAAATAGGTAAAAAAATAGCCGAAAATTACACACAACTCAGCGAAAACAAAAAACGATTGAATTTTGAACGCGAAAAATTGCTGCAGCACGTTCACAGTTCCGAAGAAGGCATTTGTTTTTTTGCAGCCGACCGCTCGGTGGAGTTTTATAATGGACTGTTTATACAGTCGCTCAATACTATTATAGACGAAGCGCAGAGCAATCCGGCAGTTATTTTTGCAAATCCGGAATTTGACCGCGTGAACGAATTTTTGAACAATCACCGCGAAGAAAGTTATTTTGAAACAAAAATCGAAAAACAGGCAAAAACCTTTGCGCTGCGCATCAATCGCTTTGAAACCGGTGGTTTTGAAATGATTATTAACGATATAAGCAATAGCGAAAAAACGCGCATACTGAAACAAGAAATGACCGGCAACATAGCCCACGAATTGCGCACGCCCGTAGCCGGTATTCGTGCTTGTTTAGAAACGGTGTTGAATAGCGATTTAGACGAAGAACAATCGCGTAATTTTACGCAAAAGGCATATAATCAATCACTGGTGCTTTCGGAATTGATACAGGATTTGAGTTTGCTCAGCAAAATTGAGGGTGCCGCGCAGTCTTTCCGTGTGGAAGCGGTGAATATTTCCACATTACTCGCAGAACTGAAACATGAGGTGGAGCCGTTATTGCGCGAAAAAACTATGACAATGGATTGGAAACTGCCTGAAAATTTGACCATTCAAGGAAATCATAATCTGCTTTTTTCCATTTTCCGCAACCTCACCGACAATGCCATTCGCTACGCCGGCAGCCATACCGCCGTTCACATTCAATTGTACAACGAAGATGTTGATTATTACTACGTTTCGTTTTCCGATACCGGCGTGGGTATTCCCGAAGAACAACATTTAAACCGACTTTTTGAGCGATTTTACCGCACAAGCGAAGGGCGCACGCGCGAAACAGGCGGTTCGGGATTGGGACTTTCCATAGTGAAAAACGCCGTGCACTTTCACAAAGGCAAAATAGTTGCCAAAAATCGCGCCACCGGCGGCTTGGAGTTTTTGTTTACGCTGAAAAAGGGGAGGTGAGTTTTTCTAACTCCATGTACTAAGAGCGGATTACAACGTATCTTCAAAACAGTGTAGGGAAATGTTGTGTGATTTTCCTGAATCTAAAAATAGATACGCAAGCCTCCCATGGGCATAAAGCCATATTGATAGACAACTATTTCTTTATTGCGGCTAACATCGTAGTATTTCATCCAAATATTTTTATGATTGGTAACGTTGTTTATTTCGGCAAACCACTCCGAAGCCCATCGTTTATAGTTCTGTTTCATATTGATATTTATATCTAAGCGGAAATAGTCGGCAACTTTGTTGGTGTATGCTTGCGAGTAGTCAAATTCGTAATCATTGTCGGAACTACCATCGGTAATGGCTGTCATTCTCATTGGCACATAGCGTTTCCCTCCTGCATACGAAACTTTGAGGTTGGTGGAAAAAAGTGTGCGTGTGCCCATTTTCCATTCATAGCCGAATAATCCGTTGAGAGCAAAGTTTCCTGCAAATTTTGTGTTGCGCTCTCTGTTGTCGTAGCCTTTGTATTTCGATTCATACAACGAAGTGCTTATCAAAAAATAGTAGTGTTTATTGAAAAACTTTTCGAGGGTGATTTCTACACCATAATTCCGTCCTTTTCCTTCGTTTACAAACAAATAATCCCATTCATTATCAAAATCATCTCCAAAATTGAGTATAGATTCCTCCGGAATAGCGGGAATAACCGGGATATTGAACAAATATTGATAATAAACCTCAGTTTTTAGATGCAATCCTTCGCCTATTCTTTGACTGTGACCGGTTACTATTTGCCAACTTTTACTCATTGTTAGATTTTCATTTACCCGTTCGCCGGTAATTTCGTCCATATATAATTGTACCAAACGAGGTTGCAGTTGAGAATACAGTCCGCCGCCAAGTGTAAACGCCGTGCGAGGAGTTGCTTCCCACTTAAATCCTATGCGTGGTTCTATGGAATAGTCGCCATTGAGCGTGTAGTAATGAGTGTAAAGTCCCGGCACCATGCTGAATGTGTTGGTGAAACGATATTGCCATTGCGCAAAGGTTTTCAGCAGGGTAGTGTTTCCTCTGAAATCGTTCAAAACAACACTATCTCCCACATTATACACATTGGTCATAAATAAATCAGCCCCTACACCTGTGCGAATCATATTTTTTGTGTTTATTCGGTGATTGAGAATAGAACTCCAAGCAAAACGCCCCTCACGATTATCCGACTGATAGACGTCTTTAAATCTATCCATAGAAGGATATTCTATTTGGTCAATAGTAACACTACTTTTAAATAATTGATACGAAACGCGATTTTCCAAACGGGTGGCGTACCCAAATCGGTGCGTATAATTTACTCCGCTAAAAATTTGACTTCCACGCATACTCATATCTTGTCCGCGTTCGCCCACCAACCATTCCGACACATTTTCAAAATCAGGCTCTTGGCGTATTTGACTTTTTCCAAGCAGTGTAATCCACGACAAATTTCCATGCTTCAAAGGTATATTTACTTTTGCCGACAAATCTTGATATTGTGGCACAGCCGCACTTCCGCTACCTGAAAAATCAATATTAAAGAGTTTCATTGCCAAGTCGAGAAAAGAATATCGTCCGTTAATCATATACGAGGCTCTGGTTTTTCGATTGAGCGGACCTTCGGCTCCAAGTTCAAAACCATTCATGCCCATAGAAGCCATAAACTCATGTTTTTGATTATTGCCACTGCGCAGTCGTAAATCAAATACGCCCGAAGTAGCGTTGCCAAATTCTGCAGGAAATGCTCCGGTATAAAAATCGGAATTGGAAAGTTGATTATTGTTTATCATTCCTATTGGTCCACCGGTGCCGCCCATTACTCCAAAGTGATTGGGATTTGGAATATCAAAGCCATCGAGCCGCCAAAGCAAGCCCATAGGCGAATTGCCTCGAATAATAATATCATTCCGTGTATCGTTTGCTGCCACTACGCCTGCGAACCCGGCAGTCATGCGTGCAGGGTCGCCGCCAAAACTTCCTGCATAGCGGTTTGCCTCTTCGCTACTCAGCATTCGGGCACTTACCACCGCAAGTTGATTCAGCGGCTGTTCTTTCTCTGTTTTTGGTGTAACAACTATATTCTGCAAGGCGTGTACATCTTCTTCCATTACAATTTCAAGCACTACCTCCTTGCCGGAGTAAACCAACACATTGTTTGCCGCGTATGCCCTAAACCCAAGCATAGATACCATAATATTGCAGCGTCCTACCGGAATATCGCTTATAGAAAATTCACCTTTTTCATTGGAAAGCGTGTGCATTTGTTGTCCATCTGCCGTTATTGAAATTTGTGCCGCTGGGAGAACTTGCATCGTACTTTTTTCACGCACTACTCCACGTATTGTTTGCGTTAATTGTTGCTGTGCCGATACAAATAATGGAAAAAAAAGAAATAACGAAATGAAGCGCATGCTCAAACATGAAGATTTCTGTAACATACTAAATTGTTTTGGATTTTAAAAATTGCGCAAAACTACTGCTACCCTAAGAAATGAGCAAATACTTGGGACATACGTACCGAATTTTGGGACGAATAGAAGAATTTTGTGATAAAAAACAAAAAATTGGGGTGAATGAGAATACACCTACATACCCGACAAGTTAGGATTGTATCGTTTAGAAATAGGAATAGTAATATCGCCGGCTGTAAGTTTTAGTTTTGTTGCCATTACCTGCTCTATATAGGTAGGGTTTACAATAAATGCACGGTGGCAGCGCACCATAGCATAGTGCATTAGTTGCTCTTCCATTTGCACGAGCGTGGCACGAAGTTTTTTTTGAACCATTTTGCTATCTTCGAGATAATGAATGTGTACATAATTTCCCTGTGCTTCTATATATATCAATTTGCCGGGAAGTAGCGTCAATATTTCTTTTGAACTACCCGATATGCTTATTGGCTCTTCTTTTTTCTCAACAGAAACATTCTGATTACTTTCGTTCTTTTCATGGCGTGCGTTTTTCAAATGGAGATATTTTCCCAGAAAAAACACCGCAAATGTGGGGATAATTCCTACCGAAAACGTTGTTATCAAACTGAATTTTAAATAAACCGAGTAGGGCTTACCAATTAAATCGCCTCCGGAATCGCTTGCATAATGATACAATGAATTAGCAAAACTAATAAGGAGCAGAAGTATGAAGGAAAAAAGAAAGTATGACCCGTTTGTCCATCTATTTTTACCAAAGAGTTGTTGAGAAAGTGCAGGAAGAAGTGTAAGAACCAATCTGATACAAATAGCAGTAATGGCTGTGTAGCCTACCAAGAACCATACAATTTGCCATAGACTGTATGTGTGAAAATTAAAAATGACAATATTTATCAACACGATTGCCACACATGCAGTGGATAGTATAACCGCTACTCTTTTTTCTAAACGAGGAAAAGGTTGTTTGAAAAAATGTGTCATTGTAAGGCTTGAAAATTTGTATTTTGATGCAAAAGTAACAGTTTTTCCGCTTCAAAACAAATCACTTAGCTTTTTTACCACCAAAAATACTGCCCAAAATCAGTAAAAAAGGTGCTGTTTCTTAGGTGGATTTTGTAGGAGCGAAACCGATTTTTTACTTTTTTGCATAAAAAAACAATAACAAAAAATGTACTCAAATGAAAACGAAAAAAATCTCCGGAATACTTGCCCTCATAGTGAGCGCAGTATTCGCCTGCACTTTCACCGCGTGTGAAAACAACGACCCCGACACTGCAACTACTGCTCAAAAATCGGAATTACAAACGCTTATAGACCAAGTGAAAAGCGATATTTCGGGAGCAACCGGGCTGGATATTTCCCAAGTGCCCGATGATGTAATGAACGGTGTGAATACCGCACTTACCGATGCGCAAAATGTGGTAAACAAAGCAAATGCCACCAAAACCGAAGTTTTGAGCGTGAAAACCGCGTTGCAAGCAGCCTTATCGCTCCTCACAAGTGCGGCAGGCGGCACAAGCACTTCTTCCTCCGGCAGCAATTAGTACGTAGTTAGTAATACGTAAAAAAACAAATAGTGGTTTCCCATTGTGCACTCTGCGCAATGGGTTTTTTGTGCGCATTTTTTTAAAATCCACCGTCATTTCAAAATAAATGTTACTTTTGTAATTATCAACCAATATCTCAACAATAATGTTTTGGAATAAAGAAATAGAATGTATCAATCGCGATGAGTTGGAAACGCTGCAATCGCAACGCCTGCAATTCATGTTGCATCGAATGTATAACAATGTGCCCTTTTATCGCAAAAAATTCGATGAACTCGGCATAAAACCCGAAGATATAACGAGTGTGAAACAACTTTCGCAGTTACCGTTTACCTACAAAACCGACCTGCGCGATAATTATCCCTTTGGGCTATGCGCCGTGCCGCAGCAGCAAATTGTGCGCCTGCACGCTTCGAGCGGTACTACGGGCAAACCTACCGTGGTTGCTTACACGCAGCACGACCTCGATGTGTGGAGCGAAGTGATAGCACGTTCTTTTACTATGGCTGGCGTGGGCAATGCCGACACAGTGCAGGTTGCCTACGGCTACGGACTTTTTACCGGCGGACTTGGAGCGCACTATGGAGCCGAAAAAGTGGGTGCATCGGTTATTCCTATTTCGGGAGGAAATACCAAAAAACAATTGCAACTGATGCAGGATTTTGCTTCTACGGTAATTGCCTGCACGCCCTCATACGCCGCTTTTTTGGGCGAAACTATCGTATCGGAAGGAATTTTGAACAACATAAAATTGCGCGTGGGTGTGTTTGGTGCCGAACCATGGACGGAAGAAATGCGTCAATATATTCAAAATACCATTAATATAAAGGCATACAATATTTACGGATTGAGCGAAATTATAGGTCCGGGAGTGTCTATGGAGTGTGAGTGTCAAAATGGCAGCCATATTTACGAAGACCATTTTATTCCTGAAATTATCAATCCCGAAACGGGCGAAGTGTTGCCCGAAGGCGAACTCGGCGAATTGGTGTTTACCACCATTACCAAAGAAGCACTGCCGCTGTTGCGCTATCGCACGCGCGATTTGTGTACTTTGACGTATGAACAATGCGCCTGTGGAAGAACGCTCGCTCGCATGGGCAGAATTGTGGGACGTTCAGACGATATGCTTATAGTGCGCGGAGTGAATATGTTTCCTTCGCAAGTGGAAACTGTGCTTTTGGAATTGTCCGAAACCACGCCGCACTACGCTATTATAGTAGATAGAGAAAATAATTTGGATACACTTGAAATTCATGTGGAAATTTCGGAACAGTATTGGACAGACGAAATGAAAGAACTCGATGCCATGAAGAAAAAAATTACTCACGCGCTTTCTAATATACTTGGGCTGAACCCTGCCGTGAAATTGGTAGAACCCAATTCAATGCAGCGATTTGAAGGAAAAGCACAGCGCGTTACCGACCGCAGAAAATTGTAATTGTTAGACACAAGATTTATAGATATTTAGACTTATAGACATTAAAAATGTATTGATATGATAATCAAACAATTATCCATATTTTTGGAAAATAAATTAGGTCGCTTGACCGAACTAACCAAAGTATTAGCCGAAAACGACATCAATATTTCGGCATTCAGCATAGCCGAAGGAACCGATTACGGCATTATTCGCTGTGTGGTGGGGCGTCCTGAATTGGCGTATAAGGTATTGCGCGACTTGCATTTTTCGGTAACAATCACCGATGTAGCCTGTCTTGTAGTGCCCAATCAACCCGGCGGATTGCACACTGCCCTCGAAATTTTGAGTAAAAACAATATCGCCATTGACTATATGTACGCCTTTGCTTCGGCGCACAATGCCGTAGTGGTAATTCGTAGTGAATCTACACCAAAACTGATAGAAGTGCTGCAACAGCACAATTTCGATATGCTTTGCTGCGAGAAGATTTATCAAAACCACTAAACCGAAGCTTATGCCCCAAGAATACGAAATAGAACTAAAAGTGCGAGATTATGAACTTGATTTACAGGGAATTGTGAATAATTCTGTGTATCAAAATTATTTGGAACATGCTCGCCATGAATATTTGCTCGCGCACAATGTGGATTTTGCGGCTTTGCACGCCGAACGCATAGACCTTGTGGTTACGCGGGTGGAAATCGACTACAAGGATTCGCTCAAAAGTCAAGACCGATTTGTAGTGAAAACTTCCATGAGCAAGGAAGGCAATGTGCGTATAGTGTTTCATCAGCGCATAGAACGCCTGCCCGACCAAAAAACTATGATTGCGGCAAAAATTACCGGCGTTTGCCTCAAATGCGGTCGCCCTTCGCGCCCCGAAACTGCCGGATTGGAATTACAAGAATTACAAGAAATACAATAAAAACAGTATAAAACACAGAAATTATGAAACTTACAGGAAGAAATTTTTTGAAATTATTGGATTTTACGCCAAGCGAAATTCGATATATGTTGGATTTGGCGCATCAGTTGAAACGCGATAAAAAAACAGGAACGGAAGTGCAAAAATTGAAGGGGAAAAACATTGCCTTGATTTTTGAAAAAACATCTACGCGCACGCGCTGTGCTTTTGAAGTGGCGGCGTATGACCAAGGTGCTCGTTGTACGTATTTGGGTCCTGTGGGTTCGCAAATAGGGCACAAAGAGAGTATGAAAGATACGGCTCGCGTGCTTGGCAGAATGTACGATGGTATAGAATACAGAGGCTACGGGCAAAAATTAGTAGAAGAATTGGCGCAGTATGCCGGTGTGCCGGTGTGGAACGGGCTGACCGATGAATTTCACCCTACGCAAATTTTGGCGGATTTTATGACGATGGAAGAACACTGCGCAAAACCGCTGAATCAAATTTCGTTTTGCTACATGGGCGATGCGCGAAATAATATGGGAAATTCACTCATGGTGGGTGCTGCAAAAATGGGTATGGACGTGCGTTTGTGCGCTCCGCAATCGGTGCAACCCGAAGAGTGGCTTGTGGCGCAGTGCCGCGAAATTGCGCAGGAAACCGGCGCGAAAATCACCATAACCGACAATGTGGACGAAGCCGTGCGCGGTGTGGATTTTTTATATACCGATGTGTGGGTTTCTATGGGTGAACCTGCTGAGGTGTGGGCAGAGCGCGTGGAATTGCTTTATCCTTATCAAATTAATGCAAAACTTGTGGCAAAAACGAATAATCCGAATGTGAAAATACTACACTGCCTGCCTGCTTTTCATAACAGAGAAACCAAAGTGGGAGAGGAGATGTACAAACAATTCGGACTTGAAGCACTCGAAATTACCGAAGAAGTGTTTGAAAGTGAAGCATCAATCGTGTTTGACGAAGCCGAAAATCGCTTGCACAGCATAAAAGCCGTGATGGTGGCAACGCTGGGAAATTAAAAACCCCCTAAAGCCCCCAACGGGAGATTTGTAGTATAGAGTATCAAGTAGTTAGTATTGAGATATGAGTACAGGGTATTGAGATATTCATTGTTTCAGTTATTCAGTTATTCAAAATTAATAATTAATCATTAACAATTAATTTGTTGTGTTAGAGTGTGTTCCCAACATAAGCGAGGGCTGCGATGAGGAATTTATTTCCGCTTTGGGGCGGGTAATTTCGGCAGTGCCGGATGTTTGCTTGCGCCATATTGATAGCGGGAAAACGGCAAATCGCACGGTTTATACCTTTGTGGGCAATCCGCAAGCGGTGGTAGATGCTGCTTTTGCCATGTATGAATTTGCTGCTGCTCATATGGATATGCGCACGCACAAAGGCACTCACCCGCGAGCGGGTATTGTAGATGTGTGTCCGCTTATACCCTTAAATGGCTTGACTATGGCAGAGGCGAATGAGTACGCACTGCAACTTGCGCAAAAAGTGAGTGAAAAACTGCAGATTCCGGTATATTTGTACGAAGCAAGTGCTCGCGCCGATTATCGCACACGCTTGGAACAAATTCGCGCAGGCGAGTACGAAGGCTGGGCGCAAAAAATTCGTTTGCCGGAATGGAAACCCGATTTTGGCAAAGCGGTTTTTAATGAAAAAACAGGCATTACGGTGATAGGAGCGCGGAAATTTTTACTTGCCTATAACGTGAATTTGACCACAAACAATGTGGAAATAGCACGAAAAATAGCACGGGAAATTCGAGAACTACGAAAACAAGGGATTTTGCCCAGCGTGAAAGCAATCGGTTGGTATATAGAAGATTTCGCTGTGGTGCAGGTTTCTACCAATATTACCGATTTTGAGCAAACATCGCTCTACACAGTGTTTCGCACGGTAAAAGAACTCGCAGCGCACTACGATTGCACCGTGTGCGGTTCCGAAGTGATAGGCTTACTTCCTCGCGCGGCATTGCAGCAGGCAGGCGAAGAAATTCTGCGTGAAAATCCGCAGTTGCAGCAATCACCCGTGCAGACTGCCATACGTGTTTTGGGCTTGAATGCACTAAAATCCTTTGATGAAGGGTTTATTTTGTAGGGAAGAGTGAAATCAGTGAGATGTTAGGTTTTTTTATGGCTGTGTTTCAATAAAAAACTACCTTTGTATTACACCACCCAACAAAAAAATGTATCTCGCAGAACTTTCACAAAATATATTGATACTTTTGTAGTTATATTACAAAGTATAATTTTGCAGATGATTCGAGTTGTTTTTTGCGTGTGTGCACTGATTTTTTCTTATTCCGCGCTTGTGGCGCAAACGAGTGATGAGCAAAATCAGTTGGCATTGCTCTATTTTTCGCGCGGCGAGTACGAAAAAGCAATTCCGCTGTACGAACAACTCTATGCAAAAAACCATTCTTCCATTTATTTTGATTACTGCATTCGTGCGCACTCCGCGCTGAAACAGTACGATAAGGCGATTGCGCTCACCAAAGAACAACTGAAATTGTTTCCGCAGCAGGTGCACTACACTGCTACACTTGCTCGCTTGTATGAAGAATCGAATCAAGCAAAGCAGGCGGAAGAAATCTATCAAAAAATGGTGAAACACTCGGCAAAAACTGCCGGTGAATATGCCGAAACGGGTAGAGCACTTGCTGAGAATAAAAAATACGATTACGCGCTGGCGGTGTACGATGCCGGATTGAAGAAATTTTCGCTTAGCGAGGATTTACAGCGTGCAAAAATGGAACTTTTGCTCCGACAGGGCGATTACGAAAATCTTACAAAAACTTGCGTGGAATTGCTGCAAAACGATGAAAGTTTTTTGCCGACTGCCGAAAATTATATACAAGCAGTATTTGCAAAAAATACCGCACAATCGCTGCAAACTGCCTGTCAAACGATAGTAGAACAGGCGGCGGTTAAAAATGCGCACGTGCCGGCATTGCAGGATTTGCTTGTGTGGATGTATGTGCAGCAGAATAATTTTAAGCGGGCTTTTGTGTTTGCCAAATCACTCGATATGCGCTATAAAGAAACAGGCGAGCGCGTGTATGAGTTGGGCGAAACGGCTCTTTCCAACGAACAGTACAACCTCGCAAGCGATTGTTTTTCCTATATTGTAGAAAAAGGAAATCACACGCATTTGTACAATCCTGCGCTTACCAAGTTGCTGGATATTTCATACAAACAACTTTTTGCGCACGCCACACCTACCGCTGCGCAAGTGCAACAACTTGAAAAACAATACGAAAAAGCACTCGAAGAACTTGGCACCACCACCGAAACCATGAATGTGATGCGCACGCTGGCGCATATTCAAGCGTTTTATTTGCACAAAACCGAGCAGGCGTTGGCATTGTTGCAAACTGCCGAAACTTTGCCCGGAGCCGCGTATTCCGACCGCGCACAGTGTGCTCTCGAAAAAGCCGATGTGTATTTGTTTGCCGGCGATATATGGACAGCCAATATGCTGTACGCAAAAATTGCCCTCGATTATAAAAGCAACGATATAGGCAACGAGGCGCGGCTCAAACAAGCGCAGGTGGCGTACTATACTTCGCAATTTTCCTACGCGCAGGCGTTGCTCGATGTGCTCAAAGCAAGTACCTCGAAATTGATAGCCAACAATGCCTTTGAACTTTCGCAACTCATAAGTGATAATACCATAACAGACGAAGATTCAAGCCATTACGCACTGCAACTTTTTGCCAAAGCCGACCTCGCGCTCTATCAGAATAAACCTGCGCAGGCACGGTTGTATTTAGATAGCATACAATCGGAATTTTTGTATCACAGCCTTACCGATGATGTATTGATGCGCAAAGCACTTGCCGCGCAAGCGCAAAACGATACCGCTGACATGGTGGCGCACTTAACCGCCATTACGCAGCAATATTCCTACGATGTGTATGCCGATAATGCCTACTTTATGCTCGCCGAATACTATCAAAACACTGCAAAAAACAGCGCGAAAGCAAAGGAATTGTATAAAATCCTCATGCTCGATTACCCGCAAAGTTACTACTGCACCATAGCCCGCAAGCGATTCCGAGAATTGGAGTTATGATAACGGAAATAGAAGCAATGTTGAAAAAAACGCACGCAAACTATTGACTTGTACTGTGTAATGTTAGTACATTCGTACTAACTATCTATTTTTGTAACACCAAAACGATATTGATTATGAAAAAAATTCTACTTGTTTTTAGTTTTTTCTTGTGCCTATCTGTAAGCCTTGCGCAGCAAGCACGCATGAATACTCAGGGAAATATGGGAATTGGCGCACAACCCAACGCAAAAGCACGATTGCTTATACAAAACTCCTCTGCCACTGCGAGTGATTCACTCATTGGACTGTATGCCACCGTGAAAAATACGAATAGCAGTTTAACAAAACCACTAATTGGTATTTATTCGCAGAATACTAATACCTCTGCACAAAATCCCTTGTATGGTATGTATATGAATAAGGTTCAAGATTAGTTAAGTAATGATTATATTTGCTTAACTAATTGAAGAACAATGAGTAATAAGTATTTTTTTTTGTGCCAAGATTTCTGATGAGAAATTTCGTATGGTTTTACGCCTTTTTTGTCTCGATATTGAGGCAAAAAAAGTAGCAGAATTTACCGGTTTAATCGCGGAACTGTGAACAATATTTTCGGCAAATTACGCGAGCGTATCGCTGAAATTTGCGAAGCGGAAAGCCCGTTTGAAAATGGCGAAATAGAACTTGATGAAAGTTATTTTGGCGCACGCAGAGTTCGCGGAAAACGAGGTCGCGGAGCGCAAGGAAAAACGCCTGTTTTTGGTATTTTGAAACGAAATGATAAGGTATATACACAAATCGTTAAACGCTGTTCAATCAGTGAATTAATGCCAATTATTCAAGGTAGAACAGACACCAATTCAGTGGTTTATACTGATGGTTTTAAGACCTACGATGGGCTGGTAAATTATGGCTATAAAAGGCATTATCGAGTGTATCACGGCGACAATGGATTTGCCATTGGGAGCAACCATATTAACGGTATTGAGAACTTTTGGGGGCTTTGCAAAGTGAGGCTCGCAAAGTTCAGGGGAATGAATAAAAAGACATAAAAGAGTGTGAATTTAGATACAATTTGAGAAATCAAAATTTATACCTATTTTTGCTAAATGAATTAGGAAAAAACAAACTTAACTAATCTTGAACCTTGCAAAAAATAGTGGAGCACATATATTATCAAATAGTTGGGGGTATGGGTCTTCTGTGCCAAATTTATTTCCAAATATAGTCGATGCAATTGAAGATGCTGTAATGAATGGACGTAATGGAAAGGGTTGTATTGTTGTGTTTGCAGCAGGAAATACGGCAAATCAGATTGGAAATGATAAAGGGATAATTACTTTCCCGTCAAATGTAAATGTTGAGGGGGTATTAACTGTATGGGCATCAGACCGATACGACCAACAAGCAAATTATAGTCCGACTTCCAATGTAAGTAGTTCGTTTAATCAGATTATTGATATTGTGGCTCCGTCTCATCGTGCTTATTCATGTCAAATTCCAACAGAAACATTTGAAGTGTGGACCATGGATATTCCCGGTAATGACGGTTATAATCCTGTGAAAAATACAGATTGTGGCGTTTTACCATTGACAAATTCTGCGTTGCCAATGTCTGGTACTAATTATTCGTCATATACGGGTTACTTTGGATGAACTTCTTGTTCGTGTTCCGAAGTTTCTGCCGTAGCAGCACTAATATTGTCGTTGAATCAAAATTTAACGCAACAATAGGTTGCCGATATGATAAAATCAACTGCGCGAAAGGCAGGGAATTATTTATATTTACTAACGCAAGGAGTATCTAACAATAATACGTGGAATCCTCAAATGGGACATGGAGTATTGGATGCCTACGCCGCCGTGCAAGCAGCGCAGCAAACAATTTGTCAAACTCCCGTAGTTAATTTCACCAATCAAACAGTGAGTACAAATACAACCGTTACAAGTTGTGGAGATATTTTCGTAAAAGACGTACTCATAAAAAGCGGTGCAAAACTCATTCTCGATGCCGAAGGAGAAATTATTATGGAAGGTGATTTGCAAATAGAAAACGGTGCTGAGTTTGAAATGTGGTAGAATGGCGTACTTCTCAAAAAACTTTTCTCTGCACACTCCGAAAATAAAAAAAAGCACTATCTTTGTGCCTAAAAAAAAGAGTTTTTTTACATGATTAACCGCCGATTGATACGAATAAAAGCATTGCAAGAATTGTATGCTTATAAAAAAAGTGAAGACCCGAATTTCGTGGCTTTTTACAAAGAGTACGAACAGAGTTTGCACAAAACATACGAGCAATATTGTATGTATTTTCTTCTCCTTGCCGAATTGAAACACACCGCCTTTGTGCGCATCGACCAAATTAAAAATCGCTTGCTCAAAACAGACGATGAATGGCTTTTTTTACTCCCCTTTGCCGAAAATAAAGTGCTGGCGCAAATAGAAGGCAATAAAACGCTGCAAAAATGCGTGAACGACTATAAACTTTCGTGGAAAACGAACGAAAACAACATTGTAAAAGAACTTTTTACCACCATTATCGAAATGGATTGGTACAAAACCTACGCCGAAGGCGAGCAAAATTACGCCAACGATAAAAAATTCGTGCGTGCGGTGCTCACCAAAGTGGTATATAATACCGAACACGTATATTCGTTTTTTGAAGATTCTTCGCTGTTTTGGAATGATGAGGACGAATACATACTTTCGATGGTGGAAAAAACGCTTCGTGCTTTCAGTGAGGAAAACGAGCAGGGCGGCGAACTCATGCCGCTCTATAAAGACGAAGATATTAAGCGATTTTCACGCGATATTTTCACCGAAACAATCAATAATTGGGCAGCCTACAATGAATATATAGCCGCCGCGCTCAAAAATTGGGACCAAGAACGTATAGCCGATATAGATAAAATTCTACTGCAAATGGCTGTAACAGAAGCAATTAAATATTCCGAAATTCCACTTGCCGTTACGTTGAACGAATATATTGAAATAGCAAAACTATATAGTACCGATAAAAGTAGTATCTTTATCAACGGAATTTTGCACGGCGTATTCAGTACTTTGCAAAAACAAGGAATAATAGTGAAACGAGGGAGAGGACTTATTAAATAGGTAATAGTTGTTAGTGATTAGATGTTAGAAAATAGGAAATAGAAGTTATGAAACAAACGATAGGATTACTACTTTTTGTAATTGCAGGAATAATGTGTGCGTGCAATTCTGCACAGAATCAAAGTGAAACTGCGCAGCAAACGGCACTGAGCGATAGTTTACCGCTCACAAGCATAGTCTTTGCACACACGAATTTCAATTTCGGCAGCATAGCCGATGGCGAAGTGGTGGAGCATGTTTATACATTTACCAACACCGGCGAGCACGATTTAGTGTTGCGCGATGTGAAACCATCATGCGGCTGCACCACTCCTGATTTTACCAGAGTGCCGGTGAAACCGGGAGAGCAAGGAAAAATTACCGTAAAATTCGACTCGAAAGGAAAACCGGGCAATCAAATAAAAACCGTGAACGTAACGGCAAATACCGACCCGGAAACTACCGTACTGCGATTTACTGCGCAAGTGCGTGAAAACAAATAACGTAAAATAAATAATAATTAACATAAAATTAGAACAAAATGAACATTCAAAACATTCTCTTACAAGCCGCAGGAGGCTCGCCAAACCCAATGGGAAACATTATTCTCTTGGTAGGTATTGTGGTAGTATTTTACTTTTTCATGATTCGTCCGCAAATGAAACGCCAAAAAGAAGCACGCAAATTTCGCGAAGGATTGAAAAAAGGCGATAAAATTGTTACAATCGGCGGGATTTACGGTAAAGTGGTGGACATTAAAGACAACAACATTGCAGTAGTGGAACTTGCTGAAAATGTAGTGGTAAAAATGGATAAATCGGCACTCGTTGCCGATGCTTCGGAAATTCAAACCACCGCGAAGTAAGTATCATTGATACTTTTGTAGATTGCTTCACTGCGTTTGCAACGGCGAAGCCCTCACCGAAGGTAATGACGAAGAAATAAACGGAGTGCGAACAATAAATGTGCAGTAACATGAAATTTTAAAAAACTCGGAATGACTATTTCGAGTTTTTTTGTATTTTTACGGCAGTATGAAAAGCGGATTAAAACATAAAACAAAGCAGTGGTTTTCGGCAGAAAACAGGCGAGCAATTGCGCTGTATTTGTGTTTTGTGGTGGTGGCAACCATGCTGTGGTTTGTAAAAGTACTCGATAAAAAATACCTTTACACCCTTTCGGTGCCAGCGCAGTACGAGAATAAACCCATCGACAAAGCCTTGCTGTATCACCTGCCAAAAGAAATAGACGTGAGTGTGAACACCGATGGACTTACATTGTGCAAATATTTACTTTTCGACCATGATAAATGTTTGCATTTCGACCTTTCACATTTTTCGCAGCAAGAGCGCAGCACGCTTGAAATGGAACACTACGCCCTGCTCGATTCGTTACTGAACGATATGACCATACTCGGCACACAGCCCGCACGCATTGTGTTTGCCTTTCAAAAAATCAGTTCCAAACGGGTAAAAATAGCAAGTGCTCTCGATTTGCAGTTTGCACGGCAGTTTCAGTTGGCTACTCCCATTGTGCTCAAACCCGATTCTGTTACCATATATGGTGCAAAACAAATGATAGACACCATTCGCGAAGTGTTTACCGTAGCAAAAACTATTGCCAATCTTTCCGGGAAAAGCACGTACACAGTGGCGTTGCAAGGACTTGACGATATTCGTTTTTCCGATTCGCTGGTACAGGTGCTCATAGAGGCGGAAAAATTCACCGAAAAAAAATACTCCGTGCCCATAACGTTTATCAATGTGCCGGCAAATGTGGTGGTAGATTTGATGCAAAACAATGTGATACTCACGGTATTTATAGGACTATCGAAAGTCGAAAAAATTTCCGAGCACGATTTTAAAGCCGTAGCCGATTACCGCAAGCGCAACACCACTACCGGCGAAATTCCCGTGGAAATAATTGCCCAACCGCCGCACGGCTCTATTATTCAACAAAATCCCCATAATGTAGAAATTATTTTTGAGGAGATATGAAAGAGTGGAAAGTAGCCCTTTCAGGCGGAATAGGAAGTGGGAAAACGCATATTGCGCAGGTGTTTTCGGCACTTGCTGTGCCGGTGTATAATTCTGACCTTCGCGCCAAAGAATTGATGCAAAGCGATGAGAAAATTCGGCGTGGATTGATAGCACTATTGGGTGAAGAAACGTATAAGGGCGCGGAATTGAACAAACAATTTGTGGCACAGCAGATTTTTTCCAACAATGAAATGCGCCGGCAGGTAAATGCCATAGTGCACCCCGTAGTTATTCGGCATTACGAAGCGTGGTCGGCGGCGCAAAACGTGCCTTATACCATTATGGAAACTGCCTTACTGTTTGAAAACGATGTATATACGCATTTTGATACTACCATATATATAACCGCTCCTATGGAAGAACGCATTGTACGAGTTATGAAACGCGATATGTGTAGTCGTGAAGAAGTGGAAAAACGCATGAAAATGCAACAAAATGACACAATTTGTGTGCAAAAAGCCGATTTTGTGATAGAAAATAATAATTTTGCGCTTTCACAAGTATTGACAATTCACGAACAAATAGTGCATGGCAAAATTAGGTAAATTTATAGGAGCAGCGGCAGGTTTCGCCTTAGGCGGACCCATTGGTGCTTTGATTGGTTTTGCCATAGGTTCGGTGCTCGATGGTACTTCTGTAACCGTGCATCAAAGTAGCGGCACTCACGCGGCTTCGCGCGATTTTGCGCTGAGTTTGATAGTGCTCATAGCCGCAGTGATGAAAGCCGATGGCAGTGTAAAACGTGTTGAACTCAATTTTGTGAAATCTTTTTTGCTGCGTATGTATGGGCAACACAAAACCGAAGAATTGCTGCATATTTTGCGCGATGTGCTCAAAAAAGATATTCCGCTCTACGATGTGTGCGTGCAAATTCGCACCAACATGACCTACGAATCGCGTTTGGAACTATTACACTTTTTGTTGCAATTAGCACTTTCCGATTCGCAATACAGCGAGCAGGAAAAATCGGTGATACAAACCATTGCCAATCATTTGGGCATTACACCCACCGATTTTCAGTCGGTGCACGCAAGTTTGCATATTTCCTCTGCCGGTGATATTGAAAATGCCTACAAAGTACTCGAAATTTCGCCCGAAGCAAGCGATGAAGAGGTAAAAAAAGCCTACAAGAAAATGGCGGTAAAATATCACCCCGATAAATTGGTGCATTTGGGCGAAGAAGTGCAAAAATCGGCGACCGAAAAATTTAAAAAAGTGAACGAGGCTTACGAAAAAATTAAAAAACAACGAGATATTAAATAAATTAAAACAACAACAATTATGCTTAACGACATTTTAGCAGTTTCCGGACAATCAGGATTGTTTAAACTGATAGGAAAAAATCCTAATTCTATTATTGTGGAATCGCTTGAAACAGGCAAACGCATTCCGGTGTATCAATCTACCAAAGTGAGTACTTTGAGTGATATTGCAATTTTTACCACCGAAACCGAAGTTCCTTTGGTAGATGTGTTTGAAAAAATCAGCAAAATTGAAAACAAAGGAGCCTGCTCGATTGCGAAAAACGCAAGTGCCGCCGAAATCAAAGAATATTTTGAGGATGTGCTGCCTACCTACGACAAAGAGCGTGTGTATGTGAGTGATATGAAAAAAGTGCTTTCGTGGTACACCATTTTGCAAGGAAAAAATTTACTCGATTTCGAGAAAAAAGCAGAAGAAACCGCTGCGAGCGAAGAAAGTACCGAAACTGCAAAAGTAAAAACACCGGCAAAAGCAAAAACCGCTACGCCAAAAGCAAAAACGTCTGCTGCACCGAAAATGACAAAAACAGTGGCACCCAAAGTGAAACAAAACACTATGCCGCGTAAAGCGCAGTAATTGTTGTGCGCTATGATGTGGGTACTCGCTGCCATACTTTTTTGCTACGCAATTTTTGTGTTCTATGCACTCTATGGCTGGCGCAAAAAGAGTGAGAGCGAGGCGGTGTGCCATGCTGAGCAACCTTTCGTAAGCATTGTAATTGCATTGCGCAACGAAATTCGGGTAATTCCGGCACTTGTAAAAAGTTTATGTGCGCTTGATTATCCGCAGGAGTTGATAGAAATTTTTGTGGTGGACGACCATTCCACTGACGAGAGTTATGAGATATTGTGTGAACTCACACAGGGAAAATCGCAATTTACCATAGTGCGCAGTCCTCAGCAGGTGCAGGGAAAAAAACAAACGCTTGCGTGGGCGGTGGAGCACACCAAAGGCGATTATATTCTTTTTACCGATGCCGATTGCTGCTTTCCTTCTACTTGGATTGTGGGTTATATGAAGGAAATTGCACGCCACAAGTCTGCGCATTTTTTCTTTGGCTTGGTGAATCACAGCGAGGAAAAAACATGTTTGCAAACGTGGTTTAGTTTGGATTTTTTAGCAATGGTGGCAATGCAGGGCGGATTGGCAAAGGTGCACAAAGCATTCAGTTGCAATGCCGCCAATATGTGCATTTCGCGAGAATTTGCGCAGAAAGAATATGAAACCAACGAAACATACGCTTCGGGCGATGATGTGTTTTTACTGCACAAGGCAAAACAAGTTTCCGCCGAACATGTTGTGTTTGTGCAGTTGAAAGAAGCAATGGTAACAACTGCGCCGCCCGAAAGCGTAAAACAATTTCTTTTGCAACGTTTCCGCTGGGCATCGAAAGCCGGCGGCTACCGCGATGGCTGGGCTGTGGCGGTTTCTCTCATGGTGTATCTCACAAGTTTTGCCGTAGTTTTTGCCGCACTCTACTCACTACTCACTACTCACTACTCACTATTAGCAATAGCCTTCGGCGCAAAAACCGGTATCGACCTCGTGTTTTTCGCCTTCACGCTGCCGTATTTCGGAAAAACAAAATTATTGGCGCAGGTAGTTGTATTTCAGTTATTTTATGTGTTTTATATTGTATTAATTCCTATTTTTGCTCTCACTCTTCCCACTTCGTGGAAGGGACGAAAAATTACATAACACCATGATTTTAAATTATATTTGGGTAGGATTTTTTCTTGTCGGTTTTGTGGTTGCCTTCGTGCAATGGCTTTTCATGGGCAATACGGAGGTGTTTTCGCAGGTAGTGCAAAGCACGTTTAAAATGGCAGAACTCGGTGTTATGGGCATTGCGCTACCGCTCGCAGGAGTTATGACACTATGGCTCGGATTTATGAATATAGGTGAAAAAGCCGGTGCTGTGCGATTTATGGGAAAAATTGTAGGAGGATTTTTCTCGAAACTGTTTCCCGAAATTCCCAAAAATCACCCTGCGCACGGGCAACTGCTCATGAATTTTTCGGCAAATATGCTGGGCTTAGATAATGCTGCTACTCCTATGGGGTTGAAAGCAATGCAGAGTTTGCAAGAATTGAATCCGAAAAAAGATACGGCATCGAATGCGCAAATTATGTTTTTGGCTATCAATACTTCGGGGCTGACAATTATTCCCGTGTCGATTTTGGCTTTGCGAGCCGCTGCCGGTGCGGCAAATCCTACCGATGTATTTATTCCGCTACTCATAGCCACTGCCGTTTCCACTATGGTGGCAATACTCTACGTTGGTTTGCGTCAGCGGCTCAATTTGTGGAATAAAACCGTGATGGGATTTTTTGCCGCTGTGATAGGCTTAATTGCATTGCTGGTGCTGGGCAATAAACTCAATTTGCACGCACTCTACACTGATTTACCGCCGTTTTTTCAACCTGTGTTGGGATTTTTGAATTGGGGGCAGGCCGAATGGCAAAATTTTGCAACTGTGGTGAGTAATCTCATGCTACTGCTCATTATTGTAGGATTTATGGCAGGTGCGCTCTATAAAAAAATCAATGTGTATGAAGCCTTTATAGACGGCGCGAAAGACGGATTTTCCACTACACTCAAAATTATTCCGTTTATGGTGGGAATGTTGGTGGCTATCGGAGTGTTTCGTGCATCGGGGGCTATGGATTTGCTCATGGACGGATTTCGTTGGTTTTTCGGGCTTTTCGGCAGCGATGTACGATTTGTAGATGCACTGCCCACGGCACTTATGAAACCATTGAGCGGCAGCGGTGCAAAAGCAATGATGGTGGAAAGTATGAATACTTTTGGTGCCGATAGTTTTGCCGGACGGCTTTCGTGTTTGTTTCAAGGTGCTGCCGATACTACCTTTTATATTATAGCCCTTTATTTTGGTTTGGTGGGCATCAAAAAAACCCGCTACGCTGTGTCGGCAGGGCTTATAGCCGATTTTGCGGGAGTGCTTGCAGCCATTGGTGCAGCCTACTTATTCTTCGGTTAATGCAAAAAAGTGTATAATGTGTTGATAAAAAACACATAAAGTATTGATTTTGTGATAAAAATGTTGTATTTTGCTGCAAAGTTTTCGTTTTACCACACCTAAAAATGAAACATATGAGCACACCAACAACATCACATCAGACAAAAAAATGTCAAAAAAACTCCGATGATACAAAGAAAAAACTTCGTGAGAAAAAGCAAGAGGCAATAGAAAACTATGCAGTGTCGCTTGCGAGTAGAATAAAAGGAAGTAAAAAACACGAAAAAGGCAATGTGGGTTTCAAGCAAACGTCCTGCGAAGTATTTGTGTTTTTGGTGATAGCCGATGCAACTTTGCGCAGCGACTATCAGGAACGATTTACGCACACGCGGCATTTCAAAAAAACGGTTGCTTTTGCCACTGTGGAAGAATTACAGAAGTATATGGCGGAATATAGTTTTCCAAAAAATTCTATTTTTCTTTCCGTTATCGACAATTTTACCGAAACGGGCAGTGAAGAAGAGCAGGAAAAGGCTGCGGCGCATTTGAAAGAACTACACACGCACGACCCTGTTATGGAATTGATAGTGCTTTCGGAGCGTTCCGACACCACTTCGGCAGTGAAAACGTGCACGCCCTACGGTTCGGTTATGTTTATCAAAAAAACAGCGAGCGATTGTTTTGAGCAGATACTCAATTACATGGTGGTGGCTATTCACGAACAAGATAAAATTCGCAAACTCTACGACACCAAGCAAATGATAAAACGCGGTTCTATTGTAGCGGTGGTGGTACTCGTGGTACTCCTTATTGCTGATTTTATTGCCGAAGGAGAATTGATTTACATATTGCCGAGAACGTGGTTTTTGAAGTAATTCAGCAGAGTTTTTTCGCGGTGGTTTGAAATTCTTTTAAATACAAGGGTTCAAAGTAGGCGGTGGAAACAAATTGTTGTTGTGCAAATAGGTTGCAGGCAATATCGCCCACTGTTTTTGCTTGATTTACAACTTTCGGCACGTATTCTATGTGAGCATTGCGCAGTAATTCTGCGCATTTTGCACTGCCATTGCCGCCTATACAATAGTAATAGTTTGAAGAAAATTGCGATAGTGAGTGTTCATCTACAATCAGTGCATTGCTTGTTTGTATTTCTTCGTTTTGCGCATTCCATTGTGCCGTATATACTTCCATGCGGCGAGCGTCTATCATAGGTACAAATACGGTGTTTTCGGGTAATTTTCGGGTAATTTTTTCTTGAATAGAGAGTGCAAGTGCTTGTAATGTATTCACCGCAATAAGCGGAATGGCGAGGGCAAAACACATTCCTTTGGCAAGCGAAGTGCCTATGCGCAATCCGGTGTAAGAACCCGGACCTTCACTTATGGCGATGGCTGCGAGTTTTTGAGGTGCAATCGCTTGTGCGCGGAGTAATTCTTCAATCAGCGCACCAAGTTGTTCAGAATGAGCATTGGGTAAGACTGCATTTTTTTGTACCACAAATTTTCCTTCGCAGGTGTGCAGTGCCACCGAACACTGTTCCGTTGCCGTTTCTATACTCAGAATGTACATTACAAATACGGATTGGAATTTCGCTCGGTTTCTATGGTGGTGGCAGGTCCGTGTCCGCAATATACTACGGTTTTTCCGGGCAAGGTGAGTAATTTTTCTTCAATGCCTGCTATGAGAGTGCTGTGATTGCCGCCGAGTAAATCGGAACGCCCCACACTACCCGAAAACAGTACATCGCCGGCGAATAAAACACTATCGGCTACGCTGTAAAAACACAATCCGCCCGGAGAATGACCGGGTACAAAAATTGCTTGCAATGCAATGTTCCCTATCGAAATCACTTCGCCGTCTTCTATATAGTGCGTAAGGTGCGGCGGTTGCTCCATGTTGATGCCAAAGCGCAAACTTTGATTGAGCGCATCGTTGATAAACACTTCTTCGTTTTTGTGCGCGGCAATTTGCGCGTGCGGAAAGGTTTCTGCCGCAAATTTTGCTCCAAAAGCGTGGTCTAAGTGGCAGTGTGTGAACAAAATATACTCCACTTGCAAATTCTCGGAAAGAATATAGGTTTTGAGTTCTTGTTTTTCTTTCTCAAAAAAACAACCGGGGTCTATAATTGCACATTTTCGGCTACTTGGGTCGCTCACCACAAAAGTATTTTCGCCAAAATGATTGAATACGAAAGTTTGTATGTTCATGTGTTTAGTAGTTGGTATTCGGTATCAGGTAATTAGTAGTTAGTATTCAGTACGTGCTACTCAATACTAACTACTTGATACTCTGTACTCATAATTACGCTTTGCGTATGCTTGATACTTTTTCCAAAATATTGAGCATTTTTTGGTAATACTGCTCTTTCAATGCACTGTAAAATGCTTTATATGAAATACTTTTATCTGTTTTGCGTGCCGAATATGCAAAATTAAATTCTGCAATCGCATCGTTTGCCAAATCTTCTATTTCAGAAAGTTTTTTTTCGTCAAATTCTGCGGTGAATACACATTCTTCAATTACTAATTCTAAAATCAAAGAAAGTTCTTTTTTAAATTGTCGTTTGTTTGCCATAACTGTTTTATTTAGTATGATTTGTATAAAATAATTTCAATCGTTCGTCCAACAGGTTTATTTGACTGTCGGTAATTTGCGAGGTACAGGCTCGTAAGCCATCGCTGCGAGTGCTGCCGGTAATATCCAGTGTAATTGCGCTGATGCCATAGTGGAGCAGTTCGCCGAGTAGTTCGCTGCCGCTCATGCCGGGGTAGGCTATGGTAAAGTAAAATCCATCGGCTACGGGGCGGTCTATGTCGGTGTCATATACTATGATAAATCCGTTGCGGGTAAAAATTTCTTTCATGCGGCGTGCGCGTTCTCCGTAAATTTTTATATCGTCCACAAAATTGTACGTGCCATCGTTGGCGGCTTTGAGTAGAGCGGCAAAAGCGTATTGCACCGAGTGCGCCGTACCCGAAGAAAGTGCGTAGAGTGCGCCGTAAATGAGTGCTTTGCCAAATTCCGCAGAAGCAAAATAGCGGGTTAAATCGGGGAAGGTGCGCTGTGCGAGTTTGTTGCTCACTGCCAACATGGCTATGCGCTGCCCTGCGTAACTGAATACTTTTGATGCCGAAATAAGCAACATATAATTATCGGTGTAGTGCGCCACCGTTGGTTGATAGGGTGCTTGGTTGGGTACACCGTAATTTTCACGGAAATCCATAGCGAAATACGCCAAATCTTCTATCACAATCAAGTCGTATTTGTTGGCAATATCGCCTATAATCTTCAATTCTTCTTGGGTAAAGCAAATCCACGAAGGATTGTTTGGGCTGGAATAAATCAGTGTGGAAAATTCTCCCGTTATGCAATATTCTTCCAATTTCACGCGCAGTTTTTCGCCGCGAAATTCATACACATCGAATTGCTCGTAGGGCAGTCCTAAAATGTGCATTTGTTGCTTTTGCACCGGAAAACCGGGATCTATAAAAAGCATTTTGGGTCGCGAGGCATCGCGGCGGCAGGCGGTGAGAAATGCTGCAAATCCGCCTTGCATAGAACCTACCGTAGGCAGGCACGATGCCGGAGAAATATCTACATTCAAAAATGATTTTACAAAACGTGCCATTTCGATTTTCAGTTCGCCAATGCCTTCTATGGAAGGGTAAATAGATGCCACGCCTTTGTGCAGGGCTTCTATTTCGGCTTGTATGCCAATTTGTGAAGCGGGTAAACCGGGCGTGCCCATTTCCATTTTAATAAATTGCTCGCCGGTGGCGCGTTCTATATCGCGCACCACTTTTGCAATCTGTCGAATGGTGGCATGAGCCACCGATTGAATACCGTTTTTTTCTAAAATTTCTTGTACAACTGAGTGGGCTATTGGTGTTTGCATGAGAGGAGAGTATGGTTAATCGTATTGTGTTGCTTTATGATAATGTACATTTTGGCTTCAAAAGTACAAAAAAATACTGAGTGGAGGACGTGCTTTTTCTTGTTTGTTATATACGTTACTTTGTTGCTGTGCCATATTTTGCCTGTTCTTCTAAAAATAATCGTAGTTGATTATCTTGTTTAGTTGGTAAGTATATAGCACCTGTTTTGTCGGAATATGCGTCTTTATATTGCGGAAATTTCCAATAATCAATATGTTGTTGTTTGGTCATCATTGTGTGTAAAACGTATTTTGCGTGAAATGTGCATATTTATTGTTATTATTTGCAATACTACAATTTTATTCCGAAAAAACAAATACTATTTTTTGTGAAACGCTCGCAAGCGAAGTCATGGCAATTAAATTTTCCTATATTTGCAGCGAATTACAAAACACTATTATGGCTATTTGGAAGGATATACAAGCACAATTTAAGTACGGAACTGCTCTCAATCGCTTGATTTTTATCAATATAGCGGTATTTTTGTGTATCAATATAGTGTATGTGTTTTCGTGGCTTTTTACCGGCGCAAAAGAGAGCACTGTGGTACTGTGGCTCTTGGAAAATATACAAACGTACCTTAACCCGCATGATTTACTGCGTAAACCATGGACGCTTATTACCTATATGTTTGTACACGAAGGGTTTTTGCATTTGTTGTTCAATATGCTGTGGTTGTTTTGGTTTGGACGTATTTTTACGGAATTGCTCAAAGGCAAGCGATTGACGGCGGTGTATATTCTCGGCGGTATATTTGGTGCACTGTTCGCCGTAGCCATGATACAAGTAATTCCCGCGCTGCGGCAGTCGCTCGCCGGCGGAATGCCCATGATAGGTGCTTCGGCTGCGGTTCTTGCGGTGGTGGCGGCTACGGCTACGTATTTTCCCAATTATCAGGTGTATTTGCTCTTTTTCGGGCAGGTGCGTTTGAAATATTTGGCGTTGGTAATGTTTGTAATTGATATTATTTCTATTCCGGGTTCCAATGCCGGCGGACATTTATCACACATTGGCGGTGCATTGTTTGGGTTTGTGTGGGCTTTGCAACTCAAACAAGGTAACGACATAACCGCATGGTTTGTGCGTTTGTGCGATTGGATTACCTCGCTTTTTACTGCGAAACCAAAAATGCGCGTAAGGTATCGTAACGCAAAATCGAATATTTCCGATGTGCAATTTGAAGAAGTAGGCACCAAAGCAACCGCTTCACAAACTGAAATAGACACAATTTTAGATAAAATTTCAAAACAAGGCTACGATAGTTTAACCAAGCGAGAAAAAGAAGTGTTGTTTAAACAAAAAGTGTAATGAGAACGGTTATTCGCTACATATTTATTCTTATGAACGTGGTGCCGGTGTTGTTGTTACTCGCTACTGCCGTTGTGCGATTGTTTTACCACGAGCCGCCGTGGATATTTGAATTGTTGTCGCTGGGTTATCCATATTATTTGGCTATCAATGTTGCGTTTTTGCTTTTTTGGTTGATTATGAAAAAATTCTGGTACGCCCTCGTACTTTTTTGCGTTATGGCATTGACTTATCCGCTGTTTTTCGATACCTTCGCCTTTGGTAGCGAGCGTGAAATTAAGGAAGAAGACCAAACGCTGACCATTCTTACCTATAACGTGAAAGCTTTCAATCATTGGGGCTGGCGCGAACGGGCTACGGTGCAGGGCGAAATATTTGCGCTTGTGAAACAAGTGCAGCCCGATATTATTTGTTTTCAAGAATATCACCACGACCGGCAGGAAAAATTTCAATTTATGGATAGTGTGCAGCAGCAGTTGGGTTTGCACTATGAGGTAGAACATAGGGTTCATTCTATTGAAGAACGCTATTTTTACGGACCGGTGATTTTTAGCCGTTATCCTATTGTTCGCAGCGGTAGGCTTGATTTTGGAAATTCGGGTAATGTGTCTATGTGGGCAGATATAGTACGCAATGGCGACACAGTGCGCGTGTATAACAATCACTTGGAGTCGTATCGCTTGCAACCGCTCGATTTTGAAACTATGGAACAAGTGGCTGACGGCGAAAACGTGGAAATGGAAGAGGTGCAAAATGTGTTGCAGAAAATCACTTCGGCTATGCGTAAACGCAGTATTCAATCGCTTTTATTGAGCGCATCGTTGCGGGAATGTCCCTATAAAACCCTCGTGTGCGGCGATTTTAATGCGCCGCCGTATTCGTTTACCTACCATATTATTCGTGGCAACAATAACTTGCGCGATGCCTTTTTGGAAACAAGTCAAGGAGTGGGGGGCACCTTTCATTGGCGATTTGTAAATAAGCGCATAGATTTTATACTTACGCACCCCGATGTTACGCCTATGTCGAGCCAAGTGCTCCGCTTCCCTTTTTCCGACCACTATCCGGTGGCTGCGGTTGTGAAGGTGAATTAGGAACATTGTTCCTTTTTACTTTCCTTTAAACTTAAACACCTCGTATTTCACCCGTTTTTCTATGGGATAATTGATTTGCGAAGTGGTAAAGTAAATGTAATCATCGCCGCCGCGAGCGAAACTATCTGCCCAGCGAATGGTTTTGCCGAAATTGAGCGTTTTTCCTTGTTTTGTAGCCAAATCAAATGCCCACACGCCCTCTGCGGGCAAATCAGCCATGTAGAGAATATTGTTGTGCAGCACCAAACCGTCTGTCGGTACGTTTTTCGCATTGAGCACCACCACCTGCCCACAACGTTCGGGCGAAGTGAGGGTTGTGTCGCGTAACACTGCCGTAGGAATTTCGTACAAAATATCGGCAGTCAATGAGGTGAAATAGAGAACGCTATTATCTTTCGAGAGTTCCAAGCCATCGCTATGCACCAGCACTTCCCAGCGACCGGTTGATTTAAAGTCCACAGCATCTAAATTGGCACGCACCGCAGGACAGGTACTGTCGAGGGCGAGCCACGATTTTCCGCTTGTTAAATCCAACACCACCAAGCCTCCATCTTCCGAATCGGTAATGTAGGCAATTTCACGGTTGGTATCCACGCGCACATCGTTCAAGTAACTTGTGCGGCTATACGAACCTTCGGTAAAGGAGTAAGTTTTCTCTATTTCGTTGGTTTGTAGGTTTATACGAAATAATTTTGGACCTTCCGGCACCACGCCGCCAAATTGCGGATTGGCAGGGTCGAGTACCCACAGGCGATTTTTGGCATCTATCACCACACTTTGCACGCACGAAAAAAGTTTTTGCGCCTCTTGCGAAGGGTAGGCAACTTCCTTTCCGTCAATGAGTTCAGCCACTTGAAAGGGCGAAGGCACGTCCCACGCCGGATAGTTCACAAAAATCCGTTCTTCCTGCGACACGGCTACGCCCGTCCATTGATAGTTGGATTCGGCAACAAGTATTAAATCTTTTTTGTCGGTGCAGGCACTGCACGCTATGGTGCATGCTGCGGCAAGGTTGAGAATAGTTTTTTTCATAATTGAGAGTTTTTGGTATGTGTTTGAAATACAAAATTACGATTTTCTCAACGAGAGAATATGTTTGATTTGCGGAATAAGAAAGGTTTTTTTGTGATTTTCGGCAGTATTGTTATTCAAAAACAAGTTGTATTTTTGCGCTCACAGTTATTCAAAAACACAAACCCGCTATGAAACAAGCACACATACATATAAAAAACAAAAAAGCCTCGCACGAATACGAATTTTTGCAAACCTTTGAGTGCGGCATAGTGCTCACTGGTACTGAAATTAAGAGTATTCGCATGGGAAAAGCGAGTATCAACGAGGCGTATTGCTACTTGCACAATGGCGAAGTGTGGGTAAAAGGAATGCACATTTCTACCTATTCTTTTGCTTCCTACAATAATCATGACCCCTTGCGCGAACGAAAATTGTTGCTAAAAGGAAAGGAAATTGCCAAAATCCAAGAAAAATTGAAGGACAAAGGTGTTACCATAGTGCCGCTGAGTGTTTATGTAACCGGCAGAGGCTGGGCAAAGGTGGATATTGCGATAGCGCGAGGAAAAAAACTGCACGACAAACGCGATGACCTGAAACAAAAAGATGCCAAACGCGAAATGGATAAGGCTATGAAACGGTTTTAGGTAGTTTTGAGATATTAGTAATTTGATATAAGATACTTAGGAATTAAACCAATAGATGGAACCGAAAAAAAAGTATTAGAAGTAAAAAAACAACTTTCAATATTTTCCAATCAGTGGATAAAACGCATTGGGAATATATTCGAGTTCGTAGGAACCATTATGCGTAACAATTGAAATAATATCGAATTGCACATCGCCATCAAAAGAAGAATGTCTGATATAGGCTCCCGCTGCGCGTATGACTAATTGCTGTTTTTTCATAGTTACCGCCTCTTGCGGGCTAATTATACTGTTGGAAGAACGTGTTTTTACCTCAACAAAGTGCAATGTTCTGTTTTTTTCCGCTATAATATCAATTTCTTTATGACCGCTACGCCAATTACGGCGCGAAATAGTAAAACCATGTTCTTGTAGGTACGCACAAGCAATATCTTCTCCCGTTTTACCCAAATTAGCACGCTTCTCGTATTTGTTGGGCGATTGATTCATGGAGTATTATCTGTTATAGTTATGGAATATAGTTTTACAAAACTACTGTTTCCGTAGGCTTATGTGGTAACATCTATTGCGTTTGTTATCATGTTTTTGTATGATTTTGAGCATCTAATTGTCAAGTTTCCTCCACAACGTGGTGAAACTTGATACCAAACTATATAATGCCGCATTCTGTTTTTCGTTGGAATCATTGTTTGTAATAATTGTCTTTATCTCCATTGTTCCAAAACCACATTCAATGAACATTGACAATGCTTCCCTACAATGTCGTTGTGTCTTGTCCTGAAATACGTTGACCTTTTTCGGGTTTGTATTTTGATTTCATTTAATTTGTAGAGCAAAAATAGTACAATATGTGGGGTAGAGTTTATTATGCGGCGTTCTTTTTTGAATATGATTTGTGTTTCAGCGAGTTATACTCTCGGTGTACCGCTTCGGGCGTTCGCAGTCCCAAACTCCAATGCAAATGTTCGTTGTTGTGAAAATTTACCGATTACACTACTATTTTTCTAAGTATCAGCAAATTACGCGCTGTTTTATTTAGTCCGTATTCGTATTTCATCGTTTCGTTAATCCGCTCAGCCACAGCATTTTCGTAAGGGTCGTACTGCTGTGTGGTGCTTAGTTTGAAGCCCATATTTTCGGCGAAGGCGGAGTAATCAGGACAGCAATATTGAATACCTCTATCGCTGTGGTGAATAATCGTTTTGTGGTTGAAAATCATGTTATTACGAGCCATTTTTAGGGTTTTTTTCACCAAATCGACACGCATATTGTCGTCCACGGCATAGCCCATAATTTTCTTAGAAAAAGGGTCAGTTACGATAGCCAAATAGGTGTGTCTGGTATCGGTTTTTAGGTAGCTTATGTCGGAAACAACGGCTTGCTCTGCGTGTGTTAATTCTCTGTTTTTCATTAGATTATGTGATTTGTAAAAGTAATGATTTGAATTGGTTGTAATGTGAAATCGCTTTGTTTTTGGTAGCAACAAATTGTGTTGCCGCAGCAGAGCAAAGAGAGTGTCTCTGCCTATTTTTATGCCTGCATTGTTGAGTTCTTCGCGCAGATACACACAAAGTTTTCGCGTGCCGGCGCGAGGGTGTTTTTTGCGCCAATAATCGAGCGTACTTCGCGAAATATTGTATTTTTTTGCGGCAAAGTTAAGCGAAATTTGCCCATTATTGATTTGGTCAATGACGAATGTTTTGAACTCAAACGAGCAATTTTTGCCGCTCGTTTTTCGGCATGGTTGGGTTGTTTCTAATTCCATACAGTGTCTGTTTTTGTTGAAAAGAGAGTCAACCTATTTTAGGACGATGCATCCGCTAAACTTGCGGCTAACGTCCCGGCGGCTTACCGAAATGGCGGGATTCTCTGCCGTTCGAGTGGAAACGAAACTTGCAATTAAGTGCTGAACTGTCTGCGTGGTTACTGCCGCCATCTTGCAAAACCGCTCGTTAGCAGAAGTGCATTTGTCCATTTACCAAACAGTTAATTGATTATTTTTCAACGTAATATGACGATTTTTAAATCCAATTCGCATTAATAAGTCCTTTGTTATGGCTCTTTTGGAATCGGTAAACATAAACGATTCTATAAATTCCTGCGTTTCCGGTTGGTTAAGCAAATTCTGAATTTTTTGTGCTTCTTCAAATGTATCAAAACCAATGAAATAACAAGTGTCGTCAAGTAATAGAACCGTTCCGTTTGGTTTTATGAGTGTAAATTTTGTTTGTTTGTAAAGTCCCGAAATGGCGACTTTGTAAGGTTTGAATGAATAATCGCCCACACCAAAAATGGAAAACATTGGTTTTCCGTTGTAAATGCTTGATTTTCGGTTCAAAAAATGCTCTTTATGTCGGAGTAAATAGTCGCGTGTTTTGGGCAATCGTTCTAAAATCTGGCTTGTTTCTTCGCCAATTTTTTTTTGAGTAACAATGGTATATTTTCGTGAACGGTCTATCGTATCTTCTTTTAAATCAGAACTTTTCAATATCCCATAGACCAAATCTTCCTCCAATTCAAATTCTTCGCCAAGTGCGTTGCGAAAACCGCCGTTAATGCGTTCCAATTCCATTATTTTGGCGCAATCGTGCTTTATTCCCTGTCGCCATTCAAACGGACAAACGCCGTCTAAATGCTGATATTTTTTGTATTTTTCAATGTCGGAAGCAAATTTATTGTTTACCCAACCCAAACTTACGCTCTGTTTTGAAGAATAAAAATCAAACTCTTTTGCGGTAAATTCGGGCGTGGTGTTGAATTTGCAAAAGAACAGACTCGCATCAACGGCTGCATTAAACTCCTTCTTTGCGTTAATGGTGTGCTTTTCGATTTCGGCAATCGGGTAGTTGTTCTTTTTCTGCTCGAAAACGATATTTTTAATGACAGAATTTTTGATTAAAAATGCAAAATGTCCGTTCTCTTTTGAAAATAACTCCAACATTTTCAGCGAAATAAACTCTCCAATATCAAAATTTCCTTTGCCCGTAATGGCATCAATTCCTTTTGCATTCTTGAAATTCGATTTTTCGGGCAAATTTGTTGAGTTGAGCGTTGAAAGCGTTGCATTTGTTACCCAAGGTGGGTTACCAATTACCAACAATTCATGATTCTTTATTCTGTTTTTAACTTGTTTAAAATCAAAATCAAACACATTGCAATGATATAAATGTATTTGTGGTTTGTTTGCCGTTGGATTTTGCAAAAAATATTCTAACAACTCAAATTTCAACTGCCAAAGATATTTTTCTTGAATTTCGATACCAAAAATTTGCTGTAATGAGGGGAAGGTTTTAATTGCAGATAAAATAAAATTACCTTTTCCACAAGTGGGTTCAAGTAAAATTTTTGGATTTATATTTTTGTTTTTTAAAAGGGTGCAAATTTGCTCTGTAAGTTGCGTATTGGTTTGAAAATCACCATATTCAACTCTGTTTTCAGCAGCGATATGTTGATTGATTTTTAGGGTTTGTTGAAAATCAACAAAATCATTTTCTTTCTCAAAAAAATCAACAACACCTGTTTGCTCATTCAAAATAGTATTTGCCATTTTGAATGAAGAAAAATTTTCTTTTTCAAAAAAAGAAATCACTTCAAAGCCGATATGTACGCAATCGAGATTCATATCAGCACTTGTCTATAATTTTAGTAATTCCCGAAACGGTATCTTTGAGCGTTACAATTCTGCCGTATTGCAACCGCCATTGCAAAGCGTTTGAAATGGTTAGATAGCCGATTTTTGGCGGATTTTTCAGAATTTGTTCCGCCAAATTCATGAGCGTAATCTCATCGGCAGGAATATTTCGGTCGTTCAAATAGGCAAAAATATCATCAACATTTGCTTTGTTTTCAATCATTTGCAACAACGAAGTAGTTGTTTGATAATCGGCAGTTCGTTCTTTTTCGACAAATGAACAACTGACAAAATTCAACAATGCCGTTTTGGTTTTTGCATCGTCTTGTTTGTCGTAAACGAAAACTAACAAATTGTAACCCAACCCGAAAATCTTTTGTTGGGCATTTTTGAACGGACACGAAGATTGCGGTTGCTTGATTGACGTAACTTTTATGTCGGTGTTGATTTCTGCTGAGGGCAAATCTATTCCGCTTGCAGAACTACCAATTTGCAAATCGTATTGAGAGAGTAAAAAATCTTTGAATTTATGCTCGATATAGGTTCCAACGGCTTTGCCGTCAGTTACACCAAAAAGTTCGCTGTTAGGCGTTTTGGATTCCTGTTCGCAAAATTGTTTTGCGAGCGTTATCAGGTTCGGTATTGTGAGGGGGTGTTTTGTCATACTTCGCTATTTTATTGATTGTAAATTTTGTGGAATTTTAATTTTACGTTACTCTTCAAGCGTATCATTTTCCATCGGAATGTGTTTCTCTTTGCAATATTTTTCTATTTCCGCATCGGTGGAGAAATAACTGTCGCAAAACTCATTCAACTCTCGCTCGGTTAAGGTAACATATCGCTCTTCGGCGGTTAAAAGCTTTTCGGTTTGGTCTATAAATTTCTTAAAATCCTCATTGATAATGCACAATTTATCTATCGTCTTAATGTCAATGCTTTTGAACTTCGCCGGAAAAAGTATTTTGCTCTGATACGGATTGGCAGAAAGGAGTATCACGCCTATTCCGAACGACTGATTGAGCCGCTCCATCTCTTCTTTGATGTTGTCGCTGATTTCAAACGCCACCAAATAGCCGTAATTTGCCCAACTCGAATTGGAAACCGTTTGGAAGAATGATTTTTTCAACTCATAATCGTTGTTTATCTCGCGTTTCAATTCGTAGGAATAGAGTTTAAATGTTTCGGTTTGATTAATTTCTTTCAGTAAATTTCGGCTCGATTTCGATTGCAATTTCAGGAACTTTATGCCAATCATATCCGGATGTGTCCATTTTTGATTCTCATCTTTACGATTCGACTGTTCGTGAAATATCGTTTTTGAATAAACATCGGTACTCTTCAAATAGGTACTCAATAGTTTGTGCAAAGAGCGTTCTTCATACGCCGTGTGGTCATCAAACTTGTCCGTTTTTTTGTCGCTATTCTCCTGAATCACAAGCGTATGCTCATTTACCGTGAGATAGTAATAATACACCTTATCCTTATAGCGTTTAATCCGCGCATCGTTGTTTTTTGCCAATGTTGATAAGTTTGAAGTTATCAAGTGCATTGGAGTAGCAACGGTTAATTTGGAAAAATCACACCAATTATTTTTCTGTATAAAATCTATAATCTCTTGTGCGGTAGTTGGTTTGCCTGTGTGTTCCAAAGTTTTAAAAATGGCTTCTTTTATCGTCATGCGTTTATTTGTTTTGTAAAGAAATCACTATTATCCAAATTAGTGTTATCAGATTGCGAAATTACAATTTTTATTTCACATTTCTTGCAAATTTCAAAAACGGAACGATTTTTCTTTCTTCGGCAATTCACAAAGGTTGTGTCGCCCGCGCATTGCTGCTAACGTTTTGGCGGCTTTATGAAGGCGAGGCTTTCACTGCTTTCGAGCGGGGTCGTAACGTTAAAAATTGTACAAAATTATCTGCGGTGTTACTGCCCCGCTTTCATAAAACCGCTCGTTAGCCGTTCGTTTTTATTCTTCATTGCTACTTTGTTTTTGATTTTCAATTTTTTTTATCGCTTTATCAAAGTCCGATTCAAAAAGTTTATCTTGGATTGGTCGATAAAGTTCAAATTCGTTTT
>JAITUU010000033.1 GCA_031286165.1 Bacteroidales bacterium
TCAAATCTTATTGCAGGATTGATTGCATATTGTTTTTTGCCAAAAAAACCGGCTATTACATATCAAACCAATCAAAAATCTACTCAATTAGCATTGTTTTATTAATCGAACTCAGGTTAATATGTATCAGATTGCCACTACTTGAAAATTCCGGATATGTATATACAAACACATAGCCATAAAATCCAAATAAAGCAACAATACCCACAATAAATGTAATAAAGGAACTTTTTCGTTCATTGTCATTGATTGCATATTGTTCATGAAGTTGGTTTTCTATATCTTTTGGCAAGCAATTTTCGCAAAGTTGTTGTTCAGCGTTATTCATAAGCATAATAATTTTACACCACAAAAATACCATAAAACAATAAAAAACAGCAACTTATACGTTGCAAATGCCGCACGATTCCGTGCAAATAGTGCAACAAAACGTGCATTATGTGCAATCGTGGAGTTCTTTGGTAAAAATTTCAAAAAAGTTGTGTTTCAGTGTTTTGGAAATCCGCAGTAAAAGGTGGGTATTCATGCTTGGGTGTTGCAGGGTGCGCACCAAACTGCTGGAACTCACCCCCACCTGCTCGGCAAGCCATTTTTTGCTGCGCCCTTCTTTTTTCAAAAAGTCGCACACGCGGTTTCCTATATGTATTTCCTGTTTTTTTGGCATAAAAAAAGCGCAAATTGCTTGGTAATTACTTATTTACAAGTCCGGTGCCTGAGAATGACCGTATGCCAAAACAAGTACAAACAATCCACGCACGCAGGCGTGAACTCTTGTAGGCTTATTCTCCGGCATAGTTGGAAAGTTCTCAGGCTTCTGACTGTAAGAGAATGAAGAACTAAAAAGTTCTAATTCAATATAGTTGTGTTTCTAAATTTTTGTTTTTCTGAATGTTATTGTTTTATCATTATTGTAAAATCATAATGCAAATATACTCATTGTATTTTCAAAAACAATGAGTAAAAACACTCATTTGCAAATTACGTTTTTAATCGCAAATGCGTGTGAAAATGTTGTTCTACTTTTGGTATTCTAAAAAAAAGAGAAACATCATGGTGGATTATTGTGCGGAATTGGAAAAGGATATTCGTTTCCAAGAAGGCTTAAAATCGTGTTTGAACTGTGGCGTGTGCTGTGCAATTTGCCCGGCAGCCGAGTTCTACAATTACGACCCTCGTTCCATAGTTACGCTTGTGCAACAGCGTAATAATGAGGTAATTGAGCAATTACTCAAAAGTAATACTATATGGTATTGCGGGCAGTGTATGTCGTGTAAAACCCGTTGTCCGCGCGGAAACACCGCCGGCATGATTATTCAGGCACTGCGCACGCTTTCGCAGCAGTTGGGATTTTTTACCGAAAGTGAAAAAGGACGCCAACAGTATGCACTCAAAAAAGTGGTGGGTGAAAATATTTTGAACACCGGCTATTGCTTGTGTCCTACTATGGTTGCTCCCGAATTGCACGTGGAGCAGGGTCCTATGTGGGAGTGGGTAATTGCCAATATTGATGCGGTGTATGAGCGCATGGGTGCCAATTACCGGAAACCGGGCGCAGGTGTGCTACGCAAAATTAGCGATGACGCACTGCAAGAACTCGCGCAAATTTTTGAAGTTACGGGTGGAAAAGAGTTTTACAAAACCATAGAAGATTTTTCGGAGAAAAAAGCCGCAGAAATGAACTTGGACACTACGAACGGACCCATGAACGATTATTTGGTGCACGTATATACCACCAATAGCGGCACCCATTCCGGAAATGAATAGAAAAAGTTTTTTCTTTTTACAAGAGAGGGAAAAAGTGAAGAATTGACGAGATTGCTTCACTGCGTTCGCAATGACGAATAAAAAGTGTCATTGCGAGAAACGAAGCAATCTCAATAAGAATAAAAAGTATGCAAAAACAACCAAAATCAACGCAATGGTCGTTGTATCAAAAAGAAATAGCGAACGATAATTATTTTTATGGACGCTCGTGTATTCGTCAGAATTTCTTTCCGGCTTCGGAAAAAACATTTTTGAAAATTCTGCGCGAAGAGTTGGGAAAAACCGTACTCGAAGACCCCAATCACACTACGTGTACCGGCATAGGCTATCATTCCGATGTGGTGCCCTTCGATACCACGCAAACGGTGGTGGCGCGGCAGTTTTCGCTCATGACGGCTATGGGTCTAAAAAACATGGCACTTTCGTGTATCACAAGTTTTGGGCTTTACACCGAAATTTTAGATACGTGGCATCATTTTCCCGAACAGTTGGCAAAAATTCGCGAACTGCTCTATAAAGCCACCAAACGAGAATTTGAACTTCCTGAAAATATTGCTCACGCCAGCGATGTGATTTATAAATTTCGCAACGAAATAGCGCAAAAAGCGAAGTATAAATTGGTAAACAAAGAAACAGGCGAACCCTTGCGTGTGGTGGAACACATTGGTTGCCACTATTCCAAAATGTTTCCCCAAAGCGGTGTGGGCGGTGCGGAATTTCCGCAAGTGCTCTCCGGTATGGTGGAGGCTTTCGGCGGCGAAATTGTGGATTATCCCGAACGCCGCCATTGCTGCGGATTTGGATTTCGCAATTATTTGGTACAGGCAAATCGGGCATATTCCATATCGAATACGAAGAAAAAATTTGAGTCGATGGAGCCGTTTAAACCCGATTTTATAATAACAAACTGCCCCGGTTGCCCCATGTTTTTAGACCGCTGGCAGTACGCCATAGCCGAAATGGAAGGAAAAACCTACGATGCGCAGGGCAAAGGAATACCTGTGCTTACTTACGAAGAACTCGCCGGCATGGTGCTGGGCTACAATCCGTGGGATTTGGGTATGCAAATGCACCAAATCGGCGTGGAATCGTTGCTCGACAAAATAGGCGTGGCATATAATCCTGAAGATAAATATAAAGATATTCACGGCAATCAACTCCCCGTGCCGGAGTGCCCGGCTTCGCTGCGAGGAAAAATTTTAGACACAAAACACAAGTAGAGAGTAACTGAATAACTGGAAACGAACAACTAACCCCTAATAACTAATAACTAACAACTGAATATGATAGACGTACTGATAATAGGTGGAGGAATAGCCGGAATGGAGGCAGCCTGCACACTCCACGATTTGGGTTTTGAAACATTAATTTTAGAAAAAGAAAAACAACTTGGCGGTCATTTGCGAAATTGGGACACGCTTTTTCCCACCAAACGCAAGGCTTCCGAAGTGCTCGAACACTATGTGAAAGAAATTCAGCAACGCGGTATTACCGTGTATTTGAATACCGATGTTACTTCGGTGAAAAAGCAGGAAGATGGCACCTTTGAACTCAACACCGGCAGAGAAGTACAGTTTAAAACTAAAACTGTGCTCATGACCACCGGTTACGCGCTTTTCAATGCCGAACGCAAAGAGGAATACGGCTACAAAATATACGACAACGTAATAACTTCGGCAGATTTGGAAAAAATTCTGCAAACTGCTAAGGGAGAATTGCGCTCGCCATCGGGTAATTCTATACAAAGTGTGGCATTTGTGCACTGTGTGGGTAGTCGCGATGAAAAATCGGGCAATCACTATTGCTCCAATGTGTGCTGTGTTACCGGAGTGAAACAGGCAATTAAAATGCGCCAACTGCTGCCCGAAGCGCAGGTGTTCAATTTTTATATGGATTTGCGTATGTATGGGTCGGGTTTCGAGGAAATGTATCGCGAAGCGCAGGAACAGTGGCACGTGCAGTTTATTCGCGGCAGACTTTCGGAAGTAGCCGAAACCATAGATAAACGCCTGCAATTGAAAGCCGAAGACACCCTTTCGGCACGCCCACTGCGCATGCATGTGGATTTGCTGGTGTTGCTCGTGGGTATGGAATCAAATAAAGCAGCCGCCGATTTTGCACAAAGTTGTAATCTCGCCTGTGCACCAAGTCGATTTGTGCAACCCAAAGATTTTCACATAGAATCGAACAAAACCAATGTGGAAGGACTATTTACCGCAGGTACGGCAATCGCGCCGCTTTCGGTGTTCGACACCGTGAATCACGCCAAAGCAGCAGCACTTTCGGTGAGTGAATATTTAAAAAAGAATAATTGAATAACGGAATAACAGAACACACTAATCCTTGTTTCCTAACTCCTAATTCCTAAAAAATGAACAAATTCGGATTCGCCCCAGCAAAATCGCGTGTTATAGAATACGACTCTATGCACAATCAATTACTCGATTATATTATTGCCAACGAGCCATCGTTCAGTACCTGTATGTCGTGCGGTTCGTGCACAGCCACATGCAGTGCCGGCAACTTAACCGATTTTAATATTCGCCGACTCAATATTCAAATCCGACACGGAGAATTAGACGGCATTCGGCAAGAAATTGATAAATGTATGCTCTGCGGAAAGTGCTTGCTGGTGTGTCCGCGCGGCATCAATACCCGCAATGCCATTATGATTATCAAAAAAGGAATTGTGAATTTGGGAATTGAATAATAATCGACTAATTGACAAATACAATAACAAAATAAGTCCTAAGGACTGAAAAAATAAAAACATGGAAAATTTCTCTTGGTTTGTGCTCCCCTTTGTTGTGGGAATGTTCATATTGGTAATTACACTCATTGTAAAATACACAATGTGGGTGTTGCAACTTTCAAAAATCGACAAACTGCGTATTCGCAATTCAATGTTTACCGTGCGCACGCTGCGAGCAATTCGCGAAGTGTTTATGGAAAGTTTGTTGCATCGCAATGTGTATAAAACTAATCCGATTTTGGGTTATATGCACATGAGTTTTGCCTTCGGGTGGTTTTTGCTCATAGTGGTGGGGCACGTGGAAGCCTGCGTGCACGCCGGTTCGCTTTCAGTTACGCCGTGGGAGGCTATTTTTCTTCGCTATTTTGTGCACACTCCCTTCGCGGGGCACGTGTTTTTTGCCCAAGTGATGGATTTAATTTTGCTCTACATTTTGAGCGGAGTATTTATGGCGTATGCCAAACGCTTGAATAGTAAACTTTTTGGTATGAAACGCACCACAAAACTGCGCACGCGCGATTATATTTCTATGGCGGCACTATGGGGAATTTTTCCCTTACGCTTACTTGCCGAAGGGGCAACTGCCGCACTCCACCACAATGGCGGATTTTTGACCAATTCGGTGGGGGCGTTTATGAACTTTTTGCACGTTACTCCCGCAGTAGAAAGTGCTTTGTGGTGGGCATATTCCATTAGTTTGGGTTTGTTTTTCGTAACCCTCCCTTTTACGCGCTATATGCATATTCTCACCGAAGTTCTCTACATTTTCCTCAAAGAATATGGCATAAAACTCAAAAAAACCTACAATTCCTTTTCCGAAATTCAGGTGTATTCCTGCTCGCGTTGCGGAATTTGCGTAGATGTATGCCAAATGCACCACGCCAATATTTCCAACAATCAGTCGGTGTATATTCTCAAAAATATGCGCGATGACAATCTTACCGACCGTAAACTCTACAACTGCTTGCTTTGCGGACGCTGCGAAAAAGCCTGTCCGGTGAATATCAATTTGAACGATTTGCGCATTTCGCAACGCATAAAATCGAGTAAAGAATACAATTCTTCTTACGACTTTTTGGAGCAAAAACCCGTGCCAAAAGCCGATGTGCTCTATTTTGCCGGTTGTATGACCCACCTTACGCCGGGTATAAAAAATTCCATTGTGAAAGTGTTGGAAAAAGCAGGCATCAATTATTTATTTTTAGACAAAGATAAAGGAGCCTGTTGCGGTCGCCCGCTTATGCAGGCAGGTCAGTATGAGGCTGCACAAAAACTGATAGTCCACAATCGCGAGCAAATTCTCGATTCGGGAGCACACACACTGCTGGTTTCTTGCCCTATTTGCTACAAAGTGTTCAAAGACGACTACGAACTTGCGCAAATAAAGATAGTGCACCACAGCGAATATTTCTTGGAATTGGTGGCGCAGGGCAAAATTACCCTTTCACAATCGGAACGTTCTTTTGTGTATCACGACCCCTGCGAACTTGGGCGCGGCTGCAATGTGTATGAACAACCGCGCGAATTGCTGCGCAAAACCGGAAAACTCACCGATGTGCGCCAGCAAAAAACCGATGCACTCTGTTGCAGCGGTTCGCTGGGCGATTTGAGCCTTTCTATGACCGACCGCAACAAACTGAAAGATGAAACGCTGAAAGTACTGCTCAAAGCAAATCCCGATGTGCTTGCCACCGCCTGCCCTCTTTGTAAAAAAACCTTTGTAAAGGGTGTGGACATTCAAGTAAAAGACATTGCCGAAATTGTGGCAGAGGCTATGGAAGAGTAGGTATCAGTTTTTAGGAATTAGGTACAACACAAATAACTTGTGATTACTTTCAATGGGTCTTCGTCATTGCGAACATAGTGAAGCAATCCAGAAATCCACTAAATCCGTGTAATCTGTGGCAATAGGGAAGAAATGTATAATACAAGCGAGCAAATTCTCGTTTAAAACAAAGGAGAGATTTTCGCAAAAATAACGATGCTGAAAATCAGATAAATAGAAAAAACTTTACAAAAAAAGTTAAAAAAGTGTTAAAAATGTTTGGTTGGTTCAAAAATAGTTTGCATTTTTGCAACCCCAAAATCAAGGAACGCACTTGATATAATAGAAGTTCGAGAGGAACTTCGCAGGGAAGAATAGATAAAGTTCATTGAAAAATATAAGGTTGAATTTCAAAATTTATTTTTGAGATAACCATGAAATGGGTTTAAAAGCGTTAAAAAAAGAGTACATACTTTTTGTAAAAACCAACAACAACAAAATTTTTACAACGAAGAGTTTGATCCTGGCTCAGGATGAACGCTAGCGGCAGGCTTAACACATGCAAGTTGCGGGGCAGCAGGTCTTCGGATGCTGGCGACCGGCGCACGGGTGCGTA
>JAITUU010000004.1 GCA_031286165.1 Bacteroidales bacterium
TGTTGCGGCATAAGTACGGCGAATGATTTCGAGCCTGTTTTCTACCGGTAAATTTGTAAAGTTTATCATAATGATAGCAGTATTTTACGCACCCAAAGCGGCATCAGTTGAATGTCGGCATTGAGTTCTTTTTGTGAAACTTTTGATAAATGCGATTTGATAATTTCCAATTGTTGCAGCGTGGCTTTGCCTTCGCCAATTTCGCGCAGGGCGGACACAATCAGCATAAGCAGTCTTGATTTGTACGCCAAACTTCGTGCTTCGGAAGTGTGTTTAAACAAAATACCTCTGCCCTTTCCGACAGCAATGCGGCGGGGTGCGCCGTCTGTGATAAAGACAGCATTTGCAGGAACTTGCGTAGAAAGTCCCAAGGTATTGAGGGCGTAACTGCCTGTGGGAACGATACGGATTTTATCGCGTTTGGCTATACCGTATGCGATTTCGTCAATGGTAGGCGGTACAGGCGTATTGCCGTATTTCATATCCTTTTTAGGGTAGTAATAAATGCCGTGCGCCACACGCATTATCAAGCCGGATTTATGCAGGCGTTGTAACGCCTTAAACACGGCTTCGGTATTGCCTAATAAAGCAAAATCGCCCGCAAAGAGCAATTTCCCTCTGCGTTGTCGCTTAATGTTCTTTTCTATTTTATTTTCAGTTGATTCCATAGAAAAATTATCTTTCATTTTGTCCAAAATATATGATAAATATTGGACAGATTTTCGACTGCAAAGATAGTGTTATTTTTGAATTTATGAAAGGTGGCAGCGTTTTTTAAAGAATATGTCCCCAAATCCCAAACTTGGGGATTTAGGGGAAATGGGGGATTTACTCTATGTTTTTTTGTATTTGCCGTGTGAAAAGTGGTTTATAAGTCCGTTTTGTACGAATTTCGCAATGTGTTTTTCGGCGGTTTTGTCGGGTATGTTGAGGCTTTGGGCGGTTTTCAGGTAGTCCTGCCGCGAAAATTCGGGCGGTAACGCTTCTAAAAATTGTTGCTTTTGGTTGGGTTGCTTGGGTGTTTCGGTGTGGGCGGGCAAGGCTTCGTAAATTCGGGCGGCGTGTTGGATTAGGATTTTTACCAACTCTAATGAGGTGTTAAAATCGGTATCGGAACAATGGAGAGTTGAAAATTGAAAGTTGAAAATTTGAGGCGGTGTGGTTTCCATTAGGCGCAGGGTGGTTAGTATCATTGCTACCCGAAAAGTGATTAACCCCAAACGGCGCACGGTTGCCAAATAATCAACGCCGCACAAATAGAGGTATTGATTTTGAGCCTGCGAAAAATAGGCGTTGAATGCCTGTTGCTGCTTTGCCGTAAGGCAAAAGCGCAACGGCGAGGATTGCTGTTGCAGGATTTTGTAAAAATCGAAAAACTGATTGCCGAGATAGCGGAAATTTATTTATCTCATTCGTACTTATTTAAGAGTATTGGAAATTTTATTTTCAGAAATTACATTTTCATTCTGTTCTCTTTGACCTTTACGCTGTTGCTGTTTCAAAAGAAGATAGGCTATCCCTCCTGAAATAATAAAACCACAAAATCCTGCAAGATGATTAAATTGTTGAACAACTGTTACGCCCCTATATTCTCGATAATATTGTTTATCTCCGGCATAATAAGACTCGGTAGCAAATATATTTCCTATTATCAGAGCAAATATAGTGCCAACTACAATCGAAACTACAATAATTTCTCCATTGTTTAATTTTCGCACATACTCTATGATTTTTTTTTCCACAATAATACAAAGTATAGTACTAATAATAAAACTCACTATTGCCAAATCAAAATTATTGTGTGTTACCAAATTTCCTACAATTAGTGCAATTATAAACCCTACAACCAGCGACATAGAAAAATTTTTCAATGTAAATTTTGTTTTCATATTTGTTCCTTTTTTGTTTTTATTTAGGTATTGTTTTAAAATGTTTATTTATGGTTGAATTAAGTAAAAATTGTAGAAAATTGTCAAGTTCCCCTTTCAAGAAACGGCTCTTGTTATTCTTTTATTGTGGTCAATTCTCTAAATTCTTCTGAATATTTTGTTGCTTGGTCAGGGTCTTTTTCAATTGTTATATTCTCATCATTCCTAAATTCTGCATTATTAGTCCAATTGTAAGAACCTGTAATAACAATTTGATTGTCAATAACACAAAATTTATCGTGCATCAAACCACCACCTCGTCCTCTTTTAATCTTTTTTGTTTGAAGTAAATCAAAATTAACACCGTGTTGCCGATTTACTCCGTCATCATATATGGCAACTTCAACATCAAGCCCTTGTTTACACTTTTCCAATAATTTTTGAAAAAGTACCTCATTAGTAAACCACGCCACAACAACTTTTATAGAAACTCTTGCTTTATCAAGTTGTTCTAATATTTGGTTTTGAATATCTTGAAAATGGGCTTCATTCACAACAGGTTTTCTTCTATCTATTATTCCTCCTGTAATCACAATCCTCCCATTTTGATTTATGGCTTGAAATTTTTCGGGATTTAAAATCTTATTAATTTTGTCGAGTTCTGCTATATTTTGGTTCGCAGCAATTTCAATTAATTCCCTTAACTCCGATTTCCCATTAAGTCCCTTTGCTCTTGCAAAAACGTACTCTTTTTTTGAAGGTCGCTGCCCATTAAGTTTGTTTATGTCAGGAAGTCCCATATCATAAATATCCCTTGCGCCCAATTTGTTAAATAAGGTTACAAGTTCACTTCCTTTGTTTTCTCCAATTATGTATGAAACAAGTTCTTTGATTGCATAATCCGTTAAATTCATTCTTGTTTATTGTCATTTAGCATTATTAATATTCTCACATCTTTCTGCTACAAAATTACTCATTTTTTTGATGTTTTTAAAAGTTTTCGGCGGTTGGATTTTCTTTTGTGCCATAGTGTCAATAAAAAAGTGTGAAACTATTTCGTAAACGCTTATTTTCCTTTGTGGTTCGGCAAAACCATATACCCAAATAAGCACGAAATAGTTCACACCCACACAAGGCATGAACTTTCGCATATTATTATCGGGTAGAAATTTTGTCGATTTCAAAGGAGAGAATAAGGAGCAAAACGCTCAATATTTTACATCAATTCTTTCTGTTTTGTTTTTCAATTTTAATATGCGGTAAAAGTACGTCATAATTTCATTTATGCAACTGCTCTTTTGCAAAATCTCATTATTTTCGCCGACACAGAATTTTTTAAACCGTTTTACTTACATAATTGCAGAAAAAGTCTACCTTTGTTTTGTAAAAACTATACTAAATTATAAAAAAACACCATGTTACGAAACATACGAATTATAGTAGCCGCAGTTTTTGCTACGCTCATTACCTTGTTATTTTTGGATTTTACCGGCACGCTGCACCGCTATTTTGATTGGCTTGCGCACATTCAGTTTATGCCTGCGTTGGTTGGTGTGCATATTGTAATTCTTGGAATTTTGGTACTTCTCACCCTCGTTTTGGGGCGCGTGTATTGTTCGGTAATTTGTCCGCTTGGCGTGTATCAAGATTTGGTAGGGCGCGCTGCAAATCTTTTTCGGAAAAAGAAAAAATATCGTTTTGTGTATTCCAAAGCCAAAACATGGTTGCGTTGGGGAATTGTAATACTTGCTGTTGTTGCATTTTCTCTTGGCATTCATGTCATTGTGTCGGTGCTCGACCCTTACGCTTTGTATGGACGCATGGCACATAGTTTTGGGCAGCCGCTCTATCAATATGCCAACAATGTGTTAGCCTATCTTGCCGAACGCGCCGATAGTTACGCTTTTTACCGCGTGGAAATTATTACTACTTCCGGTTCGGTATTGATTGCAGCCATTGCGAGTTTTGCAGTGGTAAGCATTATGGCGTGGCGCAGCGGTCGCTCCTATTGCAACACCGTGTGTCCGGTGGGTACCTTGCTGGGATTTATTTCACAATATTCGTTTTTCAAAATTCGTATTTCGCCTTCGGCGTGCAACAAATGCGGATTGTGCGAACGCATGTGTAAAGCCTCGTGCATTGATAGTGCCAATAATTACGTGGACAGCAGCCGTTGCGTGGCGTGCATGAATTGCTTAGGGCTGTGTAAGCAGCAAGCAATTTTTTACACTGCTCCGCAAAAATCGCCACAAAATGCCGAATGTACCGATACTTCGCGCCGCACGTTTTTGAGCATTGCCGGCGTATTTGCGCTCACAAATATTGTAAAATCGCAGGATATAAAAATGGACGGCGGATTTGCCGTGATAGAAGACAAACAAATTCCCAACCGCAACACGCCAATTATACCAGCCGGCTCGGAACATGCGCGGCAATTTGCCCAACGCTGCACTGCGTGTCAAATGTGCGTGTCGGTATGCCCCAATCATGTATTGCGCCCGTCCAACGATTTGGAACATTTTATGCAGCCGCACATGGAATTTGAAAAAGGATTTTGCCGCCCCGAATGTACTCGCTGTACCAGAGTATGCCCTTCGGGAGCAATTCGGGAAATTACGCGCGAAGAAAAATCTTCAATAAAAATAGGTTCGGCGGTGTGGATTAAAAAGAATTGCGTGGTGTTTTCAAAAGGAGCACGCTGCCGCAACTGCGCTCGCCACTGCCCCACCGGAGCCATTACCATGATTCCGAGCGATGCCGAAAATCCCGATTCACTTGCATTTCCGAGTGTGAACAATGAATTGTGCATTGGCTGCGGAGCCTGCGAATTTGTGTGCCCCGCTCGCCCATTCAGCGCAATGTATGTGAATGGATTAGAGCAACATAGGATTATTTAATGCACTCATTTTCAATATGCTAATGTACTAAATTGACAATGAATATCTATTACCACGTATGAAAAAAATAGTAGTATCCGTAACCGGAGCGAGCGGTGCCATGTATGCCGATTTGTTGCTAAAAACCTTACACTCGTTGCGTGAACAGGTGGAGGTAAGTGTGGTATTTTCTGCTACGGCAAAAACTATTTACACGCAGGAATTGCAAAAAGATATTACGTTATACGATTTTCAAGAATTTTCCGACACGGATTTTTACGCACCTTTTGCATCGGGTTCGGCACAGTATGATGCCCTTGTGGTGTGTCCGTGCAGTATGGGCACGCTGGGGCGCGTGGCACACGGTGTTTCCAATTCACTCATTACCCGCACTGCCGATGTTATGCTCAAAGAACGAAAAACATTGATACTCGTGCCGCGCGAAATGCCCTACAATTTAGTGCACATAGAAAATATGAAACTCCTCACACTCAGCGGCGCAATTATTTGTCCGGCAAATCCCACGTTTTACACCAATCCGCGCAGTATAGAAGAAGTGTGCCAAACGGTAATAGACAGAATAATTGATTTACTGAAACTTAGGCACAGCACAAAACGCTGGGGGAAATAACATTTTCTGCAAAAAAACTGACAAACTTCAACCTTTTGTATGATTAAATTCACGTTTTTTGCGGTAATAAAAAAATGCAAAATTTATGAATGTACAAAAATTGCTTGTTCTCCTCAGTGCTATTGTATGCACACTCACACTCCATGCACAAAAAACTTTCAACGCGCGGTTGATTGACATTTCCATGAATGAACCGGTGCCATTTGCTACTGTGGGCATAAAACACTCCAAAACCTACACGCTTTCGCAAATGGACGGCACTGTTTCTCTTCGCGTGCCAAACGCCACCGATACGGTAATTATTACCACTATGGGATACAAAGAAGTGCTCATTCCTTACGCAAAAATTTCCGCCGACACCATAGACATTCTTTTGACACCTTCGGCAAATATGCTGCAAAATTTGGTGGTGTTGCCGGGTAAAAATCCCGCAATTCCCATAGTAAAACGCGCCATTGAAAATAGAAAAATCAATAAACCGCAGGCTATCAAAGAAATAGAATTTATGGAATACAATAAACTCAATTTCGCTATCAGCGATTTGGATTCGAGCGTTTTTAACAAACCTTACTTTCGTAAAAATCCCGGAATCCTTGTGCGTATGAACGATTATGATGATTTTTGGACCCTGCCCCTCTTTTTTTCGGAACGACTTTCGTATCAAAAAAATCGGGAAAATTTACCGCCAATTACCCAAGATATTATAGTCAATCAAGTAGGCAGCAGTTTTATCAATAGCGATATTGTGAATAAATACATTTCTTCGCTCAATGCCGACATGACTTTTTACGGCAATTTGCAGTTTTTGTATCACGATTTTGTAAGTCCCATTATGCCGCAGGCACTCTTGTATTACAAGTATTTTCTTGAAGATTCGCTCACATTTGACGGAAAAATGTTTTACAACATACGTTTCAAACCGCGCAACGCACGCGATTTGGCATTTTACGGACACATGATTATAGAACGAGAAAGCGGTGCACTCCTCGAAATCAATGCCACGCTGCAAGAATCGGCAAATTTGAACTACGTAAAATCGCTGCAATTACAAGAACGAATGCAGCAACTGCCCAGCGGCGAGTGGTTTTTCAAGCAACACAGTATGCAGGTAAAATTCACGCCCAACGTGGGGAGCGATACAGTGAGCAATGTTCTCAATACGCCAATTTCGGCTATCAAAACCACGAGTTTTATTGTAGATTCGCTGCAAATTCAAAATTATTTACTGCGGCGCGAAATTCCAAAAAAATTCAATATTATAAAACATCAAAACACTACCGATACCTCGCTCCTTGCCGAACTGCGCCCCGATACACTCACGAGTTTGGACATGCACGCCAAGCAAGCAATAGAAATTGCCAATGAAATTCCTTCCATAAAAACCACGAACATTCTTCTCGATATGTTTTTATATGGGTATTTAAAACTTGGTTACGTAGAACTCGGTCCCTACCTGTATTTTATTCAGAGCAACGAAATTGAAGGCACGCGCATCAACCTTGCCGGGCGCACATCGGCAAAATTAAGCGAAGATATTATGCTCACCGGCTACGTGGGCTACGGCACGCGCAACCGCAAATTTCAATACGGCGGAAGTTTTGCCATGCGCCTTCCGGTAGATACCTATTCGGCATTTCGCGTGAGTTTCGACCAAAATATATACCGCATAGGCGATTATCGCCAAAATTTGGATTTTATTCGCGAAAATGTATTGGTGCAAAGCGATGATAATTTACTCAATACACTTTTAACCCACGAAGCAAACCGCGCTGTATATTTTGTGCAAAAAACAAAAGCCGAAGTGGAATATCAGGTATTTAAAAACCTGATAGTGAAACCCATGTACGGATTTTCACTCCATCATTCGCCGCCATTTTACCCCTTCCACACCAATTTTGATACTACTACTACCATAGGGCGTTTCAATGTGAACGAAGTTGCCTGCGATTTTCGCGTATCATTCAACGAACAGGTTTCTACCACGCATTTCCGCCGCTTATTTGTAGATTCCCGTTATCCGGTGTTTCACTTCAATGCCATTGCCGGCAGATACAATTTTGGCGAAGTTCATTCATGGTATTCGCAACTGCGATTTGTGGCGCGGCAGCACTTTTTCGTAGGAATCGGGCGGTTTCGCTATGTGCTCGAAAGCGGTATTACCACCAATCGGGTGCCCTTTCCCCTGCTCGAAGTACACAGAGGAAATCAAACCGGCGGCAGCGGCGAATATTATTTTAACCTGATGCGCTATATGGAATTTATGAGCGATAGATTTGTTAATCTGTACGCAGAATATAGTTTGAACGGATTTTTTCTCAACAAACTGTGGCTCATACGGCGGTTAAATTTACGCGAATTACTCACCTTCAAATCCTGCTGGGGCGACCTCGCACTCAATCACAATGCAGTGTTTGAACTTCCTACACAAACAAGAACGCTCAGTGCCATGCCTTACATGGAAGCCGGCGTAGGCATAACCAACCTGCTCAAAGTGCTGCGAGTGGAGTATATTTGGCGACTTTCCTACCGCAACAATCCCGATATTTCCACACGAGGATTTTTCTTCCGCTTTCAAATAGAATTTTAGAGTTTGTTGAGTGTAAAAATTTGAGAATTGAGAATTGAAAAAACCACAATTTGTAATTTGTAATTTACAATTTACAATTAATATGTAATTTTTCCTACCTTTGCGCCGTTATTCACAAGAAAATTAATTTTTAGAACAAATGAAAAAATTGTATAGTGTTTGCATTCTTGCAGTGTGTAGTTTTTATGGATTTTCACAATCAAAACCGGCAAAACAGCCGGAGCAAAAACCCGAACAACGCATAATTCTCACCGTAGGTGATAAAAAAATTTCGGAAAAAGATTTTACATGGTTTTACAACAAATACAATTCCTATGTGAACGATAGTTTGCGCTTGAATTATGATGATGCTATGGAACTTTTCATAACCTATATTATGAAAATTTCGGAGGCAGAGGCTTTGAGTTTAGACACTACGGCGCATTTCAAAGAAGAATTTAATTCTTACTTGCAAAGCGAGGCGAAAGCGTTTTTATACGCCGGAGCGCAAAGCGATGAGGATTTTACCCGCATGGAATACAATCGCTTGAAAAAAGACTATAAAATAGAACATTATTTTGTAAAATCTTCGCGCTACGCCGCACCTGCCGACACGCTTGCAGCCTACAATAAAGCACTGAAAATTAAAAAACTAACTCAGCAATACGGCAACCTCAACAAAGCAGTAGAAATTGTTACCAAAGGCGATAGTATTCCGCAAAAAGCCGATGATTTGGGCTATGTAACCGCACTCTTGCTGCCGCTCAATTACGAAAATTTGATATATACTTCAAAAAAAGGCGATGTGGTAGGTCCTATACTGAACGATTACGGCTACTATATTGCTCACGTAACAGATGTGCGCCCCACACGCGGAGCATCGCAGGTTTCTGCCATTATTTTTTACCCCGATGCCGAAAAAAGCGATTCTTCGTGGCAGGCTATTCAGCAAAAAGCCGATGCTGCTTACGCTCAACTGCAAGCCGGCGTGGATTTTAAAACCGTAAGTAAATCCTTCAACACACACCCACAACTATTGAAAGACGATGGCGCAATTGGTTGGGTGGACAATTCTATGCGTTTTGACCCACAACTGAAAGAAGATGTGTTTGCCCTGCAAGTAGGTGAATTTTCAAAACCGCGAAAATACGACTACGGCTACGTTATTCTCACTGTCAATCAGCGCGATTCGCTTCCTTCCTACGCTTCTTTTCAAAAATCGGTGGCAAATGCCCTGCGCAACGACCCTTCGCGCAAAGGTTTAGATAAAAAAGAAATGCTTGCCGCCCAACGCAACCATGCGAAAATGAAAGTATATTCGGCAAATGTGGAAGAATTTGTGGCGCAAGTAGATAATTCTATTTTGCTCGGCAGATGGAAAAAACCGGAATTGAAACAAAATAAAGTGCTTTTCACCGTAAGCAGCGACAATTATTATTTCAGCGATTTTGCGCAGTATTTGGAAACTATGCAGGTGCACAATAATACCGAACCCGATAAAGGAGTATTGGTGCGGAAACAACTCGCGCGATTTCAAGACAAAAAACTCGAAGAATTTGCCATGTATTCGCTCATCAACAGCAATCCGCAATTTGCCGCCATTATGCAGGAATATCACGATGGTATGATTATTTACGAATTACTCAATAGCAAAGTTTTTTCAAAAGTTACCACCGATAGCGTGGGTTTGGCGAATTTTTACGCAAAAAATGCGCAAAGTTTTATTGCACCAAAAAGTTTTGAGGCTTTGGTGTTTTCTTTCAACAATGCCAAAGAAGAAAAAGCCATACGCAAAGCCCTCAATCAACCTTCGGTAAAATTCAACTATGCCATAGAATCGCTCCGCAGCAAATTTCCCGAAATTCACATAGACACCGTGCATCACTTTGCCGGCGATGCCTTTGTGAGTGCCCACATGGACAGTGTGCAATGGCAGCAAGGCGGCATATATACCATTGCGCCCGCGCAAATTCTCTATATCAACGAAGTGTTTGAACCGCATCAAATGACCTTTGAAGAAAGCAGAATGCTCATTATTCCGCTCTATCAAGAATATTTGGAGGCAGAATTGACCCGAAAATTGAAAGAAAAATATCCATACAGCATCAACGAAACGGTGTTTGGCGAAATTAAAGCAACAGCGGCACAATGAAACAACTCATTATCATCTTTTTCTCATTGAGCGTGCTGCTCAGTGCTTGTTCCAATACAGCAAACAGCGATAGCGATATTGTGGCGCGATTTGGCAACGAGCACTTATACAAAAGTGAAATTGAAACACTCATTCCCGCCTATGCAACGGCAGAAGACAGCGTGAATTTTATTCGCGATTACATTCGTTTGTGGGGCATGAATCGTGCACTCTATGCCATTGCACAGCACAATGTGGCATTTCAAAGCAATGATATAGAAAAACAAGTGGAACAATTTCGCGCCGATTTGTACATTAGCAAATACGAAGATTTGTTTGCCCAGCAAAAATTAGATACCATTATTACCATTACGCAGTTAGATACCTACTATGCCACTCACAAACAAGAATTTATACTGCAATTCGATGTAGTGAAACCATTTTTTGCTGTATTGCCAAAACAATACGTAACGCAAAAATTGCGACAAAGTTTCACAGCCAACAATGTAGATAATTTAGACCATTTAATAGATTTGACCTATCAACACTCCACAAAATTTTACTTAGGCGATAAGTGGGTGAATTTAGACCAACTCAAAGAAGAACTGCCCACACAAGTAAATACGCAGGATTTACTCAATCCCAGAGGTATAATTATAGATTTTGAAAACGATGTATATTTTATAAAAATAAGCAACTACATACAAGCCGGGAAATCGGCGCCGCGCGATATGGTGTATGAAAAAATTGCCGCAAACCTGCTCTACAAGCGAAGAATAGAAGTGCTCAACACCATGCGCACCAAAGTATATCAAGATGCACTGCGCAAAAATGAATTGGAACTATTTTTTAATACCGAAAATTAAGCGCGTAAACTCACAGTAATCCCTATAATTGCAAAAAATAACAATACCCAAATGAAAAAAATTATCTTCCTTATTGCGTGTTTCGCCACAGTAGTATTCAAACTTTCGGCACAGGAACGCATTGTATTAGACCAAGTGATAGCCATAGTGGGCGATGAAATGATTAAAAAATCGGACATTGAAAACCAAATCTATCAAATTCAAGTGCTTTCGGGCGGAAAAACACAGAGCAACCCTTGCGAACTATTTGAAGAACTCTTGATACAAAAAATTCTGCTCAATCAAGCCGCGCTCGATAGTGTGGTAGTGAGCGAAACCGAAGTAGAAAAAGAACTCAGCCGCCGTGTGGCTCTGTTCAGCGGCGATGACGGGCTGTCGAAATTTGAGGCACTCTACGGAAAAACCGAACTCGAAATTCGTGCCGATTGGAAACCCTTGATTCGCGACCAAATAGTGGCTCAGCGTGCGCAACATTCCATAGTGGGCAATGTGGAAATTTCGCCCAACGAAATTAAAAAATTCGCCGCATCGCTACCTGTTGATAGTTTTCCCAAAGTGCCGGCGAGTTACGAATATGCCGAAATAGTATTCAAAGCAAAACCCAATGCCGAAGAAGAAGCCGCTATTCGCAAAAAATTGGAAGATATTCGCACTCGTGCCCTCAATGGCGAAAGTTTTGCAAAATTGGCAGTACTATATAGCGATGATACCGAAAGTGCAAAACAAGGCGGTTTGTTGGGCGATTTTGTGTCGCGCGGCGATTTGGTTCCCGAATTTTCGGCAGTAGCCTTCCGCTTAAAAGAAGGCGAAATTTCGCGCGTGGTGAAAACCAATTTTGGCTATCATATAATACAAGTAGTGGAAATAAAAGGCGAAAAAATCAAAGCACGCCACATATTGCTGCGCCCCAAAGCGAGTTTTGCCACCATGCAAGAAACCATGCAACGCGCCGATAGCGTGTATCGCAAACTCAAAGCCGATTCACTCACCTTTGAAAAAGCCGTACAACTTTTTTCTACCGACAGTAAATCGCGCTACAACGCCGGACGAGTGATGAATCCTTACACCGGCACGGCAAAATTCGAGGCGGAAATGCTCGACCCTACCATGCTTTACACCCTACGTAGTTTGCAAGTCGGCGAAATTTCAGCACCCTTCATTAGTTACGATGAAACCGGCACACAGGTATATAAAATTGTAAAACTTACTGCCATAAATCCCGAACACACCGCCACGCTCCAAAGTGATTACACGCTCATAAAAGAAATGGCATTAAACAACAAACGCAACACAATTTTTGCCGAATGGCTTACTAAAAAACAAGAACGCACGTTTATTAAACTCCCTCCTTCGGAATTTAGAAACTGCAATTTCAAACACAAAGGCTGGATTAAATAAATTTTATATCTATATTTGTATCATATTTAAAACCAATCATACAATACCACTATGGACGATAAACACCAACTCAACATAGAATTGAGCGAGGAAATGGCGCAAGGCGTGTATTCCAATTTAGCAATTATCACTCATTCAAGTTCCGAATTTATTTTGGATTTCATTCGCATGATGCCCGGCTTGCCCAAAGCAAAAGTGCAATCGCGCATTATTATTACTCCCGAACACACCAAACGCTTACTTTTTGCCCTGCAAGAAAATATTGCTCGCTACGAAGCACAACACGGCACTATCAAAATAGAAAATACTGCACCACAGGGTTCCGTGCCTTTCAATTTTGGTAGCAATACTGCACAAGCATAACGTTTTGTAAAATAACGTTTTGTAAAATACCGTTTTACAACTTTTTCTCCGGGCACTCTTATTGCTATTCGCATGGAATTTCGTTGGCACATAGTTCCTGATATGCTCCGCAACGCTCTTGTGCGCTTGCCCTTTGTATTCCTGTGTTTGCCACTCATTGCAGGCGTGGTTGCCGCGCGATTGTTTGTCGCCGAAATTCACTCATACACTGCCGTAGCCATCATTGCCGCAAGTGCCTTTGTGAGTATTCTGCTAAGCACGCAACTTCCTTCCATGAAAGAAATTGCCTTTCTCGCATGGTTTTTCGTGTTTGGATTTTGTTTTGCGCAGGCATTCAATACTTCTTTTGGCATGCAAACGGGTGCTCGCACTATTAGTGCCGAAATAGTTTCGGCACCGCAAGAAAAAGCAAAAACCTACAAATGTGAAATTCTCACCGAAAATCCGAAAACAAAAAGCCTTATATATATTAAAAAAGATTCCGCAAGTGCGCTCCTCCGTATGGGCGACCGCGTACAAGTGAGCGGTGAGTTTCGAGAAATTACCAATTCCGGCGAAAATCCCTTTGATTACAAAGCGTTTTTGGCAAATAAACACATTTTCTCCCAAGCCTATATTCCTGCCGGACAGTGGCAAAAACTATCATCGAAACCTTCATTGCGTGCGGCAGCGGTAGATTTTAGAAAAACTATGATTGAGCGACTGCAACACAATCCGCACCTACACGAAAGTTATACCACCCTCGCCGCCCTCATTTTTGGCGACACTTCTCTGCTCGAAACTTCGGTTATTCGTGCGTATTCGGCAAGCGGTGCTATGCACGTACTCGCCGTTTCGGGTTTACACGTGGGCATTATGGCAAGTATTCTCATGTTTTTGCTTTCATTTGTGCCACAACGATTGTATCTCGTAAAAATCATAATTTCACTCGCAGGAATTTGGTTTTACGCTTTCATTACCGGACTTGTACCATCGGTATTTCGTGCATCTACCATGTTCAGCATAGTAAGTATAGCCGTGTATTTGAATCGCAGCACGAGTATTTACAATTCGCTGGCGGTTGCCGCAGTAGTGAGTATTCTCATAGACCCCAACTGCATAGCCGATGTGGGATTTCAACTCTCGTATTTGGCAGTTATAGGCATTGCATATTTTGGCACAAAAATTCAAAATTCGCTCAATTTTGAAAATAAAATCTACAACTACGTATGGGGAATTGTGGCAATAAGTATTGCCGTGCAAATTACCACCCTCCCCATTTCCATGTACTATTTCGGCAGCATTCCCATCTATTCGCTGCTCACCAATATTTTGGTAATTCCGCTTGCGTTTGTTGTGGTACTTTTGTGTGTGGCAACGCTTATTATAGGAAGTTTTCCCATAGTTGGCACGGGCATTTCGTGGTTGCTCAATTATGTGTGCGAATATTTGAATCACGTAGTGGAAAGTATTGCAAGTTTTCCTCATGCACAAACCTTTGTACATCTCTCGCCCAGCGCACTTGCAATCCTGCTCGCAGCAGTTGCGTGTGCTATCTGCATTATAGAATACCGCCGCCACGTGCGCATTGCTCGCTTAATTGAGGAAGATTAAAATAAATCTGTATATTTGGCAAAAAAAACAAAATATGTACCCAATAGAAGCCATACGCAAAGATTTTCCCATTCTCACTCAACGCATACACTCCAATCCGTTGGTGTATTTAGATAGTGCCGCCACCACGCAAAAACCTCAATGTGTGATAGATGCACTTGTAGATAGTTATTCCCGCACCAATAGCAATATTCACCGAGGAATTCACTCGTTGAGCCAAATTTCTACCGACCTCTACGAACAAGCACGCGAACGAGTGCGTGCCTTTATCAACGCGCCGCAAAGTAAGGAAGTAATTTTTACCAAAAGTGTTACCGAATCACTCAATTTGTTGGCGTGCTCCTTTGGCGAAGCCTACGTTGGCGAAGGCGATGAAATTATACTTTCGGCAATGGAACATCACTCTAATTTAGTGCCTTGGCAAATGATGTGCGAGCGCAAAAAAGCAACTATCCGCTTTGTTCCGTTATTTGAAAGCGGCGAACTCGATATAGAAACCTACAAAACACTATTCAGCAAACGCACAAAATTAGTGTCCATAGCCCACGTTTCCAATTCGTTGGGAACTGTGAATCCTATCAAAGAAATTATTGAAATAGCGCACGCGCACAAAGTTCCGGTATGTGTAGATGGTGCCCAATCGGTGCAACATACGCCCATAGACGTACAGGCTCTCGATTGTGATTTCTTTGCATTTTCGGGACATAAAATTTACGCACCCACCGGTATTGGTGTTTTGTGGGGAAAAGAACAGTGGCTCAACGCTCTTCCGCCCTATCAAGGTGGCGGCGGCATGATTAAAACCGTTTCTTTGGCGCACACCGAATACAATGTACTTCCGTTCAAATTTGAAGCCGGCACACCCAATTATGTAGATGCACACGCACTCGGCGTAGCCCTTGAATACGTACAATCTATTGGAATACAAGAAATAGAAAAGCACGAACACACCCTCATTACTCATGCCACCAAGCGGATGCAACACATTGAAGGACTGCATATAATAGGAAATGCTCCGAACAAAGCCGGAGCAATTTCATTTACGGTGCATGGTGCGCACCCTGCCGATATTGGCATGATTCTCGATAAAAAAGGCATCGCCATTCGTACCGGTACCCATTGTACCGAACCGATAATGCAGTTTTACAACATTCCGGCTACGGCACGTGTTTCTTTTGGTTTGTACAATAGCATGGAAGAAATTGATTTCTTTGCCGACACACTGCAAAAAGTAGTGCACATGTTTTAAGCAGTCAGTGAAATTTTATTGCTTTCTATAATTTTTCGCATATTTATCAACGCATAGCGCATACGCCCCAAAGCAGTATTAATGCTTACATCGGTTTGTTCTGCTATTTCTTTGAAACTCATGTCGAAATAGTGGCGCATAATTACAATTTCTCGTTGCTCACGCGGAAGAGCCTGTACTATTTTTTGCAAATCTTTGCTTAATTGCATTTTCGTTAATTCCATTTCTATCGTGTCTTCCGATAAATTGGCATTGTTGAACAAATCAACTTCGCCGCTTTCGTTAGAAACTTCACGATATTTTTTCTCTTTTCTAAAATGGTCTATAACCAAATTGTGCGCAATTCGCATAATCCACGCAATAAACTTTCCGTCATCGTGATACGAACCTCGTTTGAGTGAATGAATTGCTTTGATGAATGTATCTTGAAGCACATCTTCGGCTAACACAGGGTCTTTCACTAAATTTTTGATGTAATTATACAACTTTTTGCTGTGTCGAGCAATTAACTCGTCCATCGCTTTTGCCTCGCCAGCCACAAAGTTCTTAACTAACTGCTGGTCAGAAATCTCAATACGACTTTTCATAATAACCTCCTTTGGTGTTAATATTTGATTATTGAAAAGTAAACGTATTCGTATAGGCTGCTAAATGTTAATTTTTTTATTGTATTGTTATATATGCAAATATACAACTAAAAAATACGAATGTCAAGTTTTTTATGATTTATTTTGCAAAAAACCATGACAGCAATCATAATAAACGCACAAAAAAAACGTTATAATCCTTATCTGTGGCGGATTTGCGAGGCATAGACAAACGCATCGCGCAAAAGAAAAATTGCTCGTTCTATGGTGGCATTTTGTTCAAATCCAAAAGAAATTCGCAACTGTCGCCCTCCTTTTTCGGTCATAAATCCTTGTTTATGTACACACATTTCTCCCGGAATGTATATCAATCGAGGATTTTTTTCAGAAAATCCATCTATTTCCGCAACGCCCGTAGTGCGACTAAGGAATTTGTAAAAATCTGATTTTGTGTGCGTTTCTACATTTTTTGCGGTAAGATACATATAAAAACTCGCCTTTCCTCCTACACAATCTTCCACATATTCCGCAAGATGCGTGCGTATCAAATCACAAATGAATTTCGCTTTATTTCGGTATATTTCAAGCACCTGCGCTCTATGCGCGTGCATATACTGTTGCAAAAAACAGGCTGCAATTTCCTGATTAATCAGCGGCGCACTAAACCCAATGTCGCTCATGCGCTGAATCAGTGCCGCACTCAAATCCGACCTATGCGTAATGGCATAGCCAATGCGCAATGCCGGTGCTATAATTTTGGAAAGCGTACCCACTTCCACCACCACCTGCAATTCATCGAGCAGTAACGCCGATTGTGGAATTTCGCTCTGTGGGTCGTATATCAAATCTTCATAAGCCTTATCGAACACCACCGGAATTATAGTAGCTCGCTGTTTAGAAAGTTCTGTTGCAAGTTGCACAATTTCCCGCTTGCGTGCGTTGCTCGTTTGCGTAGTAGAAGGATTATTAATTGTTACAATATAGAAAAAACTAATATTCTGTATATCAACGTTCTGCAATTTTTCTCGTAGCATATTCACATCTATTCCTTCTTCATCTTCGGGAATGGCGAGAATGGTAAATCCCTTTCGTTCAAGCGTTTCGGTATAAATATAATAGAACGGGTCGGCAGTAATTACAATGCCCTGCGGCAACACATCGGCAAGCGCATCAAGAATACTCGTTGCACCATTTGCACCTATGATTATGTTTTTATTCTCAAAATCAGCCTTGTGCAATATACCATTATTGCTATAATACTGCGTAATAGCCGCCTGCAAATTGCGAGAACCTTCGGCTGCACCGTAATTGAGCGGATTGCGATACACCTGCGGTTGCTGCAACACTTGCGCAAAACACGCAAGTAATTTCTCTTGTGGAATTGTTTCATCGTTCACATACCCCACGCCAAGATTTATATCAATACCCTCCCTAAAATCATGAGAAAACGCCGCCGTCATAGCATTTACCGGCGAAGCTTGCAATGATTTTGTACCGAAAGTGGAGAGGTGGAAATTCATGGAAAAACGAATGTTTGTAAACAATAAATTTTCCACAAAAAAAGTTATAAATTTTTAAATTTCCGACTGTTTTTCTATATTTTTGCAAAGCAATTTTTATACAACAAATGAAAAAACTCATTCTCATATTCTTCCTCTTTTCCTCGCTAATAATACACGCACAAGAAACGGTGCGCGTGCTTTTTATTGGCAATAGTTTTACGTTTACCCACGATGCTCCCGCTTTATTGAGAAAATTGGCAGAAACACAAGGACACCGCGTTATTACATCCGAAAATTGCATTGGCGGATATTCATTTCAAACACACGCGGCACATGAAAAAACGCGCGAACTCATACGAAAAGGCAACTACGACTACGTACTATTACAAGGATATAGCCGCGAAATGACACACAATATTGAAATTTTGCGAGAAAAAACCTTTCCCTACGTAAAACAACTCATGGATAGCATTCACGAATATGCCCCCAATGCAACACCGATTTTTTTCATGACATGGGGCTATAAAGACGGAACCACCATAGCACCCACGCCTTTCGATAATTTTGAAGATATGAACGCTATCATTCAACAGCGCTACGAAAAACTTGCACAGCACTATCATTGCTGGGTGGCTCCTATTGGTGCAGCATGGGCTGCCGTGCGCTTCAATTATCCCGATATAAATTTATATGCCTCTGATAATTACCACCCAAGTCCGGCGGGAGAGTATTTGGTAGCGAGCACCTTGTATTCCATGATTTTTAATGAAGAATGTAAAAGTTCGTTTCATTTCAAATTATCATCCACCGATGCCGCAAACATACAATACACTACGTCCATTACCGTTGGTTCTTCGCTGGAACGCTGGAAAAATACCGCTGAACCGAAACAATTTCGTTTTATGAACGACCTTCCCGAAATGTATCCTAATCCGGCACAAACCAGCATTTCCTTCAATCTGCCCTGCGACCACGCCACTATTAGCGTGGTAAATTTGCTTGGAAAAGAGGTTGCGCGTTTCAATAACGTTAAAATGCCGTTTCGCACCACCACCGGAACTATTCCCGATGGTGTGTATTTCGTAAAAATGAATTACAGCAATAGTTCAAAAATAGAACGCCTTATTATTAAACGATAGTTTGTGAGTGGAGAGGATAACTGAAAACTAAAATATAGATTTTAGGCACAAGGTGTAAATAAAAAAGGTCGAGAGAAAATTCCCGACCTTTTTTATTGCTGTACTCATTCGTGATTACACTTTAATATTCAATTGTTTGAGGATTTTAAGTACTTCGGCATTTTTGGGGTCTATGGCGAGAATTTTTTTGTAATATTCCACCGCACTTTTGGTATTGTTGTTTATAATATAGTATCCTGCTATGTAGAAGTAGGAATCTATAATATCGCTATTGTAGCGACCATCGGCATTGTTGTTCAACATAAAATTGAGAGCCTCATCGTAGTATGGGCGAGCCACTCCACCGTGCGTTCCGGTAATTTCTTTTTGATACGCATCTACAAGTGCGTAAATATTTGCTCGTCCCATCCAACCGGCTTGCAATTCGGGTGCAAGTTCTATAAATTTACTGTATGCCTGCGCACCGGTTTCTATGTAGGTATCAAACTGTGCTTGATTTGCAATGAGTGCTTTTGCATTATCTCTATTGGCAACAAAGAGGGCAATCGCAGCGTTTTTATTTACCTCAGCAAAAGAAATCAATGCCGAAGGCAACACTGCCGGCGTAAGGCTGAAATATTTCTCGAACATAGCAATCGACTCATCGTATTGTTTTTGTGCGGCAAACACAAGTGCAAGTTCTTTAAACGTATCGGCTTGCGATGGGTCGAGTGTCATTGCTTTGTTGAAATTTGCTATGGCAGCATCGAAATTTTTCAATTTTGCGTTAAAACGTCCCAATGTGATAAAATCCAAATAAATTTGCTTATCTACCGGAATTGATGCCATAAACGCCTGCATTTTTTGCAATCCTTCTTGATATTGCCCAAGTTCATACAAATTATATGCTTCCAAACGATGCAATGTAGCATTATCGGGTTTTTGCTGCAATACTTTTTGAATTTCGTCCAACGATTTTTGATATTGTTTATCAAAATACAGTGCTTTCGCATAATTTTCCGATACTTCCACCGGTACCGGCACGGCTGTTATTACTTTCTCATAGGCGGTAATAGCATCTTTGTACCACGATTGCTCGTATTTTACATCGCCGAGAGCAATATAGGCTGGTAAATAATTACTATCGAGCGCAAGTGCTTTGTTGATTTTCTCCATTGCCAATGCTTGCGCCTGCATCAAATTATAGAGTTTTGCAAGTTTTACCAAAGCCAATTTACTGGTGTTGTCGCTAAAAAAATCGGCATCTTCGTATTTTTGAATTGCTTTTCCTATTGCCTCGCTGGTTACTCCATATTGTTGCAATATCATGTCGCCTTCGAGTAAGTAGGCATCTACAAATTTTTGATTTGCTACTTTTGCTTTATCGAGGGCTGCTTGCGCTTTGGCAAACATACTATTTGCAGCGTAGGCTGCGGCTATTTGCACCAGCACTTCGGCATTCTTTTTTCCGCCCAAACCTTCGGCTTGTTTCAAAAGTGCCTCGCCTGCTTTGGCATCGGTAGCAAGTACTAATCGCGCTTGACCAATATAACCGTAGGGAGATTTTGGCGCAAGTTCTGTTGCTTTTTGAAATTCAAGGGCGGCGGATGCGGCGTTTTGTTCTTTACTGAAAATCAATCCCATGTAGTAGTGCATCACTACTTGGTCATCGGCACTGAGGTCGCTTTGTTGTAAAAAACTCTGTTTTGCAGCATCGTACATTCCTGCTTTGTAAAATTCAATACCTGTGTTGTTGCCGGCTATGAGTGCTGCCGAAAACGACAAAAATGCTACTAAGGCTAAAAGTCTGTGTTTCATTGTGTAATTATTTTGTTTGTAAACGTTAATCTTTCGTGTATTATTGTATTGTTATTCTCCCACTTGCAAAAGTATATTTTGCGGGTCGGCAATCGGCATCAATCCTGCTTTGAGTATTACTTTTTGCCCAATATCTTGGGTTAAGAAAAAAGTAAATCCTTTGGGCAAGCCATTGCGAATTTCACCCAAAAGCGCATATATAGGTCGCCACAAGGGGTATTCGCCTTTGTGTAAATCGCCGGCAAAGGGCAGCGCAGCTTGCGCAGTATCGTTGTGTGCAAGCCACATAAATCTGTTTTTTTGCATAAATTCCTTGTGCGTTTTGGTAGTTTCATTGCCAAGTTGATTGAATCCCAAAATTCCTATGGCTCCCGGCAATGCTGCTATTTTATCGCGCAAATCGGCAATTCCTTTGGCGGCAAATAAATTGGGCGACAAACTATCGCTTCTGCCAGCCACACTATCGGCTACAAACTGCAATACACTCGATTCTTGACTATCGAACAATACCTGTATTTTTCCCAACTTTGATTTCGGATTGATTTGATTCCAATCGGTAATTTCGCCCAAGAGGATTTTTTTGAGTTGCGGCACAGTAAGTAGCGTATCGGTATTGGTTTTATTTCCCACTATGGCAATTCCTTCAAAAGCCACAATGTATTTGCGTATCACGCGATTGGGTTCTAAACCTCTGCGTTCGGCGGGGGTCAAATCGCGAGCAGCAATAGCAAGTCGTACCGAATCGTTCAACAAAAGCGCAATAACCTCATTTTCAGGAAGAAATAGTGGTATTATAAAGGCTTTTTCGTTGTGCGCATGAAAGGCATCAATCGAAGCAGATAGTACATTGCGGAAATTATCGGCGCAGGCTATGGTAATTTCGCCCGAAGTGGGAGTGTCGGTAGGTTCTTTGGGGTTATGAGTGCAGGCTGCGCCGAGAGCAAGCCAAAGCACTATCAGTGTTTTAATTCTCAGTGCTTTCATCTGCAAATATTTTTGTAATGGTGCGATAGAGGCGATATATGCCATAGAGTACAAATAAAGCACTCAATACCGTGTTGATTATTACATTGATTTGAAAAAAATTGCTAAGAAAAAGCCATACGCCGAAAATGGGGTAAAACAGCGACATAACTGCCTCAAAAATGAGCAACACCAACTGTTTGCGTCCTAAATGTTCAAATTGTATCATAATAGTATGTGTTTGGTTTCTGTTCTATACAAAATCTTCTGTTTGTAAAGGCAAAGATACACATTAATTGAAAATTGAAAATTGAAAATTGAAAATTATTTACAAAAAAAACTCCCACGAACATGATTCGCAGGAGTTTTTTGTAATACCTGAATAATTGAATAACAGAGAACTTTCTACTAATTTATTTACACCGCCTTAGCACCCGGTTCCACATCGTGGGTAATCCACATATTGCCACCTATCACGGCTCCTTCGCCTATGGTAATTCTACCCAAAATAGTGGCATTGGCGTAAATAATCACATTATCGCCCACAATAGGGTGGCGGGCTATGCCTTTTATGGGATTTCCTTCGTCATCGAGAGGGAAATTTTTTGCACCAAGCGTTACTCCTTGGTAGAGTTTCACATTATTACCAATAATAGACGTAGCACCTATTACCACACCTGTGCCGTGGTCTATGCAAAAATACTCGCCTATCTGTGCTTCGGGGTGAATGTCTATACCTGTTTCGGAATGTGCCAATTCCGAAATCATGCGCGGCAGTAGCGGCACACCCAATTTCACCAGCGCGTGGGCTGCGCGGTAATTGAGCAATACTTTCACCGTAGGATAGCAAAAAATCACTTCGCCAATGGAACGCGCCGCAGGGTCGCCATTGTACGCCGCCTGAATATCGGTAGAAAGCATACGGCGAATTTCGGGGAGTTTTTGAATAAACGCCCCAGCAATGTTCCGTGCTTTGCGTTCACAGCCTTCACAGCGTGTTTTTTCCACGAACGACATATTGCAATCGAAACACAAACCGCGTTTAATTTGTTCGGAAAGCATATCGTAAAGTTTTTCCACATTCACGCCGGTGTGGTATTGTATCACTTCTTCGTTGATACTATCCACACCGAAATAGCCCGGCAGAATAATTTCGCGCAGCAGAGTAACCATTTCCTTTATTGCTTCCACCGAAGGCATGGGCATTCCGTGATTTGGTTCGTGATACACCCTATTGTAGGATTCGGGAGAAGAAAGTTCTTGTATGGTGGTTGAAAGGTTTGAGTTCATTTTTGTTTTGTGTCTAAATTCTCATATCTCTGTACTCGTTTCTCTCTCTTCTCCTTCTGCCAGCACAAAATCGAGTTGGCGTTTGAGCAAATCGGCACGCACTATTTTTACACGTACTTCATCGCCAAAGGTAAAGGTTCGATGGGTAAATTTTCCGCGCAGGCAATAATTTTTGGCATCGTATATATATTGGTCATCGGTCAAATCGCGCATAGGCACCAATCCTTCGCAGAGGCTATCGCTCAGTTCCACAAAAAATCCCCATTCGGCAATACCCGAAATTACACCCGAAAATTCTTCGCCAATGTGTTCTTTCATAAATTCCACCTGTTTGTATTTTATGCTCGCACGTTCGGCGTTGGCAGCAAGTTGTTCGCGTCCCGAAGAATGACGGCAGTTGTCTTCGTATTCATCGAGCGGAGCCGATTTTTGCTGTTGCAAATAGCGGTCGAGCAAGCGGTGTACCATCATGTCGGGATAGCGGCGAATGGGCGATGTAAAGTGCGTGTAGTACGGAAATGCCAACCCAAAGTGCCCAATATTGGTGGTAGAATACACGGCTTTTGCCATGGCTCGCACGGCTAAATTTTCAAACAAATCCGCCTCTTTTTTGCCATGAATAGATGTTAGTAATGAATTGAGTGAAGTCGCTGTTTGTTTGCCGCCGCCGGTATTGAGTTTATAGCCGAATTTTTTAATAAACTGCGCAAAATTCTGCAATTTCGATTCATCGGGATTGTCGTGAATACGATACACAAAGGTCAAATCGCCTTTTTGCTTACCCACAAACTCTGCCACGTGTTTATTTGCCAACAGCATAAATTCTTCTATCAATTTATTGGAATCCTTCGATTCTTTGTAAAACACGCCGAGTGGTTTTCCCTCTCCGTCTATGCGGAATTTCACTTCTTTGCGGTCAAATGCTATGGCACCTTTTTCAAATCGCTGTGCGCGGAGTTTTTTTGCCAGCCCGTCCATTATCAAAATTTCTTTGTGTAAATCGCCCGTGCCGGTTTCTATTACTTGCTGCGCTTCTTCGTAGGTAAATCTTCGGTTGGAATTAATTACCGTGCGTCCAAACCATTCGTGCACAATTTTTGCTTCGGGCGTAATTTCAAATACCGCCGAAAACGTCAATTTTTCCTCATTCGGACGCAGCGAACACAAGCGATTCGAGAGTTTTTCGGGCAACATGGGCACCGTTCTATCTACCAAATACACCGAAGTTGCGCGGTTGCGAGCCTCTTCTTCCAATTTTGTGCCCGGTGTTACGTAGTGCGTTACATCGGCTATATGCACCCCAATTTGATAATTACCATTTTCCAAAAATTCTATTGACAGTGCGTCATCAAAATCTTTGGCATCTTCGGGGTCTATGGTGAACGTGCACACTGCGCGAAAATCGCGGCGTTTTTTGATTTCTTCGGCAGGAATTTCTTCGGGAATTGCAGCAGCAATATCTTCCACGCCGGCAGAAAAATGGTAGGGAAGGTCAAATTCCGCCAAAATTGCGTGCATTTCGGTATTATTTTCACCGGCATTGCCCAGCACTTCTATCACTTCACCTATGGGATTACGGGCTTTTTGCGACCATTCACGCACTTCTACCAACACTTTTTGTCCATTTTTGGCATCTTTCAAATTTTCTATGGGAACAAAAATATCGTAGGGAATATGTTTTTTATCAACCACCACAAAGGCGTAATTTTTATTGCGTTCCACCACGCCCACAAATTCACGTCTGCCTTTTTGCAAAATTTCCACCACTTCGCCTTCGGGTCGGCGGTTTTTCTTGGCAAACAAATACACTTTCACCGTGTCGCCATTCAGCGCGTGATTGAGGTTCGGCGAGGCTATATAAATATCCTCTTCGCTTTCGCCGCTCACCACGTATGCCGAGCCGTAGGGCGTTAAATCCACCACGCCGGTAATGTAGCCACCTTGCGATTTCAAGCGAAATTGCCCACGCTGCACTTCTTCCAACTCGTCTTTTTGATGCAATATGTTCAAATAAGTTTCCACTTGATGATTTCCCTCTTTATTATTAATTCCCAAGCGTGTAGCCAACTGTTTTACGTTGAACGATTTTCTATGGCTTTGTTGAAAAATTGAGAGAATTTGCAAAGCAATATCGCCTTTGCGTGCGTTTGGTAGGTGTTTCTTTTTTTTACTCATACTTTTTATAATTTTGAATACCTGAATTAGCACATTAGCACATTGTTATATTAGCATATTGCACTCTGTTATTCAGTCATTGGTTTACTCAAACACAATGGTGCGGTTGTTATACACCAGCGTTTTGTGCTGCACGTGCGACCAAATTGCTTTCGAGAGCACTATTTTTTCCAAATCAAGCCCTTTGCGTATCATATTTTCCACGCTATCTTTGTGCGAAACTTCGCTCACACCCTGCGCTATAATTGGTCCGGCATCTAAGTCGGCAGTTACGTAGTGGCTGGTGGCTCCTATCAATTTCACTCCTCGCGCATACGCCGAGTGATAGGGTTTCGCACCCGGAAATGCCGGCAAAAACGAGTGGTGAATGTTAATAATTTTATTGGGAAATTCTGCAATAAATTCCGGCGAAATTACTTGCATATAGCGCGCCAAAATCACTAAATCCACATGGTGTTCGCGCAGTAGTTCTATGGTTTTTTGCTCCTGCTCGGCTTTATTTTCGGCAGTAATGGGCAGCACATAGTAGGGAATGTTAAATTCTTCGGCTACGTGGCGCAATTTTTCGTGATTACTCACTATGAGCGGAATGTGAATATTCCACTCGCCGGAACGCACCCGCGAAATAATATCGTAAATGCAATGCGGCAGATGCGACACAAAAATTGCAACATTGGGCACGGCACTATTCACGTGCAGTTGGTAGCGCATGGTAAATTTACTCGCAATAAGGGTCTCAAAATAATCGCTGATTTTTTCGGTGGGAATGTGAAATTCGCTCAAATCCCACTCCACGCGCATAAAAAATTCGGCTTCGTGATTGTCCACGTGCTGGTCTAAGTAAAGAATATTGCCATTATTATTCAAAATAAATTCCGTTACCGAAACAACCAAACCTTTTTGGTCTTTGCAGTGAATAAGGAGCGTGGCGGTATTTGTTTTCATGAGGGTATATAGTTATCAGTTGTTAGTTATTAGTTGTTAGAATTTTTAATTCGTGATTGATTTGTTTTTGCGCAAATATAGTTTTTTTGAGAAAACAAGCCGTGAAACCTGCAAGAAATTACACAGTGAAAATAGCGATAATAGGTATAAAAACGTAATATCTGCGGTTTTCCGCTAAAAAATTTGCAAATTGTAATTTACAATTAACTTCGTTGAGGGCTTTGCCGTTTATAATTAATTACTATTTTTGCAAAAAAAATTTAACTATTATGGCACAACAACAAGCAATTGCATTAAACGAGATTATTCAGAAAGAGAACCCTGCGGTGCTCGCAATGTTATCGGAAAAAGGTAAAAATATTTATTTTCCAAAAGGTGGAATTTTGGCACAAGGTGCGCAAGCAAAAGGTAAAAACATAAACGCTACGATTGGCGAAGCCATTGCCGACAATGGAAAATCTATGTATTTTTCGGAATTTGATAAGTATTTGAACGTGGAAGTTGAAAATATTTATCCCTACGCGCCGAGTTTCGGTCGTCCCGATTTGCGTGCGGTGTGGAAAAAATTATTATATGTAAAAAATCCATCGCTTGGCAATCAAGAGTTGAGTCTGCCGGTGGTAACAAACGCCCTCACACACGCTATCAGCATGGCTGCTTTTATGTTTACCAACGAGGGCGACACCGTGATTCTGCCCGATTTGTTTTGGGAAAATTATGAACTATTGTTCTGCGAATCGAACAATGCGAAAATAGAAACTTTCAATTCCTTCAAAAACGGCGGATTTGATGTAGAAGCATTTGCCGCAGCACTCAACGCTGCCAAAGGCGATAAAATTATTACCCTGCTCAATTTCCCCAACAATCCCACAGGCTACACCCCTACCTGCGCCGAAGCCGAAGCCTTGCAAAAAGCAGTGCTTGCCGTAGCGCAAAAAGGAAAAAAAGTAGTGGTATTGACCGATGATGCCTACTTTGGACTTGTGTATGAACAAGGAATTTTTGAAGAATCAATTTTTACCAAATTCTGCAATTTGCACGAAAATGTGCTTGCCGTGAAATTGGACGGTGCCACCAAAGAAGACTACGTGTGGGGCTTCCGCGTGGGATTTATGACCTACGGAATTAAAGGCGGCACACCCGCGCTCTATGAAGCACTCGAAGCAAAAACTGCCGGAGCCGTGCGCGGAAATATATCGAATGGCAGCAATCTTTCGCAATCGTTGCTCGTAAAACTGTACAATGCTCCGGAATACGCCTCATACAAAGCCGAAAAATATGCAATCCTGAAAAATCGCTACACTACGCTCAGAAATGCGTTGAAGGCGAAAAATTTGGGAACATACTACGATGCACTTCCCTACAATTCAGGATATTTTATGTGCGTGAAAGTGAAACCCGAAATCAATGCCGAAGAGGTGCGCAAACTGCTGTTGGAGAAATATTCTACCGGCGTAATCGTGTTTGGCGACCTCATTCGCATAGCATATTCGGCAGTGCCCGAAGATAAAATGCAACTATTGGTGAACAATCTCTACGCCGCTTGCGAAGAAATTGCAGGGAAATAAAGCCCCCTAAATCCCCCCCAAAGGGAACTTATAAAAAAACGAGGTTGTTCTGAATGCAAACAACCTCGTTTTTTATTTGTGTTTTCTCCAATAAAAACCCCTCAATGATGGTGTTTCAATTCTGTTTTAACGGCATCGAAATAAGGGGCGAAAAAATTATATTCCAGCGCGAGGGAAATACGCATAAGTAATTCGGTGTCAATAGAGTTTTTCTTCAACTTTTTAGAAAAATTGCTAGCATCGCAGTGGAGTTTTTTGGCAAGCCACGCCGCCGACCGCTCGCGATTGTGAAGTTGCTCTTGAATAATAGTGCCTATGGGTATTGTCATGGTGTAAAAACAGCGTGAAACTGTTTTTGTTTATGGTTCAAGATAACTTTAGATTGATTATCCGTAATTAGAAATAATTTTATATATTTGCCTCAGAATAAAACAAGTAACAGTTATGGATATATTCAGTTTTACAGCCCATTTTGGCAGCGAGGAAGATTGCATTGCGCA